>NZ_JBTAMQ010000003.1:0-41960 GCF_054404255.1 Vibrio phycocola
GAAATTGGTAGACGCACCAGATTTAGGTTCTGGCGCCGCAAGGTGTGAGAGTTCAAGTCTCTCCTTCCGCACCATCTATTCTGTTTTTTTATAAAGAGAAATTTTTATAAAAAAAAATAGAACGCTCGAAAGAGCATTTGATAGCATTTAGCTGTCACTGTAGGTCTATCGCCAAGTGGTAAGGCAGCGGCTTTTGATGCCGCCATCCCCTGGTTCGAATCCAGGTAGACCTGCCATTATTTATCTTTTAATGAAACCTAAATTTTTCATTAAAAGCGAGCGCAAGCTCAACACAATTTGTATGCGGGAGTGGCGAAATTGGTAGACGCACCAGATTTAGGTTCTGGCGCCGCAAGGTGTGAGAGTTCAAGTCTCTCCTTCCGCACCATCTCTTTAACGAACTGCTGTTAGGTTCGTCGTGATTCAGAGTGGCTACGTAGCTCAGTTGGTTAGAGCACATCACTCATAATGATGGGGTCACAGGTTCGAATCCCGTCGTAGCCACCATTTCTTCCTAAATTGATCATTCATCTACGACAATCGCATTTCTAATTGATTTTAGCTGTAATTGTCGCGTCTCTTATTGTTATTGTCTCCAACGACTCACCAAGTTTTAATTCCTGTTTATTTTCTCATCCAGCAAAGCTATCCTAGGCTAAAGAATATTGTTCTTTTGCCAACAATATATTTCTTTTACCAACAAAGAGTATAATTGGCATTCACTTGGAAGCCTAAAATAACAAGCTCAGCGTGCCATTATGAATCTAAGGAGGGATATATATGTCATATAATCAATATTCAAAGCCATTGCTTTATCCAGCTCCCTCTCCAATTGAGAATATTACACTCTCAACAGAAACTTCTGGGCACGCTCATGACTATTTACAAGTTGTTATTGGCCTTCAAGGAAAAGCTGATTTCGATATTAGCGGTAGTGGGAATAAAATCATACCGGGCCAAGGCTGCATTATAACGCCCGACTCAAGGCACGCTTTTAGTAGTATTGATGAGCCTTCTGAAATTTTAGTTCTCAACCTAGCTTCTAATCTTGAAGGTAATG
Source organism: Vibrio phycocola (assembly GCF_054404255.1). Taxonomy (NCBI): domain Bacteria; kingdom Pseudomonadati; phylum Pseudomonadota; class Gammaproteobacteria; order Vibrionales; family Vibrionaceae; genus Vibrio; species Vibrio phycocola. The sequence continues at coordinate 1,061 of NZ_JBTAMQ010000003.1, forward strand.
AATCTGCAATGAGTCAAATGCAAGAACTTGCTCTCTCTGATTGTTACTTCGGGTTAAGTGCGACGACAACGCAGTTAATTCGAATGTTAGCGACTGAGGTCAGGTCCTGTCCAGATGATGCTTCCCTATGTCAAGCTTGCAATTACACTGTGGTAGCGCTGTTAAAAAAACATGCTCGTGCATTTCATACCCATAGTCAGCGACTCAATATGGATATCATCGATTGCTTTATTCATAGCAACATCCAAAATAAAATTTCTGTGAGCCAGATGGCTGGGAGTGTCTTTTTAAGTGAGAGTCAATTCCACAATTTATTTAAAAAACAAACTGGCGTTACCCCGCATCAATACGTTTTAACCAAACGAGTTGAGTACGCTAAGCAGTTGATTGAAAATAAAAATGTAAAACTAAGTCAGATATCTGATATGGCTGGTTTTTCAGGTCAGAGTGCTTTCACTCATGCCTTTTCTAAATATGAAGGTATTTCACCTTCACATTATAAGACTCGCTATTGGTCATAAAAGGACGCTATTCATTGTAACAAACGAATAGCCGCCCATTTGTACATCATGCCAAAGAGCAATCAGTGCTCGTCACTCCCTAGTTCTAATAGCATCGCGTTGCCCCCAATCGCAGTGATATTGGTTGTCCGAACTCTTTCCGTCACAAATTGAAGTGCTAGCATAGGATCTTTAGCGACCGGTAACGCCACCAAATCTGTTTCAGCAACTAACGCGGTAATTGCACTTGGCCTTAAGGAAAGCGCTTTGTTTAAAGAAGGTACGGCCATAGAGTCGCCTATATAAACAAAATTGCGAATGTCGTAATTCATAAGCTCGGAATATTCTGCTCGACTAGAAGCGGCAATAATACCTACTGGCAGATGATTGGTCTGAACCAAGCGAGTTATGGCTCCCGTTAAGTCGGTATTATCAGTGCAAATAATTAGGCTGTTTCCCGCTATCACGATTGCTGCCAACATCGCGAATACCGATTGAAGCGATTCTCCCTTATCGATATCAACCAACATCACAGCAACGCCTCGCCCCTGAGTATAGAGTTCATTAGACTCCCCAGTTGGGCTGACAAGATACTCATTTTTATCAACAATGACTTTTGCATAATCATATTGATACTCAAATGCCGATAAATAAGCAGAAGGGATCGCTGGTTTACATACCGAAAGGGCTACAAGTCTGTCTTTAGGAGAAATTAAAGACCAAGAATCAAACGAGCTTAAAGCCGTATTAAAGAGAGCTAAATTCTGGCTCATTGTGCCACCTCCATGTGGTTAACTTGAGTAAATCGATATAGGTAGTTTGGTCCGCCTGCTTTTGGTCCTGTGCCCGATAGTCCTTGACCACCAAATGGCTGAACGCCGACAACGGCACCAACTTGATCTCGGTTGATATAACTGTTCCCCACTTTGGCGTGTTTCTCTATCCAACGGTAAGTGGTCTCATTGCGACTATGAATACCGAGGGTTAACCCATATCCGGTGTTATTTATTTTTTCGACAAGTTCAACGAGCTCGGTACTCTTGTAGCGAATAACATGCAGTACTGGCCCAAACGATTCCTCTTTAAGACAGGAAATATCAGGGATTTCAAATACACAAGGAGCAATAAAATCGCCATTCTCGCACTCAGCGCTCAGTGGCATTTGTTTGATCAATGTGTGCTTTGATGTCATTTCATCAATATGAGCCTGCAATTTTTGTTTCGCGGCTTTATCAATAATCGGTCCAACATCAGTTTTGTGCAGATAAGGTAATCCAACCGATAGCTCATCCATTGCACCTGAAATTGCCTCAGTAATTTGGTCTGCAATATCCTCTTGCACACATAACACTCGTAACGCCGAACATCGTTGTCCCGCTGACGCAAAAGCGGAACGTAGCGCATCACGAACCACTTGTTCTGGTAATGAAGTACTGTCGACAGCCATCGCATTTAACCCACCGGTTTCGGCAATCAATGGCGCTGGTTGACACGTTCGTGAAGAAAGAGATTGATTGATCTTTTGAGCAGTTTGAGTCGACCCCGTAAAAGCAACGCCCGCAACACAAGAGTGAGAGGTTAATGCATTACCCAACTCTGCTCCGGTGCCCGGTAACAAGTGGAATACTCCTGATGGGAAACCAGCTTCATGGATAAGCTCCGCCGCCTTAACCGCAATCAAACTCGTCTGCTCTGCCGGTTTTGCAATCACAGTATTCCCCGAGACTAATGCGGCCGCAATGGGACCTAAGAAAATAGCCAAAGGGAAATTCCACGGACTGATACAGACAAAGACTCCGCGCCCTTGGCGTGACGTCGTAATCGACTCTCCGTTAAAGTCTTTTGACACTACGGCTTCAAAAACCTTTTCTTGTCGAGCGTAATAACGGCAGAAATCAACAGCCTCACGAACTTCATCGATCGAATCATGAATGGTTTTACCCGCTTCTTGGTGACAAAGTGCTACAAACTCCGCTAGATTCTCTTCTAACAAATCGGCCAGTTTATCTAAACATGATGCTCTTTCTTCATAACTTCTCTGCTGCCAGTCACCAAACGCAGCTTGTGCGGATTCAAACGCAAGCTCGACGTGCTCTTCTTGCGCATATATCGCTGAACCCACGACCACCTTACGATCATATGGCGCTGTGACTGAAACAGATTCTGCTCCTTTATTAATCAAATCAACATACAGAGATTTACCATTGATAACAGGGGCAGCCGTCCACGACGTGTTCATAAAGGCGTGTACATGCTCTTCAAACGGCCCTCGTTCATTATCAATATCGATATTGATACCACGGGAATTCTTCCGTTCTGGGAAGATAAAAGGAGGAAGAGGAATCGCTTTATTATCAAACGAGGGTTGACTTAACAACTGTTCAACTGGGTGTTGAATTAAGAGTTCAACAGGACATCTTGCATCAACCAGACGGTGTACAAAAGAACTGTTCGCGCCATTTTCCAGTAATCGACGAACTAAATAGGGCAACAGATCTTTATGGCTCCCCACTGGCGCATAAATACGAACATTGGCGCCATATCTCGCCATCACCTGGTTATACAGCGCTTCCCCCATTCCATGAAGACGCTGAAATTCATATTCACTTCCCTTACCCATTACGGTAATTGACGTCACTGTTTGTGCGTTGTGACTAGCAAACTGAGGATATAAGTTCCGATTTACCTCTTTTTGAAGAACAAAACGCGCACAAGCAAGATAAGACACATCGGTCCCTTCCTTGCGAGTGAAAACGGGATAGTTATCATAACCAGCCTGCTGAGACCACTTGATCTCACTGTCCCAGTACGCACCTTTAACTAAGCGCACGGGTATCAAGTCTCCTTGATCATCCGCTAACCGATTTAGCCAAGCAAAAACCGGGAGTGCTCTTTTCCCATATGTTTGAACGACCAGACCAAATTGCCCCCAACCTTTAATGACCGGATGTTGGTAAAGCTTCTTAAACAGTCTTAGAGAAAGCTCGAGCCGATCCATCTCTTCTGCGTCAATCGTTAATGGTACGTTTAACTCTCTTGCACGCTTAGCTAAGATAAGCAGTGCCTCAAACAACTCATCCATCACTCTCGCTTCGTTTGCAACATCATAGCGAGGATGAAGAGCCGATAACTTCATTGAAATAGACGGTGTCGAACCATGACTGCTTGCCGCCGTTTTGCCGACAGTTTCGATGGCCGACATATAGTCATCGAAATATTTTTTGGCATCAGCCGCGGTCAGTGCGGCTTCTCCCAACATATCAAAGGAGTGATCAAAGCCCGCTTTTCGTTTGGCTGCTCCGTTTTTATTCGCCTCTTCTATCGTCCTTCCGAGAACAAATTGCTTACCTAAAATAGCCATCGCTTGGTTCATTGCTTGACGAATTACTGGCTCAGATAACTTATTTACCAATCCACTAATAGCGCTTACTGGAGAAGGTGTAGAATTACCAACTAGGCCACATACTTTACCCGTTAACATTAACCCCCAGGTCGAGGCATTAACAAACGCAGAATTCTCGCCTTTTAAGTGAGACTTCCAATCTGCCACTGTCAATTTATCACGAATGAGAGCATCGGCCGTCTCTGCATCAGGTATACGCATCAAGGCTTCCGCAAGACACATTAGGAGTATTCCTTCCTGCGTATCAAGACTGTACTCAAGCAGCAATGCATCGATCATCTGTACCGCTTTTTTATCGGCACGAATATCGTTGATTAACGCGATAGCTTCCTTTTCAATGTCAGTTTTCTCATCATCTGAAGGCGTGGCAAGCGGCAGTAGGCTGTTTAACAAACTCACTTCGTCGGTCATATAGTTCGACGATATCATGGACCACAAATCACTCTCAGACTGACTCGCTAAATCCATACTTATTTCACTATTTATATCAATCATCCTTGTATTCCTTCTGATTTTAATCAGTGAAGTTCACTCATCAAGTAACACGTTAAATTCTCGTTACCCAGCAGTGTATTTAGGATATTGGTTTTGTCGTTGCGAAAAACTCTTAAAATTTTGTCAAAAACTATTATCTGTTGCTCTACTTTTGAACTTTAGTACCACTCCAAGTATCGAGATATTCCGTGCCAACACGATAAGACATCAAAATAAAATTAAGACTGCATATTAACCTTATACCATCGTGGATATGTCTGCTTGTTCATATCTTTCAATTTAAAACACACTTTTACACAAATACTTTTCAATGCATAAAAACAAACAAATAAGCACCAACATTGATCATAGATTTCTGGGGTTGGTTTTATCAACAAGTCAGTTTATTACACACAACAACTGACATCCAATTGATAAATAAGGAATTATTTATACATAAATGAAAGTAAATAACTCATGGCACCTTTTTTGCTTTTCAGAACCAAATACACAAAAAAACACAACCTCAGATGGTTACTGGCTAATTAAATGACAATTCAAGGAATGAAACGATGAAGAAATTAGTGATGGGACTTTCATTATCTGCACTCGCTGCAACGATGAACCTTCAAGCAAATACTGACCTCGATACCTTAGTCCAAGCCGCTCAAAAAGAAGGTCAAGTTTACAGTATCGGAATGCCCGATGGGTGGGCCAACTGGAAACAGACTTGGGAAGATATGAGCTCGGTGTATAACTTAAAACATCAAGATACCGATATGAGCTCTGCTCAAGAGATTGCCAAGTTCGAAGCTGAGAAAAAAAATGCAACCGCAGATATTGGTGATGTTGGTTTTGCCTTTGGCCGAGTAGCGGTTAAAAAAGGGGTAACTCAACCTTACAAACCAAGTACGTGGAGCGACATTCCAGATTGGGCAAAAGATGAAGATGGTCATTGGATGCTTGCTTACACTGGGACTATCGCGTTTATCGTGAATAATAATCTTGTGAAGGAAGCACCAACAAGCTGGGCTGATCTTCTGACCGGTGATTATCGCGTAACTGTTGGCGATGTCGGCGTTGCTTCACAAGCTAACAACGCAGTGTTGGCGGCGGCTATTGCCCGAGGCGGCAATGAAAAAGACATTGAACCGGCTCTAACGTTATTTGGTGAGTTAGCAAAACAAGGTCGCTTGTCTCTAAACGATCCATCAATTGCAAACCTTGAAAAAGGCGAGATCGAAGTCGGTATTCTATGGGACTTCAATGCGCTTAACTATCGAGATCAAATCAATCGTGATCGCTTTACTGTGCTTATTCCTTCTGATGGTTCTGTCATTTCTGGTTACACCACTATCATCAACAAATACGCTAAAAACCCAAATGCTGCAAAGTTGACTCGAGAATATATTCTTAGTGATGCCGGACAGCTAAACCTTGCTCGTGGCTATGCTCGCCCAATTCGTAGCGATAAACTAGAGATGCCTGCCGATGTAACTGAAAAACTACTGCCTAATGAGCAGTATGTTAATGCAAAACCTGTTGGTGACTTTACTAGCTGGGAAAAAACAGCTCGCAAACTGCCACGTAAATGGCAAGAAAGCGTCGTTATTCATATCCAATAAGGACGATAAGGTTATTAACATGAGCAATAAAGTCATATTTATTGTGCTCGATGGCCTAAGTAAGCAGGTAGCCCAAGAGTGTATGGGCTACCTCAACGCACTCGTCGAGTCAAACAGAGCAAGCTTCTATGGAATCACGTCTGAACTTCCTTCGCTCTCTCGTCCTCTTTACGAGTGCTTATTAACTGGTGTTCGCCCAATTGATAGTGGCATTGTAAGCAACCAGATTTGTCGGCTCTCTAAGCATCAAAGTATCTTTAGCCTTGCCCGAGATTCTGGATTAACAACCTCTGCCGCCGCATACCACTGGGTCAGTGAGCTTTATAATCAGTCTCCTTACCAGCCGATACGCGACCGAATCACCAACAACAAGTCTCTCTCAATTCAACATGGGATGTTCTACCACGCCGATCACTACCCCGATGATCACCTGTTCCTTGATGCTGAAGCGCTACGTCTTAACTATGACCCTGATTTTTTATTGGTTCATCCAATGAATATTGACGATGCTGGGCACAAGTTTGGGCTCGATTCGGCGGAATACCGAAATTCAGCTCGCCAAGCAGATGTGATTCTTTCTCACTTTGTCCCGGAGTGGATAGAGAAAGGATACCAACTGGTTATCACTAGCGATCACGGTATGAATAATGACAAAACTCACGGTGGAACTCTTGCAGAAGAGCGTCAAGTTCCACTTTATTTAATAGGTTCCGCAATGTCTCACCAAGCTGAATCGGACCTTACCGCTACGGTATTACAAACACAGTTATGTGGTTTGATTTGTGAACTGCTCGGCCTTGCGAATCACGACAAGCCTTATCCCCCAGAACTTCTACAAAGAGGTCATATACAATGAAAAATGCTGCAGAGATTCAGGAAAGCAAAACTATTGCACCACTGAAAAAGCAGCCGATCACGAGTTGGCTTCACTTAACACGACGTTTAAAAATAGAGCATGGACGAGCCGCACTATTACTCATTCCCTTCGCCGTATTCTTTGTGTTATTTCAAATCGCTCCGATGATTTGGGTATTTATAAATAGTTTCTTAGTCGAAGAAGAGTGGTCACTAGAACACTATGAAGAGATATTCAGTTCTGCCTTTTTTCTTCAGTCGTTTAGCAATAGTTTATCTATTTCACTGTATGCAAGTGTCACTGCATTAGTGATTGCAACCATCGCAGCAGCTTCACTGCATAGGGTTGATTGCCGCTTGCGAGAGTGGATGATTGCATTTACTAACATGACCAGTAATTTCAGTGGTGTACCACTGGCTTTCGCATTTATTATTATTTTAGGGTTCAACGGAGCCATCACGTTGATCTTGCGTCAATGGGGTCTTATCGACGAGTTCAATCTCTATTCGCACACAGGTTTAATCTTTATCTACACCTACTTTCAGATACCACTCGCTATCTTACTTCTTTACCCCGCATTTGATGCCATCGACGATGATTGGCAAGACGCGGCCGCGCTTCTGGGAGCCAATATTTTTGATTACTGGCGTTTGGTTGTGCTGCCTGTATTATCGCCAGCCATTTTAGGGACATTCATTATTCTCGTTGCAAATGCGGTTGGTGCCTACGCCAGCGCTTACGCCTTAACGACCGGTAATTACAATCTAGTGACCATTCGCATTGCCAGCCTAGTTTCTGGAGACCTCTATTTGGAGCCGAACCTTGCAGCTGCGCTGTCTGTTTTACTTATCGGACTTATGGCTCTGATAACGGCAGTAAATCAATGGCTACTGAAACGGAGTTATCATGCCAAATCATAATCAAACGTCCAGTTTATACCATCGTACCGTTGTGTTGACGCTCGTCGGTATATTGTTGATTCCACTTATTGCAACGTTAGCGTATTCACTCTCTGAGCATTGGGGAGCAACTATTTTTCCACAAGGATTCACTTTCGATTGGTATCTAAAGTTGTGGCAAGATCCACGTTTTTTGGCTGCTTTTGGCCGCTCGCTGTTGATCTGCCTTAGCGCTCTAGCACTGAGTACAGTGTTGATTGTACCAATGGTTTTTGTTGTATTTTACTATTTCCCGAAATTGGATGGGTGGATGAATTTGCTACTTCTTTTGCCCTTTGCCGTACCACCAGTCGTCTCTTCTGTTGGTCTACTTCAGTTGTATGCAGATGGGCCAATTACCCTAATTGGAACCCCTTGGATTTTAATCGGCACCTATTTCACTATCGCCTTCCCATTTATGTATCGCTCACTCGCCAATAGCTTTGCTGCGATTAATCTGCGCGACCTTATGGATGCTGCTCACCTTCTTGGAGCAAGTACCACCACCGCCTTCATTGCGATAGTGCTACCGAACCTGAAAAAAGGTCTTATGGCATCGCTCTTTCTATCTTTCTCGTTTTTATTCGGAGAGTTTGTTTTTGCCAATATATTAGTTGGTACTCGTGTCGAAACGTTGCAGGTTTACCTCTACAACATGCGACAAACCAGCGGCCACTTCACGTCGGCGCTTGTTATCTCTTATTTCCTATTTACTCTGATCCTAACTTGGATCGCAACACGCTTAAGCCGCTAGGAGCTCGCTATGAACTATGTTGAAATCATCGCCTTAGAAAAAGCTTATGGTGACACCCCGATTTTTCAAGACATCAATTTCACGATTAATCAAGGTGAGTTCATCACGCTATTAGGGCCAAGTGGTTGTGGAAAATCAACGTTACTACGCTGCCTTGCTGGCCTCACTCCCGTCAATAGCGGGGAAATTTACATTAATGGCAATGCCATCACCCATGCAAAACCACAACAGCGTGATATTGGGATGGTATTCCAAAGCTACGCTCTATTCCCAAATATGACCACTTGGGACAACATCGCCTTCGGCCTAAAAATGCATAAAGTCGACAGTAGCGACATTGAGCGACGAGTCCGCCGAGTGGTAGAACTCGTTGAACTTGGTGGTAGAGAGCAGCACTACCCTCACCAACTTTCTGGAGGGCAAAAACAGCGAGTAGCACTTGCGAGAGCTTTAGTCGTACAGCCCAAAATTCTACTGCTTGACGAGCCACTATCGGCACTTGATGCTCGGATTCGACGCAGCTTACGTGAGCAGATTCGAGAAATTCAAAAGGAGATGGGACTTACCACTATCTTCGTTACCCATGACCAAGAAGAAGCTCTGACATTATCTGACCGAATCTTTCTGATGGATAAAGGGAATATTGTTCAAAGTGGCAGTGCTGAAAGTATCTACACTAAGCCCGCCAACTCTTTTGTTGCAGGGTTTATGGGAAGCTATAACCTCCTGAATGCGCAACAAGTTCACACCCTATTTGGCCAATCGATTACCGGACAACTCGCAATTCGACCAGAATCCATTTATATCAAAGAGCCAGGAGCACAATACGCGAAACATATTTCAAAACCTGTTTCGGCTAAAGTCGTCAATCACCAACTACTTGGAAATGTCATCCGTTATCGCGTTCAAACTGAAGCGGGTGAACTCACCATCGACACACTTAATCGCAGCCCAGAGAGTCTAATTTCATCTGGTAGTACTCTGGATCTTCTCTTTAATGAACAGGAAATGCAGCTCGTCGCCTAACTCGATTACATCTCACATTACGTTCTCTTAAGCATCACAGCCTTCACCGATGAAATGGTGGAGGCTATGGTTTTGCAAATGTGATATACGTGATGACGATGGCAGAGAACATACTGAATTTCTAAGCGAGAAATAGAACTGACTCACTTGATAAGTAAAAGGTTAAACGACAATCATGCTAGAAGAAACTCGTCTTCATCGCATTACAGCGCTGTTATCAACACTCAATCAAGTCAGTACTGAAGTCATTATTCAACATCTCGGAGTATCTCGTGAAACGGTACGCCGAGACGTTCTGAAATTGGAAGACCAAGGTAAGCTTAGGCGTGTCCATGGTGGAGTCATCTCATGCCAACCCGAAGCGGAAAAGCCTCTTGAGATACGTAGTCTAATTAAAAAAAGCGAAAAGAAGTCGATCGCTCGAGAGACGGTGAAACAACTAAAGGCAGGACAAGCTATTTTCATCGATGCAGGAAGTACGACTTCTTATCTAGCTGAAGAGCTGTTATCGATGTCTGGACTAACCGTTGTTACCAACAGCTTAGAAATAGCAAATTGCCTTTCTTCAGTACCAGAGCAACATGAAGTCATCTTATTAGGTGGACACATGGGGAAAACTACTCAAGCGACCAGCGGCGAAATCACCCTAAATGAGCTGAATAGATATCGAGCTGATATAGCAATACTCTCCCCTGTTGGCTTATCACACGAAGCTGGAGCCAGCAGTTTCTACCACCACGAAGCCGCGATTGCCAGTTCGATGGTCAAGCAAGCGAAGTCAACCATCATCTTAGCTGACAGCGATAAAATCGGTGTTACCAGCCGTACTGTATACGCAACACCATTTGAGATAAATATGCTTATCACCGACTCAAAGTCTGCTGGTCATCCCGAAATATCAAAACTAAATAGCTCGATTGCTAAGATTATATTTAGTAAATAACAAACATAAAAAAATCCAGCCTGAGCTGGATTTTTTGCGCTTGAGTTGGCTAATTAGCCTAGTAGACCCAAAGCAGCATTTGGTGCTTGCTTGGCTTGAGCAAGAATAGAACTCGAAGCCTGAGAAAGAATTTGAGACTTGGTAAGATTCGTCGTTTCTTTCGCAAAATCGGTATCTTTGATTCGGCTCTTAGACGCGTTAACATTTTCGTTAATGTTGTCTAAGTTGTTAATTGCATGGTCGAATCGGTTCTGGAATGCACCCAGTTCTGCACGATGACTATCAACATATTTTAGTGCCGCATCGACAACCGCAACCGCCTCTTGTGAACCACCAACTGTCGTCACATCGATATTATTAACGGTTTTATCTGTTGCAGCTTGAATACCCAATTCACTTGCCAAGCTACCGCCAAAGGTTGCTTCACCTTCCACAGTATTACTATCAGTAAACAGCTGAAGTTTGCCATCGTCATCTACAGATGCCGTAATCGCGTCAGTTTGACCGTTAATATAAGTCGCTACTTCTTCAATATCATCGCCCACTTTCGCGCTAATATTAATCGTTTTTTCACCGTCTACTTTATCTGTTAGCGTGATTGATAAATCATTGGCACCCGCTTGTACACCCCAGTCTTTGTCTTTTCCGTTAGTGGAAGCATAACTTTTGCCACCCATGTGTTCATTATCACTACGCATGTCTTTAACACTGAGCATTACCGCTTCACCGTTATCTGCACCGATCTGGAACGATTTAGTTTGGAACGTGCCATTAAGCAGCTTGTTACCACCAAATGATGTTGTTTCTGCAATTCGGTTTAATTCGTCATTTAGTGCACCGATTTCTTCTTGAATCGCTGAACGGTCATCTTTAGTGTTAGAACCATTTGATGATTGAAGTGCAAGGTCACGAACACGTTGTAGGATGCTTGTGGTTTCGTTCATTGCACCTTCAGCGGTTTGAGCCATTGAAATACCATCGTTCGCATTTCGCACGGCTACGTCTAGACCGCGGCTCTGAACATTTAATCGGTTCGAAATTTGAAGACCAGCCGCATCATCTTTTGCACTGTTGATCTTGTTACCTGAAGACAAACGTTCCATTGATGTATTCATCGATGTGTTTGCGCCATTTAAATAACGTTGTGCGGTCATTGCCGATACGTTTGTGTTTACATTAACTGCCATAGTGAATTCTCCTAATGATTTTCCGATACTATGGAACTTCCGAATCGCTTTCCGACGTATCGGAAAACCAGTAGTAGTTCTCTCAAAGTTCTTACTTTTAACGACACGCTAAGGAATTACTTTAGATAAATAACGAAAATTATGAGAATTGTTTATCAAACTAAAATTAAATATTTAAATATCAATAAGTTAAACATTAATAAATTACATCTAATTTTCTAATATCAATAGAAATAATGACAAACTCTATGCTCAAACTTCGACCAGAATAGAAAAATCATCCAATTTTTTGAATCTAACCAAACCTAAGAGAAGTGGTTTTTGGGCATTAACCCCGATGATGCTATGATTTTTTATATTCACGCCAGACTAATAGTTCATAAGAGAGACGAATCAATATGAACCAATTAAGTAATGATGAATTTGGTCCATTCCAATTTCTTATCCTTATGCTTTCAATTTATGTGTTGATATCACTATCAATACAAGCAATCTATGTGCTTCCAACGGATATAGAGCAAATTCTAAGAACAGGTGACAACTTTATCTGTGCTTTCTTTTTTGCCGATTTTCTTATTCGATTTTATAAAGCCGAAAATAAAATCGCCTATATGAAATGGGGGTGGATCGACCTGCTTTCGAGCATTCCGATTGTCGATGCGTTTCAATATGGACGGCTGGTCAGCGTCATTAGAATCCTGAAAATACTACGGGCTGTTCGGTCTGCCAAAGTCATTCTTTCATTCTTGTTTAGAAAAAAGGTGAGAGGAGCGACAGCTGTTGTGACATTCCTGTCCATTGTCCTTGCGATATTCTGTTCCATCGCAATTCTCCAGGTTGAAAAAGGAGCTGAAGGGGCGAACATTCAAAACGCTAGCAATGCCATATGGTGGGTTTTCGTCACCATTACAACCGTGGGTTATGGCGATTTCTTCCCAGTTACGTTAGAAGGTCGAATATTAGCCGCTCTTCTAATGACCTGTGGTGTTGGTCTATTTGGCACTTTTACTGGATTTATCGCAATGTGGTTCTTTGAAGAAGAAGAATCAGAAGATCCCACAAACGAAACAATGACTGCGCTAGAAACAGAAGTTCACGATCTCAAAAACGAAATCATCGAGCTCAAAGCCTTAATTAAGCAGTCGAAGTGAATAGACAGCCTATTTTAAACGTTACTTCACCATCAAAAGAATCATCATTAAAGGAATACTAACTAAAGAAAGGGCATGGCTGATCACGGCACATTTAGAGCCTAACGCAACATCACCATTAAATTTGGCTGGAAGAACTGCGACAGTCACGGCAACCGGAAGAGCTTGCACAGCCACACAGATATTAATAATCATTGGGTCGAGGTTAAATAGATTCAGTATCAACCAGCTAATTATTGGTGCAGCGATCAAACGAACCGCACTGCCATAATAAACATTTTTATCATTCATCACTGATTTGATCTGTGATTGTGCTATTCGGTCACCAATCAGCATCATTGCCAAGGGTGCGGTTATCGCGCCAAGAGTGCTGAAAGTTTTGCTTAATACTTCAGGGACCGGAATTTGAGAGACAAAAAGAAACAAGCCGATTAACACAGCCAATAAAATTGGATTGAGTAAAATTGCCTTAGCTGATGAACGGTAATCAGTCACCTTCATGAACATGGCAAGCCCATAGGTCCACATTAAAATATGGTAAGGAACAATAAAAATAGCCGCATAAAAAACCCCTACTTGCCCATAAATCGCATAGATAAACGGCAGCCCCATAAACCCTGCGTTAGGAAATAACCCCATATAGGTCAATACATTTCGTTGATCGACCTCGTAGCGGTTAAACGCAATTTTAGCTACAACAAACAAGGCAATATGGATAGCTATCGAGACCACGATAACTAGGCCGGCATTTTTAAGCATTGAGTGGTCATATTCAAGCAAGAACGAATTCAATAACAACGCTGGAAGACCAATATTCAGTATGATATCTGTCACCCCTTTATTGACATTATCATCCATAAAGCCTCGTCGTCTGGCATAAAAACCAGCCGCAATAAGCAGAAAAAGGATAATAACCTGGGTGATAATCGTACCGTATGAGATCAAGGTTGTTTCTCGCTAAATGCAGAGTAAGACGAGCCCCGATTGTATGGCTTTTAACCAGACACCTCTATAGCACCTATGCATAAGCCATTCTCAAAATTAACGTGTAAGTACCGATTGAAGTGGGTGTTTTTTAGAAGAGAAAAGAAAAAGCCCCTTTTCCTTTGAGAGAACCGGGGCTGTTTGGTTAGCCGTAGCCAATGTAGAGATCGAGAGAAATGATGTCACATTGTAGCTACCCAAAAGCGCATGATTGTCGAAAAGTGATTAAGCAAATGTGAGAGAAGCTTAAAGTTCATTCAATAATCATACTTTGCCAAAGGCGCTTCGTTACATACCTACGTCTAAGCTTAAGTAACGAAGTTCCAATGTATTACTGCAATAATGAAATAGCAGAATTTGGCAACTGTTTAGCTTGAGCAAGTATCGACGTACCTGCTTGCTGTAATATTTGTGCTTTCGTCATTTGCGTCGTTTCCTTCGCAAAATCGGTATCTTTAATACGACTTTTCGACGATTCAACATTCTCTTGAATATTCGATAAGTTATTGATGCTATGGCTGAGTCGGTTCTGTTTCGCACCAAGATCCGATCGCTGTGAATCAACATACTGTAGTGCTGAGTCAAGTGCCGCTACCGCATTTTGAGAGCCACCAACTGTGGTCACATCAATGTCCTGTACCGTCATATTCATGCCAGGTCCACCCGTTAGACCAAGCTCACTTGCAAGACCACCACTGATTGCTAATTCGCCATCCTTAACTGGATGAGCCATAAACAACTGTAATTTACCCTCTTCATCAACAGAAGCGGTCACAGCCTCATTTTGACCATTGATGTAGGTTGCCAATTCTTCAATATCGTCGCCCGCTTTCGCCATAATATCGACAGTAACTTCTTCACCATCGCTATTGGTATATGACAATTTTAAATCGCTGGCTTCAGGTGGAACTCCCCAAGTATGATCCTTCGCTTGCTCCGCGGTAAAGGTTTGTCCCCCCATGCGAAAATCATCAGCTCGGATACTCGTAAGCCCCATGATTATTGCTTCACCAGAGCTTGCACCGATCTGGAATGATGCTTCGCCAAAGGTGCCATTCAAGAGTTTTCGTCCACCAAATGATGTTGTTTCCGCAATTCGGTTCAACTCATCTTGCAACGCGGAAACTTCTTCGTTTATCGCGGTGCGTTCTGCGATTGAGTTGGTTCCGTTTGCCGATTGAAGTGCTAGGTCACGCATACGTTGTAGTACACTTGTTGACTCATTCATTGCGCCTTCTGCGGTTTGAGCAACTGAAATACCATCGTTAGCATTACGCATTGCCACATCTAAACCACGCGATTGAGAAATCAATCGGTTTGAAATTTGTAGGCCAGCAGCGTCATCTTTAGCACTGTTAATTCGATTGCCTGATGACAAGCGCTCCATTGACGTATTTAGTTCGTTGGAACTTTTGGTTAGATAGCGCTGTGCTGTCATGGCCGAAACATTGGTATTAACATTAATAGTCATGGTTTGCTCTCCTATTGAGCCTGCTTACTTGAACGCAGTGGTCAGCTTTACTTTTATTTGAATCACTGACAGCTTTACTGCGTTTACTTGCAATTTGCCTGTCTAAGAAATAATTCTTTAATCTACTCTAATTACTATTCAATTACTGTGCCAACTATAGAAAATAATTTTAAACATTTATTTATCAGAACGTTATGAATAGCATTTAATAAATAATGTTGTGACCGGTAATTAAGGTTCGATTGTTAAGGTAAATGTTGCCGCGTCATTGCCGCTCTATTTCCTTTGTTGTGTCTTCTCTCTAACTGTTGCAGTAACTGGGCCACTTTTTGGTAAACCCGCTACTTTATACGTTTGATTACTTTCGCACTTAAGGCTTGGCACTTAAGGCATTAAAAGTTACATATAATTGAACAGTGTTAAGTCTTTTGTTTTACCAAATGCCTGCTGAGATGCCTGTAGCGCTCGAGAGTTCTCGCTAAATTCAATGACGGCATCGGCATAGTCCAAATCTTCAAATGTACTTTTGGATTTGGCTAAACTAATTTCGAAATCTTGATGCTGATCTTGCTGCAAGTCCAATGTTTCCATACGAGCCCCCAAGTCCGTTCGTACTTTATTCAGTTGAATAAATGCAGCGTGGAACTCTTCAGTAAGCTGATGCAATTTGGCCGTTGCCGACGCGTCTGAAACAGACTCTGACGCATATTCCAACGAATCTTGAAATGTTTCAAAAATGGAGAACGTCGATCGTGGCGTTAGCTCGATAACATCCCCTGCAGTAAGTTGCCCCTTAGGGTAGATCGATAACCCTTCATAGCGAATGCCATCTTTCGGATTAAACTCGCCGCTTTGAATCGGGCTACCATCTTTTTCTAACTGATAATTGAACTGCCCAGTACCAGAATCAACAAAGGTAACTCGGTAGTTGGAGTTATCGTCTTTATTGGTATTAGTTGCACGTTCAAGTAATAACTCGGACCCTTCTTGCAGATCATAATCTGGTTCATAACTGCCAAATGGATTATCAATTTCCATAAACACCTTGCTGCCTGGGTCGTTAAAAGGCATCTCCATGCTATTGGAAATTTTCATTTTTCTTTGGTAGTCATCACCTGAGTAACTGACGTTGCCTTCATTATCACGGAAGAAAGGTTGGTTTTTAGGTTTAGTACCGGCAAAAATATAGTTGCCGGTTTCATCTTGGTTGTTCACCAAACTGAGGAAATTATTTGCCAGTTCCTCTAGCTCGCGACGTTTAGCGAGACGATCTTCTGGAGAAAAAGCACCGTTGATCATTTCCATCACGGTACGTTTTGCTTCATCAGTAAATTCTTCACCGTTTGCAATAATAACTTCTTGATGCTCTAAACGAGTACGAACCAGAGAGATGGCATCTGAGTATTGGCGAAGTTGTTCTTCTTGCTGAGACACATTCTGAATGTAATGTGTCGCCAGTGGATTATCTCCGGCAGAGAGCAGCTTTTTCCCGGATGCCAATTGCTCTTGGTTATGATGGACTTTCGTCTCCTGACGACGAAGGTCATTTTGCACCGATTGATAATTGTGGAAGCTAGAAATTCGACCTAACATTTATCTTCCTCCCTATCTCAACTGCAAAATGCTATTAAAGGTTTCATTAGACGCCTGCATAATGCGTGACGAAGCCAAATACGCCCGTTGAAATTTCATCATATTAGCCGCTTCTTCATCCAAATTGACGCCAGAGATTGACGCGACTCGTGATTCAGCCGATTCTTGTTCTAAACGTGCAACATCGGTGAGTCGTGAGGCCGTTGACAGTTTCACGCCAACGTCCGTATTAAGATCTTGATACACATCCAACAAGGTTGATTGATTGTTGTTTAGCGACTTGTCTGTCTGAATGTCTTGAATTTTACGTAAGTTGCCATTATCACCTTCCGATGGCACCAAGTTTGCGGTGAATTTATCCCCAGCAAGAGCCCCTTCCGATAGTTCAAAACTCGTACCTTGAACCGTCACATCACCCGAAGGCGGATAAGCTTGATCTGCAAGTAACACGTTGCCATCTGTATCTGTGACTGAGAACCGATCGCCCGATTCAGAGATATAGATTTCGAATTCACGCAGTTCACCTGCTTGTTTTATTTTGAAACTCGCCGATCCCACAGCAAACGTCGTCGATGCTTCGTAGCTTTGTGCCGCTATTTCAGATGGATCATCAAGAGTGAGGTTAATGTTTGCCGCCCCAAAACGAGTTGGACGAATTAAGATCCGCTCTCCCTTTTCAGGTTCTTCATTTACAACAATTCGCAGACCATCGATATTGATTTCTCCACCTTTCGCTTCAAGGTTGGATGTTTTCCCATTAGGAAACGTAGTGATGTATTCATTGCCATCAAACAGCAATGAGTACTCTCCAGATTTAATTTGGTTCATGTCATCGATATAGACCGAGATGTCTGCCTTTGAATCGGTTTTTGCCACAACACGGGCTTTGGCCGTCGACTCTAAGTTCACATCAGTAAACATGTTTTTACCGACATTGCCATACAAGTCTAAGCCTTGCTTCTGCAATTTATTCACATCATGAGAAAGAGAAATGGCAACACGTCCAATTTCATCAATGAGATGTGGAATGTGCTCATCTCGCATATCAAAAAGAGCACCCATTTTGCCGCCGATATCGCGTTCACTTATCGCTTTTATACCCTTGCCTTCAACCATCGCTAAGCGGTGTTGTTTGGGATCCGGTGAACCATCAACCATCTTGATTTGGCTTGCTTCAGTACCCGATACTAAGGTGTGACCGCTGCCGATAAGAATGTTAAAGCCTTTACCATTTTGTCTCGTGACCACGTTGACTTTTGTCATTTCCGCCAGCTCTTTTACCAACTTCTCGTGCTCATCCATTAAATCATTATGTGGCCCTTGCGTTTTCATCATCAAGCGTTGGGTATCACGCAGTTTTAGGGCCAATTGGTTAATCCGTTCAACACCAACATCCAAACCTTTATTGATCGTGTCATATTCACGGGTCACGGTATCGTTAAAGTCATTGAGGTTTTGTGTAATAAGCTGCGCTTTTTCAAGCACGATTTTTCGAGCACCGACATCATTAGGGGTATCCGCTAACGTTTTTACGGCATCAAACCAATCGTTAATATTTTCGGGAATTTTTCTCGAGGAAACCGAAGAAATAAGATTTGAGAGCTTATCGAGATTCTCTTCAGCGTCATGCTTATTTGCGTATTCGGTAGTGGCAAAGTTCAGCTCTTTGACGGCAAATTGATCCCAAGAGCGGCGAACATTTTCCACATGCACACCCATACCGTAAGTTTCACCGCCGTAACTACGAGGAGCGTTCGTCCCCTGAATAACAGATTGACGGCTAAACCCTTCCGTATTGACGTTTGCGATGTTATGACCTGTTGTATTGAGTTGTCTCTGAGCGGTTAATACGCTCTGAGCACCTACACTCAATAAATCGGACGCCATAATTTGCTCCCTAACTCTTCAATAAATCTTATATCAAGTTAAAAGCAATATATATGCCAAAAGTAAATGTAATTGAAAGGTGGCTATTTTATGTTGGCAATTCAATATATTAAAAAAAACGCTAGCACCTTTCGGTACTAGCGCAACTCCCCCGAAACTTCATCCCGTATCGCATTATTTCGCAGATTTATCGTAGATGAAGCCTTTAAAAAATCGTTTTATATTGAATTCATTTGTTCTATTTGTTTTTGTACTCTTAGTACTTTATTTGCATATTCAGGATCCGTGGCATAGCCTGCTTTATGGATTCCATGAATAAACGCATCATTCTTATTATTGTTTTGTAACGCTGATTGATAACGCGGGTTCTGATTTAAGAAACGCACATAATCATTAAAACTTTCTTGGTAAGTCGGATACGCACGGAATGCGGCTTGTTCCATTACCGGTGTTTTCTCATGATATTCCAAAGTTTGTGTTGCAACTTTTTCTCCCTTCCAACTGCGGTCCGCTTTAATATTAAAGAGGTTATTACTGCTTTGACTCGCATTTTTAACAACCTTTTTACCCCAACCAGTTTCCAATGCGGCTTGAGCCAAAAGTAAGGATGGTGAAACCCCTAGGCTCTTCGCTGCTTTTTCAGCATACGGCTTCAATCGGTTTACAAAATGCTCTGGAGAATCAAAACGTTTTGGCTGCTGTACATATTGTATTGGTGGTGCCACTTGTACTTTGTCAGCTTTATCAAGTCCTCTTTCTGCATTCGCACGATTAACACGAGCCATAGCTTCTTCGAAACGATCACTTCCTGCTTTTCCAGTCTCATTCGACTGACCAGCAGATAACTGTTTTACGATCATGTCTGCCAAACCAAGGCTACCAGATGCACTCATTTCACTAGAGCGTTGCTCGTCTAACATTTTTCCGTAGAAATCTTCTGTCTGACTATCAAATAAGTCTGACTTAAATTCTTTATTTGCATCACGCATTGAATCAAACAACATCGTCGTAAAAATCGATTCAAATTGCTTCGCAGCGGCTTCTAAGGCTGATTTTTCACTTGCTTCATCACCGTTAATGGCTTGCTGACGCAGTGTGTCCAACTGAGTGATATCTTGAACAAAACCTATATCGCTAGGATTATTAATCATACATCCACCTAGATAATGATCAGCTGGCCTTCAATGGCTCCAGCTTGCTTAAGGGCTTGTAATATCGCCATAAGGTCAGAAGGGGCAGCCCCGACTTCATTCACGGCTCTGACTAAATCATCTAAAGAAACACCAGGCTGAAACTTAAACATTTTTCCCTGTTTCTCACTGACTTGAATATCGCTATCGGCAACAATGGCCGTATCGCCATTGGCAAGCGCGTTTGGTTGGCTTACCGATAGATTCTCTTTGATTGCAACTGTCATGCCACCATGAGTTACTGCCGCTGGTTTTAATCTCACGTTCTGACCAACAACAATGGTCCCCGTACGAGAATTTACAATAATTTTTGCGACACCTTCTGCAGTCGTAAACTCTAGGTTTTCAATCGCAGAAAGAAACGCGACTCGCTGAGCTGAATCTCTCGGAGCACGAACTTTGACGGATGTAGCATCCACAGCCGTTGCCATTTGTGGACCAAGGAAATTGTTGACTGCATTTGCCATGCTTTGTGCGGTCGTAAAGTCAGAATCGAGCAGGTTAAAGGTAATAAAATCGCCGCGCGAGAATGGTGTTGGTATTTCTTGTTCAACTGATGCGCCATTGGAAATCATGCCTACTGTTGGGTTATTACCGACAATTCGTGAACCATCAGCTCCATCAGCACTAAACCCACTTACCACTAAGTTTCCCTGAGCGACAGCGTATACTTTGCCATCTAACCCTTTTAGAAAAGACTGCATCAAGGTACCACCTCGTAAACTTTTTGCGGACCCAATTGACGAGACAGTAACGTCAATAGTTTGTCCTTGTTTAGAAAACGGTGGCAACTCAGCAGTAACGATCACAGCGGCAACATTTTTTGCTTTTGGGCTCGTTCCTTGCGGCAATTGAATGCCGAAATTTTGTAACATGGCATTGAAGCTTTGATCGGTAAATGGTGTGGATTCCCCCGTCCCAGGCAAGCCTGTTACCAATCCATACCCCACCAATTGGTTGCTACGCACACCAGCGACTTCTGCAACATCTTTGATTCGTGCTGCTTGAGTCAAATTGGCTACAAAAAAGCTAGCCATCAATACCAGTATTGTTTTTTTCATCGTAGTAACCTTCTTTCTACGTTCGCCAGCTTGTCAAAAATTCGACTTACTCAACTTGATTACAGAGCTACATTAAAAAATCGTGCCAAGAAACCAGGTTCTTGCATATCTTGATTGGTTCCGGTGCCTGAATATTGAATTCGAGCATTAGAAATTCGATTTGAAGCGATGGTATTATCGAAGTCGATATCGTCTGGACGCACCGTCCCACTTAAGCGGATGTACTCATCACCAGAATTTAATGTCAGCCATTTCTCACCGCGAATGATTAAGTTACCATTAGCCAACACTTCGATGACTTCCACACTAATTGAACCTGAAATACTGTTGCTCTGGTTTGCCGCGGCACTGCCAGAAAAATTATTGCCGTTAGTTAAGTTATAAGACAGGTTGTAATCGCCAATGGTCAGTTCTTGCCCCCCCACTTCGAGTGGGTCCATTGAAGCATCATTGTTTTTCGATAAATCCGCATCGGCACTCTTTGCCGCCTTGGTACTTTCATTCAACGTTACCGTTATGATGTCGCCCACATTTCTTGGTTTTGCGTCATCGTATAAGTCATTCGCCAACATTTGACTGAATAGTGACCCTGTTTGTGCTGCATAATGCTCTGGGTTTCGTCTGGCGTGAATCGGTGCCCAAGCGGGATCATCGGCAACAGGATCAATCCGAGTTCTCAGTCCATCAACCATTCCTGGCTCACTTTCCTGAGATTTGTCACCTTCGACAGCGTCCACAATTGTGGTTCCTTGATCGGTCATCTCTTGCATCATGATTGGATCCATAATGGTACATCCAGATAACAGCAACAATATCGCTGGAATACATAGTGAATTCAGATCTAATAATCTCTTCATAACGATGCTCGCTTTACTTCATTACAACTGCTGGTTCACATAGCTCATCATTTTGTCTACCGCTGAAATCACTTTGGAATTCATCTCGTATACACGCTGAGCTTCAATTAAGTTCACCAATTCTTCGGTCACATTCACGTTTGAACTTTCAAGCATCGATTGGCGAATATTTCCTAACCCATCAAAACCCGGAACCCCTTCTTGCGGGTCTCCACTTGCACCGGTCGATAGGTAGATATTTTGTCCCACTGGCTCTAAACCACCTGGGTTTATAAAATCTACGGTCGTAATTTGACCTAGAACTTGGTTATCTTGCTGACCACGAATTCGAGCGGAAACTTGCCCATCATCACCAATCGTGACGGAAACAGCATCTTGTGGGACGGCAATTTCTGGCTGCAATACGTAGCCGGAGCCTGATGTCACAATCGAACCTTCCGAATTTAAGGTGAACTGACCATTTCGCGTATAACCAATGTCCCCATCTGGCATTAGAATTTGAAAGAAACCGTCGCCTTCAATCATCATATCCAAACTATTTGAGGTAGTTTGCGCGTTACCATTAGTGTGAACTTTTTGCGTTGCAACAACTTTAGAACCTGCACCTAACATCAACCCACTTGGTAATTCAGTGTTTTGCGATGATTGGCCACCAGCTTGGTTCACATTTTGATAGAAAAGGTCTTCAAAGACTGCTCGGCTCTTTTTAAACCCAACAGTCGAGGCATTCGCCAAGTTGTTTGAAATCGTTGATATATTGGTCTGCTGTGCGTCTAGACCAGTTTTACTTACCCATAATGCCGGATGCATAGAATTCTCCTTACCTCAATTAGCTAGTGCGTAGTAGAGAATCAGACGCTTTGTCCATCTCTTCTGCTGTGCTCATCATTTTGACTTGCATTTCAAATTGACGCTGAAGATCAATCAACGATGTCATTTCACCGACAGCGTTAACATTACTTCCTTCAAGCGCACCCGTTAAAATCTGTACATCTGCTGCGGCGTCATAAGTCGCGTCGAGGTCTTTCGATCTAAATAGACCAATGGCATCTTTGTATAACGAGCGATTATCCGTTTTAACTAATTTAATTCGATCGACAACTTCCATCGCATCGGCAGGAGCTCCCTGCGGCAACACCGAAATTGTGCCATCTTTACCAATTTCAACTTTGCTTAGTGGAATTGGTAAGGTAATGGGTGCGTCAGTTTCACCAAGAACTAAATGGCCTTGGCTATTCATCAGCAACCCATTTTGATCGATTTGTAAATTACCGCTACGAGTCAAACCTTCTTGACCTGAAGGGTCGAGAACAGAGAGCCAACCATCCCCCTGAATCGTGACATCAAGATCTCGGCCTGTGGTGATAACACTGCCTTGAGCGAAACTGTGACCTGGGCGTTCAGTCATACTGAACACTCGAGTCGGTAGTCCGTCTCCGTAGGCTTGCATCGAGCGAGCTTGTGCTAAATCAGAGCGAAAACCTGTTGTGCCAACATTGGCCAAGTTATTTGCTTTAAGCTGCATAGCTTGCATATTTTGTTTAGCACCACTCATGGCTAGAAATAATGCGCGATCCATAATTGACTCCTATCCCGTCATACAATAGGTAACTTGCAATAGGTGTGCCAAAAATTTAAATCAAATAAAATCAATGAGATATGATTTATTTGTACTAAATTGCCGCGAGGTTGCCGCTGATATGGCAAGATCACGCGGCAAATGCCGGCGTGATCTTGATTAGGAAAGGATTATCGAATTTGTAATATCGTTTGTTGCGTTTGGTTATGAACTTCTAATGCTCGTGAGTTCGCCTGGAAGTTTCGTTGCGCTGAAATCAAATCCACCAATTCTTGGGTCATATCAATGTTGGATTGCTCTAATGTACCGCTATTAACAGTACCGAATGAACCTTTGTTTGATTCACCCCAGATTCTAGAACCCGAAGCTGTGGTTGCATCCCACTGAGTACCACCTTTCTTATCTAGGCCTTGTTCATTTGCAACTCGAACCAATGCAATTCGCCCTAGGGTGATATTTTCACCATTTGAGTAAGTACCAAGAACGCTACCTGTTTCATCAAAATCTAATTTGGTTAGGAAACCTGTTGTAGCGCCATCCTCATCAAATTTGCTCAGTTCAAAAGGTGCGGCAAATTGGGTTGCTGCGTTTAACCCAAATGAAAGGGTTTGATTCACATCAGCACCATTTAAATCTATTGCATTCTCACCAGTACCTATTGGCTCTGACACCACATTATTGCCACCGTTAATACTCGCCAACGTACCATCGTTATTAAACTTCATGGTATGGCCCGCATGGCCAGTTGGTGTTGTCGCATCACCACCAACGATATTAATTGGCTTCTCACCCTCAGCATCTGACGCGGTATAGTAAACTTGCCATGTATTCGGCTGAGTTTGATCTTTGAGGTAATAAGTTGTCAATTTGTATGACTGCCCCATTGAGTCGTAAATCGTTGAAGAGGTCGAACGGTTAAACGTTTCTGGATCGGAGTAATCAAACAGTGTCGGATCTTTTAGTTCGCCATTTGCCGGCAAGTTCACTCCGACCTCAATATTTGCTGTCTGTTTAGGTTTACCAAACTCCGCAGGAATATTTATTGGTGAAGGTTCGTAAGACAGAACATCCCCTGTATCTGGGTTAACCTGATAACCCAAAACAAACTCATCGTTAGACGACACCATATAGTTATCTTTGTTCAAGTGGAATGCACCGTTACGTGTTAACTCATTCGACTGTGGCGCTAGGCGATCTTTTGCCACAGCAAAAAAACCGGTACCCGCAACTCGTAGATCGAGTGGGTTATTGGTATAAACACTTGAACCTTCATGGAACTGCTGTGCAACCTTGTTCGCTTGTACACCTGACCCTGGAGTCGTCTTCGCGTTGGTAAAGATAGAATTTGAATATACATCACCAAACTCAGCTCGAGATTCTTTAAACCCGAACGTATTCGCGTTAGCAATGTTATTACTGGTTGTGTTGAGATCTAATTGGGCCGCAGATAGACCACTTAACGAAATATATGACATTTGAAATTCTCCTATCTAGCTAGCGTAATCACGCTTTGCCAACTTCTAATACTTCGGCTAATTTCACTGGTGATTCAAACCCAGCAAGATTCAGCAATACATTTCCGTCACCTTTGCCAAGAAGGACGCTATTCACATTTGCATACGTTGAAACTTCGAACTGCTTGCTCTCTCCATCAAGGAGCCCCGATGCTTTCACTTTATATTTGCCAGCCGGCAATGAGTTTCCGTTGGCATCTTTGCCATCCCATTGAACGCGAGTTTCGCCAGGAGGTTGTGCGCCGACATCAAAGGTTCTAACAAGTTGTCCAGCTTCATTTTCAATTCGAACAAACAAATTATTTAACGCTTGAGGTAAATCGATCTTAGCCGACATACCTGCTGTATCATCTTTCTTCATACCGACCGATGATTTAACCAATACATCTCGACCCACCAATGAAGAAGCTTGCAATGCTTGATTAGACGTAACCGATGAATTCAAGTTTTCAAACTGGCTGTTCATTTGACCAATACCATCTACAGTGGCAAATGAGGCCATTTGAGCAATCATTTGGTCGTTACCAACTGGCTTAAACGGGTCTTGTTGTGCTAGCTGTTTCGTCAGCAAAGACAAGAAGTCATCTTGTTTTAACTCTTGCTTACCCGTTACTTCATCAGGCTTTTTCTTCTCTTGAAGGTTATTAAGCTGATCCAGGTACGACAAGCCATTTTGACCAACATTATTTATTCCGGCCATACGTTATCTCCTAACCCTTACTGACCCATCTGCAATGTTTTAAGAAGCATCTGTTTACTCGCATCGGCAAGCTGTACGTTGGTTTGGTACGCTCGTGAAGCAGAGATCATATCCGCCATCTCTTCCATAACATTAACATTTGGCTTGTAAATATACCCATCTTCATTTGCTAGAGGATGGTCTGGATTATATTCCGCAGTCAATGGTTTATTACTTTCAACAATTCCCATCACTTTAACAGGAACCGTATAATCTTTTTTGCCTTTAGCGTTATCAAACTCTGCGGCAAAGACAGCGTGTCTTGCTTTATAAGTATCTTTTGCTGAGCTACTAACACTATCAGCGTTCGCTAAGTTGCTTGAGGTAGTATTTAGACGGACAGCCTCAGCACTCATTGCTGAACCAGTCACGTTAAAGACATTAAATAAGCCCATCTATCTTACTCCCCTTTCAATGCTTTGGATAAGTTACGAAACTTACCACCTAAGAAATCTATTGATGCTTGATGCCGTAATTGGTTTTGCATAAACAGGTTACGCTCCAAATCCATATCAACGGTATTGCCATCGCCAGTATCAGGTTGAGTCGGCAAGCGGTAAACCTCTTCCCCGATCACACTATTGGTGGCAGGAATATGCCGTCCATCAGTACGTGCCAAACTAATACTTTGACCATGACTTGCCGCTTGTAACGCGGCATCAAAATTGAGTGCTTTAGCCTTATACCCCGGGGTGTTTGCTTGTGCAATATTCGAGGAGATCACTTCTGCATTCCGCTCACGAACACCGACTGTGTGCTGGTGGATACCTAATGCTTTGTCAAATGATATGGCCATAATCTGCCTCGCCCAAGAAGTTTTCACTCTGTTACTGAAATAAAAGCAAGTAGCGTACCAACTTTTAACTTTATCGACTGAAACTGTAAAAATGATTAAAAAGCTACCGTTTTCATTCAAACCTACAGGCTTATTCTCATGATCACCTGCAATTTCATACCTACGGGTAAACAAGAAAGCGGCAACGAATCTACGCTTGCAGTAACGACCAACAAGATTGCAATAACTACACCAATTATTGGGATGCATCTATTTTTTGATTCTACTAAACGAAAAAAACCCAGCCGAAGCTGGGTAATAAAGGTGAAGATAATTAGGTTATTTCAACTTATAGACAATACCAGGGTTGCATCGAACCATTTCAAATTTATCCGTCAATCCCGTTAACGATTCAGATGCGCCTAACATTAAGTAACCACCTGGATTTAACGAACTTGCCATTTGGTTCAGCACCTGAGATTTCATTTCCGCCGAGAAGTAAATCAAAACATTTCGGCAAAAAATAATGTCAAATTTCCCAAGAGACGCGTAGCTCTCCATCAAATTTTGCGGTTTGAATGTCACCAAACGTTTTACATTGTCTTTCACTTTCATTCGGCCATCATCGACGTTTTCGAAAAACATACGGCGACGTTCAGGCGATAAACCACGACCTAAAGCCAAGTTGTCATATACGCCTTGACGACAAAGATCGAGCATCGTTGCAGAGATATCTGTTGCTGTAACCGAAATACCTGAAAATTTCCCCGCGTTTTTTTGCTGCATTTCTAAAATAGTCATCGCCATCGAATAAGGTTCTTGACCTGAAGAGCTTGCCGCTGACCATATTTTCAGCGACCGCTTATTCTCTGATAGCTCGGGAATCAAACGTTGAGCTAGAACTTCAAACGGGTAAGTATCTCGGAACCACAACGTTTCATTTGTTGTCATGGCATCAACAGCCGCAATACGCAATTCACGATTTCGCCCGATTATCACATCTTTCAGCAACGTCGATAAAGAGTCGTGCTTAAACTTAGTCACTAAAGGACTTAAACGGCTGCGAACTAAATACTGTTTACTGTCACCCAGGACTATACCGCACTGAGACTCTAAAAAACCGCAAAACTCTTTGTAGTCTTGATCACTTATTGTTATCGCTGTCATGTGTTTCTCTTTTTTAATCAACTAGCGCTTGTTTAACTGCATTACCGAGTTCATCAGGGTTGAACTTAGCAATAAACATGTTTGCCCCAACTCTCTCAACCATAGCTTGGTTGAATACCCCACTCAATGAAGAGTGAAGAATCACATAAAGATCTTTTAGTTGGGCGTTTCGGCGAATTTCAGCGGTCAGTGTATAGCCATCCATTTCTGGCATCTCAATATCAGATATAACTAACGTAACATGATCGCTAATATCGCTCCCATCCGACACAAGTTCAGCCAGTTTATCGTAGGCTTCTTTTCCGTCTTTCACTGCAATGACTTCAAAGCCTATCGATTCAACCGCGCGTTGAACCTGCTTTCTAGCGACGGTAGAATCATCTGCAATTAAAATTCGGTTAACAAACTGCTTACTTTGTTTCACTTCTTCGATTTGCTGACTAATATCTTCATCCATCGCTTCATCGATAGGCGTAATCTCAGCAAGAATTTTTTCTACATCAAGAATCTCAACCAGTTCGCCTTCAATGTTCGTAACCGCTGTTAAATAGTTTTTCTTACCTGCAGCTTCTGGTGGCGGCAATACATCTTCCCAGCGCATATTGACAATACGCTCTACCGAACTCACCAAGAAAGCCTGAATTGAACGGTTAAATTCCGCGATAATAACAAAGCTTTTATCAACATCAGTGGTAGGTCGACCGCCGATTGCTTTGCTCATATCAATCACCGATACTGTCTGACCTCGAATATGAGCCACCCCTTTTACGAGATGGTTAAGGTTTGGCATCATGGTTAGTTTTGGGCACTGTAGTACCTCTTTAACCTTGAATACGTTAATCCCGTATCGCTGATGACCATTCAAGCGAAACGTTAGTAGTTCTAATCGGTTTTGACCGACGAGTTGTGTACGCTGATTCACAGAATCAAGAATACCCGTCATATGCTCATCTCCATCTCAAACTTTTTTTTCTAAAAAGTGATACTCTAACTAAAGCGTCTAGTAAAAAAGGGAAACAGAAGAAAATGTTCAAACCATGTTTACCCCATGCGTATAAACTTAAGTGTAGAGCTATATCGCGACTTTGTTGCAACTTTATCGTATTGATTGTGTTTTTCTTTAGCTCTTTTGTGCATTCAGCCACTCAAAAACAGCTGGATACCATCCGCCAACTGGCTGAAGAGTATACGATTAGTTCAATAAAACCACCTGAAGGTGCCATCGTTGAAGCAAATGCGGCCTCTCTTGATAATCGGATACAAGCATCAGATTGTCCAACTGGATTGAGTGCTTTTTCTTCATCGAAAAATGGTTCTGTTAGCAACATCACTGTTCTTATCAAATGTGAAGTCGAAAATTGGCGTGTTTATGTTCCAGTTAAACTAACGACTCAGATTCCAGCAGCCGTTGCATTGATTCCTCTTTCACGAGGCCAAGTTATATCCTCGAGCCAAGTGGCAACGAACATGGTGAACGTTTTACGCCTGCGCCAACAAGGCTATTTATCAACATCACAAATTATTGGTGCAAAAGTTAAAAGAAATATTAAATTGGGCGATATAATAGACAGCAATGATATTTGTGTTGTTTGCCGCAATGAAACGGTTGTCATTAAAGCAATCAAAAATGGGATGGTTATTACGACTCGAGGAACGGCATTATCTGATGGTAATTTCGGTCAGCAAATAAAAATTAAAAACTCAAAGTCAAAACGAATTATTGATGCTCAAGTCTCAGGAATTGGGGAAGCCACCGTTCGTTTTTGATGTCACGGTCTCCCAAACTACAAGCATTATGACGTTTAATAGCAATAACAAGAAAAATTTAAAATAAAGTGCTAAAGTCTAAAGTGGTTTAGTCGATAACGACAGTACATCCAACTAACTTATGAAAGGCTCATACTATGGCAGGTATTGATAATATTCGATCTGGTCACTCTTTAACGAACACCAGTCGAAGCTCCGTAAAGTCGGAACAAACCAAAACAGAATCCCCTGAATCACAAAGCGGATCATCTGTTAAAGATGCCGTTTCGATTAGTGATCAAGGTAAAGCGATTGGTCAAATGTCATCACAATTGGCAGCAACACCAGCATTTGATAATTCAAAAGTACAGGCGATAAAAGAAGCGATAGCCAATGGCTCTTATGTTGTTGACGCTGAAAAACTCGCCGATAATATGATCCGTTTCGAAAACGAGCTTGGTGATGTAAGTTAACTATTCATCACCATTTCTCAAGAGGTGTGAACTATGGCGTTATTACAAGAATTACTTGAATTTCAGCTTAAGAATGCGCAATCACTTTTGGCGTTATTTGAGCAGGAAAAAGACGCGATCACACAACGAATCTCAAGTGATATTGAACAACTCGCAAAACAGAAAATGGTAATGGTCACCACAATTAGTGACACTGACAAACGGATAGAAGCTCATCCAGACGTTACGAGCCTGACTGAAGATGAAGCAAACGTCCAGCTAGTTGAGCAAATTCAAACCGTTATTCGTGAATGCCATATCGCCAACGATGTAAATGGTCAAGCATTAGAGCGCGCTCATATTAGCTTCAATAAACTCAATAACATTCTAAATCAAAGCCAAAATAAAATGGGTATGACATACAGTGCTGATGGTCAAACAAAATCAATTTCAACATTGGGCACCAATATTAAAGCGTAACTAAACGCTCTCCTACCCTATAAAGTTAACGTATCCTATTGAAGTTCTATCAAGATTTAAAAAACAAAAGCGGCAACCTAGGTTGCCGCTTTTGTTCGTATCACTGTTATTTATTATGCGCTGAAGATAAACAACAGTTGAGTCAATTTGGAGTGACATGACTTGTTTAGATAAATATGTTGAATTAGAAAATCGTTTGTTGACGCTTATCTGGTACTTGTTGAACCTCACCATAATCTCGAAGCCGGCTCATTTTATCAACGTTCAATCGAAGTTCAGTGACATAGCTATCGCCCACTTTATAACTACGAACGACCTCGGCTCCACGAATAATGCCGTCGACCGCACCTGTCGTTCCTTCTGCCCCTAAACGTTGGTCTTTCAATTCAGCACGACCACTGACTCGCATACCATAAACCTGTTCAGCTAACTCACGATAAGCATCAAGTTTAGAGGCTCGCATAGCTCGAACCTGTTTTTCTTCAACGTTCTTGCCTTTCTGTTCACTTATCGAGGCATACCCTACCGCATTCAACCATTCATCAATCGCTAAAGGCTGCATTTGTTGACATCCCACCATCATAAATGACATCAGTAGAACTAAAATCCACGTTTTCATCACATTGATTCCTATGGTCTAAGAATAACAGTATAAGGCTGAGTGATCGTCGGGTCAGAGCGAATCATAACACCGTCTTCTGTTCGCATCGTATTCAGAGTATCTAAATCTCTCCCGATACGATCTGCAGGTAAGAACCCTTGTGCCGTCGCAACGACGATGCGAGTTTTCATTCCTACCACTCGAGCATTAACCAAGACACCACCTTCTTGACGCAGCATTGTACCCGTTAAGACATATTGAATATCTTGTTGCTCAGCGAGATCTTTCCAATTTCGACTCAATGCGAAGTCGCCCATCTGAGTAACTTGAATCGATCCTGTGGTTTTATAGTCGACAACTTTAAAGCCACGTTGCTGAAATTGGTTGATAAAGCTCTCTGATACTGAATTCCCTAACCAGTTCGTCATATCCATATTTTGCAGATCAACAAATGACGTTACAGCTATCGGTGTACGAGCGGTAACACTGGTGTTCGACACAATCAAATCTTCTGTCATGCTTTGTACGAAGAAATCAAGAGTATGACGAGGGCTCTGAGCTAACAAAAACTCAGTTCCACTATAAGGTTCTTTACCATTGTAGATCGGCGCAAACGAGCACGCCGTCAACAAAAATATGGGGGCTAACATTAGCAATTTTTTCATAATTTCATCTCCAAATATACCCAGGCTGCACGGCGACCAAATTTTGACGATAAAACTGGAACGCTCTTTGCTTTTCTTTATTCAACAGTTAGAAAAGTCTTGCCGGACTATATAACTGTTAAATACAAAGCAAAAACCGTACCTAACTGGAATAATTCAATGAAAATAAAATTTATTGCCAACTTGCTGCTCGCTTCGCTGATGCTATTTTCATCAGCTGCTAATTCCGCATGGTACGAGGTAACAGGTCGTTCAGCCATTGTATCCACTCAAGAGCAAGCTCGTTTAAAAGCGTTAGAAGATGCGATTTATCAAGCTGTAAACTTCTCTGGAGCCGACATTGGTAGCATCAGTAATCTTTACCCTCTATTGAACGCCAACAAGAATGAATTCATCTTTACCAACCATGAAGTTCGCTATGTACTGGTGGAAAGTCGCAATATTATCAATGATGAAATGTTGGTGAGGGCAAAAATTGACATCTACCCATCGGCAATGGGTTGCCACGTAGAGCAGTATAAAAAGACATTTCTTGTTGGTAATTTTAATTTAGAGTCACCTCAGCAAGCGGTAATGGGTCAACTTTATAATATAGGCGATGACTTTGCCGAAATTCTTCACCGTCAGTTAAAACAAGAAGCTCGTAGCTTTATCTCCGTCGGCACCACCAACTATGGAATAAATAAAGAAAGCCCAGAACGCATTAAAATGATAGCGGAAGATAAATCCGTGCAGTACCTATTAACGGGAAACATTACCGATATGACCGCAACTATTGCGGTAGATAACGCGGGTAATGAAATTATTAATCGCCAGTTTGCATTTGAACTGAGAGTGTTCGATGGAAAAACGGGAAATGAAATAATGGCGCGTAATTATCGAGAAGTTGCTCGTTGGCCTTTTCCAAAAACCAGCCGCATTGATACCCAAAGCGCTCGCTTCTGGGCATCAACTTATGGAGAAATGTTATTAAATTTAAGCCGTCAAATAATGCTCGATCTAGAGTCCAACCTTTCTTGTAAAATCACTTTACCTGAAATAATAGTAAAACGAGATGGGCTCGTTATGATGGATCTCGGACGCATCCACGGAGTAAAAGAAGGTGACAAATTACAATTATGGCATACCGGTACATTTATCGATCAGCGTGGTATCCCACGCAATAAAGTAACCAAGAGTAATATCACGTTAACCGTAGGCCGAGTTTATGAACACGAAGCTGAATTGCATGTCGACCAACCCAATCTGGCTTCAAGTATCCAAATTGGCGATGTTATGCACAAACAGTTATAAATACGAGTTTAATAGTTAACTTATTCAAATATTTCAGTACTATATATAACTATGCTCCCGTGGCACAGCTGGATAGCGCGGCCCCCTCCTAAGGGGCAGGTCACAGGTTCGAATCCTGTCGGGAGCGCCAAAAAATAAAGACTTAGTGATGAACTATCGCTAAGTCTTTTTTATCGAGACTCGGTTTTCTTTTCCATCTTCAGCAATGCTTTTTTTCTCTCCTCACCCCAGCGGTACCCTCCCAGCGTTCCGTCGCTTCGTAATACTCGGTGGCAAGGGATAAGTACACCAATGCGATTTTTACCACAAGCAGTACCAACAGCTCGAACCGCTTTAGGGTTTTCAATATTTTCAGCAACGTCACCGTACGTCACGACCTCTCCTTCTGCGATACTAATGAGAAAGTTCCACACTTTGATCTGGAATACGGTGCCTTTGATATCGAGTGGAACTTCAGGTTTCGGTGCGCCATGAGAGATATGGTTATCGAGAGCGAGTATCCAGCAGTCTAAATCGGGTTTATCTTGCGCCTCTGAGAGGACAAGTTGCGCCTTTGGGAACTCTTTTGTCACAAGAGAGATCAAAGACTCACGGTTATCACCAAACTGTACAGAGCACACCCCTTTATCAGTTGCTGCCATAATCATCTGTCCAAGAGCGGTTTCTCGACATGCGTAGTAGATCACTTCTCCCTGTCCACCTGCTCTATACGCTTTAGGAGGCATGCCAATATTACGAGCTTTTTCGCCATACACTCGGCTTAGAGACCCAAATCCAGATGAATAAATCGCATCAGTAACACTCTCACCTTCTTTTAGACTGCGCTTGAACTTTCGCATTCTTACAGCATCCTGAAAATGTTTTGGTGATAAACCAAACATATCTTTAAACGACCGTTGAAGTTGCGAGGAAGACAAACCTGCGATATGACCCAGTTGAGTAAGCGTCATCTTAGTATCAGCATGTTCCTCTATATAGCGAGCGACCTCGATTAACTTAGTGCTCCTTTCATTAACGCTAGCAGGGTTACAACGCTTGCATGGGCGAAAGCCAGCGATCATCGCCGACTCTTGATCATAAAAAAATCTAAGGTTCTCTGATTTAGCCGCTTTGGTTGAACAAGATGGTCGACAGAAAACACCTGTCGTAATCACACCGTAGTAGAATTTCCCATCAAACAGAGAATCTCGATGAAAAACGGCAGCTTGCATGTCAGTTTCAGATGGTTTAGGCATAGCAGACTCATTGGTTCATTAATATGAGCATTACTTAATCATAACGGTTTTCAAAGTAACATCCGATTCTTGCTAACGAATAATTTCTATGTTCTCAAGCCGAGAAACGTAAATATGACACAAGAATCAGATGTTTTTCGAACTTCCCTTCATTACAATCGATGTATCTTGCTGCTACTAGGAATAAAATCATGACAGCGACGATCAGTCACACGATGAACACAAAGGTTTGGTTACTACTCATTTTCCTCTCTCTATTATGGGGTGGCTCTTTCTTTTTCGTTGGTATTGCTGTTAATTCCTTACCGCCACTCACTATCGTCACGCTCCGAGTCGGTATTGCAGCTCTCGTATTATGGGGAGTCGTCACAGCGCTCGGGTTGCGTCCCCCCAAAGATTTTAAAATCTGGTTAGCATTTTTAGGCATGGGATTACTTAACAACGTTATCCCTTTTGTTTTGATTGTTTGGGGGCAGACACAGATTGCTTCAGGGATTGCGTCTATCCTAAATGCCGCCACACCCATTTTTACCGTCGTGGTAGCCGGTTTGTTACTCCCTGATGAAAAGCCAACACCATTAAAACTGGTGGGCATTTTTCTCGGTTTTTCTGGTGTTGTTGTCATGATCGGCGTGCCCACTTTAGGCAGTGAGAGTAACGTATTAGCCCAACTGGCTATTGTCGCGGCGGCAATATCTTACGCTTTTGCTGGGGTGTATGGACGAAGGTTTAAATCATTAAAAGTGAAACCGATAGTCACAGCTGCCGGACAGGTAACAGCGTCTACCATAGTATTGCTTCCATTAACGCTGTTTGTCGATGGAGCAATCGACATAAGTTCAACCAACGCCGTAACATGGGGGGCTATTATAGGGCTAGCCGTACTGTCTACGGCTGCGGCATATGTGATTTATTTTAGAATTTTAGAGCTCGCAGGCGCGACGAATGCTGTATTGGTCACTTTACTCGTACCTGTTTCTGCCATCATTCTTGGATCTCTGTTTTTAAATGAGTCTCTTGAACGTATCCACCTAATTGGGATGGGATTAATTGCCATAGGGTTTTCGGCTATTGATGGTCGTCTGTGGCGTCAATTAAAATTGGCTCGAGTGTAATTGACGCATTCGCGTTGAGATCTAGGTTTATCAATATGAAATTTAATATACGGTGTCATACACATTATTAAAAACGACTAGACGTGAGAACAACAAATTCATGAATATGCAAAAGAAAATGAAGAAACCAGCACCCAAGCTATTTACAGTTATTGAGTCTGAACAAATAACACCAAACATGCAGCGGATTACATTGAAAGGTGAAGATTTATCCGATTACCCTGACCACAGCGAAGGGAGTTATGTAAAACTTCAATTCAATACTACAGGTGGGACGGATCTAACCACACTAAACGTTGAAGAACGGCCAATATTGCGAACGTATACTATTCGACACTTGTCCAAAGCTCAAAGCACGATAGAAATTGATTTCGTACGACATACAACAGAAGAGTTAAATTGCGGGTTTGCGGCTCGTTGGGCAATGAGTGCGCAAATAGGAGATACAATCAATATCGCCGGACCGGGTAAAATTAGTGAGTTAAGCCTCGATGCGGATTGGTTCTTTACCGTTGCCGATATGACGGCATTACCTGCACTAACAGCGAAAGTTCGTCAACTGCCCAAACAAGCAAAAGGATACGCTGTTATTAAAGTGACATCACAAGATGATATACAGCCCCTAGATGCCCCAAGCAACTTTCAAATTAAGTGGTTAGTGGAAGACGAAATGCTAGAGCCAAATGTGAAAGCATTACCCTGGTTAGACGGCATAGCTTCGGTATGGGTTGCCTGCGAATTTGATTCCATGAGAGCACTACGTAACTACTTCCGCAGCGAAAAAGAGATTCCCAAAGAAAATATTTATATCAGTAGCTATTGGAAAAGAGGCGTAACTGAAGATGGACATAAAGTCATCAAACAAAAAGATGCAAGTGAAACAACCTAAATTAAACAGGATCTCCTTTCTACTGAGTCTTACACAAAGAAGCCCTATAAACGTTTTTATCTGATCGCCAGCTCGATATCGCTTTCGTAACATTGCTTCTAAAACTCTACGTTAACTTCTTGAATACAAGTTAACTGGAGTAAAACTCAAATATTTATACACATTACATCAAAATATTTGTGATATATCTCAGCGTTTACCATTTCGATTAACAAAACTACTTTCTTGTCACCGTTATACTCTTCAAATTGAACAAAACTTAGTCTATTATCGCTAATAATAATTATATAGATAAGATGCGAATGACAAAAAGCAACCTTGACACCAATACAGGTCATCGTTTTATTTCTAGAGCAAAAACGGCCTATAAGATCCATATACATACACCAGATGATAAAGTACTTCATCGCTCGGTGGGGTTTATTCGTATTGGTGAAAAGAACGGACTCAAAAAAGCAATCTTATTGCGTAATCAACTTGGTAGTGAAATGTGGGGAAAGCATTGGAGATTACTACTTAAAGATCCTTACTTAATGACAAGACTCCCTCATACTCTAGAACCTAAAATCATCTATAAACCTCGCCCTACCAAAGAAAACCCCGACTACAGAGATGCCTGCTATATTGCGGCTTGGCGAACTTACGATAGTGAAGGAAAATGTAAATTTCATAGTGTCGTGTGTTCCATTCAAAAGCATGGAAAACTCGCCGCATATACAAAAACCAAGAAAGCACTTCTCACCGCTCATAAAAAACACTTAGATTTGCTAATTTTTATGGGGCGCCTGAACAGTATTGCTTTGAAATAAAAAAACCGAAGCGAATGCTTCGGTTTCCATTTCGATCTAAATAATAGAGTAGTTAAACTACTTTTATTTAACCATTTCTTCGTAGTCGAATGAAGGTACGTCAATTTCAACACGACGGTTCATTTCACGACCTTCAACAGTTTCGTTATCTGCAACAGGTTCTAGTTCACCTTTACCCATAGCAGTTACGCGAGATGCGTCGATGCCAGCACTGATGATTTCGTCCGCAACGGCTTGAGCACGAGCTTCTGATAATGTTTGGTTGTACTCTTCAGAGCCAGTAGAGTCAGTATGACCTGTGATACTAACAACAGCTTCTTCGTGCTTTGACAGTACCATAGCTACTTTAGCAACTTCCGCTTTTCCTGCATCAGACAAAACTGCACTGTTAACCGCAAAGCTGCTAGAAGTATCTAATTGCATACTTAAGATTTTTGGCTCTACTTCTTTAACCATAGGTGCTTCAACAACAGGGGCTGCAACTACTGGCGCAACTTCTTCAGCGACAATAGGAGCTGCAACTGCTGGCTCTGAGCCACCAAATTTGTAAAGTAGACCAATGGTAGTTGCATTAACTTCTGCACGCACAATATCGTTATTCACGTCTGTAAGTGTTTGGTACTCAAGACGAACTGACAAGTTATCAGTAGCGTGTACATCAAAGCCGAAAGCACCAAGGATTGACATATCGTCTTCATCGCCGTACTCAACCCATGCACCACCAAGTTTACCGTAAACATCAAATTTATCAGCAACTGGAATAGCGAATTTTGGCGCGAAAGTAATTGCTTTAACTTTTTCATCATCCATGCCTTCGCCAGTAAACTTGCCCAGATCATCGTAACCTAGTTCAAGAGCAACATTTTCCCAAGCTTGGTAGCCTAAAAAGGCGCCATATCCATTAGAATCATCATCACAAGCTCCACCTACAATACATGCATCATTAGTCCAAGTTGAACCTGCTTTTGCACCTACATAAACTTCTGCCATCGCACTAGAGCTCATCATAAGAGCTGCTGCAATACCTACTGCTAATTTTTTCATTATTTGTCTTCCTATATTATGAGAATAAACCTGTTAAACAACAGTAATTATATCTACCACTCTAATCGAACAGTGTTTGTTTATCAACTATATCTCATTTATTCTAAAATAGTGTAATTTATACAACTCAAATTTGAGATCTTTAGTCAAGAAATCGACCAAAGCCAAAATATAGTCGAAGTTTTACATTATTTCACATATTTGAGTAAATTATTCTTACTGAGCATTCGCTTCGCGTTGTTCAATAAATGCAATCGCAAGCTTAATTCGCGCCAAGACTCGCTCTTGACCGATTAACGCCATCGTTGCATCAACGGAAGGAGATTGACCACCTCCTGAAACAGCAACTCGCAATGGCATGCCTACTTTACCCATACCAACCTCAAGCTCAGCACAAACAGCTTCGATCACTTGGTGAAGTGACTCTGTGTTCCAATCAGTTATGGCTTCTATCTTCTCTAATGCCAGAGTAAGAGGGGCTTTCGCAACACCACGCAAGTGTTTTTTGGCGGCACCAGCATCGAACTCAGTAAAATCTTCGTAGAAGTAACGTGACTGATTGGCGAGCTCTACCAAGGTATTGCAACGTTCACCAACGAGCTGGATGACATCTGTAACCTGTGGGCCATTTGTCACATCGATACCTTGGTTTTCATAGTGCCACGCAAGGTGTTTAGCAACATGTTTAGGATCTGACGTTTTAATGTAGTGGTTATTCAACCAAAGTAGCTTATCGGTATTAAACGCAGAAGCTGACTTACTGATAGTCTCGAGACTAAATAGCTCTATCATTTCCGCTTCGGAAAATATCTCTTGGTCGCCATGAGACCAGCCTAGACGTACTAAGTAGTTTTTTAACGCTTCAGGTAAATACCCTTCATCACGATACTGCATAACAGAAACCGCGCCATGACGCTTAGACAACTTGGCACCATCGTCACCCAAAATCATTGCACAATGCGCAAACACAGGCACTTCTGCACCGAGCGCTAGGTAAATGTTAATTTGACGAGCAGTGTTATTGATATGATCTTCACCACGAACCACATGAGAAATGCCCATATCCCAATCATCAACCACCACGCAGAAGTTATATGTTGGAGAGCCATCTGTACGGCGAATAATCAAATCGTCAAGCTGATCATTGCCTATTTCAATTGTCCCTCGAATTTGGTCATCAAATGCAACACTGCCTTCGGTTGGGTTACGGAAACGTACAACAAATGGGTCGTTTTCTTGAGCTGCATCATTTGCGGCTTTAATTTTAGGGTGAGCCGCATCATAGCGAGGATTTTGCTTGTTCTCTTCCTGCTCGGCGCGAACCTCATCGAGTAACTCTTTAGATGCGTAACATTTATATGCTTTACCTGCAGCTAGCAGTTGTTCAACAACTTCATCATAACGTTCAAAACGTTTCGTTTGGTAATATGGACCTTCATCCCACTCCAAACCTAGCCAATTCATACCTTCTAAAATAGCATCCACTGCTTCTTGAGTTGAACGCTCCAAATCCGTATCTTCTATTCGAAGTACAAATTCGCCACCCTGGCTTTTAGCGTATAACCAAGAATAGAGCGCTGTACGTGCGCCACCGACGTGAAGAAAGCCTGTTGGGCTTGGTGCAAAACGTGTTTTAACCGTCATCATATTTACCTTGTTGAAACTGCTTACGCGATTCAAATATTGCGAGCCAAAATTTGGTCGCTATTCTAGCACTCGGACCTTGTTTCCCACAATCTTACTTTCTATGTCACTATGATATTACGGCGATGACTCAATCAAATTTCAATAGTAAAGTGGTCTACAAGTTCAATCTGGAGTCAACCTATCGTATCTTTAACGGACGGCTTCTATGCAGCGTTGCGCGACTTCATACATCAACTTGAACAATAAAAGGATACTGCAATGAGATTTCCGAAATGGTTATGTGCTGGCTTATGCCTACTGTCTTTTTTTGCCAAGTCTGAGCCACTATACTGGCAGGCGACCAAAGGCAATACGACCTTTATGTTAATGGGTACGATTCATGTCGGTGCTCAATCAATGTATCCTTTACCCACTTCTGTGCTCAATTTTTTGAAAACCAGTGACGGATTGATCGTTGAAGCTGATCTTTCGACAGATAATAATATTCAGCTACCCCCCACCAATTTAACGACGCGAGATGTACTCGATTCACCTCAAAAAAAACAACTGGAACAGATAGCTCGTGATTTAAATATGAGTAACGACGTTCTAATGCGACTTGCTCCTTGGCTAAGTGCTCTGAAATTGCAAATCGGCCAAGTTCAACAGTTGGGGTATGAATCCGATCTGGGTATCGATCAGTATTTGATTTCTCAAGCTCAACAATTTGACCGCAGTATCATTGCTCTGGAAACGTTACAGTTTCAAATTGATGCCCTC
Organism: Vibrio phycocola; assembly: GCF_054404255.1. Classification (NCBI taxonomy): domain Bacteria; kingdom Pseudomonadati; phylum Pseudomonadota; class Gammaproteobacteria; order Vibrionales; family Vibrionaceae; genus Vibrio; species Vibrio phycocola. The sequence goes on from NZ_JBTAMQ010000003.1 coordinate 41,470, forward strand.
TCAAGCTTTGAACAAGATGGTGCTGAACTGTTAATCTCTACGTTAGATTCTTGGGATGAGGCAAACGAAATGATTCCATGTTTGTTTGAAAGCTGGGCGACTGGGCATCTACCATCATTAGCAACAATCACTCAGGAGTCGGAACTCCCAGCTCAAATAAACAGTACATTAAATAAAGAACGGAATTACGATTGGATAGATAAACTCACAAACGGACACTGGCTACCAAATCCACAGGGACGCTATCTTGTGGCCGTAGGCGCTTTGCACTTTGTTGGTAATGACAATTTGATCGACTTATTTATTGAGAAAGGATTCACGGTCAAACAACTCAATCACTCACGAATTCCAAGTTGCAGCACAGAATAGACTCCTAGGAGCTATAGGTCCACGACCAAGCCTCACCAACCCTCCGGTCCCGCTCTCTATCAAAAGAACGAGATGCGCTACCAAGCGGCGCCAACTATCAATATGCAGATGTAAAAAAGCCT
>NZ_JBTAMQ010000004.1:0-542804 GCF_054404255.1 Vibrio phycocola
AATAGGCATTCTTCTGTCGTATAAACGGTACCATTTCCATCACAATGAATAGAGCCACCTTCTAAAACAAGAGGTGCCTGGTAGAGATCATCTTTAGTTATCTCTAACATCTTTCCGGCCACAGCATTATCGAAATCCCATGGGAAATATAGTCCGTCAACGAGTCCTCCCCATGCGTTAAATTCCCAACTAATGCCTCGACGCTCGCCATTTTCACTGACTACGTAGGTCGCACCAATGTCTCTCATCCAGCTATCATTGTATTCCATTTCAATAATTGTGATTAGAGAAGGTAACTGGGCACGTGCGTTGGTCAATTGATCATGTGGAACAAGCATAATGACTGGAGTCGCTTTTGCTATCGCAATTGCAGTCTCTACAAATGCTTTCTGAGCAGGTTTCCCATTTAAGCGCCAGTTGTCGCTTCGAGTTGGCCATGCCATCCATATTTCGCTGTGTGCTTCGTTCTCTCCTGGCATGCGAAAATTATCACTTGCTGGGAATGATTCTATCAAGTTGCTCACGTCATGCTCCTCGGTTTTCGTTTACTCCGTTCTTTAATTGGTCATCTAGTGTTAACAAGCTTCTGAATACGGCGTTGGTATGACTCCCCACATCAAGTAGAATGCAATAATTTCGGCCTAATTCCTTCTTAGTAAGGATTCATGGTATCTATGTTTTTCTCATGGTAATGGTGTTCAATGAAAAGAGTTAAGTTTTTCGCATTATCAGGGAGCCTTCGAAAAGATTCCTATAATTCAGCAGCTTTAAAATCATTAGTAAAGACCTCCCCAGATCATATTGATATTGTAATTGGTGATATTAGCCAGTTACCTTTGTTTAATCCTGATTTGGAGTGTGAAGCAATTCCTGCACTCGATGACATTAAATCTCAACTTAAATTATCAGCGGGAATAATTATTTCCAGCCCAGAATATGCTCATGGCATTAGTGCGCCAATGAAAAATGCATTAGATTGGTTAGTCAGTAGCTATGAGTTCTCTGATATTCCGATTATGTTAATCAATACTTCGCCACGCGCTATCCATGCAATAGAGTCTTTAAAAGAAGTATTAACGACAATGTCAGGAATTATCATTGAGAGCGCTTATGTTTCAGTTCCATTATTAGGCACCGATTTAGTTGACGGGGATATTGACAAAGATAGCGAGTGCCATTCTGTGTTGAACAACGGTCTGGCACGTTTTTACAGTGAAGTTGTAAAAACATAACACATAGACTCTCTATTAAAACCTTCTCTTCCCCCTTTTTAGTGCGGAGTTATGGTTGAGTGCTCGACTATTTATGCGAGAGGTAAGTTCGGCGAAATTACGGAGCTTTATGTTAAGCCCAAGTGAAGTTATGCCATGACACGCTGCGTCTCTTCTCGTAATAATTCGGCATCCAGATAAAGCTGACCCTTGCTCCCATGTTCTAACGTTGTTTTCACCTTATAGGCTTCTCCAAGTTCTGGCATGGCTAAAACGTCGAGGGCGTCACCTTGAGTTTGTATCACGCCTTTATTCAGCAGCATAATTTGGTCGCAAAATTTGGCGGCTAAATTCACATCATGCAGTGCTGCGATGGTTATGAAGTTTCTCTCTATGGTCAGTTTCTTGATCACCGTTAAAATGGACAGTTGGTGGTGCAAATCCAATGCGCTTGTCGGTTCATCCAGTAAAATGACTTTCGGGTTTACCACTAAGATACGCGCTAACGCCACGAGCTGTTTTTGACCACCACTGAGTTCGCTGATGTTTTTCTTAGCCAGATGTTCGATATTGAGCAAGCTTAAAACCTGAGCGACTTGTTTTATATCATCGGGTTTTACTCGCCAGCCAGAGTTTTGTTTAAACGACACCAACACCGACTCAAATACCGATAACGCCAAACTGCTATAAAACGACTGCGGCAAATAGATCACGTCGCGGGCGCGTTGTATTTTTGAATAGGTTTTAAGCTCTTTTCCGTCCAAGAATACTTCGCCAGACTGCGTTTTAATTAAGCCAGCGATCGATTTAAATAAGGTCGATTTTCCGGCAGCATTAGCCCCTAATAAAGCGGTAAAACAGCCTTTTTCTAACGGTGAGATATTTAAGCTTTTGAGCACGCTATGAGCGTCATAACCGACGCTTAAATTAGAAACGGATAAACTCATATCGATTGCTCCTTGGAGTGTTTTAAAATAATGGTTAAGAACACAGGGACACCAATTAACGCGGTGATGATACCGATTGGGTAAATGATACCTGGAGTAATGGATTTGCTGACAATGGAAGTAACACTTAACATCAGTGCGCCAAGTAAAGCAGAAAGAGGAATAAAGTAACGCTGGTTTTCACCGACCAACAATCGTGCAATATGTGGCCCAACAAGCCCGACAAAACCAATTGTTCCGACAAACGCCACTGCGGTCGCCGCCAATAATGAAATGCAAATCAGGATTTCAACGCGTAATCGAGCAATATCGATCCCCATACTGAGGGCGCTTTCTTCACCTAATCGTAAAGCCGTTAATTGCCATGTTCGCATCATACAAAATGGCATTACGGCACATAATAAAGCGGATCCCCAAAAGATCTGTAACCAACTGGCACGATTTAAAGAGCCCAACATCCAAAAGACGATGCGCTGTAACTGTGTTTCAGATGCGCCGTATTGCATCATCGCCAGCATCGCATTAAACGCAAAGAAGATCGCTATGCCAAACAATATGATGGTTTGAGTGCCAACACCTTTTAAACGCATGAGTAGCAAGAGCAATCCGCATGTTCCGAGTGCGAAAACAAAGGCATTTAGCGTGACTAAAAAGGAACCAATATTGGCCGCGAAACCCACACCTGCGACAATGGCTAATGCCGCGCCAAAGCTCGCCGCAGAAGAGACGCCCAGCGTAAAAGGCTCGGCGAGGGGATTGTTTAGCAAGGTCTGCATGAGAGCCCCCGAAATCCCTAACATAGCACCCACAATCACGGCGGTCACGGCGATAGGAAGACGGTAATCCCAAATAATGACGTCAAGTTTAACCCCGTGAGATGAACGGTCTAACAGAACATCAAGAACGGTAGATAGTGAAAAATTACCTGGGCCAATACTGACATCAATAATCAGGCTCGCCACTAATAAAGCAACGACCAATACTAGCATTTGAACCTTTTTCGCTTCACTGGCGACAAAGCCATGAATGAGGTCATTTTGCTTCTTCAATACATACGGTGCGATATCGGTATCGGTTGTGGCGTGTAATTCTTTCAAATCTTGGGTATTACTGGTCATAAAACCAACCTAACTATAAAAAGAGTAAACATTAAGAGGGCACTTAATCTTGAGTAAAAAGAGGATTTAAGAAGCTTGATTCACTTAAATACTCCTAAAAGGTTTTCTTTCTAATACCGATAAGCAGCAGAGAAAAGAAAACCTATTGAGTCATATAAACGAACTATTTAAGTTTGTGCCAAAACACACCGCTGAAGTCGATAGGAAGAAAACGGTCGTGCAATTCAATGAAGTTGGCCGTTGTATCAAGGTCTTTAAAGTCTTCTGGGTAAAACCATTTTGCAAATGTTTGCAACGCAATGAAATGGTATGGGCTGTTATAAAACTGGTGGTACATAGAATAGAAATGCTTAGATTTAACGGCTTCTAGCTCTGGCCAGCCTTTACGATCAGCAAGTGCTTGTAGACGTTCTTGAGCGAGTTCAGATGTTGCTTCGTAACCGAGTAATACTGCTTGAGTATTTGGGTTCGCTTCTGCCCAGTTCGCGCCTGTGCCAATGATGTAATCCAGTTTGTCGCTGAAGATAACCTCAGGGTTTACCGATCCGCTAAAACCAGAAATCTTGCGGCTTCCCCAGTTGATACCGCCCGCTTCATCAACCAAGCGACCTAGATTTGCAGCGCCAAATGTACTGCAACATTTATCAGGGTTGTAGCCCGCCGCCCGTTCAATGAAAACGATAGGGCGCTCTTCTGGTTGTTTCGCTAATACAACTGAGCTTACAACACGCATTTGTTCCACATAGTAATCGATGAATTCATTGGCTTCTTTTTCCCGGTTTAGAACTTTACCGAGCATTAATAAGCTTGGAACCGTGTTTTGAGTAGGTCTTTGACGGAAGTCGACAAAGACGACTTTAATGCCTGCTTTTTCAAGTTTTGTTAACAAGCCGCTTTCTTGTGCTTTTAATAAATTACCCAAGTTAAGAATAAATAAATCAGTATCAAGTGTGATGATCTTTTCTAAGCTGTAGTCGCCAGTGTAAGGACTTCCCAAATTTGCAATGTTAGCGATCTGAGGAAAAGCTTTTAAATATTTACGATACGCATCAGGGTCATATTGGATTAAATCGTCTTTCCAACCAACCACTCTCTCTAATGGATTCTCTTTGTCTAATAATGCCAACGAGTAGGTTAAACGGCCTTCACCCAAGACGATGTTGTCAATTTTTTCTGGGTCTAGGCTTACTTTACGACCTGCGATATCCGTCACTTGAATGACGTCCGCTGAAGCACTAAAAGCAACAGATAAGAAAATAGGCGCAACTAACTTTGTTATAAATGAACGATTCAAATTCATCTTCTCTTTCCTAGATAGGTAATTTGGAAAGGAGTTTACAGAGGCAATGCTATCTTGTAAATAGAAATGAGAATCATAATCATTTATGTTGGTTTTTTTGGGACTTAGATATCTAACCATCATAGGGGGATTGGTATGACTCCCAATATCAAGTAATTTCAACGAGTTTTTATAGGTATCTAGTCCGATGAAAAGTATGTTAAGTTTTGCCATTCTGATCGCCAGTTTTGAGTTTCGTTAACTTGTTTTAAAGCTGATCATGGAAATATGCACTCAGGAGTTCATTCGTATGCCACATGTAGAAATTAAATATTCTGACAACTTGGATATAGACACGAAAGAAGTGTTTGATGTCATTGAAAAAATTATTAATAAAAAAGATTCCAGTGCCGGGGTATGTAAATCTAGAGCTTATCCTTGCTCGGAATATAAATATTCCCACATTCTCATTACAATATCGCTGCTCACTAAACCTCATAGAGATGAAGAGTTCACGCTAACGTTAAGTCGAGAGCTAGAAGAGTCGATAAAACGGCACCTTAAACAAAGTGTCTATTTTTCACTAGATATCGAATATAGCCTAGCGTATTACACCACGAATGTTCATCTCGTGGATGGCGATACGTTGGAAGAAATGACGAGATAAATTTAAAAAAATTGAAGGTATCCATTTCACTGGCTGAAGACCAAAAACCACTGCGTGTTTATCGGTTGGGTGATGTTAGGCGTTCTACGGAGAAAAAGTTGTTGTTGAATATCGAAGTCGCTTTGGTAAATGCATTTACTGAAAACGGAAAAGGCGGAAATCCCGCAGGTATTGTCTTGAATGCTGACCAACTATCTGATGATCAAAAATTAAAAATTGCACAAGCGGTAGAGCATTCAGAAACGGCGTTTGTTTCCAGTGATGACGTCGCTGATTATGAGGTGTCTTTCTTTACGATAACTGGAGAAGTTGACTTTTGTGGTCATGCGACGCTAGCGACTTTTTCTACGATGTACCAAAAGGGTATTCTTGCCGCAGGCTCGTATGTTCAACGAACGAAAGCTGGAATGCTGCCAGTTACAATCGAGTCTAATGGTAAGGTCGTAATGGACCAGCAATTACCTCAAAAATTAGATAGTTTTACATACCAAGAGATTGCAAACGTTATTGGTATTGAAAGTCACATACTAGCAAGCACGGCGTTACCTATTGAAGTGATTTCAACTGGGCTAGCTGATGTGATTATTCCTGTTCCTAACGGGTATTTAGATTCCATAGAGCCAGATGATGATCTTATCGCCGACTTCTGCAAAAAACATAACGTTGTTGGTTTTCATGTTTTTGAACTTTGTGACCCTGAACGTAATCTTACAGCAAGCTGTCGTAACTTTGCGCCATTGTTTGGTATATCAGAAGAATCTGCGACAGGTAGCTCTAGTGGAGCATTAGCTTGTTATCTTACAGAGCATCTCGCTTTAGGCCATGAGTATGTTTTTGAACAGGGAAGGGCTATGAATTGCACTTCAATGATTACAGCATCAGTGGAGTCTCATGATTCAATGGTAATAAATGTAAAAGTGGGTGGCTTTGCAACTGGTCTTGGTACAGTGGTCATTCCCGTATAACACATAAAAATCGATGTAGGGCAGTCAGCAATCCGACAGCCTTGTTGTGCCTATTCCAAAAGGCGGTAAACTAAGAGTTAAAAGATGAGTTTGATTAAGTTTTCAGTTTTAAAAAATATCGCTACTTCCGTTTTTCTTCTGCTCCTCTCAAGTGCCGCTTTTGGCGTAGAACGAGAGTATGTTATTGGCCATGAAGCATTGGACATATTCGGAGCAGAAGCTCTTGCTTTTACGCCAATGTGGGTGAAGGTATGGCTGATCTTTTTGCTCGGTACATTTGTTGCGGGGATCTTCTTCGTTCGGCAACACCACTTGGCTCGATGGGTGGTGGGTGGATTCGTAATTTCTATGACAACCGGCCACTCAATATATTCAGCTCTTGATCTACCATTTTTGGGAGGCGGTATCGCGATTATGCACCTTGTTTGTTGGTCGCCAGCATTAATATTACTGTTGCTTAAACGGCCCTATTTTGACGTAAACGAATCAACAGGGTTTCGTATTTGGGCGGGACTAATAACGGGATTCATTATTTTCTCTTTCATCTTCGATATTCGAGATGCTGCAATCTACATTAATCATATTAATGGCCTAGATTAGAAAATATGGGCGTAACACGTTGCTACTCCGGAAAAATGATTCGTTAGCATTTTTTCATTTCACCATATATATTAACCCGCTTTATTAATCCGTTTGATTCGAAGTTCGCTCGTAATCATCCCCTTAGCCGCCGGAGTTTAGCTTTATGATTAATATGAAAATATTTTTATTGATACCTATATTGGCTTTTTCTTTGTCTTGTTCCGCCACAAATAATTTGGATGACAACGTTCCTAATGTTAAACCGGACAGCCCAAGGGTTGCTTGGGATAAAGATTGGTGGGAAAAAAGGCATAATGCAAAGATTAAGCAAGCTAAAAATGCAGAAATAGATTTATTAATGTTGGGGGATTCAATTACCCATCGTTGGGAGATGGCCGGTTCAGCTGTTTGGCAACAATATTACCAAGACAAAAACGCCTTTAACTTAGGTTTTAGTGGAGATAAAACCGAACAAGTTCTTTGGCGTCTACAGAACGGCGCAGTCGATAATATGAGCCCTAAACTAACGGTACTCATGATAGGCACAAATAATACAGGGCAGAGAATGGATCCCGCAGAAGATACCGCTAAAGGTATATCGGCCATTGTATCGGAACTGCGTACACGACTTCCAATGTCTAAAATATTATTACTGGGTATTTTCCCGAGAAATCATTCTCCAAACGATGAGATGCGCTTGAGAAACCAAGAAATTAATCAACTGATACGTTCACTCGACGATAATAAGAGTGTTTATTTTTTGAACATCAATGAAATATTTATCGACGATAAGCAAATATTAAATCAAAAACTCATGCCTGACTTACTTCACCCAAATAGCGAAGGCTATCAACGGTGGGCCGAGGCAATGGCACCAACCATTAACAGGTTGATGAACTAAGTGGTGTTTTTCCCTTTGAGTGCGACTGTTTTTGCCAACCCGTATTTTCCTCGCGCGAGGGGGTATACCTTTTGAAGGAGAGCGTATGTCTATACCAAAGAAGTCATTATTGAATGAGTACTCAATTGGTTCGTATTTCAGTGATAGTTTCTCAAAGAGAATAAAATATAACAATCAAACTGCGATTGACGTATTTCTTGAAATAACAACGCAAACACCGGATTGGGTGGCTGTTCTTATGTCGATGAGAAACTCGATAGTATCGAAGCTCGGTTTGAAAAATTTGGGCGGTCTACAAGATGTATCTGGAGACAAGTTAGGTTCAGACTATGCCGTGGGTGAGCGAGTCGGTATTTTTACCTTGGTCAGTGTCACAGATAATGAAGTCGTACTCGAAGACTGTGACAAACACCTAAATGTCCGAGTTTCTTTTTTCGTTGAACCTGAAGGCGATACCGCTATCATTCACGCAAGCACCGTGGTTCATGTGCACAACCTGTTTGGTAAAGTCTATATGTTCTTCGTTACTCCGTTTCATAAAATCATCGTGCCAAGTACTCTAAAAGGTTTAGATCCGGCTTAATATCAAAGGTGATGTTGCCGCTTTTTTTCGCCTTGAAAATGCGCCTTCATGCTATCTATTCATCATCCTATTAGATTTATTCATGTTCTTTTATATCAATTCCTTGCCTAAGGAAGTGAGAATCATAAAATTCCTTAATTGTTATGTTATAACGTATCAATATTGATTTTTCCCTTATATACTTCTTCGTCGTTGCTTCAGCAAGCACAGTACATAATCACCAGCGTTAAACGACAGGAACAACCAGTAAGGAAATGAATCGATATGTTTAGGAATTTTTTTCATTCAATTGAAGGCTACTCTGACGGAGATCATCTCCCCATCAATACTGTGCTTGATAATTTGTTTTTTAACGAAGCAGGCTTAATCCCTGTGATCACTCAAGATGCGAAAACCAAAGATGTGTTGATGTTTGCTTGGATGAATAAAGAAGCGCTGAATATGACTTTGTCGACCCAGCGTATGACGTATTGGTCTCGCAGCCGTAATCAATTGTGGATCAAGGGGGAAACCAGTGGGCATACGCAAGCGATGGTATCCATGGCCTTTGATTGTGATGGTGATGTGGTGCTGTGTTTGGTTAATCAGTCGGGTGCAGCTTGTCACACGGGCAGAAAAGACTGCTTCTATCTCGATGTCGATATTAAGGCGCAGCAGATCGTGATTAAAGGGGATGCGCAAGCAGTATGACCCATGTATTGATTAAGCAGCACTTTCACTGTGTGAATGATGGCAAAGTCATCGAAGCAAGTCTAAGAATTGAAGGCCAACGTTACGCCTTGTTTTCAACCGTGAGTTTCAGGAGTAAATTTTGTTAAAGCGTGTTCTACCGGATGTCACATCCGATATCCATAACGATACCCCATATACATTACAGTGGGTGGGTATGGAAGATATTGCCGTTCCATTTTTGCTAAAGCAATCCAATGGTGTGTTAATGCAAGTTGCTGCTAAAGCGAACGTCTTTGTAAGTCTTGATGCTGCTGAGTCTAAGGGGATCCATATGTCCCGTATGCATCTTGCGATGAATCGACTGGATGATGTCACTTTTGATAGGACGACGATTGATACTTTGTTGGATGATTTGGTTACGTCACAACAAGGTATTAGTCAGGCGGCGAAGGTGGAGTTTGGTTTTGATTTAATTTTAAAAAAGCCCGCTTTGCTCAGTGGTGAAAGTGGTTTTCAGTCTTATCCCATTGTTGTGCGTGCTGAAAAAAGTCCCCGAGGGTATGAGTATGAATTTGAGTTGACGATTCCGTACTCTAGTACTTGCCCATGTTCTGCCTCATTGACTCGGCAGCTCTATGCGGAAGCGATAGAGACCACGTTTCCTGATGCCATGATCAATAAGGCCGATTTACTAAAATGGGCGCAATCGCTACAGGGGTCGGTGGCTACGCCACATAGTCAGCGTTCTTATGCTTATATTTGTCTGTCGATGAGCGGCTGTGAATGGCCTGATTTACGCGAACTGATTGTTCAAATGGAAGACACCATTGGGACACCAGTACAGACTGCGGTGAAGCGAAGTGATGAACAGGAATTTGCGAGGTTAAACGCCGAGAATTTAATGTTTTGTGAAGATGCAGCGAGGCGTTTGAAAAAGCATTTAGAGCAAATGAATATCGTGAAAGATTATTCATTCAAAATTGAGCATCAAGAAAGCTTACACGCACATAATGCTGTGGTTGTTGATCAAAAGTTTGGGCGCTAGGGCTGTGACTAGGCTATTTAAATAGGAATCGATCGGTTTAGGATAACTCTATGTAGGTTATCATCATTGAGCAGTTTTGATGTGTAACCATACGGGTTGCCTAAACACTTTCCGTTGATGATTGGCAAAGTGTCGATTTCACCGATGTTCTACTGATAACATTTCAGGCTAAGATAACGATAAATCCTATTATTTGCTCGATTGAGTGAGTGTAAGGTATTACCATAAACTAATAGATTTTTACTTGTAAGTGGTCACATATGCCTTTTCCTCCTTGTCCAAATTGTCAATCTGAGTACGTTTACCAAGATCAAAATAATCTCATTTGCCCAGAATGCGCCTATGAATGGAACCCTTCAGAAGTCGACGAAGATCGGAGCATTAAAGATGCAAACGGAACGTCGTTGGTAGAAGGTGACAAGATCATTATGGTTAAAGATCTTAAGGTAAAAGGTAGCTCACTTGTTTTAAAAATTGGTACCAAAGCAGTGATCAGACGCATTAATGAGGGCAAAGATCATCAGATTGACTGCAAAGTGGATGGTGTCGGTGACATGATGGTGACCGCTAAATGCGTCAAGAAAGCCTAAACTTATTTAAGATCAATACGATGCATTTACGCAGGACATTAACGTGGCGTCTAGGCAGGAGTTGATCCGATTTATTATATTTGTTATACCTAATTGTGTTCTAACTGTATGATTTTATTGATTAGTTGTTATTTTTATTTCTAATGTTGTTGATCATTTATGATCGCTTTTTCTATGCCAATATAGTTGTTTTTACCTCCCAAAGTCCTGATGGGGTTATTATTTTAAAGGCGCATAAACTATTATTGCGCAACTTTGATCATATATTTAAATTAGATCCTTTAGGATCATAAAAATATATAAATGGTCGAAATTAAATATATTAAAACGGCTATTTTAGGAAGTGGATCTTTCGCTATGTCCTTCTTTGTTATAAATTTGTTTCCATAATCCCAAACTTAGACTAATATGTATATGTCTGTCGAAATTATATATTTTCTGGTATGCATAAAAATAACTTAATAATTGAAACATCTCAGTTTGGCTTTGATTTTAATATCGAGATATTACCGTGGAATAAAGGTTTAACAACTTACCGCGTATATCATGATGGCGAAATGGAAGAGCTTGAAGGAAATCTCGGTGTTGGGTTTGATTCATTCGGAATTTCGAGCAGTAACGAGTGGATGAGACAAATCCCGCTTGAGGCGCTTCAAAACACCTACGATTTTAGTGAATATCAATTTTATATGCTTTGGTTAGCAGCCAACTCTGATACCGCATTGGCACTATTGATCAAACAACCACTGTTGATCGCTCTTGTGTGCTCCGCGACTCAGATAGAGCGTACTGAAGCGTTGGAAATGTGTAACCAGGGGAGTAAATGCATTCTTGCGTCTCTTGGGTTAGACAGCAGTGATTTAGCACTATCATTTATTGATAAGCTACGTTTCACCTATGAGTATGGGCATGAACTGACCTATGTTAGAAAATACCTAGGTTCAGATAAAATGCATCATCGCTTTATGCACTACAACACTGTTAATGATATGGCATTCGCGATAGATCAATCGACGCCACAGCTCACCGGTTCGACGTTAAGTCTTAAGCTCTCTGAAGCCACGTGTAAGCACGTCTGGTCTAAAGCGGGTTTGATTCGCAATACGCTATTGCTGAGTGAAAAGGTGGAAGATTTTAATGCAATTGCGCTTAGAAATTGCCAATCTTTGTCAGATGTTAGAGCGCTACAAACGCAGCTGAGAGAGCTGGACACACCTCTTCAAATGGAACAGAGCAGAAAGTTAAATGTGTCGTAGAACGTAGAATATAGTGTTAACTTCTACGCTCAACGACTCAACGACTCAACGTTATCTTGCTACGCGTTCCAATCTCCCCGAGATCAACCATCCCAACATCAGCTGTCTAATTCTAAGTGATTCTCACGCGATCATTAACGATCCGCAATCATTAGCGATCTAAGTTGTCATATGAAATTAGAGTGCAAAGCCCACGCTATTAGCAATCTCTTTTAATTTGGCTTTTGCGGCGATCACATCTTCAAACCACTGATCATTTTGCGCCCACATTTCAATCACCAGAGGCGCGGCGTAATCTATTTCTTTTAATGTGGTAAAGATGGCGTGAAAGTCAACCTGGCCTTCACCGATGACGAGATCTCGGAACTGACCTTTACATGTGCCGGATACACGTAACGTATCTTTTAAGTGTATTTGTACAATATGGTCTTGCCCAAGTTTCAATTCGGTGCAGACGTCGTAATTCCAGCCAGAAATGTTGCCAACATCCGGATAGGCCATAAAGTATGGTGATGGAATTTCACGTTTAAGTACTTCAAATTTACCCAGTGAATTCAAGTAAGGCGTATCCATTATTTCAACACCTAACATGATACCTGCACGTTCGGCCATTTTAACAGCCTGCTTCATGCCATCGATAAAACGAAGATGAGTTTGCTCGGATTGTTCTTCGTAGTACACATCGTAGCCAGCCATTTGAATACAACGAATACCCAGCTTGTAAGCTAAGGCTATGGCTTTTTCCATAATTAATAACGACTCGTTACGAATAGCGTCGTCCATAGACCCAAATGGAAATTTTCGATGAGCGCTTAAACACATGGATTGCAATGGCATTTCGAGTTTTTCGCTGAGGCGGCGCAGTTCGTAGATTTCTGCATCGCTCCAGTCTAAACGGGCACGACGTTCATCGGTTTCATCCACAGAAATTTCGACAAAGTCAAAGCCAGCTTCTTTTGCCTTGGTGAAACGTTCTTCCCATGACAATGTGGTTGGCATCGCTTTTTCATACAGGCCTAAGCGAAATTTGTTTTGGCTGCTAAACATGATGGTTCCTTACAAATAGTGTCGATTCATTAACGGTGTATTCAGCACGGTAAACTCATGAGAAGTTTTGAGCAATGGCTTGGTGAAACTCTGTGGCAACATCTTCGCCATTATCAGCGGCGAGTGCTCGGCCAGCAATAAAGGACTTCACATTGATCTCTTTAAACAAATGTAAGTCGGCTGGTACGATTCCACCCGTAACAGAGAGTTCGATACCAATGCCCGAAAGTGCATGCATCTTTTCTAAATCCGCATCAGTCCATGTTACACCTGCGAGTTCTGCATCGCGCGAGCGGTGATAAATGGCTTGTGTTATGCCCATATCAATCCAGCTTTGCGCATCGTCCATTGTCCAATGGCCGTATAATTCAATTTGCACTTCACCGCCCAGTTCATCGGCTACCTTCTTAGCTGCGCGAATGGTTTCTAAATGCGCGGCGGCGCTGACGGTGACCCAATCGGCTCCGGCTTCAAGTGCAATGCGAGTCAAAATAGCGCTAGCATCAGTAATCTTCATATCACACACGATGGTGTGATCTGGGTAGCGTTGGCGTAATTCTCTAACCGATTGTACACCTGCGCCAAAAGCCAAAATGGTGCCCGCTTCAATAACATCGACAAACCCACTGACTTTTTTTGCGGTAGCCAGAGCGGTGTCTAGATCGGGAGTGTCCAGTGCAATTTGTAGTAGGGGTTTAGTCATCTTTGCTTTCCTCGAATTCTTTAAACAACGACACCAGTTTTAGGTAGCGTGCGTATTTGGTTTGGTACTGATCAAATTTTTCTGAGTTCGGTTCAATACAGCGTGTTCCGCTGTCAAATGCGGTTAGAGCGCTGTTCAAATCTGTGTGTTCTCCGGTTCCAACCATTGCCATGGCGGCTGCACCTAACGAGCCAGTTTCTTCAATGTTCGGTATCTCTAAGGTCATACCGGTCAAATCGGCGAGCATTTGCATCCATTGTGAAGAAGCTGTGGGGCCGCCAGTGACGCGAAGAATATCCGCCTCAGGGAAACGTAGCCGCATGCGTTGTAAGTGCACGTTATGGCAAAATAAAATGCCTTCCCAAATAGCTTTTACCAAATCGCCTCGTTTGTGGTGGGAGTTTAAACCATAAAAGCCAGATTTAATGCCTAGCCCCATGTTTGAGCCATATAAGAATGGGACAAAAAACAAGTCGTGGCTATCATCGGAAACACTCGCGACTTCGTTCGCAATCGTGTCATGATCGAGCTCGCCATTGTCACTAAGGTAATCAGCGAACCATTCATAGTTACTGGCCGAAGTTGGGCTGGCTTCATGCACAATGTATTGGTCTTTCACAGCGTAATGACCGTAGACAAAATTGTGATCCATCTTGGTTATGTCTTTTGATATGCCTGAGGTGACTGACCATGTGCCCATCACATAGTTAAGTTTTGGCTGCTCAGCATCAATACCGGAACAGACAGCGGTTGCGACCACGTCAAACAAACCACCGAAGACAGGTGTATCTTTCGCTAAGCCCGTCAGCTCTGCGGCTTTCGCAGTAATGCCGCCGGCAAGTTCATCGGCATTTAAGATCGGTGGCAAAGCATCCCACAATTCTTCAATGCCAAACAGCTCCAGCAATGCTTTATCGTATGAACCTGTGTTGGCATTAAAGAAATTGCTTTCCGACATATTGGTGAGCTCACCGTGTACGGCTCCGGTTAAGCGATAACGCAGGTAATCGTGAGCCATCATCACTGAACCAACATTCGCGTAATTTTCGGGTTCATTCTCTTTTAGCCAACGCATAATGGAAACAGGGTGACCAGTCCATAAGGTTTGTAACGTTAACGGGTAAATTTTTGCTGGGTAGTCCTGTTGATGCCACTCTTTAACGATTGGCAGTGAGCGGCCGTCGGATGATAAAATACCATTGCGTAAGTTATTACCCTGTTTGTCGAGTAAATAAACCCCTTTCCCTTGTGCAGAAATACTTACGCCCTTCACTTGTGCTGGCGTTACATCGGTTAAGGTAAATAACTGTTTTATCACATCGCAAGCGTTATCCCAGAGTGCGTCTAGATCGCGTTCAACCCAACCTTCTTGTTCAGTGACCACGCTGGCCGACACCCGTGCGAGGGCGATTTGTTTGCCGTTGCTATCAAATAAGCCCGCTTTCATAAACGTGCCGCCAGAATCTAAACCTATGAAATAATTCATGTCTGTATCACCTTGGGGTCACGCAGGGTATACCCCTGCAAAATGTTATCTATTTTGGATATTATTAAAAAATTGAATTCAAAAAATCGGATAGTGCATTGGCGTCGTCATGACCCGCTTGAAGTACTTTTTGAGCGGATTGTTTCACGGTGTCATCGGCATTGCCCATTGCAACTCCGAGCCCAGAAAGTTTAATCATGGAGATATCGTTGTGATTATCACCAACGGCCACGACTTGATCGGGATGATAGCCCTGCGTTTCAATATAAGTGCTCAAAGCGTTGCCTTTGGTGTTACCACACATGGCAAAATCAATACGGTCAACCCAAGAACGTTCACCAGAAAAGTCATTTTTAATTAAATCTTCTGAGGAGAAGCCTGCGAGATCGTTCCCTTCGACGACGTATTTCCATATGTAATCGGTTTTGTTTAGCTCGTCTTCAAAGCTCTCTACTTTACGAATGTCGGGACGTAATTCACCGTCAAATTTTTCAGACCATGCTTTTAATGCTTCCATATAATGAATTGGTTGCGCCTTGGAGTAGAGCATGGCGTCTTTTACGTACATCACTAATTTAAAATTATAGGATTGGGCTAACGCTAAAAACTCACGTGCTTTGTCAACAGGAATGGCGTTTTGCGTCAATATGGCTTGCTTCGCATAATCGTAAACATAGGTACCGTTACAACAAATAGCCGGCGTGTCTAAGCCAAGTTCATAGTGGTATGGCTTTGCGGCGGTATGGTGACGTCCTGTGACCAAAACAATGTGCACGCGATCTTTCAATGTCTGAATGGTTTGTCGCAGCGGCTCACTGATCTGGCGATCGGAATTTAGAACGGTGCCATCTAAATCGAGGGCGAGTACTTTATATTTAGTCATGATTATTTTTGACCATAATAGGCGTTTGAACCGTGTTTGCGGTTGTAATGTTTATCGAGTAATTCTTCTTGAATGCGGATGTTTGCGTTCAGAGCTCGTGTAGCGATCGCCATGGCTGAAACTTCTTCTAGTACGACCGCGTTATGAACGGCGTCAAATGCATCCTTTCCCCATGAAAATGGAGCATGACCTGAAATAATAGCGCTAGGAAGTGCAACAGGATCAATCTTACGTTTTGCAAACTCCTCGACAATGACATGGCCAGTATTTAATTCGTAGTCGACGTCAATTTCTGCTGGAGTAAGTTGGCGAGTGCAGGGAATATCGCCATAGAAATAATCTGCGTGGGTGGTCCCTAATGCTGGTACATCTAAACCCGCTTGTGCCCATACTGTGGCATGACGAGAGTGGGTATGCACAATGCCTCCAATATTTTCGAAAGCTTTATACAAAACAAGATGAGTTGCGGTATCGCTAGAGGGGTTGAGCTTGCCTTCCACTGTATTGCCATCTAGATCGACTATGACAATGTCATCTTCAGTCATCGCATCGTACGAAACGCCTGATGGTTTAATTGCAATCACACCATTTTCTCGATCAATTTCAGAAACATTACCCCAGGTGAACGTCACGAGACCGTATTCCGGTAACTGTAAATTCGCTTTTAATACACGTTTTTTTAGATCGGTATACATACAATGTCTCTCTATATTTTGTTTATTCAAGTGGGGCACTTCAGGTTTGTTATCGATTTTCTTTCTTCTAACTATTTTCTTTGGAATAACCTAAAACAGAACGAATTAGGTTATCCAAAAGCTATATGACACTACACTTCTAGGAAGCGAATGTAGTTAGGTGCAGGTACTTCAATTTCTTCGTCAGTCTTGGTAATAATGCCGGTTTCGATATCACGAGAGTAAACCAACACGTTACCTGTATCTTGGTTAGAAACGATGACTGCTTTGCCACAAGGAGAGATAGCAAAGTGACGTGGGAATTTTCCGTTGGTTGGGGTAATGTCGATACGATCTAACGTCCCATCATCCAATACTTTGAACACGGCAATTGAGTTATCGCCACGGTTTGATACATATAAGAATTTTGCATCAGGAGATAATTTAATTTCAGATACATAGCTGATCTGATCGTTGTTCTCTAGTGTTGGTTGGTATTGAATCGGAATCAAACGAGGTTTAACTTCGCTTGCATCGCTGTTGTCGAGTTTTGCGACACAAACTGTGTTGAATAGTTCGTTAGAAACGTAGCATATATCTAGTCTAGGGTGCATTGCCATGTGACGAGGACCAGAGCCAGCTTCGAACTCAATCCACGTTTCTCTTGTAAGATTTCGTTTTTCTGCGTCCCAACGGTATTGGAATACTGCATTTTCACCCAGGTCAGGAATGAAAACCCAGTCGTGCCAAAAATGCGCACAGTGAGCATGTGGGCCAACTTGACGGTTACCCCAGTGATCTTCCCGGTTCTCAACTTGACGCCATTCAGTTTCTGGACGGTAGAACTGTTTGAAGCTTTGAATGACTTCTCCTAAGCGGCCATTTTCGTCAACATCAACGACATCGATGATTGCATCCCAATAGTTGATGACAATCGCTGCATCTTTGTTTGGCGAGAACGATAGGTAGCATGTTGATTTACCATTAGCTTGAAAATCCGCGACCTCTTTTAACGAGCCGTCATTCTGTACTTCATATTGAATGATTGAACCGTTTTCACGAATGGTTTCCAAAATAGCGTACATATATTTGCTATTTGTACCTGGAATTAATACCGCTGGGTTCAACGCTTTTGTCGACGATTCGATCACTAGCTTGCCATCTTTGGTAAGAGTCGTTGAGTAGATACCTTCACCTGGTACTGGTGAGTATGGTTGGTGCGCTAATGCGTCGATGTCACTGTATGTACCAATAAGTAGTTTGTAGTCTTTTTCTAAGTTCATTTTCGTACCCAATATATAATGTTAAATAAAAATTTAGCCTTTAACAGCACCGGCGGTCATGCCTGTAATAATTTGTTTTGAGGCAACAAATGTGAAAATAATCGGTGGAACAGCAAGCAACATCCCCGTAGCCATGATCACACCCCAATCGATGTCGTATTCAGTTAACGAGTTTACGATGGTCACTGGCACCGTTCTGGTTCCACGGTCTAGCAACGCGTTCGCCAACAAGAATTCATTCCATGCAATGCGGAACGTAAAGATTGCTGCTGCAGCTAAGCCCGGCTTAATAATGGGCAAAACGACTAGGAAGAAAATTTGCATTGGTCGAGCACCGTCGACTTTCGCGGCCTCTTCTAATTGGATTGGTACCTGCACAATAAAACTCTGTAAAATCCATATCACAAAGGGCAGGTTCATGGCGACGTAGACCAGAATAATGCCGCTGAAGGTACCATCTAGCCCGTAGTTAAATGTCCAAATACCAAATACTGGAACAAGTAATACAGCGGGTGGAACCATACGCATCATCATGGTAGTTAATGATACCGCGCTACGACCCATAAACTTGAAACGTACAAGTGCATAAGCCGCCATACAGCCAAGCGTTAAAGTAATCCCTGTTGATATCAACGCGATAAGTAATGAGTTGCCTAATGAACGAGAGAAGGTTGGACTACAATAGTCAACATGATCGGGTTCATACCACAAAACATCACATAATACGGTTTCATAGTTTTTTAGAGTTGGTGAAAAAAGAAAGCTACTAGTATCACTCATAATATCGACGTTCAATTTTAACGACGTTGTTACCATGAGCATGATTGGACCTAGAGCCATAATCGCCAGTGCAACCAGTAAGGCATAAAATGCTGGATTTGGTTTTTTATCACCTTTATTAGCACTCATTCGTCATCCTCCTTATTCACAACTTTCGCTTTTTCAGCACGAGTTTCGTTGATTTTTGTATAAAGGAACATCGCCAGAGTGAGTCCTAACAATAAAAGCAATAGCATGTTGGACATGGCTGCTGCCATTCCTAGCTCTCTGAACTCAGAAGCGGTTCGAGAGATTCGCAATGCCATAATTTCGGTTGAAAGACCTGGGCCACCGTTGGTCATAACCAAAATAACTTCAAGAACTTTAAACGCATCGATCATTCGAAGTAGTAAGGTCACGATTAAAACTGGAAGCATTAATGGCAACTTGATGTATAAAATTTGGTGCCACGTCGATGCGCCATCAATACGTGCTGCTTCTAATGTCGATTTAGGGAGTGACTGCAATGCCGCAAGAGATAAAATAAAAATGAACGGCGTCCATTGCCAAACATCTGCAATGATAATTGAAGTCAGCGCCCATCCCGAGTCGGACAACCATGGAATCGATTCAAAACCAAGTGAGTTTAAGGTGCGGTTAAATATCCCTATGGTTGGGTGATACATATAACGCCACATTAAACCAACGACTATTGGTGCAATCATCATTGGTAGAATGAAGATCGTCCGTAATAGGGACATGCCTCGAACTTCACGATCCAGTAACAGTGCCAGTCCGACACCGATGAGCATCTCTAAAGTCACAACAATAACGGCAAACTTAACGGTAACACCGAGAGATTCGTGGAATGCTGCATCTTGGAATAAATTAATATAATTTCTAAAGCCAACCCAATCTGCTTCACCAATTAATTGGCTCGGGTTCCAGTCTAGAAAACTTGCGTAAATCATGTAGCCAATCGGGTACAGTAGCCCAAGCAACAAGATGACTCCCGCAGGCGCCAAAAACATATAAGGCGTCAAACGATTCAAGTTCGTGGATTTCATAGTAATTCCCTACAGGGTACTGAAATTTGGAGGTGCCTCGCGCACATCGTGCTAAGACGATGCCGCGAGACCGATCATCAACAGAGCTTACTCACTCCAAGAGTAGTAACCTGCATCTTCCATCACTTTCTTCGAACGTTCAGCAACGCCGTCAAGTGCTGTTTGGATATCAAGATCTTCTGTTAAAACTTTCGATAGTGTTGTACCTAAGTCTGCGTTGATTTTGCCCCAGACAGGGATAATAGGACGCCAATCTGGGTCCGCATCTTTAAGCGCAAGACCAAAGGTTTTCATGTGTGGGAACTTTTTGTTTACATCTGCATCTTCGTGCGTTGAGTAACGTGATGGGTTACCGCCAGCAAGGGCAATTAACTTGTCCGCTTTCTTAGAGGTTAGCCATTGCATTAACAAGAAGGCTGCTTCTTTATTCTCAGCGTTCTTAGGAATACCGATACCGAAACCACCTGTTTGTGAGCCTTTACGTACACCCATTGGATGTGGTGCCCAACCAACTTTACCAACAATCTTAGACTTTGTTGGATCGTCAACTTGGCCAGCAAAAACGGTTGAATCTAGGAACATTGCCGATTGGCCTTGTAAGAATGAGGTGCCAGCTTCTGCAAAACCAAATGTTTTCGAACCTTCAGCGCCACATTCAACGATTGTTTTCAATGCTTCAGCGGCTTTAACACCTTCAGCATTGTTCACAATTGGATTCCATTGGTCGTCGAAGATGCGACCGCCAAGTGGTGCAAGGTGTAATAGGAAAGCATGCGATGCATGGTGACCCGATGCAGCACGAGATGCTAAGCCGCCCATTCCAGGTTCTAACTTCGGAATTTCACACGCAAGTGCTAACAATTCGTCGTATGTTTTTGGTACTTCAAGATTATGCTTTTCAAAGATGTCTTTGCGGTAACCTAGTATCGATGTCTCAGAACCGAATGGAAGACCGTATACCGAACCTGTTGGACCGTCTAGGTAACCTTTTTTACCACCGACAACACCGATGTTTGCAACATAGCCGTCGACCAAATCTTCTGCGTCGTAGTTTGGATCAGCCAAACGTGGGTTCATGAAATAGCGAGCTAGGTTTTCAAGCTGATCGGCATAAACGTAATCGGCTTTCGAGAATACAACGTAAGCAATTAGGTCGTAATCGCCTTCACGTTTGGTTAATTCCAATGTTTGTTTTTCGCGCATGCGAAGGTATTGAAGTTGGTCTACTTCTACTTCTATGCCCGTTTCCTTGGTGAATTCAGGAAGCACTTTCATTACGGCATTGTAATGTGGGTGTGCTGGAAAATTCACAACAAGGGTCGTGTCTTTATATGCATCGTAGGGGTTGGCTGAAGCCATCGTCGCGACTGCAGCGGTGGCCGTCGCGAGTATCGCTTTGTTAAAAATCTTTTTAATATTCATCTTCATCTCCAAGAACTAACTGTATGAATTGTTGTTTTAAGTTCCTAACTTGAAATCACGTTATATCGAGTGTTACTTGTCTTACTTGTTTTTAAGTTGTTAACCTAAAAATTTAGTAAATTGCTTTTTCTGTTGTTTTGTCGAACACGTAAATATCTTCCGGTTCAACTTTAAAACTAACGGTATCGCCCAGGCTGTACTCATGGAACGAGTCCACTTCGGCCATAACGCGATTACCTTGGATTTCAGAAATTAAAACTGACTGAGTTCCAACGTATTCGTTAACGTTAATTTTAAATTTTAAAATGTTGTGAGATTCGTCGCTGTTGATTGGCTTAAGCGCTGATGGACGAATACCAATAACGACTTCGCCAGATTCGGGCAAATCTGCTTGATGTTCTAAATTCGGTAATTCAAATTCGAATTCTTCAAAAGCAGCGAATAATTTGCCGTCTTTTTTGCTTACCGTCATGTCTATAAAGTTCATCGGTGGCATGCCCATAAAACCGGCAACAAATTTATTGGCTGGTTTTTCGAACAACTCTTTTGGTTTGCCGTGCTGCTGAATATATCCATCCTTCATCACAACAATCCGATCGGCTAGGGTCATCGCTTCAATCTGGTCGTGGGTGACATAAATAATGTTCTTCTTAATTTTCTTGCTCATCATCGCCAATTCTGCACGCATCTGACCACGGAGCTTGGCATCTAAGTTGGATAAAGGTTCGTCCATAAGAAGAGTAGAGGAATCTCGTACCAGAGCACGGCCCATTGCAACACGTTGACGCTGACCTCCGGAGAGCTCCGCAGGTTTACGATGCAGATATTCGGTTAAGCCCAGCATATTTGCTGCTTCCGAAACGCGTTTTTCTATCTCTTGCTTTGGGAATTTCGCTAAGCGCAGCGCAAAAGACATGTTTTTTGCAACATTCATATGCGGGTACAGAGCGTAATCCTGAAATACCATTGAAATATTTCGATCGATAGGTTCAAGATGAGAAATATCTTTTCCATCCATTGTAATGGAACCATCTGACACTGTTTCTAAACCAGCAACCATTCGCAGCGTTGTTGATTTACCACAGCCAGAAGGCCCGACGAAAACGGTGAATTCGTTGTCTTCCATCACAAGATCGATGTCATGGATAACTTCGGTACTCTGATATTTTTTGTTTAATTTATTAAATGTAATTACAGGCATATTCAGTTACTCACTATCCTTGTTCTGCATGATAAGTGTAGATTTAAAGATACTGTCTACATGAGCCATAATGGCTCGTTCAGCAGCATCCGGGTCGTGATTTTTCAATGATCTAAAAAGTTGGTGATGTTCACGAAGACTTCGTACGGTAGACGTTTCCTCTAGTAATGCTGCAGTTCTGTACTCCAATGCATATGAATAAACATCTAATGCCATTTTCGTTAAAAGTGGGTTGCGGCATGATTGATAAATAAGCGTATGAAACTCGTTATCTGAAATCTGAAAAGCGACAGGGTCATCGATAACAGATTCTTGATATTCAAGCATCGACTCTAGCTTTTCTAAATCTTCTGCATTTATGTTGATAGCCGCAGAGCGTAGTATGGCGGACTCAACGACTTTTCGGGTCTCGGCAACAGTGATCGCATCGTAATTTTGGATATCGCTTAACGCACTGCTGGATTCAATTCGTTTCGCTGCCCCTTCTACAACAACACTGCGATTACCCTGTGATACTTTTATAAACCCATGTTCAATTAAAATCTGTAATGCTCCGCGAACGGTTTCGCGGCTGACATCATAAGACTTGGCTAAGTCTCGTTCAGATGGTAGAGCTTCACCTTCGGCAATCATTCTTGATGAAATCATTGCTCCGAGCTTATCGGCTATTTGAGATTTAAGCGTACGTTTACGAACATCTGCTTTGTAATCTGCTGAATATTTAGTGCTATTTGACATAACCCTATTTGCTTCCTATCGCCGTATTAATTTGTCTTATTATATTGGTATTGTTACCGTACCAGTTAGTATCTTAATGTTAAATTTTTAGCCTATTTCACGGCGTTAAATTAACCAGTATTTGGTGGATTTATTGATTCGAACACAAATAATGATCTAAAACAAGCTGATAAGAGGTAATTTTATACACAATATGATCCATCACACTCTTATTCTGTAACTTTTATCAATAATATTTAACCTAACACTGGTACGCATATAATACCAAATGTGGTTATCTTAACTAAGATGGATATTTGGACTGAATGGAAAGAACTGGAAAGAGTGCACGGATTAGATTTGGGAAATTCGAAGATCTAGAAGATGCTAAAGTTGATACATCTCTTGTGAGATATGGGCTATACCGACGTCTATTTTATAGCAGATCGTGCTGTTGGGGCTGGTCAATGTTTAGCTTTGAATTATACCCAAGATTAATGGTTGTTAGAGGAAATGAAAAAATCCCGCAATCTGTGGTAGATGACGGGATTGTATTTGCTATTGTTAGATTTAGAAGTCTACTAACTTAACTGTTTAACCATTCTATCGGCAATGATTTTACTATCACATTTATCTCGCCACCATTCTAAAGCGTCGGTATGCATTTTATCGAGGACGTCAGGTTGAGCGAGTAAAGATAAAATGGTTTCTTCGAGATCACTCCAATGCTCTAACTTTACAATTGGTGCGTCTTCGTAAAATTCTACATCAGGAACTACTTCCATAATTGGAATACACCCGAAACGAATAGCTTCATAAAAACGGTAGGTTTCGAGAGTCGTTCCTCTAGGGACTAGACAAAATTGGGAGCTCATCATCTCTTGTGAATAATTAAAGGTGCTCGCAATACTGGATTTGAAGTTGCTGGTCTGTCTCAAATTAATCGGTAAATCGGGATTGTTATCTTTTAAAACTGAGAGCGCTTCAAGCATTCTGTTTCGAGTCTGCTCTTTAGGGCTAGGAAATATCGGTTTATTGACGCGATGTTGCACACTTCCAGCAAAAGAAAGAAGGTATTCTCTTTGATTAAAGGGAATAAATTCTGCAGGTTGATCAGCGAAGTAACCTAGAGGAATTGCATAAATTGGCGCAAATTTAGTTCCGACAGCTTTCAATATAGTTGTTCGAATGCGGCCACCCAAACCATCGCGATATAAATCTCGACCATACGCTAAAACATTGGCAAGTTTTTCATTTATGCTGCCATGTTGCAAATTGTTCCACACCGTGGGTTTAAATCCACAGGTACGATATATCGCTTTAACTTTAGAACGATATCGTAGCTCTCTATTAAATTCGTCGAGTAATACAATAGCAATAACATTGTCGCCATACTCAGGTAACTGGTCTATGTTCCACATTGTTATATAAATGATAAAACCTTGATCAGGTAACTGGTTGTCAAATTCGCGAAGCACATCTTCAATATAACTTAAATGATATGAAGCTAAACATCCTGATTCTTGAGGATCAAATTCAAGAGGAGTACCTTCATGATTTTCTCTAAGGAATATATATCGATTGGTATTACTCGCTGACATTTAACATGGCCTATATATAGAAAACAGTTAGTTATGAAATAGGATCGTCTATTTATGTTATTTTTGCAAGTTTATCCTATTGTATTGATTAGAGTAAATAACTTAAAGTAGGGTGTTTCTTACTGATAATTTTAGCGGTAATACTGATTTATCATTGATATTCAAGCGTGTACAACTATTCACCCAAACATTATATTGAACAACAATGAGTTGCTTATTCTTCCTTTGCTATCATTTTCTTGCACCGAATGACGATGTTAATTTTTTCATCATCCGATTTATTGATCCAATCGGTAATTTCTTGTGACGTCCTGTAACATCCTGTACACACATTATTATTGTCTATTTTACATCGACTGGTACAAGGCGTAATGAGACTGGTATTGTTTCCTATAAACATATTGGTTTAATTATACTCTGTTGGTTCGTGACATGAGTGTCTAATTGGATTCTGATATAAACGCATCAGCGAGCATTATATGATGATCTATGGCTCAAAAATGATACTTTACTGGAGATATTTTAAACAACGATTGATCTGTATCATCTGTAAAACTATGCATTGTTTCTACTATTAAGCCATATCGCATTAGTACGAAGGAGTACAATATGGACTTATATCATATGTTATTAAATGATCCCGTTGTTTATTATTCATTTATTGGGTTGGGTGTGACAGTGTCTATCTTTGCCTTCTTGATGTTCTTCTTCATTAAAAACACAATCAAAGCGTCAAAGAAGTAGCGATTTTTTTTCTTGTTTTACTTAACGCTTCCCCCGTTGCTTTTTCATTGCTAAGGCATGCTAAGAGCAGTGGGTTTGTGCTTGTCTTTTAATTTGGTCCCTTAACCGCCAATCAACTAACCTCAAGCTCTCCACGATCTCTTTGCTTTATGATTTATCATCAGATTTTTGTAGATGTCGTCATTTAATATAACAAATAGATATTTCTAGATGAATTAATATAGCGTAAAATGTCAGGCTACATTTTCATATATATAGTGGTTAAAAAAATCATGAAGCAGTTTTTTAAGAAAATTATTCTCGGGTTAGCCCTAGTAGCAGTAGCGAATATCACTGTAGCCGCAGAACGTGATGTTAAAGTCGGTATGTCTGGCCAATATTTCCCTTTTACTTTTGTGAAACAAGATGAGTTGCAAGGGTTTGAAGTTGATATTTGGAACGAAATTGGTAAACGTAACGACTGGAATATTGAGTTCGTAACGGCTAACTTCTCGGGTCTGTTTGGTTTATTGGAAACGGGTCGCATCGATACTATTTCTAACCAGATTACCATTACCGAAGCTCGTCTTGCGAAATACAGTTTTTCTACACCTTATGTCATCGATGGTGTGCAAATTGTTGTGCGTAAAGGTAACGACAGCATTAATGGTGTTGAAGATCTAAAAGGTAAGAAAGTTGCTGTAAACCTTGGTTCTAACTTCGAAGAAGTACTTAGAAAACATAACGAAGACGACAGCATTAATATCGTGACTTATGACACAGGTATCGAACGTGATGTTGCATTAGGCCGTGCTGATGCTTTTGTTATGGATAAAGTGTCGTCATTGGCACTCATTGAGCAATCAGGCTTACCACTTCAACTTGCTGGTGAACCTCTAGAGTCGATTCAAAATGCAATGCCATTTGTGAAAAGTGAAGCAGGTGATGCGTTGCGAGTTAAGGTCGATGAAACATTGGCCGAAATGAAAAAAGATGGCACTTTGTCTAGCATTTCTCAAAAGTGGTTTAAAGGGGATATCACCCAGTAATGGCGTCCTTTGATTTTAACTATATGCTTGGTCTCTTCCCGATACTGTTTAAGTATTTGGAAGTCACCATCGGAATGGCCCTGATTGGGCTGTTCTTCTCTTTGATTCTTGCTCTTATCTTAACCATTATACGGGTATTTAAAATTCCTGGACTCAATGCTGCGGCGGTGATTTTTATCTCGTTCTTCCGTGGTACACCGTTACTTGTCCAGTTATTTCTCCTTTATTACGGCCTACCGCAAATATTACCTTTTATGGTTGGATTGGATGCATTTACGTGTGCAGTGATCGGTTTGACTTTGCACTTTTCTAGCTATAAATCAGAAAGTTTGCGTGCTGCGATTGATTCTGTACCGAAAAATCAGTGGGAAGCCAGTTATGCGTTTGGCTTGACTCGTTTCCAGGCACTTCGACGGATTGTATTGCCGCAAGCCTTTCGTATCGCGTTACCGTCATTGATGAACTATTTTATTGATATGTTGAAAAGCACGTCGTTAGCGTTCACGTTAGGGGTTGCTGAAATTATGGCAAAAGCGCAAATGGAAGCCGCGGGAAGCTTTAAGTTTTTCGAGGCATTTTTAGCTGTGGCATTAATTTACTGGGGCTTGGTTGCCATTTTAACGCAAGTACAATATCGACTAGAACAACATTTAGCCAAGGCTTATTAACATGATAAAAGTAACAAATCTGAGTAAGTCATTTGGTGACAATAAGGTACTAGAAGGTATCGACTTAACTGTAGAGCAAGGTGAAATCGTGGCGATTATTGGTCCTTCTGGGACTGGGAAATCAACACTGCTTCGTTGCTTGAATTACCTTGAAGAGCCAAGTGCAGGCGTGATTGAAGTTGGTCAACACAAGGTTGATGCGAGCCATGCTAGCCCACAACAAATTCTTGACCTCAGACGCAGCTTGAGTTTTGTATTTCAGAATTACTCTTTGTTTGCGAATAAAACGGCCGCTGAAAATATCAGTGAAGCGTTGACGACAGTTTGGAAACAGCCCAAAGAGCAGGCTCGCGCAACGGCCTTGTCGGTATTGGAAGAAAT
Source organism: Vibrio phycocola (assembly GCF_054404255.1). Classification (NCBI taxonomy): domain Bacteria; kingdom Pseudomonadati; phylum Pseudomonadota; class Gammaproteobacteria; order Vibrionales; family Vibrionaceae; genus Vibrio; species Vibrio phycocola. The sequence continues at coordinate 27,481 of NZ_JBTAMQ010000004.1, forward strand.
TGGTCTTAAAGATAGAGCCGATCATTATCCTAGCCAGCTTTCTGGTGGACAGCAGCAACGCGTCGGTATTGGTCGCGCAATGGCTGTGCCAAACGAGGCTATTCTATTTGACGAGCCTACTTCGGCATTAGATCCAGAATGGGTTGACGAAGTTTTAAGCCTGATTAAAAAACTTGCTGAGATGAAGCGTACGATGATTATCGTGACTCATGAAATCGAATTTGCTCGAGATATTTCCGACCGCGTGATTTTTATGGCAGAAGGTTCAATTATTGAACAAGGGCCATCGGACGAATTATTGAGTAATCCTAAGGATCCTAGAACCCAACGATTTTTAGCTCGAGTATTACGTTAGTTATTCATTGAATCTCAGCGAATAGTCACCGATAATCGTGGATTGTTTGTATTCGAGGTTTTGGCAATGTCAACGAAACTGACTCAATTGGTATGGAACTATAAAACCCATAAAGCAGAAGATAAATTGCTGTTTTTGGCGTTAGCTGAGATTGCCGATAATAAAGGAAATTTTTGCACGTCAATGACAGAACTTGTCGCTATGACAGGGATGCCAGATGGTGTTGTTAGGACTTTATTGCAGCATTTTACAACGCCCGCAACACCTTTAATTTCGTTGGACCGTTCTAATAAACAAGATTTAACCGGACAGTTTTCGGGCTGTCTTCAGATTGAAAAAAATCCCATTCAGTCCAAAACCTCTACCGGACAGGTCGATTTGATGAAACTGGCTCGTGAGCAGAATGAGCGATTAAATCAGAACAAAACCACTAGCAGAGCAAAACTCAATCGAAACCAACGCTCTCAAATCGCCCCTCTCGATAGAAATGCCAATGAAAAACAGTACAGTGTTCTGCAAATTCACATGGAAGAGATTCCGGATTGGGCGGAAGGCATTATGTATAAACAAGGTGTCCACAATAGAAAAGAAATTTGGGATGCATTTGTTGTCGATGTTCATGCTACTGGAGAAAAATTGTTTAGTTTAAGTCAGCTAACAAATCGGTTATATCAAAAAATTCAACATGTTAAAGACCTATCATTTTCACGAGTGAATGCCAAAGCGGCGAATCGACCTGTTAAGCAGTCGGCACTAAGTGAGTTTGAAGAAAAAGTGATGAATTATCTTTCAGAAGATGACGACTGAGGCTATTAATAAAGCTTTCTATCGGCGTACTATAGATACATTAAGAACAATAAGTAATTGAAGAGTGGATAAGTGACAATGTCAGATGATTTTAACAAACCGAAAAATATCGCTCAGGTAGGAGAATCATTCGAAGATCATTTACGACGTATGGGAAAAATGTCTAAGCAAGCCACCAATGATAGATACCCAGTACAACAGCGAAAAAGCAGTTTTCCTTCATCGGGTTCGAATACGCCCGCGTCATCCACAAATACGTCACTCAGTACAAAAGCGAAAGAATCTTTGTCTCAGTACAAAGAGAGCGGGCAACATATCCAGATTTTGAAAGTTTGGGGCATGTTGATGCAAGCATTTGACTCTAAACTTCGGCATTTTTTTGGTGACGAGCCGGATGTGCATTTTATGAAATTCGCTGCCTCATTGACGCCAGAATCATATAAGCGACTTGAAGCAAATCTGTTAGAACGCTTAGACGAAGATCGAGAGTGGCCACCTTCATTAATCAGGCTGCGTCAATTGGCGAATTCTCCAACTAAGGAGACGATGTATAAAGCGAGGCAAAATTTATTTCACTATCCAGTGCCGATTTCAGAGCTTACTCGCGTCGAGCTTTATATTAAGAGATTTAAAATGCATGAAGTTCGCCGATTATCCGATCGCTACTTCGAGACCGAATTTAACCGAAAATACACTCTATGGTTCCGAGAAGTCATGTTGGAAGACATGGACATAAAAATCGCCGCTAAGCAGAGTGAAATCGATGTTGCATTGGACACGCAGCATGTGACGGAGAATGATAGAATTATCGATGAAAGCATTGCTAAGGGTGATGCCTTCAACCATAAATTTGGCCAGCGAATTAGTGATGTATTAAAAGAAAAAGCGAGCCTCTCCATTGAAGAAATAACACCTTTAGATGCAGTCGAGTTAGAGCAACAAAACCTTGCTGAAAAAATTCGAAAAGACTTTGGTAATCACTAGTGCGAGATTTTGAAGTTATCGAGAAAGGTGAGCACTATTTTCGCTGCTATGTTGATGGCATAAAAGAGCGGCATTGCCGTATAGTAGTTGATGAGAACAGCTGTGAGCTTCCTATTGGATCGTTTCGGCTTCATGTTGAAGATGTCTCTGATCGATATAAGCATGGCTCGCTGGATAGTGTATTTCGATTGACCTTGCCATTTGAACAGCAAGACTCCATTGCAATTTGTACGCTAAATGGAGGAAGAAAAAATCGTTTTACTTATTTAGCATGCTTGAAGCTGGGGGGTAAGTGGGAACCGATTCTGAGTGAGTGGGTGTTTTCTGCTTCAGTGAAAGATAAAGTCGATGTACTCGGGGAGATTGTTCATTCAAAACCTGTTGTAGTTGATGTTGAATTTAAAGAAACGATCTCTGAGCCTAAAAAAGATCTAACGGTATTTGGCTTTGAATTAATTAAAGGAGTGCGAATCAACAATACGCCCATTTTTTGTAAAGGGGTTGTGTTGAAGAAAGGGGATGTTTCTTATATTGCGGGAATCAGTGCTAAAACGATTGTACTTGCTGGCTCCGTAATACGTCTTACTGTCCCTGAGCAAATGCTTGAATCGGATTTCTTTAAAGAGGACTATATGTGTAGCACTCGAGTTACGGTAGTGAAAACAAGAAAACGTAAAACGCGTTAATACGCTAATGTTTAAATCGTATTTAACGCGTTAATAATTTTACCACTTTTTCTTCTCACCAAATAGCATAGCCATATCGTTTTTACGTTCGTCATCGACTTGTTCATGACCTTCATCAAGCTTAGACTTACGACTATTTTCCATATCGTCAAACATAGTTTGGAGTTTTTCTCGTGCTTGAACTGAGAATTCATCATTTTTCTGACTTAACACATCAATTCCTTTTTTGAGTAATTGCACCGCGGTACCGACTTGGCCTTTTGCGATTGCGTCATTGCTGCGCTTCATCAGGTTTTCAATGTTGATTCTGAGCTGTATGGTTTCTAAACGTGCATTTTCAGCAATAAATGCTTGAGTTTCAAAACGGCCTTTATTGTGTTCACTGCGAATTGTCTCTCTCAGGCGTTTAACCAGTTTTAGCATTCCAACAGCTTGCTTGTCACTGCTTGGAACACGAAATGCCGCAGTTTTGGTATCGTCACCTTGTGCCTTCATTGCTTTAATATGGTTTTTTACATCGACAATGCGCTGTTTGATTTGCTTATTCTCTGGAGAGCACTCCAAGATGTTTTCTAATGAATCAAGGATTCGAGTATTCAAACAGATGAGCAAGTTGCGGCTATAGGGTATGTGGTGAGCGTTACTTATTAATTGCTCAGTACTATCGATGATAGCAAATTGGCGTGTTGATTCTTGCTTTTTTGCCGCGTTTACTTTGGCTTTGTACTGCAACATAACGTTGTAGCCCAAAACCATGACGAGCAAAATTCCAACTAATGTGATGATTAATCCAATACTCATATGATCGTTAGTTACTTCATGCCTAAAAATATTAGCTTAGCATATAGGATCAAACTCTGCTCTTTATAGAATTGTTAATTTATAATAAATTATTGATTGGTTGGAAATTGCGGGGTGCGGTTTAATATGCGTTATTGGGCTCCGTAATTAATTTAGTTATAGCCAAAGAGTTACACTTTATAACTAATCATTATATACTGATTTCATCTACGTCACACATGGGAATTCAGCCAAAATGAAACTACAACAACTCAGATATGTCGTTGAGGTCGTGAACAATAATCTCAATGTGTCGGCGACAGCAGAAAGCCTTTATACTTCTCAGCCCGGAATCAGTAAGCAAATCCGCTTATTGGAAGATGAGCTAGGAATTCAAGTATTTGAGCGTAGTGGGAAACACCTTACCCAAGTAACTCCTGCTGGCGAAGAAATTGTTCGCATTTCACAAGAGATTCTTGCTCGAGTGGAAAGTATCAAATCTGTTGCGGGAGAGCATACTCACCCTGAGATGGGAACGTTGAATATTTCGACAACTCATACCCAAGCTCGTTATGCGTTACCTGAAGTGATTAAGAGCTTTACGCAAAGATATCCTAAAGTTTCACTTCATATGCATCAAGGAACTCCCACGCAAATGTCGGAAGCCTTAGGGAAGGGGACTGCAAATTTTGCGATTGCAACCGAAGCGCTCCACCTCTATCAAGATTCTGTCATGCTCCCTTGTTACCACTGGAATCGTTCGATTGTTGTTCCTAAAGACCATCCTTTAGCTCAGAAAAGCAAATTGTCTATTGAAGATATTGCGGCGTTTCCTTTAGTGACCTACGTATTCGGCTTTACGGGGTTTTCTGAGTTAGATACTGCATTTTATCGCGTTGGGTTACAGCCTAAGGTTGTGTTTACCGCGACAGATACCGATGTGATAAAAACCTATGTTCGTATGGGTATTGGAGTTGGCGTTATCGCAAGTATGGCGGTTGATAAGCACCAAGATACCGATTTAGTTGCGTTAGACGCGAGTCATATTTTTGGATCGAGCACTACGTGTATCGGTTTTCGCCGCGGTACATTTTTGCGTTCTTATATGTACGATTTTATGGAACGTTTTGCTCCTCATCTAACCAAGCCAGTTGTTGAACAAGCCATGTCATTAAAATCGAATCATGAAATTGAATTGATGTTTAAGGATATCGATTTACCGATTAAATAGACGTTATTGGTGTTGATTTTGATGTTTACTGCAAGTGCGAGTCTTAGGTGAAATGGATTATTGTTCTCTGTTCGTATACTTAGATTCATACTTAGCCAAAACTGAATCACTATGGCGCTATCAGCCGTTTCAGCATATAACTCAAAGTGATGATTCATCACGCTATCCTTGGTGTGATGAGTATTTATTACTATCGGATTTTTTAAATTCGATTTCGGATCACGATATTGCCGCTCATAGGCAACAATCTGGTGACGATTGGTTGTACACATTGTTACCTGAATTGATTGATGTACGTCATGCAGCACGTTTTCCCACCAGCTCAAAAGTTGATGATAGCTACTCGATAGAGCAACAAGTTCAAGGTTTAATTAACGGTATTCCGGGAAGGAAAGCCGCTCAACTTGATGCAATGGTGAATGCCGTTGTGAGACGAGTGACGAAAGCCGAACAATGGTTAGAATGGTGTTCGGGTAAAGGCTATCTTGGGCGCTTGCTCGCAAGTCATACTAAGAAGAAAGTTGTGAGCTTTGAGTATCAAGCGACTTTATGTGATGCGGGACGAGCATTCGCTAAGCAACATTTGCTGCCTATTACATTTGTTCAGGGAGACGCTTTATTACCATCAGCCAAGAAGGCGATTCATCCTAGTTCCCATGCTCTCGCTTTGCACGCTTGTGGTGATCTTCATATCAAACTTATTCAGTATGGGACGGAGTTAAATCTTCCAGCATTAACTGTCGCACCTTGTTGTTATCACTTAATCCAATCTGATCGTTTCATGCCAATATCAGATGCCTATCAGCGTGCGCAAGTGAAATTGACCAGGGAAGAATTAAGGATTCCACTGCAACAAACAGTAACCGGTGGCGAACGAGTAAAACGTCACCGAAAACTTGAGATGATGTATCGGATCGGCGTGGATATGATTTTTCGTAAGCAGTGCGGTGACCAAGAATACACACCGTTGCCAAGTATCAAAAAGTCGATGCTAGCGGAAGGATTTGAACATTTCGTTCGCTGGGCCGCTGATTACCATTCTCGCGCTATTGGAGAATGTGATTTTAATGATTATATTTCTCAAGCAGAAAAAAAGTTCTATCAGATGGAAAGGATTTCACTTGTTCAGCAGCAGTTTTATCCAATTCTAGAAGCTTGGATAGTGCTAGATAAAGTCCTTTATTTACAAGAGTATGGTTACGATGTGTCTGTTGAACAGTTTTGTTCCAGCATAGTAACACCGCGAAATTTACTCATTCACGCACAGTTATAAACCTATTTTAAATGTTGTTAATGTATCGAAATGCGAGATATTTTGCCGATTTTTACTATTTTTGATTGTAAAATACAGAGTTTTGAATAAAATTTCGAGCATATAACTAGTAAAGTGCTATTATGATGGCTAGTTATACTTACAATTAGAACCCAATATTTGATTTTGCAAGGATGTGAAAAAGGTGGAACCTATGTCTGACTATAATAAAAAGCCCTCCAAGGATTTAGATAGAATTGATAGAAATATTCTCAATGAATTACAAAAAGATGGTCGAATCTCAAACGTCGAATTGTCCAAGCGTGTGGGGCTGTCTCCAACACCATGTTTGGAGCGTGTACGTCGTTTAGAACGTCAGAACTACATTACAGGTTACACTGCTTTACTTAATCCTCAGTATTTAGACGCGTCGCTTTTGGTTTTTGTGGAAATTACCTTGAACCGTGGTGCACCAGATGTATTTGAACAGTTCAATGTCGCAGTTCAAAAGTTAGATGATATTCAGGAGTGTCATCTTGTCTCTGGTGATTTTGATTATTTATTAAAAACACGTGTATCGGATATGGGCGCGTACCGTAAGTTGTTGGGTGATACCCTATTACGTCTTCCTGGAGTTAATGACACTCGAACCTATGTTGTTATGGAAGAAGTGAAACAAAGCAATCAATTGGTGATTAAAACGCGCTAGCGATAAGCGAAGGATGATAAGTTTGTCGTAGAGATACGATATCTTTCGAGATTCTGTCCTAAACAGATTGGGTTTTTAAAACTGATATGGTTAAATCCCATTTAAGAACCGAGCGGCTTTTGCCGCTCGTGCTGTTTTTATCCATTCAATGATATAATAAAGCGTATATGTTTACGCTCACATAAACTAGTTGGTTATGCTCAAAGAGAACGAAAACAAAGTTAAAACTATCGTAAAAACTAACGCGGTGCCTCAGTCATTACCGCGCACCACATCTCGCCTAAATGGACTTCAAAGACTCCGAGAAAGTGTCTTAATTATTGCTATTTTAGTCTCCATTTTCTTCTTTGTTGCTCTCATTACATATAGCCCTGCTGATCCATCGTGGTCTCAAACAGCCTGGGGAACAGAACTGCATAATGCGGGCGGATATATCGGAGCGTGGATAGCCGATACACTGTTTTTTATTTTTGGTTCTCTTGCGTATACGATTCCGGTTATTCTAATTTTTGCCACATGGTTGCTGTTTATCCGCCGGATAGAAGATGATTCACTCGATTTTACCTTGTGGGCGACACGACTATTAGGTATCACCATTTTGTTGCTGACGAGTTGTGGGTTGGCCGATATTAACTTTGATGATTTATGGTATTTCTCGTCTGGTGGCGTAGTAGGTGATGTGCTGTCGAGTCTTGCACTCCCAACATTCAATGTCTTGGGTTCAACGCTAACGTTCTTGTTCCTATGGGGTGCAGGATTTACGTTACTGACGGGGATTTCTTGGCTCTCAATCGTTGAATTTTTAGGTGATTCGGTTATCGATAGCACACAATTTGTGATGAACAAATTACGGGGTGAAAAAACTGAGCAATTCATGGAAGCAAAGAAAGAGATTCCGAGCGATCTTATTGCTGAAATGGATGAGCCTCTTGTTGAAACTCAGAGTACCTCGCTTCAACAAGAAAAATTGGGCAGTGAATTATTAGATACTGAGGTTGAGCATTCAGTTGAAAGTTTGGAAAAACCAGAGCCTGAAAAACCGCTCCGTCGTTTTAATATCCATATGCCACAGCCCCATGCACCTCAGTCTGATGCCCAAGAGCTTCATGTTGAGCCATCATTATCCGATGATATTGAACCTCGTTCTCAGCAACTCACTGCGACTATCGAAGAGTTAGATGACCAAGCTTTACAACATAATGATTATGCACCACAGATTGAAGAGGTACCGACAAGTGATGTGGATGTGTTTACCGATACTGTAGATGAGAAAATAACCATTTCGACCTTGGATATTGATAATAATCCTGAACCGACAATTTCGGATTTATCGGTTGTAGATGATGCGCCAGCCGAGAATGTTATACCAGAGGCTGATATTGACCCGGATGTCACCGCATTCCAAGAGATTGTCGCCGAGGCTCAGCAAAAACACGTTGCGTCTCAGAATCCATTTTTAATTCAAAAAGAAGTAAATCTGCCCAAACCAAAAGAGCCGATGCCAACGTTAGAGCTACTCTATCAGCCTGAAAAGCGGGCGGCCTTTATTGACCAAGAGGCGCTTGAAGATATTGCTCGTTTGGTTGAATCCAAATTGGCAGATTACAAGATTAGCGCTGAAGTAGTTGGTATTTTCCCGGGGCCAGTTATTACACGTTTTGAGCTTGATTTGGCTGCGGGTGTTAAGGTGAGCCGTATTTCTAGCTTGTCTATGGATTTAGCTCGTTCACTTTCTGCTCCTGCTGTTCGTGTGGTAGAAGTTATTCCAGGTAAACCCTATATAGGTATCGAACTACCGAACTTAACCAGAGAGACCGTTTTCCTTTCTGACGTAATCAACAGTGAACAATTCAAAGCATCAACGTCTCCGACTACGGTCGTATTGGGCCAAGATATTGCGGGCGAAACCGTCATTGCCGATTTAGCTAAAATGCCTCATGTGTTAGTCGCAGGTACGACTGGCTCGGGTAAGTCTGTCGGCGTTAACGTGATGATATTGAGTATGTTGTATAAATCTACTCCTGAAGATGTACGATTTATTATGATCGATCCAAAGATGTTGGAGTTATCGATTTACGAAGGTATCCCGCATTTATTATCTGAAGTAGTCACCGACATGAAAGATGCGTCGAACGCTTTACGTTGGTGTGTGGCGGAAATGGAGCGTCGTTATAAACTCATGTCAGTGTTAGGGGTTCGTAGTATAAAAGGGTTTAACGACAAGTTAAAAATGGCAGCAGAAGCAGGACATCCTATTCATGACCCACTATGGAAAGAGGGTGACAGTATGGATGAACTGCCACCACTTCTAGAAAAACTGCCATACATTGTTGTCATCGTCGATGAGTTTGCCGATCTGATGATGGTTGTCGGTAAAAAAGTAGAAGAATTAATTGCACGTCTGGCGCAAAAAGCTCGAGCAGCAGGAATACACCTGATTCTAGCGACACAGCGCCCATCTGTAGATGTCATTACGGGTCTAATCAAAGCTAATATTCCTACCCGTGTCGCCTTTACCGTTTCGACGAAAACCGACTCTCGTACCATCTTAGATCAAGGTGGTGCGGAAACGTTATTGGGTATGGGTGACATGCTTTACCTTCCACCAGGCTCAAGTCATACGACGCGAGTACACGGTGCATTTGCATCCGATGATGATGTGCATGCGGTGGTAAATAACTGGAAAGCACGTGGTAAGCCAAACTATATTTCAGAAATTACCAATGGCGATCAAGGACCAGAAAGCTTATTGCCCGGTGAGAAACCAGAGACAGATGAAGATGTTGATCCATTGTTTGATCAAGTTGTGGAACATGTGGTTCAATCTCGACGCGGTTCAGTGTCTGGGGTTCAACGTCGATTTAAAATTGGTTATAACCGAGCAGCGCGGATTGTAGAGCAGCTTGAAGCACAAGGCATAGTCAGTGCGCCTGGACATAATGGAAACCGTGAAGTGTTGGCTCCAGCGCCGCCTAGAGATATGTAAACATATAGGATGAACGTAAAAATGCCCTAACTCATAATGAAGTAGGGCATTTTTGTTTGTATCAATATAGATTTTTAACGCTAGGATTTTTTAAATTGTAAGGCGATAAATAGGAGTGCAATAATCGCATTTGCGGCGTAAATAACAACTAGCCACTGTGGCATCGACAAGCCAAACCATTGCCATACGATATCAGAGCAATCACCATACGCTTCAAACATTTGTGGTAGCCACTGATTTAGTGGTGCCCAACTTGGAAATTGAACAAAAAAATCACACGTTGCAAACGGTGAAGGGTTCATTTGGTATTCTACATGTTGAGAAGCAAGTAAATACCCTTTAACCGCCGCGCCAAGCCAAGCCAAAAGCCCAGCAATGCGAAATAATGGGGTATTTGGTGAAATCAAACCAATAATGGCTGCCCCACCAATTCCCAGCATGGCAACTCGTTCGTAGATACACATGACACACGGCTCTAAATCCATTACGTGTTGGAAAAACAGTGCACATAGCTCAAAGAGTATGACTGATGCGAGCAGTAATCCCCATGAGAGACGCTGCTGCGAAAATAACTTCAATTGGTTTAACACGATGATTACCTTACAAAGAAAAAAGCTCTGATACATCAGAGCTTTTTATCATGGAATGGTTCCGTAGAGAACTCTAAATTAATGTCCTGAAACTGCTGCTTCAGTAATATCTTTCGCCGAATGGTGGATAAGTAGTCCCCAGTCGTAGAAAAGCGAAGTCATTGGGTCGAGTAGATACACAATGCCAAATAGACCGACAAGAGCAAGTACGATAGTGTATGGGAATGCCATAATAACCATACGGCCATAAGACAATCTAATTAACGGTGCAAGAGCAGAAGTTAGCAGGAATAAGAACGCTGCTTGTCCATTTGGTGTCGCAACCGAAGGGAGGTTTGTACCTGTATTGATCGCGACTGCAAGCATATCAAATTGATCTCGAGTGATGATGCCTTCTTTTAATGCGGTCATGACTTCATTGATGTATACCGTACCGACGAACACGTTATCCGAAACCATGGAGAGTACACCATTCGCTACATAGAATAGAGCAAGTTGAAGGTCTGGGTTATCAACGGCAAGAACCGATTCGATAACAGGCTTGAACAGATGTTGGTCGATAATTACGGCAACAATCGCGAAGAAAACGCCAAGCAAAGCGGTAAATGGCAAAGCTTCTTCAAACGCTTTTCCAAGAGCGTGCTCTTCAGTAATGCCACAAAATGCCGTTGCCAAGATAATAACTGAAAGCCCAATTAAACCTACAGCGGCTAAATGAAATGCAAGTCCAACAATTAACCAAACTGCGATAGCACCTTGAATCCATAGCTTAGCGACATCAGTTTTAGAACGTTTCTTTGTTTCCTCTTCGTCGAAGTCGAGTAAGATTTGACGAACATTGGCTGGTAATTCAGCGCCGTAACCAAATACCTTAAATTTCTCAACAGCCATACAGGTTAAACAGCCACAGAAAAATACGGGTAAGGTAACCGGAAGCATGCGGAGAATAAATTCACCGAATTGCCAATGGGCTTGGCTTGCGATGATTAAGTTTTGAGGCTCGCCGACCATGGTCATTACCCCACCTAATGCGGTACCTACACCGGCGTGCATAAGTAAAGAGCGTAGGAATGAACGGTAGTTCTCCAAGTCTGAACGAGTTAAATCATTCAAATGACCATCTTGAGTGTGATCGTGAGAGTGGTTTGATTTACTCCCTGAAGCGACTTTATGATAAATCGCATAAAACCCTATGGTGACACTAATAATCACAGCGATAACGGTTAGGGCATCAAGGAATGCAGAAAGGAAGGCTGCGACAACACAAAAAGCTAAAGATAGTTGAATCTTGGAACGGACATTTAACAGTATCTTAGTAAAGATAAACAGCAGTAGCTGCTTCATAAAGTAAATGCCAGCGACCATGAAAATCAATAGTAACAATACTTCAATATTGGCGATAAGCTCATGAAGTACCTGATCGGGACTTGTCATGCCAATCGCTACTGCTTCTATTGCGAGCAATCCACCTGGCTGTAATGGGTAACATTTTAGCGCCATTGCTAAGGTAAAGATAAACTCAGCGACAAGTAGCCACCCTGCAGCAAAAGGGCTGACTGCAAAAAATACGATTGGATTGATAATTAAAAACGCAATGATTAAGACTTTATACCAGTCGGGCGTATGGCCCAGGAAGTTCTTAATAAATGCAGATCCCATTGTTAAAGGCATGGTTATTTCTCTTGTTATATATCGACAATATGTTCCACTTAATTTGGAATTATCGACGTCCCTAATAAATACACCGTAGCTTGTTGAGAGGCTCCTCTGCCACGGCACTCCTAAATAATTGTTACAATTCAAATTTAGAACAGCAAAAACTATACCCAAAGCACATAAAATATAGTTTCAAACGCTCAGGATGAGAACCTAATCTCATATTTGAATTATTATGCATAACAGGTGTATAAAGATGGCGGAATTATACGCTTTGACTTATCCAACGTGCTAGTACTATCGTCTATTTTTCTTATCAGACCTTAGTTTAATAAGTTTCCCTTGTTCCGTATTTACTCTAAATCAATTCTTTGTTGTAAATTGTGTGATTTATAACAAATGCCTATTTTTTGTTAGAGCTTTGTATTCGTGTCTATATTCGCATTCTTGATTGAGGTTTATAGTTTCCGTTGTGTGGTACTAGTGGTATGATGAGTCGAATAACATAATGAGAAATCAATAATTATTGGAAAACTGATTTAATGGTTATCAAGGCGAAAAGCCCCGCAGGATTTGCAGAGAAATATATTATCGAAAGTATTTGGAAAGGACGATTCCCTCCAGGTTCTATTCTCCCCGCCGAGCGAGAGCTATCTGAGCTAATAGGTGTTACCCGAACAACACTTCGAGAAGTGTTACAGCGCTTAGCTCGAGATGGATGGTTGACAATTCAACATGGTAAACCGACAAAAGTAAATCAATTTATGGAGACATCAGGTCTTCATATTTTGGATACACTGATGACATTAGATGCTGATAATGCGACCAGTATTGTCGAAGATCTTCTTTCAGCGAGAACGAATATTAGCCCAATTTTTATTAGTGCTGCATTTAAGCACAATCCTCAAGAAGCACAACAAACGTTGGAACGAGTCTTAACGTCTTGTGATGCTCTATTGAGTGCTGATAATTGGGATGAGTTTGTTGAACAATTTCCTTATGGCGAGAAGATTAGAGTAACGATTAAAGAAGATAGTGAATTATCGTCAGAGCAGAGAAATGATGATCTAATCGCAAAAACCTTTAATTACTACGACTATATGCTGTTCCAAAGGTTGGCTTTTAATTCTGGAAACCAAATTTACGGTCTGATATTTAATGGTGTTAAAAAGCTCTATGATCGAGTGGGTAGTTTTTACTTTTCTAACCCAACTGCTCGCGCTTTAGCACTAAATTTCTATCGTGATTTGCTGGCAATGAATCAGTCAGGTAATGGCAGTGAGTTACCTGTATTGATTAGACAGTATGGAAAAGACAGTGGTTTGATTTGGAACGAGATGAAGTTGGCGTTACCGACTAACTTCACCGAAGATGACTCCTAGTTAACCTTTGTTAGCGAATGATAATTTAGCGAAATAGTAATTTAGTGAATGATAAAGGGGCCGAGTTTGGCCCCTTTATTATTGAATAAAGCAATACCGTTATTCGGTGCCTCCTGCGTCGGCAAACCAGTTGGTGAGATGTGTTTTTAAGGTTTTTAGTTCTTCTGGCCCAATAAGCGCGAGCCCAAGATCACGTGCGCGGGAAATATCATTGTGTCTGAGAGGACGAAAACTCACTAACATTGCTCGTGCTTGTAGTCCACCTAAGAGGTCTCGTAGCGATTCAAGTTTGTACAATGTGTCATCGCCATCGTCTCTCATGCCTTTCGTTTTGCATTCAATGATATGAAGCTTGTTATTGACGACAGTAGCAACATCGAGCTCATTTTTGACTTCCTGTTCACCAAGTTGACGAAATACCTGAACGTTTAATGAGCGGTCTTGGATTGTTGGCATATCTTGTTGAATCTCACGCACGATCGAGTCGACCAAGGTTTCGAACCATTCACCATTGGAGAATCGTCTTGCATCTTCATTGGCAAAGGTGAGTATGCCATTGTCATACTGTGCGATTTCAGCATCAACTAAGTCATTAATTAATTGATTGAGTTCTTTATAGCCCTGTTGTTTCTCGCTTAATTCCACATCCAGTTTTTGTTCTTTTCGACAGGTGGTCGCTAAGTAGTTTAATGTTGCTAGCCCGGGGCCGAGTTCTAGTGCATTGCTCGCCCAACGTTCACCTAATTGATACAACTTTTTGTCTAACTCTTCCGGTATTTTATGGTCGATAAATTCACACCGAGCGCCAAATATTGAGAGGTAGTCAGGAATCGTAATAAGATCCTGAAGCTGGCTATACCCTTTTTCGTCTGGATAGAGCCAGCACAAGCGGTCGGAATTGGGCTCAACGACAAAAATAGGGCATTCATAACTGCGAAAAACTTCGTACGCTGAGAGCAAACGGTGACGCAGGCCACAACTGGCGTTTAGTCTGACTTTTTCACCGCGATTTAAAACATCCTCCGCGAGTTGGGTGATTGCTTCTTTGATAGCGGAGATACGTGTCCCTGATGGGATAAGGTAAAACTCTGTCGTGATGTCTTTTTCTTCTAATACTTTCTGCAATCTAGTGTAAATCGGGTATTGTGACTGATCGCCTAATAATAAAAGGTGTCTGCCATTACTTCGTTCGTCGAGAAGAGGTGTCACTAAGCGAACTGGATCTTGATCAATAATGCCAACGTGAATGGCCATAACTATTCCTCATACTTGGCTTGCAATGAGTCGTATAAAAAGCGGCAAGCTCTTTAATCATATCGGGTTAACATCGATAAAAAACAAGTGAAGTTCTTAAAATGAGAGTTTATTGGTAAAAAATAGGGAGATTAAGGGAAAGTGGGTCGCCATTGTCTATTGTGAACTTATTGTCTTGATTTGACTCTGATATAAGGTAATGAACATTGTGAAGTGAACAGGACGAAAGGACGTGGGGTTTTAATTGAGATTTATGATGCGTTACAGCATACTTACGTATTATCAATCTCGACGATTTTATGGAGTCGAACATGGCCGAAGAAACCATTTTTAGTAAGATTATTAGACGTGAAATTCCAACTGATATTCTTTATCAAGACGAGTTAGTTACTGCATTTCGAGACATAAACCCGAGAGCACCAAGTCATATTTTAATTGTTCCGAATAAATTTATTGCTACGGTTAACGATATCGAAGAAGTGGATGAGTTAGCGATGGGGCGAATGTTTACCGTGGCGAAGAAGCTCGCAATGGAGGAAGGGATTGCCGAAGATGGTTATCGTCTGATTATGAACTGTAACTCACATGGTGGTCAGGAAGTGTATCATATTCATATGCATTTATTAGGTGGGAAACCTCTCGGCCCATTATTAATGAACTGAAGGCTGACAGAGGGATAGTTCTGTCATTTTTGCTATGAAATCATTGCTAAGGTAAGACAAGTGAAGTTAATTAGCCGTATTGCATTGGTAATATTGAGTGCGCTCAGCTTGTCTGCTTGTAGCAATTTTTCGGCTGGAAATTTATTTAGCCACTATAGTGCACAGCATGTTGATCTTCATGATTATGTTAGCCAAGGTGAATATCAACAGGCGCAGCTAGCCGCACAGGGCGATGTTGCTGGTGACATTTTAGATAACTTTGAACGTGGTCGAGTTGCTCTCTTGAATCAGGACAATCAGGCAAGTCGTAAATGGCTTGAGCAAAGTGATGCAGCGGTAACGGAGAAACAACAGAAAGCAATAGTCTCTCTTTCTGAGTCATCAAATAGTGTTAGTGGCTTAATTACCAATGATAACCTGACAGATTATGAGCCAGCAGATTACGAGTTAGGCTTTCTTCATCTATATTTGGCTTTGAATTATGTCGTTGATAATAACCTAGACGATGCATTGGTTGAATTTAGGCGTGCAAACCAGGTCCAAGAAACAGCCAAAGATATTCGTCAAGATAGATTCGAGAAAGAATCCACACAGCTTGATTCTCAAGGTATTCGGGCCAATGTTGGTAGCATTCTTGCTCAGTATCCTACTTCGACAGAGTCTCTAGCAGCCGTACAAAATGGTTATCTATTTTTCGTATCAGGTTTGATGTACGAAGCCGATGGAAATGTAAACGATGCTTATATTGATTACAAACGGGGCTTAGCGCTTCAACCGAATAACCGGACTCTTATCGAGAGTGTTATACGTTGTGCAACTAAACTCTCTGCTTTCCAAGACCTCGATCTATTAATTGCGAAATATGGTCATGCTTCATCTCTAAATAAGGATCAAGCACGCGTTATTGTGGTTCAAGAACAAGGGGTGGTCAGTGCGCTTCGATCTTGGAAACAGAGTTTGCCAATATATACCGGTAAGGGGAGCATTTTATATTCTGTATCACTGCCTTTTTATCCCGATAGGTTGCGTGGTGCGTTTAGGTCTCCCATATTTAATGGTGAGGCTATTCAAGGTGACTTACTCACCGATGTAAATGAAATGGCGCAATATCAGCTTCATGAGCGAGTATCATCGACGTTGCTTCGACAAGTTGCACGAGTGGTGGTGAAGGAACAATTTCGTCAACAAATTAGCAAGGAAGACCCGTTGTCTGGCTTTTTGGTGAATATCTTTAACACCTTAACAGAGCAACCCGATACTCGAAGCTGGTTAACCTTACCTGCCGAAGTCTACAGTGCTACTCAAATAGTAGAGGCGGGAGAGGTGCAACTGGTTGTTGGTGGAAAAAAATATGAGATTCAGACCAAACGTCAAGGTACAACGCTAGTGTGGATTAGCCGACAAAGTGAAAATGCCGTTGTGTGGCATAAGCAGTTAGGAAATCTATGATGAAGAGATGGCTCTTAGTTCTAACGACCATGATAATCCTTGCAGGGTGCTCTAGCTCTCCTTCGGTTGGGTTATCGGTCGAAGGTAAGTTTCAGCAAGTTATCATGGATGACAGTCGAACAGCAGATACGATTAGTGTAGAAGGTGTTTCGTCAGCTGAAGAGCAGGGGCATTCGAAGGGCATCGTACGAGTGCGCAACAAAACCGCAGCGAACGTTGACATTCAATACCGCTTCCATTGGTATAATGAGCAAGGACTTGAAGTGAACTTAAGACCTAGTGCTTGGAATAAACTAACCATTTTTGGTCACGACGTAATGTCATTATCAGAAGTATCACTTTCTCCTAAAGGGAAAGAATTTCGAGTTCAAATTCGCGAATATTCTCATTGAATAAAGCCAGTATTTAAGGATCGATCAGGATGAAAAAATTAGTAATTTGTCTTTTGGGGTTATCAACCGTTCTGAGTGGTTGTTCGACTGTCGTGAATTATGGTGACGCACAATCGGTTGAGACGACAACGGTAGAATTCGGCTCAACCGATTTGCAAACCATCGCCGCTGATATGGTTGATAGTATGATGATGGCCGGTTCAATTAGCGCCATTACTCGTGATAGCCGCCCAATTGTATTTGTTGATGGAATTAAGAATAAAACCAGTGAACATATTGATACCGAATCGATTACCGATACGATCAGCACTAAGTTATTGCAGTCTGGAAAGTTCCGTTTTGTCGATGCCTCACGCGTTGAATCAGTGCGTAAGCAATTGAATTTTCAAAATAATGATGAGCTGGTAAACAAAAGTAGTTCCATTCAATTTGGTAGAATGGCGGGCGCTGAATACATGCTTTATGGCAATCTATCTAGTATCGTAAAAAGTACGGATAGTCGTGAAGATGTCTATTACAAAATGACAATGCGATTAATGGATCTAAGTTCTGGGCTGATCGAGTGGGCGGATGAGAGCGAAATTCGCAAAGAACAAACTAAGTCGTTTCTAGGTTTTTAAATTCACTCTATCAGTTTGCCACTGAGTCGTTGATAAGAGGGGAAATTTTATGGCTCAACTGTCATGGGATGAAGCTTGTTTGCTAGACCCCTCACTGAATTCACTACGTTCATCGATTCAAACACCAGACTCAGTCCAAACTGTGTCTGGTCTAACGAACCTCAGTTGGAAACTTAATTTTAAGAGTAAAACAACACTATTATGGCGGCCTGTTAGTCACATGACGCGGTCGTTTAATATATCTCGCCAACAAGAGTTTCAAGTTCTTCAGTATTTAACAACCCAAACTCAAGGACAATCGGTCAATGCAATTTTGGTTAATTCGCACGGCCTCTTGGTTGAATGGCTAGACGGGAATGAGGTGTTGTCCGCTGACGACTCGTTACTTGTTGAATTGGTTGGCCGGCTTCATGACTTAGATGTGTCTCATCTTACGTTTGCACCCTTTCAATTTACTGCTCGAATCGAGCATTATTGGCGTCAACTTATTAAGTCACCCTATATGACGCCACAGCTGCGTCATCTTTATCAACAATTGCGATCTCCTCCAACTCTATCACCCTTAGAAAATTGCTTATGTCACTTTGATGTGGGTGCACACAATGTTATTCAAACGAAAAGTAGCTATCATCTTATTGATTGGGAGTATTCTTGTTTAGCTGATCCTAGAATTGAATTGGCAATGTTAGTCGAGCAATCAGACGGCGACGTGATTACATTGGTATCACAGTATTGTCAGTTAAGAGGTATTGATGATGTTGAAGGTTGGATTGATGGTGTGGAAGCGTGGCAGCCGAGAGTGCGATTTATCGCTCTACTTTGGTATTATATTGCTCATCAACATAAAGAAAGTGATGAATATTTGCTCAATTCACAGCGACTTCTTGAGTCATTGTGTCGAAGCGATCACTGTTTACTCCATGAAAACAATCAATAAAAATCTAACCACTTTAAAACCTTGTATTTCGTGGTAGATTAAACACTTGGTTGTATGAGGGACGTACTATGATTATATATTTACATGGGTTTGACTCGACGAGTCAGGGAAACCACGAGAAAGTTCTCCAACTTCAGTTTATTGATAAAGATGTTCGTTTTATAAATTACAGTACGCTTCATCCGAAACACGATATGCAGCACCTGCTAAAAGAGGTTCATAAGCTTTTACAGGAAACGAGTGATGAAAGTCCATTGATTTGTGGTGTAGGGTTAGGCGGATATTGGTCTGAGCGAATTGGTTTTCTGTCTGGAATCAAACAAGTGATTTTCAATCCAAATTTGCACCCAGAAGATAATATGGATGGAAAAATTGACCGCCCTGAAGAGTATGAAGATATTGCAACGAAATGCGTTTCAGAATATCGAAAAACAAATCGCCAACGCTGTCTAGCGATCTTATCTAAAGAAGATGAATTTTTGGATAATCAACGCTCTGCTGATGAACTTTCGGACTACTACGATATTATTTGGGACGAAACACAAACGCATAAATTCCAGAAAATTTCCCAGCACCTCCAAACTATTAAAGCATTTAAGTCATCTTAATATTTTCTCGAACATTGACGATTACATCCTATAGTCAATGTTCGATTAATTTACCACTACTTCCGCTCGTATAAACCCTACCTCTGATAATGTTTTTTTCTCAATTTTGTTATTGCGTGCTCCAATTTGCTCGATATAATGTGCGCTACGAAATAAGTTGATTTACATCAATAAAAGAGCGAAATATTAATTCGCCCAATTTAATCTAAACCGCAATTCGATTGGTGAGTTTAGACCGTGCTTGAGACGACACTTGGCCCTACACATATATTGTTAACTAATTTCCGTTGTTCGACATTGTTCGGGCAGCGCTATTTTTGTACTTTTTGAGGATTATGTTGTGGAACGAATTATTGTTGTTGGCGGAGGCGCTGGTGGTTTAGAGCTAGCGACCAAGCTAGGTAGAAAATTAGGACGAAAAGGTAAAGCAGAAGTTACGCTGATCGATCGTAAATCAAGTCACTTATGGAAGCCTTTATTACACGAAGTCGCGACCGGATCTCTAGATGAAGGTGTCGATGCAATTAGTTACCGTGCCCACGCTAAGAACCACGGATTCAAGTTCCGTATGGGGAAGCTGGAAAATATTGATCGTGAAGGGAAATACATCACGTTAAGTGCGATGACCGACGACAAAGGTGAACAGGTCATGCCAACGCGACAGTTCCCGTATGACA
This sequence comes from Vibrio phycocola, assembly GCF_054404255.1. Taxonomy (NCBI): domain Bacteria; kingdom Pseudomonadati; phylum Pseudomonadota; class Gammaproteobacteria; order Vibrionales; family Vibrionaceae; genus Vibrio; species Vibrio phycocola. The sequence goes on from NZ_JBTAMQ010000004.1 coordinate 47,498, forward strand.
CATTAATAATGGCGATTGGTTCGACGTCTAATGATTTTAATACTCCAGGTGTACGAGAGAATTGTATTTTCCTAGATAGCCCAGAGCAAGCGCATCGCTTCCGTGAAGAGATGAACAATGAGTTCTTTAAGCTTCATTGGAAGCAATACAATGGAACCGTTGATATTGCGATTGTAGGAGCTGGGGCGACAGGTGTAGAGCTTAGCGCCGAGCTTCACAATGCGATCAAAGAGCTTAGAGCTTATGGATTTGATGATTTAGACTCAAGTAAGTTAAACGTTAACTTGATTGAAGCGGGTGAGCGTATTTTGCCAGCTTTACCACCTCGTATTTCCAGTGCCGCACATGCTGAATTGACTAAATTGGGTGTTACGGTTCGTACAACGACTATGATCACCAAAGCTGATGAAACAGGTTTGACAACCAAAGATGGTGAGAAAATCGACGCTACGATCATGGTATGGGCTGCGGGAATTAAAGCACCAGACTTTATTAAAGATATCGCAGGGTTAGAAACCAATCGAATTAACCAGTTAGTGGTTAAAGATACACTACAGACGACTCGAGATGATGATATTTTTGTGATTGGTGATTTGGCTCAGTGTACTCAAGCTGATGGTAAATTTGTGCCACCTCGCGCTCAAGCTGCGCACCAAATGGCCAGCTTAGCGTACAAAAATATCTTAGCTAGGCAAAATGGCAAAGAGCTGACGCCGTATGTGTATAAAGACCATGGTTCATTGGTTTCATTGAGTAACTTCTCTACAGTCGGCAGTCTGATGGGGAATTTGACTAAAGGCTCAATGATGGTTGAAGGGCGCATTGCTCGCATGGTGTACATTTCATTGTATCGTATGCATCAAATGGCACTTCATGGTGTCGTTAAAACAGGGCTAATGATGCTTGTTGGACGAATTAACCGCGTACTACGTCCTAATTTAAAGCTTCATTAATAACTTTTGGATAATAAAAAACGCTTCCATTTAGGGAGCGTTTTTTTATGTACGCAGCGCTTTCTTTAGGTAAGTTACTCTACTTTTCGAACCTGAATTACCATACCCATCAATGGATGGTCGAAGTAGTGGATTTCTTCACTTTTCATTTTCCGTTTTTGGTTGAGTCGGTAGGTTTTTAAAAACGGCTCTGATTCAAAGTTGTCTTGAAGGGAATCGATCCCATCGAGCGCGATTTCATCTGTATCGACATTCGCTATGTCCACACTCGGAACATCGATACTGGTTATGTCGGTGCTCACTGTACCTATATTCAAATCAATACCTTCATCGATGTCCGGTACTGGCATGTCGAGGTCAGACTCTTCCAATTCCACCTTACGCATGGCTGGCGCTCGCAAATCAAATTCAGCATTGGCAAATAAATAATGTTGGACATAGATTTGCAAATTGCCTTCAAACTCTAAAAGAGAGTCTGTTGAGGGTAATTCGGTCAATGCAATTTCGCTTCCGTCTGGGTTATATAGTGATGCATAGTTTTTACCCGCTGAGAAATGGAATATTGGAGCACGTGATGCCCCTCTGTCTCCCTGACGCCAAGCTGTGTGGAGTAATACTTGGAACTCTTGCTGATTATCTAAGCGCTGTTTCGCAGAGCTAAGTTGATACATTGAACGTGGCAGAAGACTCACTCCATGCGAACTTTTGAAGCTGGATGATTGCAGGCTACCACTGTTGCTGTATGAGATCGGTTCAACAGAATCAGGCCATGACTCCCCAGTTGTTTCTGCATTTACGTTACGTTTAAAAATGATAACTTCAACGTCAAACTGCCTAGCCCATGTTGGCATTGCAATCACTAACATCAGCAGTGAAACCAGTATTTTCATTTTAACTCCATCTCAATGTAAATTATTTATTATGACGCTTGTCGGCTTGTCACAGAATGTTATGTCGTACTTGGTAGACGATTTTGTTCAAATTCATTCAACATACTATTTACGAATTGAATTCGTTCGCGTCGATCGGTTAACGGTATGGTGAACTTGAATTTAGTTGGTCCTTCCATCGAAAACTGTTTCGGCTGACTTTGCAATAGTTTAACTAAAAATGCAGGGTTAATGTCAGCATTAGTTGTGAACTCAATGTGTCCACCACGATCATGTGCTTCTATTTTCTTAATCTTAAGACGATTTGCGCTAATTTTGATCCGAGCAACCTCCAATAGATTCAGAGCCGGATCGGGTATTTTGCCAAAGCGATCGATTAGCTCCACTTTCAATTCGCCGACATCATCATAATCGGATACGCTTGCAATCTGTTTATAGAGTGATAATCGAGTATTTATATCGGGAATATACTCTTCTGGAATTAGTGCAGGAATACGCAGTTCAACTTCCGTCTGTTCTCTTAAAAGATCGTCAAGAGATGGCTCTTTGCCAGATTTTAACGCTTCTACTGCTTGCTCTAGCATTTCCATATAGAGCGTAAAACCAAGAGACTGAATTTGTCCACTTTGCTCGTCACCTAGTAATTCGCCGGCTCCACGTATTTCTAAGTCGTGCGTTGCGAGGGTAAAGCCCGCTCCGAGATCTTCTAGTGATGCCAATGCTTCAAGACGCTTAACCGCATCTTTGGTTATTGCTTTAGGTGGTGGCGTCATTAAATAGGCATAAGCCTGATGATGAGAGCGACCAACACGGCCTCGCAACTGATGCAGTTGAGCTAAACCAAACTTATCCGCACGATTGATGATGATGGTGTTGGCGGTTGGGATATCGATACCGGTTTCTATAATCGTAGTACAGACCAATAAGTTGAAACGCTGGTGAGAGAAGTCATTCATGATGCGCTCGAGTTCTCTCTCTCGCATTTGGCCATGTGCAACAACCACTCGCGCTTCAGGAATTAACTTTTCTAAGTCGGAAGCGACTTTCTCGATTGTCTCGACTTGGTTGTGTAAATAATACACTTGCCCGCCACGCATGATTTCACGTAATACTGCTTCGCGGGTTGCAGCATCATCTTGTTGGCGAATAAATGTTTTAACGGATAAGCGTCGTGCAGGTGGTGTGGCGATAATCGACAGATCACGCATTCCACTCATTGCCATATTTAAGGTACGAGGAATTGGAGTTGCTGTCAGCGTAAGGATGTCTAAATTGGCACGCATGGCTTTGACTTTCTCTTTTTGTCGTACACCAAAGCGATGCTCTTCATCAACGATAAGCAAACCTAAGTCGCGATATTGAATATCACTGGATAGCAGCTTATGCGTTCCAACTAAGATATCGACTTTGCCTTCAGCAACATCTTGAATGATGGCCTTTTGCTCTTTGGCGGTTTTAAAGCGAGAGAGTACTTCGACTCGTATCGGCAAATTGGCAAAACGGTCACGGAAATTCTCAAAATGTTGCTGTGCTAGTAGTGTGGTTGGCACCAATACTGATACTTGCTTACCGTTATCTGTTGCGACAAATGCTGCGCGCATTGCTACTTCAGTTTTACCGAAACCGACATCGCCACACACCAAGCGATCCATCGCTTTGTTTTGGCACATATCGGAAAGTACCGCATTAATGGCCATTGCTTGATCGTCCGTTTCTTCAAATGGAAAGGTCGATTTAAAGCTCGCGTATTGTTCTCGATCTAGTTTAAACACAAAACCGGGTTTTAGTTCTCGTTTAGCATACACATCCAGCAGTTCTGCAGCCACATCGCGCACTTTTTCTGCCGCTTTACGTCGAGTTTTCCCCCACGATTCACTACCCAGTTTATTCAGCGGCGCATTCTCTTCAGCACCGCCGGAGTATCGGCTAATAAGATTGAGAGAGGCTACAGGGACGTAGAGTTTCGACTCATTGAGATATTCCAACGTCACGTACTCAGTCGCAATGCCGCCGGCTTCGATGATCTGGAGCCCCAGGTAGCGACCAACACCATGGTCGATATGAACGACGGGTTGCCCTGGTTTTAATTCTGTTAGGTTACGAAAAACCGCATCGGCATTGACGGTTTTTTTCTCTTTCTTGCGTCGCTGTGCAACACGGTCGCCCAAAATATCGCTTTCACAAATTAGTGCAGTGTTAGCATCGTTGAACAAACACCCATGTTCAGCGGAGCCAATGATAAGCGTGTGAACATCATTGGCTTGAAACGCATCATCAAACGAGGCATGACTGACAGGGCGGAGCTTTATCGGTTTCAGAAGTTCAAGCAAGGCTTCACGTCGACCTTCCGATTCTACCGAGAAAATGATTTTCCCCTGATGTTGCTCGCAGAATTGACGCAAAGCACCGAGTGGTTCTTTGTGATTATGTTGCGCTTTGAGTTCGGGAAGCGCTGATACGTCAGCATTAATTCGACCTGCTTGTTTATCGATCAGAACATCAGAGAGTATTGTTTGACGGTAATTCTTAAAATATTTGAATAACTCATCGTCTTTGAGCCATAGCGTTTTAGGTTCTAACAGTGGACGTAATGGGTCGACTTTTCGTTGATCGTAGCGAAACTCGACGTCCTTTAGAAAATGCTCGACAGCGGGTTGAATATCTCCCAATACTAATAATTGAGTTTCATTAGGCAAGTAATCGAAAAGTGTTTCTGTTTCTTCGAAGAACAGCGGTTGCCAATATTCGATACCGGCTGGCCACGTACCTTTAGAGACTTGCATGTACACAGATTCAGGCTCGCGGCGAGTTTCAAACTGTTGACGCCAACGATTTCGAAAACCTTCTATTGCCGCTTCTGTGGTTGGAAACTCGTGAGCGGGGAGTAGGCGTATTTCGCTTACTTCATCAATGGAACGTTGGTTTTCAGGGTCAAAAGTTCGAATTGAATCAATATCGTCATCGAGAAAGTCAATTCGGTAAGGTGAATCACTGCCCATTGGGAATAGATCGAGAATTGAGCCTCGGCTAGCGTATTCTCCGGGACCAAACACCTGATCGGTATGACGATATCCTGACTCTTCGAGTTGAGCGCGCATTTTTGTCATTGAAAACTCATCACCCACACTGACAAGCAAGGTATGTTGCAGTAAAAAACTGCGAGGTGACTGGCGTTGCAATAATGTGCTTATCGGCGCAATAGTAATGCCTTGTCGTTGCGTTGGTAATTGATACAAACGCAAAATTCGCTCGGAAATAATTTCTTGATGAGGCGAGAAACTATCATAGGGTAAGGTTTCCCAGTCAGGAAACAAGGTGACTGGGTAACGACAAAACTGTTCTATCTCATGTTGAAGTTTGATCGCACTCTGTGGATCGGGTGTCACGAGAAGCGTATGAGAAGAGTGCTGGTTAGCGAATTGAGCTGCTGAATACGCAAGGCTCGCGCCAGTCAGGTTACCCAGAGCCTTTTTGTCGCCGGCTCTGGTTGGTAGTGTAATTGGAAGCAGTGGCTGATTTTTCATTGATGATTTACTTTGAATCTCGTTCTAATGAGCGCTGGCGCAGAAGTTTTTGTTGCTGGAAGAGCGCAGCTTTGATTATTAGGTCTTGGTCAAGATCTCGAATTAAGACATATTTTACCGTTATTACATAACCTTGGTCAGTCGTTTCACACTCGGTAACTTCACCGTAGCAATATATTGCAGCGGCTGGGTTTTCGAGAAACATTTTGGCCCGCAAAATAGTATGTGCGTCGAGTGGGTTGCGTGAATAATAACTGAATTGGCTTGCGCCGAATGAGCGAGTCTTAGAGCGATACTGTTGGTCGTCTTGTTGAGCTAACATGTAGGTGAGAAGCAGGTTGAGCTTACTGTTCTGAGTATCCAATAACTGAATAACGTGGCGAAAATCACTGTTACGTAGTTCGGTTTTCGCTGATTCATTCAGATGGTCTAATTGACTAAATTCATTTGCGACAATAAAGGGAGCAGGAATTTCTGCTTCGAAAAGAATGGCATCAGGCAAGCTGAAATCACTCGCCATCGGTTCAACATTGACGGCAATAGCGTGGTGAACGGTAAAGTATTCTTGTTCGATCATGATGGGTTCCTTTATATATCGGAATATTGATTATCGTCATCGCTAGCAACATATCAAGGTATTGCTTCTTATTTAGGTGAATTAACAGCGTTTTAGCAAATAAGGACTACAACCCTTGCGCGTTTGTCGTTAAAGTACAGCCAATTGATTTATCTTGGTTTGGTGTATGTTTCATCCGATTTCTATTTTTATTGGTCTTAGATATCTGCGCGGACGCTCTGGAGATCGATTCAGCCGTTTCGTCTCCTATATGTCAACAGCAGGAATCACTATTGGCGTTATGTCTCTAGTGACCGTGTTATCGGTGATGAATGGTTTTGAGTCTCAGCTTAAATCTCGAATTTTGGGCGTTCTTCCTCAAGCGGTAGTCAGTCAAATAGATAATAAAACCGCGATTGCGATATTACCAAGTTTTATTGAACACTTGCCAAATAGCCAGCCGGCTCAACCATTGGTTCGGAGTGAGGCCATCGTACAAAGCCCAACGGGACTAGGCGCTGGTATGCTATTGGGCGTCATTCCTTCAAATGATGAGCCTGTCGCACAATATATTGTCGCCGGTAATTATGCGGCACTGTCATCTCAGAAATACCAAATTCTATTGGGTCACCGCTTGGCGCATACTCTTAATGTGACGGTCGGCGATAAGGTTCGCGTGATGGTGACGGAAGCCAGCGTAGTGACGCCTTTGGGGCGTGTTCCAAGCCAACGAAACTTTACGGTTGCTGGATTGTTTAACACAGGCTCAGATGTCGATGCGCAATTGATGATTACAAATATAGAAGATGCGCAAAAGCTGCTCCGGTATCGCTCCGAACAGATTTCAGGATGGCGTTTGTTTTTTGCAGACCCTTTCGATGTAGCCGAATTATCGAAGAGTGAGCGGATTCCTTCTGATTGGGCTTGGCATGATTGGCGTGAACAGCGTGGTGAGCTATTTCAAGCAGTTCGTATGGAAAAAAACATGATGGGCTTAATGTTAAGTCTCATTGTCGCGATTGCTGCATTTAATATTATCTCTGCATTGATCATGGTTGTGATGGAAAAACAAGCGGAAGTGGCGATTTTAAAAACACAGGGTTTGTCGAATTACTCAACCATGATGGTATTTGTGGTGCAAGGAGCAAGTAGTGGCGTTCTTGGTGCACTTGTTGGTGGTGGGGTTGGCGTTATTCTCGCGAGTAATTTAAATGCGCTTTTAGCCTTGTTAGGTGTAAACGTGGTCGCGACCGGTGGAGAACTGCCTGTGGTCATCTCTCTATCGCAAATCGTGGCAGTGGTGTTCTTTACCGTGTTATTGAGTATTGTATCGACCCTTTATCCATCTTGGCGCGCCGCGTCCGTTAAACCTGCTGAGGCTTTAAGATATGAATAACCTTCTTACATGTCGGAACATCACTAAGATTTACCAAGATGGTGATGTCGCAACACCGGTTTTACAAGGCGTAAACTTCTCACTAGAACAAGGAGAGTTAGCGGCCATTGTCGGGGCATCAGGTTCTGGAAAAAGTACGCTATTGCATGTGCTCGGTGCATTAGACACGCCAACTTCCGGCGACGTGGAAGTATTAGGTCAGTCATTGGCCGATTTAAGTCAGAATCAACAAGCTAAGTTTCGTAATCAAAATGTCGGCTTTATTTATCAGTTTCACCATTTGTTAGCAGACTTTACTGCATTGGAAAATGTTGCGATGCCACTTTTAATCGGCGGGATGAAAGTCAGTCAAGCTCAGGCAGAGGCAAAACAGATACTAGATCGAGTGGGCTTATCACATCGTGATGCTCATAGACCGAGTGAGCTCTCAGGTGGAGAACGTCAACGTGTTGCGATTGCACGCGCTTTGATTAATCGTCCTGCGTTAGTGTTGGCAGATGAACCTACGGGTAATTTAGATCACACTACTGCGCTCTCCATTTATGATTTGATGTGTGAGCTAAATCATGAATCACAGACTGCTTTTTTGGTGGTAACTCATGATCGCGACTTGGCAATCAAAATGGGACGTCAATTCTCTATGAAAGATGGGATGCTGGTTTAATTATGGGATCGTTATCGCTTTGGATTGGTCAACGTTTTAGTCGTTCAAAGAAACGCAATAAACTGGTGTCGTTTATCTCGGTATCGTCGACATTAGGGATCGCGTTTGGTGTTGCTGTGATCATTGTGGGATTGTCTGCAATGAATGGCTTTGAACAGGAGCTGCAAAAGCGAGTATTGTCAGTTATCCCTCATGGAGAATTTGAAGCGGTCGATGACCCGATTACAAATTGGTCATCCATTCAAACTCAATTAGCTTCGGAACCTCATATTGAGGCTGCGGCGCCTTATGTTCGATTTACTGGGCTTGCAGAAAAAGGCGCGAAACTCAAAGCCGTGGTGGTGCGAGGCGTCGATTTAACCCAAGAGCAGAGAGTCTCTGATTTGTTCTCGTTTATTGATGAAGGCACTCTGTCTGATGTTACTCCAGGTCAAAATGAAATTATTCTTGGTAAAGGGTTAGCGCGTTATTTAGGCGTCGAGAAAGGAGAATATCTCACCTTATTAGTTCCGCCAGACAATAAGGAGAAGTCACTAAAGTCACCCCAGAGAATTCGGCTTAAAGTGACGGCACTTTTTACACTGAACGGACAGATAGATCACAATATGGCGATTATACCTCTCACCGATGCTCAGCATTATCTTCGATTAGGAGAGAGTGTTCATGGCATGTCGGTTCGAGTGGATGATGTCTTTAACGCGTTAAACATTGTTCGTGAAGCGGGAAATAAGCTCAATGTCTTTGTTTACTTGCGCAGTTGGGAGTACCAATATGGCTATCTCTATCGAGATATTCAGATGGTTAGAATTATCTTGTATTTAGTGATGATATTAGTGATTGGTGTTGCCAGTTTTAATATTGTTTCGACACTAATGATGGCGGTAAAAGATCGTTCTTCGGATATCGCGATACTTCGAACCATGGGCGCTAGTGACGGTATGATCAAACGAATCTTTGTCTGGCAAGGCGTGTGGTCTGGTGTGACTGGGAGTATTTTGGGTTCAATATTTGGCGTTATTTTAGCCGTTAATTTAACTCGGATTATTCGCGGTGTTGAACAGTTGACTGGGTATACGTTTTTATCTGGCGATATCTATTTTGTCGATTTTTTGCCATCGAAAGTCGAATGGGTTGATGTGGCCGTGGTTTCTGTTACTGCGATTGTACTTAGCCTATTTGCGACATGGTATCCAGCCAAGCGAGCGAGTGCGTTGCAACCTGCTACTGTGTTGTCAGCTAAGTAACCTGAACTCGGGATAATTTAAGCCATTCAGTACCGCTATTTTAGCGTCTAACTGCGTTAAAATCAGCGCAATAGGCAAGCTATTGACTTATGATTTTGCCCTGTTATCCATCTAAAATGGCAGCACTGACTAAAAATCCTATTAGTGTATTGAAAATCAAAAAATGCAGACTTTCTTATCCCGACTTCAGGTTGAGTAACCCAATTCTTTGAACGATCTCTCTATTTAGACTGAAATAGAAATAACAATGGGCGCACTTTGTGCGCCCATTGTCGTATAACGAATTGTTCATTCTGCCTAAAGCGTGGGAATCATTTATCTTGAACGGCGCTTCTGCCAACTGCGAACCACTGAATATCGCCATAGCCAATGAATTGAAAAGTACCCAACAAGAGCACTGATTAAGCCACACAATATGCAGCCAATGATAAGTGGGGGGCCAATGGTCAGCATCTGATGAGATATAAATTCCCAGTTAGCTTCAAAGTGAATATGCAGTGGAGGTTTGTGCATGACCCAACTGCCTACTTTATACGCCCCATAAAACATTACGGGCATGGTGACAGGATTACTTATCCACACTAATGCGATGGAGAGTGGCAGGTTAACACCAATAGCTATGGCTGTACCTGCAGCGAACAACATCTGTGTAGGCAGTGGAATGAACGCAATAAAAAGCCCGACAGCAAAAGCACCCGCAGCAGAACGTCGGTTTAAGCACCATAAATTGGGGTTATAAAGCACGCTACCAAACACGCTCAAAACCTTCTGGCGTTGAATCGCCTCTCGGTTTGGCATGTAGCGTTTAATCCACTTTTTAGGCATAACTACTATGATTCTCTTAATGAACTACTGGCAACTGGGTTCGTTTTGCCTAATCCTAATTTCGTTACCATATTGGCCTATGGTTCCTGAGTTATTCTGGTGTGGTTTGTTTGTCATTTACTACTTAATTTTATTTAAAAGGCAGTCTTATCAAGTCATTAAGTATAGCTTGGGTATATCAATGGGACTGCTTTGGGGCGTGATGTTTGCAAACATAACACTAGAACAATCTGAAACGCTCTATAAATCTGATACGAATACTAGCATAAAGATCAGGGCTGAAAGTGATTTTGCACAAAATAATTTTGGTTTTAGTGGTCGAGTTCAAATCACTTCAGTTAATGGGCAAGCCCTCGAATGGTATCGTCAACCACGAGTTCAATTATATAGCCCCGTTATGTTACAGCGTGGTGATGAAGGGCAATTTAACGCCAAGATAAAGCCTATCTTTGGCTTATTGAATGAAGCGGGCAGTGACAGCGAACGTTATTATTTTGGTCAAGCAATTCTTGGTAAGGCGTATGTTGATAAGCGTATATCCCATTACGTCATCGAGCATATGTCGTGGCGAAAACGATTTAAACAACTGGTTAGCCTACGTGTTGAGCCACTGGTTCATTCAGCCATAATCTTGGCGTTATCATTTGCTGATCGCACCGGTATCGATAATCAACAATGGGAGAGGTTGAAATCGAGTGGCTTGTCTCATCTTGTCGCGATTTCAGGGCTCCATATTAGTATTGCATTTGGACTTGGCTACGGTGTCATACTTATGTTGTCACGTGTGATTCAGCGAGGCTACTGGGCAGCTTTGCCAGCGGGTGTCATGTTAGCGACGAGCTATAGTTGGTTGGCGGATTTCACTTTGCCTACTCAGCGAGCGCTGACGATGTTGTTTATCTATGTTGTGATTGCAAAACTGTCTGTGCAGCTAAGTTACGTTCAAAAAATGCTTTGGGTACTTACCATCGTACTACTTGTGAACCCTCTGGCGACAGTGAACAGCAGTTTTTGGCTTTCATTTTGCGCCGTATCAGCTGTGATTTATGTCATGACCGCTAATACTCATGCTCATGGGGTGAAAGCATGGGTAAAAGGGCATTTATGGGTATCGCTAGCGATGTTGCCACTCAGTGCGATTATGTTTGGCGGGATCAGTGTTGTTTCGCCATTCTACAATATGGTGTTTATTCCTTGGTTTAGTGTCGTTGTTGTTCCACTGTTATTTTTGGCACTCCTAGTTACGGGAATAGGCGTGCTTGGGGACCATTTGGTATGGACGCTAGTTGATTATTCTCTTGCACCATTGAGCTATCTGTTACCGTATTCTGATAATGCTTGGCTTGCTTTGTCTCAAAATGAGATTTGGTTAGTGAGCTGTAGCGTGTTTGTACTGGCGCTCAGACCAATATTAGGTGGCCAGTGGCTGATGCTTGTCCTACTCATCTTTTCGTCAGAATTTTATCGCCAAAGCCGACACGACTGGCGAGTCGATTTACTGGATGTGGGGCAGGGATTAGCAGTACTTATTGAACAAGATGGGCATTATCTACTTTATGATACGGGGTCAGGATGGAATGACAGTAGCATGGTGGATTTAGTGATAACGCCCGTCTTAGAGAAGCGTGGTGTTGATCAGTTAGATATTTTGGTGCTGAGTCATCTCGATAATGATCATGCTGGTGGTCGTTGGCAAGTTGAACAACGTTGGCGTCCTAGACGGCGTATTGCGTCTGCAAATCTCGCTGGCTATTCAACTTGCATTCAGGGGCAGAAATGGCAGTGGCAACGGCTGGACATTGAAGTCCTGTGGCCGCCAAAAACGCCAATGAATTCGAGAAATGAATTCTCATGCGTATTAAAAATATCAGGCCAAAATGGCGTCCACTCTGTCCTATTGACCGGAGATATTGGCGTGATGTCTGAATGGTTATTGGTGAAGCAGCTTGATGATGCTCAATGGGATTTGATGAGTGATATCATTGTAGTTCCACATCATGGCAGTGCGACTTCTTCATCATCTCAATTCATCCAAATGGTTCAACCTTCACTTGCTCTTGCAGGCTTAGCCAAAGGGAATCGTTGGAATTTTCCAAATTCTAAAGTAAAACAGCGATATACCGAGTCTGGTGCTCGTTGGTTAGATAGTGGGGATGCTGGGCAAGTGAGTGTAAGGTTTAACAAAGATGATTTTGTTGTTAGGTATCAAAGAAGTCGAGATTCCGTGTTCCACTATCAGTCGTGGTATAGGCAGATGCTACGTAAACAGGTAGAATGACCTCGTTAATTCTTAATAAAATTCAATTGGTTTTGTATGTCACTCGATAAAGATGAAGCAACATGGGTAACCTTTAAGCGTCTTTGGACCTATATCCGCGATTATAAAATTGGACTCATTGTCGCAAGCATTGCGCTTGTTCTCAACGCAGTTACCGATACCTACATGATTTCATTACTTAAACCACTATTAGATGAAGGGTTTGGTACGGTAGAATCTGATTTTCTCACTACCCTTCCATTTATTGTTTTTGGTGTCATGTTGCTCCGCAGCGTAAGTGGTTTTGTGTCGACTTATTGTTTGAGTTGGGTATCAGGGAATGTCGTCATGACGATGCGTCGAATGGTATTTAACCAATTTATGCACATGCCAGTCAGTTATTTAGACCAACAATCTGCTGGTAAGTTATTATCTCGAATTACTTACGATTCTGAGCAAGTCGCCACCGCTACAAGCCGTGCGTTAGTCAATATGGTGAGAGAGTCAGCCAGTATTATTGGCCTACTTGTGCTGATGTTCTGGAATAGCTGGCAATTGTCTTTGGTGCTTGTTGTGATAGTGCCGCTTGTGGCTTGGTCAGTGTCTTTCGTTTCAAAGCGTTTTCGCCGTATTTCAAAGAATATGCAAAATACGATGGGAGAAGTAACGTCTTCTGCTGAACAGATGCTTAAGGGCCATAAAGTCGTGTTGAGTTATGGTGGACACGATGTTGAGCGCGAACGGTTCGACAAAATTAGTAATCAAATGCGTCAGCAGTCGATGAAATTAGCTACAGCTCAAGCTATCGCTAACCCAGTGATTCAAATGATTGCATCTATCGCTTTACTGGTTGTCTTATTTTTAGCGAGTATGGAGGAATTCAGAGCAAATTTGACTCCAGGGACATTCACCGTCGTTTTTTCTGCAATGTTTGCACTACGTAAGCCAATCAACTCGTTGACCAACGTCATGGCCCCTTTTCAACGAGGAATGGCAGCGAGCCAAACTTTGTTTAGTATTATTGATTCTGACCGCGAAAAAGATGAAGGTGATCATGACGTAAAACGTGTTTCTGGTGATATCGAAGTCAATGACGTGACGTTTACTTACGAAGGTAAAGAAGAAGCGGCACTTTCATCACTTTCCTTTACTTTACCTAAGGGAAGAACCTTGGCGTTGGTTGGACGATCAGGTTCGGGAAAAAGTACGATTGCTAACCTTATGACACGTTTTTATAACGTTGACTCTGGACAAATTTTATTGGATGGCACTGATATTCGCGATTATAAATTGGCCAACCTAAGATCTCAATTCGCGATTGTGTCGCAAAATGTCCACCTGTTTAACGATACGATTGCGAATAATATTGCTTACGCAGCAACGGAAAAATACAGCCGAGAAGATATCGAATCCGCAGCTCGACAAGCACACTGTATGGAGTTTGTGAGTGAACTTCCAGACGGCTTGGATACCATTATCGGTGAAAATGGTGCTTCATTGTCCGGTGGTCAGCGTCAACGTTTGGCGATTGCCAGAGCCTTGTTGCGTGATACTCCAGTATTGATTCTAGATGAAGCCACGTCAGCCCTTGATACTGAATCTGAAAGAGCCATTCAAGCTGCGCTAAATACATTGCAACAAGATAAAACCGTATTGGTGATCGCCCATCGCCTATCAACCATTGAAGATGCGGATGAGATTTTGGTGATTGATCAAGGAAACGTAATTGAGCGTGGGAATCATAAATCATTGCTTGATCAAGGTGGCGCATATGCTCAACTTCATCGTGTCCAAGTCAGTGAGTAATCGTTGTGATCGATAAACTGTGGTTCTCTAACCATTGGCTTTCGCATTTACTGTGGCCTCTATTGTGGCCGCTCAGCCTTGTATTTAAGTGGGTGAGTACAAAACGAAAAGCGGCCTTTGTTAACGGCTCGCGAGAAAGTTATCGTGCACCCATTGCTATCGTTGTCGTTGGTAACGTAACGGCTGGTGGAAATGGCAAAACACCAATTGTCGTTTGGTTGGTTGAGCAACTGCAAGCACTGGGGCATAAACCTGGTGTCGTTTCTCGTGGCTATGGTGGCAAGTCTAATGATTACCCTTTGATCGTTGATGATGATACGGAAGCCTCCCAATGTGGTGATGAACCGAAACTAATCCAACAGAGAACGGGAGCACTGGTTGCTGTGAGTCCTGTCCGAAGTGATGCCGTACAAGCGCTCTTATCTCAAGGTGTTGATGTCATTATTGCTGATGATGGTTTGCAGCATTATGCGTTACAGCGTGATGTTGAAATTATTGTGGTTGACGGCGTGCGACGCTTTGGAAACGAGAAATTAATACCGCTGGGACCGCTACGCGAGCCCGTTAGTCGATGTGATGATGTCGACTTTGTGATTAATAATGGTGGAAAGGTGCAGGGCTGTGAGATGCCCATGACATTACATCCTAGTCTTGCAAAAAACTTAGTCACAGGTGAAACCAAATCGGTTTCTCAGTTAGGTTCGCTTGTCGCATTCGCGGGTATTGGTCATCCACCTCGATTTTTCAGAACATTAATAGATTTAGGTGCTGAGTTAAGTTTAACCAAAGGGTTTAGTGATCATAAGACATTTGACCCACAGGAACTTGAACAACTGAGCCAAGCTGGAGACAACTTGATTATGACAGAGAAAGATGCGGTTAAGTGTCGCACATATGCTCAAGATAATTGGTGGTATTTACCGGTCTCAGCTCAATTTGATAGAAACGATCAAAAAATTATAATTCAACGTATTCAAGAGGTTATTGAACAATATGGATCATCGTCTGCTTGAGATTGTGGCATGCCCAATTTGTAAAGGAAAATTGGTTTTTGATAAAGAAAATCAAGAGCTTATATGTAAGTTAGATAGGCTTGCTTATCCAATTAAAGAAGGGATTCCTGTTTTAATTGAGGCAGAAGCAAGAGTTATGGAAATGGATGAAAGGCGCTAATCTGATGTCATTTACTGTCGTTATCCCAGCTCGCTATCAATCGAGCCGCTTGCCCGGAAAGCCGTTAGCAGATATTGCTGGAAAACCGATGATTCAGTGGGTTTATGAGCAATCAGTGAAATCAGGGGCTTCGCTAGTCGTTGTGGCTACTGACGATCAACGTATTGCCGATGCTGTAGAGCAATTTGGTGGTACCGTTTGTATGACAGCGAATACTCATGAGTCGGGTACGGAGCGTTTAGCCGAAGTGGTGCAAAAATTGGGTATTGCCGACGATCATATCATTGTGAACGTTCAAGGTGATGAGCCTCTTATTCCACCATCTGTAATTACTCAAGTCGCTAATAACTTGTCAAACTCTATCGCGCCGATGGCGACATTAGCGGTGGAAATTGAAGATGAAGACGAAGCATTTAACCCGAATGCGGTCAAAGTACTGACGGATAAAGAGGGTTACGCGTTGTATTTTAGCCGTGCGACTATTCCTTGGGATCGCGATGGGTTTGCGCAAAGTAAGACATTACGGCACCCATTACGCAGACATATTGGCATTTATGCATACCGTGCAGGTTTTATTAATACGTATATTCATTGGCAGCCTAGTGAACTGGAGAAAATAGAAAGTTTAGAGCAGCTTCGTGTGCTTTGGTATGGTGAAAAAATCCATGTTGCGGTAGCCAACGAAACACCACCTCCAGGCGTAGATACTGCTGAAGACTTAGAACTGGTTCGACAAACCGTCATCGAAAATCAATCGTAAAAAAATCGGATAGTGAGAAAAACACTATCCGATATTTTGCGTACTAAGCTTTCACTACACCGCTATTATCGATGCTTATTTTTTACTTGGACAAATGGATAAAACTTCATGTCGTCCTGAGTCTTTGAGCTCCTCGAGTACAACGTCAAACCCCCATAATCGATGTAAATGTTTCATCACTTCATGATAGCTTGGATCTAGGGGAACGCGGTTTTGCGGGACAAATTGTAGAGTGAGTGAACGATCTCCACGTACATTAACGTTGTAAACTTGTATATTAGGCTCAAGGTTACTTAGGTTGTACTGAGAGGCCAGTTTTTCTCGAATTTGTCGATAGCCAATATCATCATGAATCGCACTGACTTCAATATGGTTCTTACGGTCATCGTCGCTGATAGCAAATAACTTAAATTCACGAATCAGTTTTGGGGATAAATATTGGCTTATAAAGCTTTCATCTTTGAAATTCTCCATCGCAAAATGAACCGAATCTAACCAATCGCTACCCGCTAAGTCTGGAAACCACTCTTTGTCTTCTTCGGTCGGTTCTTCACAAATTCGTTTTATGTCACAAAACATCGCAAACCCGAGCGCGTAGGGGTTAATCCCACTGTAGAACTGACTGTTATATGCAGGTTGAGCAACAACACTAGTATGACTATGTAGAAACTCGAGTATAAATCGTTCTGATACGAGACCTTCATCGTAGAGCTGGTTTAAGATCGTGTAGTGCCAGAATGTTGCCCACCCTTCATTCATCACTTGAGTTTGTTTTTGTGGGTAGAAATATTGACTTACTTTGCGAACAATTCGAACTAATTCTCGTTGCCATGGTTCTAGCAGAGGCGCGTTTTTCTCTACAAAGTAAAGAATGTTCTCCTCAGGCTCTGGCGGGAATCGATGTAGCTCATCTTGCTCTTCGTTGGTCTCTTTAGGAAGCGTTCTCCACAATTCATTGACTTGAGATTGAAGGTAAGCCTCTCGTTCTTCTTGGCGTATTTTTTCCTCGGCAATAGAAATTTTCTCAGGGCGTTTATAGCGATCTACCCCGTAATTCATTAAAGCGTGACATGAATCTAATATTGCTTCTACATTGTCAATACCATACTTTTCCTCGCATTCAGAGATGTAGTTCTTGGCAAAAAGCAAGTAGTCAATAATGGAGCTAGCATCGGTCCAAGTCCGAAAAAGATAATTTCCTTTAAAAAATGAATTGTGGCCATAACAAGCATGAGCGATCACCAGTGCTTGCATTGTTATGGTATTTTCTTCCATTAAGTAAGCGATACATGGGTCAGAATTGATGACAATTTCATACGCCAAGCCCATCTGGCCATGTTTATAATTTTGTTCCGTTTGAATAAATTTTTTACCAAACGACCAGTGGTGGTAATTTATTGGCATACCAACGCTGGAATAGGCATCCATCATCTGCTCTGAGGTGATAATTTCAATCTGATTTTGGTAGGTATCAAGGCGAAAGTTTTCAGCAACTCTCTTAATTTCTGTATGGTAGCGTTCTAGTAATTCGAACGTCCAATCGGGTCCATCGGGCAACCGCTTATCGTTTATTGGCGCTTTTGATTTTGATTTGGTTGTCATAGGAACACCTCCCTAAGCCGTCTCTTTTTGGAATAATTCCCGAAAAACGGGGAAAATATCATCGACTGACTGAATGTTTTTCATGGCAAAGTTCTGATATGTCTCTTCTAGCTTTTTATATTCATGCCACAACGTTTGATGAGAACGTTGTGTGATTTCAATGTACGCGTAGTACTGGCAATTTGGTAATAGATCTTTAGTGAGTAGAGAGTGACAGCGTGGAGAATCGTCGGCCCAATTGTCACCATCAGATGCTTGAGCACCATAGATATTCCATTGAGAAAGTGAGTAACGCTCCTTAATAATTTTGTCCATGAGTTTCAAAGCACTTGATACGATAGTGCCACCGGTTTCTTGAGAGTAGAAGAATTCATGTTCATCGACTTCTTTAGCTTGCGTGTGATGACGAATAAAGACAACTTCGACATTTTTATAGGTTCGGGTAAGAAAAAGATAAAGCAGCACATAAAAACGTTTTGCCGTATCTTTGGTTTCTTGATCCATCGAACCAGAAACATCCATTAGACAAAACATGACCGCTTGGCTTGAAGGAATAGGGCGCTTTTCATAATTCTTAAATCTCAAATCGAAAGTATCAATAAAAGGAACACTTTCTATTCGTTGCTTAAGTTCCTCTATTTCTTGTTTTAGGCGCTTTTCTTCGAGCAATTGAATGGGTTCACTCATCTGGATTCGATCTAACTCTTCTTCAAGCTCCTGCATCAAACGACGTTTTCCTGCAGTCATGGCCGTGCGTCGAGCAAGCGATTGCTGGAGTGATCGAACCACCGCAATATTTGATGGCACGCCTGATGTATTATATCCGGCTCGATGAGTTTCCCAGTCGAGGACTTTGTTGACCTGCTGTTTGTTTAGATTTGGTAATGCGAGATCTTCAAATAGGATGTCTAAATATTCATCTTTGGAAATTTGAAAAACGAAATCATCGGAGCCTTCGCCATCTTGACTAGCATCTCCTTGGCCTGAGCCTTGACCAGAACCGCCTTTTGGAGGCCGTTCTATCTGATCACCAGTAACAAATTGGTCATTGCCGGGATGGACTCTTTCTTTGTGCCCACCTTGGCCTTGATGGAAAGCAGGTTCACTTAAATCTCGGCTTGGGATAGAGATATCTTCACCAGATTCGGTGTTTGTAATGGAGCGTCGATTGACAGCATCCGCAACAGACTCTTTTATCTGCTCTTTATGTCGACGGATAAAGCGTTGGCGGTTGACTGAGCTTTTATTCTTTCCATTTAAGCGTCTATCAATAAATTGAGCCATATTATTCCCCTCACTGAATTCACCGAACTTCCCAAGAGACATTTTGTGTATTTGGGAGTTAAATTCAGGAGCGAATAGAGAAACTCCTGAATTTATATGTCGGTCGTTTCCTTACTTAAGAAGATTTACGTACACGTAAATACCACTCGGATAATAATCGGACTTGCTTTTCGGTATAGCCTTTTTCCATCATACGAGCGACAAAGTTATCGTGTTTTTTCTGTTCTTCTGTCGACGTCTTGGTATTGAACGAAATGACAGGGAGTAGCTCTTCTGTGTTGGAGAACATTTTCTTTTCAATAACGGTTCGCAACTTCTCATAACTTGTCCAAGCTGGATTCATGCCGTTGTTATTGGCACGGGCACGTAGAACGAAGTTAACGATCTCGTTACGAAAATCTTTAGGGTTGCTAATGCCTGCCGTTTTTTCAATTTTCTCCAATTCATTGTTTAGCGCAGAACGGTCGAATAATTGGCCTGTTTCTGGATCGCGATATTCTTGGTCTTGAATCCAAAAGTCGGCGTAAGTGACGTATCGGTCGAAAATATTTTGGCCATATTCTGAATAGGACTCTAGGTAGGCCGTTTGAATCTCCTTACCAATGAATTCTACATAACGAGGTACAAGATACCCTTTCACAAATTCAAGGTAACGGTCGGCGGTTTCAGTTGGAAACTGCTCCCGCTCAATTTGTTGTTCAATGACATAAAACAGATGTACTGGGTTAGCGGCAACTTCTGACTGATCAAAGTTGAACACACGAGACAAAATTTTGAAGGCAAAACGGGTCGATAAGCCATTCATGCCTTCGTCGACACCAGCATAGTCACGATACTCCTGATAGCTTTTGGCTTTTGGATCGGTGTCTTTTAGCGTTTCCCCATCATAGACCCGCATCTTAGAAAAGAGCGACGAGTTTTCTGGTGCTTTGAGACGGGAAAGAATACTGAATTGAGCTAATGTTTCTAAGGTACTTGGTGAACAAGGAGCCTGAGACAACTCACTGTGGTCGAGCAATTTTTGATATATCTTAACTTCTTCAGACACACGTAAGCAGTAGGGCACTTTGACAATGTAGACTCGGTCTAAAAAGGCTTCGTTATTTTTGTTGTTGCGAAAGCTTTGCCATTCGGACTCATTTGAGTGGGCGAGAATCATGCCTTCATATGGCAATGCTGATAACCCTTCAGTACCGTTGTAATTCCCCTCTTGTGTTGCAGTTAACAATGGGTGAAGCACTTTTATCGGTGCTTTAAACATTTCCACGAATTCCATAAGACCTTGGTTTGCCCGGCACAGTGCACCAGAATAACTATAGGCATCAGGATCATCTTGGGAGAAGTGTTCGAGTTTACGAATATCTACCTTACCGACTAACGATGAAATATCTTGATTGTTTTCATCACCGGGCTCAGTTTTAGCAACGGCAAGTTGGTCGAGGATCGAAGGTCTAACTTTTACGACCTTGAATTTACTAAGGTCACCACCAAATTCATGCAGACGTTTGGCTGCCCATGGTGACATTATCGTTTTAAGGTACCGTTGGTCGATGTCATATTCAGATTTTAGAAGCTTACCATCTTCGTTAACATCAAATAGGCAAAATGGATGGTCGTTGACCGGGCTACGTTCGTCGTTGGCGGTTAATACATAGATAGGCATCTGCTGCATCAATGCTTTGAGTTTTTCGGCTAGTGATGATTTACCGCCACCAACAGGACCAAGGAGGTAGAGAATTTGTTTACGTTCTTCTAGCCCTTGTGCGGCATGCTTTAAATAGGAAACGATTTGTTCAATCGCTTCTTCCATACCGTAAAAATCTTTAAATGTGTCGTATCGAGCGATGACACGATTAGAAAAAAGACGACTCAAATTGGGATCTTTTGCAGTATCAACCAGTTCAGGCTCACCGATAGCCATCAATAGTCGCTCGGCTGCATTCGCATACGCGCTTTTGTCATCCTTACATAGATTCAGAAACTCTTGTAATGTTAGCTCTTCTTCTTTCGCTGCTTCGTAGCGAGTTTGAAAATGCTCAAATATACTCATAGTCACTTCCCCTTTTAGTTGTCGCGATAGCTAATTGGCCTTACGAAAATGCAAACCGCTAACAACATTAGATTAGCCTTTATTAAACAAAAATGCTTAAAAAATATGCATATATTTACATTTTTTATCAATTTAATTATATTTAGTCACGTCTCGGCTTGAGCAAATGAAAAACAAAATGCAGCAATAAGGAGGAGAAAATAGTGGTAAAGAAAGGGATATTCGTAGAAAAGGCGAGTTTCCTCGCCCTTATTAATTTTGATAGATATATTATTAGGCGTTAAGAATTTGTCGTAATTCTGCAGGTGAAAGATGGTAATGACGAGGGCAATTTTGCCAAGTTGATAGCATTCTTCGGTATTTTTCAAGCATTGGTATTTGGCTGTTAAAGTGATGATCACCTTTGTCAAATTGGGAATATAAACCTTCTGAATCAACAAGAAAACGAACGTAATTGACTAGTTGAGTTTCCTTGGCTAGGTCAAATCCTAAGAATTGTAAACGACGAGGTTCCACTTCAGATTGAGCAGAATCATTTAGAATTTTAAACGATTCTTGCATCGCATGGTGCATTTCCATGATATCGATAATTTCACGACATTCATCTTCTTTCAAACAGCCAAACTCTTTGTTGAGTTCACGCATGTGAAGTGCATAGCCACGTTCCACAATGGTTTTTAGTCTTTTATATTTTGTTGAGTTCTCAGGATCTAATTGTGACATTAAAGTGTATTGATTCGATAGAATTAGGCGCTGAGCATTAGTCATATCCATAAAGGGAGTCCCATATTATAAGTTAATATTTTATTCCGTTAGAATAACGTGATTCGCGTGCCTGAAAAATGATCTCGCTACAATGTTAAGTCAATTAATGGGATGAGGTCTTGTAACAAAATGAAACTAATCAGAAACAAGAGTGATCAAGGTCCACTCAAATTCATGGGTACTTTTTAACAAAGGGAATACCTAAGTGAAGTTGAGTGGTTGTGGCTTAGTATTTGATATTTGAGTGGTATTGCTCAAGTATTGCAACGATGGAATCCATGGTCTCTTTCGATGGAGGATTGGTATCCGCTAATGGGTATTCTAGCCCCATCGCTTCCCACTTGTGAGCACCAAGCTTGTGATAGGGAAGGAGCTCGATTTTTTCGATATTATCCATACCTTTGATGAACTCTCCTAACATGTGAGCAGCTTCTTCATCATCAGTGTAACCTGGGACAATGACATATCTCAGCCAAGTGGTTTTACCTATCTTCTGCAGATATTTTGCGAAATCTAAAGTTCGACGGTTAGATACTCCAACTAAATCTTGGTGAATTTCATCTTTCATATGTTTGATATCGAGCATAACAAGATCCGTGGCATCAAGTACCTCATCGATAATGTCACTATGTTTACGAATATACCCATTGGTGTCTAAACAGGTATGGATATTTTCTGCTTGTGCAGCTCGGAAAAAGTCGCGAACAAACTCTGGCTGCAACATTGATTCACCGCCTGAACAAGTTACACCACCACCGGAGGCATTCATAAAGTGACGGTAACTTTTGGCTTCACTAATGATTTCTTCAACGGTGACTTCTTTCCCATCATGCAAATCCCAAGTGTCGCGGTTGTGACAGTATTTACAGCGCATTAAACAGCCCTGTAGAAAGACAATAAAGCGTATTCCCGGTCCGTCGACGGTGCCACAGGATTCAAAAGAGTGGATTCGGCCTTTGGTTGACATGTAACGTTCTCATTCAATTATTTGGTACATATATTAGTACATTTTGTGTGGTTTATATAGAGATGGACAGGCACAAGTTTCGAACTAATAAATAAATTTCGTAATCGTTGGTTTTGTGATCTAGATTTAAATGTGAAGGGGAAATTACTGTTTGAACAGTCACTACTAGCGAACATGAGACCATAGGGATTGAAATATGTTTGGATTGCATTTAACACAAAAGAATAAAATGGCGTTGTTTATTGGGATTTTGTGCGTCGGGTTTATTGTTGTCGGAATATTTACTTCACAAAGGCTAACTCACCTAGTTGAACAATACAGCCACAGTGCCAAAGTGTCGTTTGGTGCAAAAACTTTGTATGCGACTCAATCACATTTGTTGTCATTGGCGGCTCACAAAAATGACCTTACGATAAACGATGTAAGCAACACGGTTACATTGCTCGGTGAATTAAAGGAAGAAGCAAATCAAGATATTATGTTCCTTAACTCGATGGAATTAGGGGCTGATGCGGATGTATTACGTAACGCGATAGCTGAATTTGATGGTGCGATGAGACCATGGTTAGAACTCAAATCCGAATTAGGTTTTTCAGCCGATGAAGGTAAGCTAGGCGTGTTGAAAAAACTCGCTGCTGTTATTGAAGAAAGGATCGCCGAAACTGGAATGGTCAGTATTAATGCGGACTTTCAAGTTCTGATTAAAGCAGAACAGAATTACCTTCTGGAACCTAGCGATGATAATTTGACCTTGTTCAATCGTGCTATGGCGATGTTCAAAAACAGCTCAATTTCCTATTCAATGATGAATTTGTATGAAAGCGAGTTAAATGAGTTTCAAGAGACATTTGTGCGTGTGGGAGAGTTATCTCAGCAACTTGAAGTATTAGATGAGCAACTTAACAACGCTGAAACACGAGCTGAAACGGTAATTTACGACTTATCTGTAGAGTTAACGGGTATGAGTTCAGAATTTCAGGCTAGCGCTGAAAGTGATGCGAACTCCACTATATGGACACTTTTGATCTCACTTGTTGTATTGGCGGCTATTACCATTTCTATTGCAGGAACGATTTCATTCTCGATGAATCGCTCGCTATCTCAGGTCAAATCCGTTTTAGATAGTCTGTCCGAAGGAGATTTATCCACGCGTTTGACTGTCGGCAACAATAAAAATGACGAGTTTAATCAACTTGCTGTAACAATTAATCAAAGTTGCGAACACTTAGGGGAACTGGTGCAAGGGGTTCAACGTAATAGTGAAGCCCTGACTGGTGATACCACAGATTTAAATCATGAAATTGACTCATTAGTTCAAGCGCAACATGAAGTCATTGATCAAACAGACCTTCTAACTGCCGCAACCGAAGAAGTCAGTTGTACGACTATTGAAGTTTCAAATTCACTTGAAGTCGTCGCTCAAATGAGTATCGAATCAACCAAAACCTCTCAAGAGGGTGCAGAGGTTATTGGACTTGCGATTGAATCACTTGAAGAGGTCGGAGGGATATTGGCGTCGGCGGCGAACCACATTCAGCTCCTAGAGGAAGCATCGATGAAAGTGGACTCGGTAATGGACATTATTAATGGTATTGCTGAGCAGACTAATTTATTGGCATTGAATGCTGCCATTGAAGCAGCACGAGCGGGCGAGCAAGGCCGTGGTTTCGCAGTCGTTGCAGATGAAGTGCGTAATTTGGCGGTAAGAACGGTTGATGCGGTATCGGATATTTCGAGTACGATTGAGACAATGAAGAATGAAAGTTCAGAAGTGATTCGATATATCAATCAGTCTGAAGAGACAATGAAACGAGGTCAAGATCGAGGGATGCAAGCGATGGCGTCATTGTCGCAGATCACTGACAAAGCATCGAATACTGCAGATCAAACAACATTGATTTCTGATTCTATTAAGGAATTGGCAACAACAAGTCAATCGATGGCTGAGAGTATGGCAATCATCTCACAATCCCTTAAACAGTTGGAAGTGAATAATGATAAGTTGAGAGAGACGAGCGGGGTTGTTGATGACCGCTCTACTGAGTTGTCGAATGATTGCGCGAGATTCACAGTTTGATATCTGTTGGCTAAGTAATTAGTGTACATATGTTGAAGTGGATATATTTTTAAATCGGTCTTGTCTCGTCCTAAAATACGTTGACAGTTTTTAATAGAAGGTCAGAAGCTTTTCGCTCTGGCCTTTTTTGTGCACTTCATATAGTGTTTTCATCCCTAGGCTGTGGTGCGGCCTAAGATAGTTATATACCACTATTGATTCATTTACGCGCCTTTTATTTTATGGCAGGTTAAGCTGATGATTTATTAAGTTTATTGTCAATTAAATATGCTACCAGTCACACATTTAACAGTTAATTATACTGTAGAGTGTGGTGAATTAGTGTTATCTTTTCTTGAAATCATACTTTGTGTTGCAAATGGATATGCCCAAATTGTCTCTACGTTCTGTTCTTATTTTCCCCTACGTTATTCTTATCGTATGCTTAGCGATTGCGATTGGGTTCCTTTCTTATGGTGCCGGTGGCCATGCAGTACAAACGGTATCGAATCATTTACTTGAAGAAACCGTTAGTCGAATTAGTCAAGCGATAGACAGGCATGTGATGGGCTCAGTTGCAACGTTAGAAGTTGCTTTTCCTGATGGTATGTTGGCCGATTCAAATATTCAGACTAATGTAGAGGAGATGCGTACTCGTTTTTGGACTGCTTCGTCCTTGCATTTAGATCCTAATAATTATGTCTATTACGGCAATAAAGCGGGTCAGGCGTTGGGCTTATATCGGTACTCTAACGATAAAGGTGAATTACGGGTTAAATATCAACCTCAAGAGCATCGAAAATTTTATGAACTCGATGGTATAAACGGTATTCCGAGACTGACATCTATTGAAGAGAAAAACTTCGATCCGCGAGTTCGGCCCTGGTTCCATGCAGGTTCTAGCAATAATAGTGACACATGGACTTCGGTGTATATCGATTTTAGAACTCATGATTTAATTGCGACAAGAGCACGCCAGGTATTAGGGCTTGATGGGCAGTTTGAAGGGGTTGTTGCGACTGATATGTCGCTAAAGTCGTTAAATGATTTCGTGAGTAATCTTAATGTTTCAGAAAATGGTATTGCCTTTATTATTGAGCCCGATGGTCAGCTAATTGCCTCTTCACAGAGTGAAAACATTAAGCGTAATCAAGAAGGGGAAAATACAAGAGTCAATGCAGGTCAAAGTGGTAATGCGTTACTTTCGGAGATTTATTCGCAAATGGTCCCTTTAATTTCTGCAAAAGTAGCCAGTTTTAAGCCTGAAACCTTTCGTTTTACCGACGAATTACAGCGAGAAATTCATGTTGCTTATAATAAATTTGAAGATGGTGTTGGTTTAGAATGGATAAATGTCGTTGCGATGCCAAGTTCTGATTTTATGGGGGGTATTAAAAATAACGTTGTCCAAACTATTCTAATTGGCGTTTTAGCAACTTCGTTAGTGGTGCTCATCGGTCTTATGATACTGCAATGGGTAACGAAAGATTTAAAGATTTTGTCAAATGCTGTAAACAGCGTGAGCAGCGGACATATCGAAGAACCTATTAATATTCAAAGAAATGATGAAATAGGTGATTTAGCAAAGAGTTTCTCTGCTATGCAACGAAGATTACATTCGGACTATCTGACTGGTTTACCCAATCGATATGCCTTCGAACAACATCTTAAAGCAAAAATTAAAAAGTATGATTTGGAGATAGAGAAAAGTCCTTTTGCTATTTTGTTTATAGATTTAAATGACTTTAAAAAGATAAATGATGTTTATGGTCATGATGTTGGTGATCAAGTGTTGATTGAATTTGCGGTACGAATGTATACCACTATCCGAGAACATGATTTAGCCGCTCGATTTGCAGGTGATGAGTTTGTTATTGTCGTCAATGATATTAAGCGTAATGAAGAGCTAGACATTATTATTTCGAACTTAAAACAAACATTATCAGAGCCACTTAATTCATTCGATAATCCTATTGCGAGTTTGGGGGGATCTATTGGTGTTGCACATTATCCTGACGACGGGAATACTGTTGAGCAGTTACTCGTTGTGGCGGATCGTAATATGTATGTGGATAAGGCCGAGATAAAGGAAGAGAATAAAACTTCTTAAACTAAGCGAAAACAAAAAAGCCCTCGCAATTGCGAGGGCTTTTTTACATCCTATCTTTTAAGCTAAATAGCTTATAGAGATTCAGTAAAGGTACGCGCGATAACGTCTGCTTGCTGCTCTGTGGTTAGAGAGTTAAAACGAACAGCGTATCCAGAAACACGGATTGTTAGTTGTGGGTACTTGTCTGGGTTCTTAACTGCGTCTTCTAGAGTTTCACGGTTTAGAACGTTAACATTCAAGTGTTGACCACCTTCAATACCGGTTTCATGGTGGAAGTAACCATCCATTAGACCTGCAAGGTTAGCACGTTGTGAATCTTGCTCTTTACCTAGTGCGTTTGGAACGATAGAGAAAGTGTAAGAGATACCATCTTTCGCATCAGCAAACGGTAGTTTACCAACTGAAGTTAGAGACGCTACTGCACCTTTCTCATCACGACCGTGCATTGGGTTTGCACCAGGAGCAAATGGAGCACCAGCACGACGGCCATCAGGTGTATTACCTGTTTTCTTACCATATACCACGTTTGAAGTAATGGTTAAGATTGACTGTGTTGGAACCGCATTGCGGTAAGTTTGTAGTTTACGGATTTTGCCCATAAATACAGAAACAAGTTCACAAGCAATGTCATCAACGCGAGCATCGTTGTTACCAAATTTCGGATAATCGCCTTCGATTTCGAAGTCAACAGCAACACCATCTTCGTCACGTACTGGCTTAACAGTTGCGTATTTAATCGCAGAAAGTGAGTCAGCAGCAACAGAAAGACCAGCGATACCACATGCCATTGTACGGTACACGTCACGGTCATGTAGAGCCATTAGTGATGCTTCGTAGCTGTACTTGTCATGCATGTAGTGAATGCTGTTTAGTGCAGTCACGTATTGCTTAGCAAGCCAGTCCATGAAGTGGTCCATTTTGCCCCACAACTCATCGTAATCAAGAACGTCGCCAGTAATTTTGTCCATTGTAGGACCAACTTGCGCTTTAGACTTCTCATCGATACCACCGTTGATGGTGTAGAGCATTGTCTTAGCAAGGTTGGCACGAGCACCGAAGAACTGCATTTGTTTACCAACAACCATTGGCGATACACAACATGCAATTGCGTAGTCATCAGAGTTCATGTCTGGACGCATCAAGTCATCGTTTTCGTACTGAATTGAAGACGTATCGATTGATACTTTCGCACAGAAACGTTTGAAGCCGTCAGGTAGTTGCTCAGACCAAAGAACAGTGATGTTTGGCTCTGGAGATGGACCCATGGTGTATAGGCTGTTTAGGAAACGGAAGTTTGAACGAGTAACCAAAGTACGTCCGTCTAAGCTCATACCACCCATAGATTCTGTTGCCCAGATCGGGTCACCAGAGAAAAGTGTATCGTATTCAGGAGTACGTAGGAAACGAACCATACGTAGCTTCATTACGAAGTGGTCAATCATTTCTTGCGCTTGCGCTTCAGTGATTTTACCAGCAGCGATATCACGTTCGATGAAGATATCTAGGAAAGTCGAAGTACGACCAAGAGACATTGCAGCACCGTTTTGAGATTTAACAGCAGCTAGGTAGCCGAAGTAAGTCCACTGGATTGCTTCTTGAGCAGATGTTGCTGGAGCAGAAATGTCGAAACCGTATTTCTGAGCCATAACTTTGATTTGGCCTAGCGCACGGTGTTGTTCAGCAATTTCCTCACGAAGTTGCATAGTTGCAGTTAGATCTTCGCCATTCTCAAATTTTTCTTGAAGAGAAGTAAACTGAGCAAGCTTGTCCTTCATTAGGAAGTCAATACCGTACAATGCAACACGACGGTAGTCACCAATGATACGACCACGACCATAAGCATCTGGAAGACCAGTAAGAACACCTGACTTACGACATGCTAGGATATCTGGAGTATAAATATCGAAAACGCCAGCATTATGAGTTTTACGGTATTCTGAATAGATTTTAGAAATTTGAGGATCAAGTTCACGATCGTATGCTTTACAAGAACCTTCAACCATGCGAACACCACCGTTAGGGATGATTGCACGTTTAAGTGGCGCTTCAGTTTGAAGACCAACAATGGTTTCAAGGTCTTTGTTTATGTAACCAGCATCGTGAGCTGTGATGGTAGAAATAACTGAAGTATCAAAGTCAACAGGTGCGTGAGTTGCGTTTTCCTGTTTGATCCCTTCCATTACTTTAGCCCAAAGCGTGTTTGTTGCTTCAGTACCTTCAGAAACTAGGAAAGATTCGTCTCCTTCATATGGAGTGTAGTTTTTCTGAATAAAGTCACGAACGTTTACTTCGCTTTTCCAGTCACCAGAAACAAAATTTTCCCAAGCTTTAGCAAATTGCTCTGCCATGATATACACCTACCTTTTTAGCTGTAAATATACGTACTGACGTAGCTGTTGAGCCAGCTATCCTTATCCACCGTTTTGGTTGTGATGAAATAGGAGCAGTACACTCTTTAAATAACGATACGACTATTCAAATTGGATAGTTGTGATTCGGATACTAGTATCGTCAATTGGATTTTAATCTACACTGTAAATGCATTTTAGACTAAAAAAAAAACGCAAACCTTAAACTAAATCAATAAATCTTAAAAAATCTCAATAAATTTTTAGTCATAAATCTTATATGCATGCTTTAAGCTAGACGTTACGACAGTATTGTGACAAGTTATCTATTGATTACTCTAATTTGGGCAATAAGAATAGCAGAACAACTGTGTAAGAGTTTCCGCTTATCATCGTGGCGTGTCTACCCATTTGTGGTCCTATTTAATGATGTTTTAAAACATCTATCCGCTTTTCTATTAGAATAATTCACCACCTATCTAACTGTTAAGTTGAATTTGTGACTGTATGTAGTCGACAGCTTAGATGATAATTTGTTGCAACTTTATAGACGTAGTGATAGTTTTCACACTTTTTTACCAACCTTTTTAAGTGAATGATTTAAGGAGTTACAGCGCATGAGTCAGCCAGCGCTAGACATAAAAGAACTGCATAAGACGTTTGGTCAAAATGAAGTTTTGAAAGGAATCTCTCTACAAGCTCATAAAGGTGATGTTATATCCATTATCGGTTCATCTGGTTCCGGTAAGAGTACTTTCCTTCGTTGTATCAACTTACTTGAAACGCCAACATCAGGTGA
Organism: Vibrio phycocola; assembly: GCF_054404255.1. Classification (NCBI taxonomy): domain Bacteria; kingdom Pseudomonadati; phylum Pseudomonadota; class Gammaproteobacteria; order Vibrionales; family Vibrionaceae; genus Vibrio; species Vibrio phycocola. Next base: position 77,527 of record NZ_JBTAMQ010000004.1, read on the forward strand.
TATTTTCGTCGATGGCGAATTGATAGAGATGAAAGCGAATCGCCAAGGAGTGCAAAACCCGAGTAACGATAAGCAAGTACAACGAATTCGGTCACGTTTAGCCATGGTGTTTCAAGGGTTTAATTTGTGGTCTCACATGACAGTATTAGAAAATGTTATTGAAGCGCCTATTTATGTTCTTGGTGTGCCACGTAATGAAGCTATCGAAAATGCAGAACGCTTATTGAAGAAAGTTGGGTTGTACGAAAGAAAAGACTACTACCCAAACCACTTGTCAGGTGGACAACAGCAACGAGCTGCAATTGCACGAGCATTAGCTGTGGATCCTGAGGTTATGCTATTTGATGAACCAACGTCTGCGCTCGACCCTGAGTTAGTAGGGGAAGTGCTTAGCGTTATGCAGGATTTGGCTCAGGAAGGCCGAACTATGCTTGTGGTAACCCATGAGATGGCGTTTGCACGTGATGTTTCCAACCATGTTATGTTTCTTCATGAAGGAAAAGTAGAAGAGCAGGGCAGTCCGGAAGAGCTGTTTTCTAATCCAAAATCTGAGCGGTTGAAGCAGTTTATTTCTACCGTTTATTAGTGAACCATTCAACGTATAGTGATGGTTCGCAACGTGTCTATTTATGATGCTGAATAATATCTAAAATAATAATTTACAGGAGTATTAACATGAAAAAGTGGTTACTTGTCGCTGCATTAGCAGCAACTGCAGCAACGGGTGTTGCTCAAGCAAAGGAATGGAAAACAGTACGTTTTGGTATTGAAGGAGCATATCCTCCATTTAGCTGGACTGAAGCTGACGGCTCGTTAAAAGGCTTTGATGTTGATATGGCAAATGCACTTTGTACAGAGATGGAAGTGAAGTGTGTCATTGTCCCTCAAGATTGGGATGGGATTATTCCTTCTCTTCTTGCACGCAAATACGATGCAATTATTGCTGCTATGTCTATTACAGAAGAGCGCAAAGAGAAAGTTAATTTTACAGATAAATATGCCCTTATTCCTAACAAATATATTGCTAAGAAAGGCTCTAACCTAGAGTTCACTGCTGAAGGTTTGAAAGGCGTAAAAATTGGTGTTCAACGTGCAACGACTCATGATTTGTACATCACTGACAATTTTGGTGATTCTGTAGATGTTGTTCGTTATGGTTCGTTCGATGAAGCTTACCTTGATCTGGCTAATGGTCGTATCGCCGCAGTATTAGGAGATGCGTCAGCTTTAGAAGAGGGTGTTCTTAATAAAGAAGGCGGTGAAGCGTATGAATTCACTGGTCCATCGTTAACTGATCCAAAATGGTTTGGTGATGGCTTTGGTATCGCAACTCGTAAGAAAGACACCGATCTTACGATGAAATTGAACGCAGCGATCAAATCGTTACGTGAGAAAGGCGAATATCAAACGATTCAAAACAAATACTTTGATTATGACGTATATGGTGACTAATTCGTTATAAAACATCTTAGTACACGGGAGGGATTTATCTCTCCCGTATGTCTTCCACTAACGGTCATTAATATCCTTATATGCTGGATTTACAAGGTTACGAAAATTCAATCTTTGAAGGTGCCATTCTAACGATAGAAGTGGCATTACTTTCATTGGCGCTTGCCATGGTACTCGGGTTAATTGGGGCATTGTCTAAGCTGTCCCCTTATCGTGGGCTTCGCTTTATTGCCACTTTATATACGACAGTTATTCGCGGTATTCCCGATTTGGTATTAATGATGCTGATTTTTTTCGGTGGCCAAATTCTATTAAACAACTCACTTTATGCGTTCAATGAATGGATTAATGGTTGGATGCTTAGCTCCAATCCAGGCCATGAGTGGACGGAATATCTGCCAGAGTATGTCGACGTTAGCCCTTTTATTGCTGGTGTCCTCACCATTGGTTTTATTTTTGGTGCTTATATGGCAGAAACATTTCGTGGTGCGATTATGGCTGTTGACCGAGGTGAACTGGAAGCTGCAAAAGCATATGGTATGAGCTCGTTACTGTCATTTCGTCGAATTTTATTTCCGCAGATGATTCGTCATGCGTTACCTGGTTTTGGTAACAACTGGTTGGTGTTACTCAAAACAACCGCTTTAGTCTCCATTATTGGACTTGATGATATGGTACGAGTCAGCTCGTTAGCCGCAGGTTCAACTAAAATGCCCTTTACGTTTTACATGACTGTGGCCATTATATTTTTGTTATTTACGTCGATATCCACTGGCTTACTGAAGCTAGTTGAACGTAAATACAGTCTGCATATGAGGTAAATATGGATTTTTCTCTTATCGTTGACAGTTTACCTATTTATTTAAGCGGCTTATGGACGACGACTTGGTTGGTCTCGCTAGCGTTGATTTTGGGATTGATTATTGCGATTCCATTAGCACTAGCTCGCAATAGTAATAATCCTGTATTGTATTTGCCGGCTTGGGCTTATATTTACTTTTTCCGTGGCACCCCATTGTTGGTGCAACTCTATCTGATTTACTACGGTATGGATCAGTTCTTTCCAGTAAAAGGAACGTTATGGGAGTTTGCATGGTTTTGTGCTCTGGTCTCCTTTTTTCTTAACACATCGGCTTATACCGCTGAAATTATTCGTGGTGCGATTAATGGCTTACCGAAAGGGGAAGTGGAGGCAGCAAAAGCCTATGGAATGAGCACTATTCAGGCATTTAGACGCATTATTTTGCCTAGTGCGCTACGCCGTGCTTTACCTGCTTATAGTAATGAGGTGATTTTCATGATTCATGGTAGCGCCGTTGCGGGTATTGTGACGATCATGGATTTAACGGGGGCCGCTCGTTTGGTTAACTCTCGCTATTATGCTCCATTCGAATCATTTTTGACGGCAGGATTGTTTTATATGATGCTGACGTTTACCGTTATTTGGGTATTTAAGCGTGCAGAAACCAAACTTCTCGCGTTTATGCGTCCAAGAACTTAGTGCCGATTTAGCTATTCTAGAAAAACATAAGGCCGCATGTATTTAACCACATGCGGCCTTTTTAGTGATTCTATGCGTTTTAATTAGATATCAGAAAACGTCGCCCAAATGGGTGCGTGATCCGATGGCTTTTCTATACCACGAAGTTCGTAATCAATACCCGCATCGACACAATGTTCCTTTAAGCTCTCGGTAGCTAAGACAACATCGATTCGTAAACCACGATTATCTAAGAAGCCTTTCGAGCGATAATCAAACCAAGAATATTGATCGTTCACATCTGGATGCAAATAACGAAAAGTATCAACAAGCCCCCAATCGGTTAAGCGCGCATACCATTCTCGTTCTTCAGGCTGGAAGGAACATTTGCCAGTTTTAAGCCAACGAACACGATTGGGTTCACCAATTCCGATATCAATATCGGTTGGGCTAATATTGATATCACCCATTACAATCAAGTTTTCATCTGGCGAGTGGTGTTGATTGAGGTAGCTATCTAAGTCGTTATAAAAGGCGCGCTTATAGGGATACTTTGTCTCGTGCTTGATGTTGTCGCCTTGTGGGAAGTAACCATTTAATACGGTATAGCTTTTCCCATTTTCTCCCGCAAACGTAGCGATAATCATACGCTTTTGATGATCATCGTTATCGGTTGGGAACCCTTTTTGTAGATGTGTGGGTTCTGTTTTACTTAGCATAGCAACACCATAATGGGCTTTTTGTCCATGAAAGTAGACGTGGTAGCCCATGGCTTCAACATCTGCGATTGGGAAAGCTTCGTCATGAACCTTGATTTCTTGCAACCCAATAACATCGGGTTGATGTTTATCGATAATAGCTTGGAGTTGGTGAAGTCTGGCACGTAGCCCATTGATGTTAAAACTGATAATTTTCATCGTAGTCCTTTTCTCTATCAGGAGGTGATATTGAATGAGATGTTTTCGGTTATTCGTTATTCGTTAGTGACGTGAGCTTATTGATTTTTTCAAGTAAGTCTTGTTCGACAACTTTTAAGGCATCAATAGCAACCTTAGGATCAACTTCATTGGCCTCTAGAAGATAGATCAGATCAACGGCCAATTGAATGTGTTTTGGGGCATCATTTAATTCAGATGAGGTGTTATTCATTCGCTGTTTCTCCTCTTTTGCCTATCTAATCTATTTTGTAGCGTTTGTTTCGCCACTTGGCAACGAAATAAGCGTTGTTCTAATGTATTCACAGCTTGTTTGATTATCGAAGCATCTTCGTCCAATGACAATTCAAGTTGATGAGTTTTCTCTAGCAGCATCGTTTGCAATCGATATTCCCACTCTATATGTTGCGCTAAGTCTTGGTGTAATTGATGCGTCGATAATTGTGGCTCGTTGGAACGGGAGGCTGTTTGATTATTTATTTCTCTTTGAATGGCACTTAGTTGATTTATAAGTCGTTCACTTAAATAGTCCGTTTTCGTAGGATTCGTATCGAAGCCACAATGAACGATCAATTCAGACAAGCTCTGTTCGAGTTCTTCCACATAAGGATGTAATTTATAAGAGTGGTTACGAAACAGCGATGAATCAAATACTCGTTGGTGAGTTTTTTCTCCATGGCGGTCTAATGACAATGCCTTTGATTTTAATTCATTGATGACAGTGGAAAGTAGCTCTAGATTCATATCGCTATAAACCATGCTTCATAGGCGAGCTTAAGTGCGATGACGGAGACAACAGAAATAAAAACAGGGCGAATAAAGCGTCCACCAAAACGAATCGCAGAATGCGCACCAACATAAGCCCCTGCCATTAAGAAGACTCCCATGGTCAAGCCTACAAGCCAATCGATATGGCCCAACAAAGCGAAGGTAACCAACGAGGTTCCGTTGCTGGTGAAGTTCATTGCTTTCGCCAATCCGGAAGCTTTTAATATATCAAACTTATAGATTGCCATCGAACTTACGGTCCAGAATGCGCCTGTTCCAGGCCCGGCAACACCATCATAAAACCCTAAGACAGAGCCTTGTACCACTTGCTTAGGGTGAAATTGTTTGATGTCCTTAGTTGGAGTTATGTCCGTATTTTTGGGGGCCTTGTGCAATATCGTGTACAAGGCTGTAAGAAGTATGACAAGAGGTAGAACTTTTTCGAGCCATTCTGTTGAGATAAAACTCACCACATAGGTACCAATCGCAGCCCCAATACAGGTAGCGATAAACGCTCGCCCCCATAAATGAGGGTGAAATATTCTTTTTTTATAGTAGGTAAATGCCGCTGTTGATGAGGCGAAAGTTGAGGCAACTTTGTTAGTTCCAAGTGCAATATGTGGAGGCAGCCCAATGGAGAGTAGAGCCGGGATAGTGAGCATTCCGCCACCTCCTGCTACAGCATCAACAAAACCAGCGGTAAAAGCGACAATGGCTAATATCACGATAACCGAGGGTTCGAGTAATTCCAACATTGATTTATATTCCCAAAAGCTGCATTAAAGGCCGCTATTTTTCGACGCGCTTAAAAGGAGGCAGGGCATCTAAGAGAGCTTTGCCATAGCGACGTGTCATTATCCGCCGATCAAGGATGACGACTCTACCAGAATCTAGCTCCTTACGCAGCAAACGCCCAGCACTTTGGACGAGCTTTTTACTCGCTTCGGGTACCGTAATTTGCATGAAAGGGTTTCCACCACGACTTTCGATATATTCAGCCAAGGCTTGCTCGATGGGCGACGTTGGTACTGCAAATGGAATTTTAGTGATGATCACGTTCTCCAGAAGTTTTCCTGGTAAATCGAGGCCTTCGGAAAAGCTGCCAGTACCGAAGATAATCGAGGTGCCACCGTGATCGATGGTGAATTTATGATTATCTAGAATTTCTTTTCTCGACTTGGTTCCTTGGATTTGAATCAACCAACCTTTCTTACTTAGTTTGGCTGATAATGACGAAGCAACTTCATTCATTTGCCAATAAGATGCGAACAAGACTAAGTTGGCTTTTTTCTCTAATAAATAGTTAGGCAACTTGTTAACTAATTTTTTGGTGAAATCTTCTGCTTGAGGATCGACGCCAATATCCGCCACCAACAATTCACCCTGGGTTTGATAATCAAACGGCGAGGCCAAAGCTAGAAACTGAACACCATCTTCTTCTTTTTGACTGATACCAGCCTGATGACAAAAATAGCTAAAAGAGTTGAGTGCCCGCATAGTGGCGGAGGTGAGCACAGCTCCCACACATCGAGTCCATATCGCCTGCTCTAAGTGATAACCAACTTCAATGGGTGATACATGAACGACGACGTCATCTTCTCGTTCTTCACTTATCTCTAGCCACCGTGCTAGTGGTGTTGTGCTCTTCGAAGTAGGTTTTGCCATTAATGACCATACTTGGTTGAGATTTTCTAGGCGTTGCTCATAGCTTCCGAGTTCAGCTAAAGCGGGCTGAGCAATTCTCAATGCTAGCTGACCTTCCTTTGTTTTCTCGCTTATTAGGTCTGAAATTTTGCCCACGGCTTGGCGAGCTTTCTTGGTCGACTTCTTTAGATCCTTTGCTTCGGTTTGTAACCAGTCAGGCAATTCCCCATGCTCAAACCTAAGTCGCTTTTCGACAAAGTGCGTGGTGTCGATGTGTTTGGACACTAATAATAAGGATGGAATAATCACTTGGATTGCATCGGTTAGCTCATTACTAAAGCGAAAAACTCGTTGTTCTTCGGCTAATGTCGTAAATTTAGCCAAGGTTTGGTTAAGTCGTTCAAGCCAACTAATGCTGTTTTTTAACGGAGCAAATGCTGCGGTGTGTTCGCGGGCAATCTGTGGGAGATGGTGCGCTTCGTCAAAAATATAAATACTTTCTTCTGGCTCTGGCAGAATAACACCACCACCAAGCTCAGCATCGGAAAGCACTAGACTATGGTTTGCAATAATGACATCAGCCGCTTCTAGTTCTACTCGGGCTTTATGATATGGACATTGCCGATGGACAGAAAAGGTAGGATTACAGCCAAATTTGTCACTCGCGATACGCTGCCAAGTTTCATTTGTTATCGTAGAAGGCCAACTGTCACGTTCTCCATCCCACTTGCCTGAATCCAGAGCTTTATATAAGTCACGTAATAGGGCAATTTCATCCTCTTCGGGTTTTGTCTCAAATTGAAAGCCTAATTGATCGCCAGATTCTGAAAATGCAGCTAGCTTCTCTCTACAACAGTAACGTTGACGTCCTTTGGCAACGCGATATTGAAAGTCGATTTCGATTAAGCGACGGTATAAAGGAAGGTCTTTATGTGCGAGTTGCTCTTGAAGCGCGACAGTGGCGGTCGAAATGATCAATTTACGGTTGTTAAGCACGGCCATTGGTACGGCAGCCATTAAGTAGGAGAGAGACTTCCCAATTCCTGTTCCAGCCTCAGCAACCATTATGCGATTAGTTTTATGGTATTGACCATGTAGTGTCTTGGCTATTTCAGCAACAAGATAGTTTTGTGCTCGACGAGGAACAAAATTATCAAGTTGGTATGGGAGGTTTTGATAGCTTTTTTGGATGAGCTTTTGGACTTTACTGGTTAACATATTTGGCCCTAAATGATGATTTCACTATGTTACCACAGGCGTAGATACGGCGTTACTGCGTTTTACAACGTAACTTTTTTAAATAAAGTCAGATCCTTCTCACAAAAAAACCGAATCTTCAGTTACTTAAATTAAATTCGCGCTCAAAAAAATATAAAACTCTAAATGTCACGATTAGTTTTTATAAATGTCTAAATTTATGGGAATAAAATAACCAAACGAGTGTTTTATTTTGTTTTTGTGATAAAAATTAGAGCCCTATTTTTTTGGTTTTTGAGCGTGATATTGTGGCTGTTTTGTTATTTTATTGTTTAACTATATGTAAAATAGACAGTTATTTTTATTTTACATTGTTTTATTAAAGAGTTGACACGCAGGGTAATCTTTTGCAATCTAGGTTTCGGAATTACTGGCGAAGAACAAAAAAACTTTCGTTCTTCATCAAACAAAACAGAGGGAACCAATATTAGGATTCCCCAAAAGAAAAGGCAGTGGATTAATATGAAAAAGACTCTAGTAGCTCTAGCGGTATTAGCAGCAGGTTCTGTAAACGCAGCAGAAGTTTATAACGACGGTGGTGTTTCAACATCTATCTCTGGTGTAGCTGAAGTGCAACTTATTGGTAACGAAGGTTACACTGACTCAGACCTAGCAGTTCGTATCGATGATTTCGATCTAACAGCATCAACTTCTGTTGCTCTATCTGAAGATACTTCAGCAATTGGTGAAGTAAGTATTGATGATACTGCTGCAGACAGAACTTTTGTAGGTTTCTCATCTGCATCTATGGGTACTATCACTTTCGGTAAGCAACTTTATATTGCAGATGACGCAGGTATTGGTGCAGACTTCGAATTTGGTGGAGCTCAATACGGTACTACTAATGCTTCTGGCGACGATGTAATCAAATATACATTCGACAACGGCAGCTTCTTCTTTGGTATTTCTACTGACCTAGAAGAATCAGATGGTGAGAATTCTGATGTAGATGGTCGTATCGGTGTGTATGTTGGCGATCTTACTCTAGCAATCTACGCATTAGATGGCGAAGCAACTGGTTTTGAAGAGTCTGCTTACAACGTTCAAGCAACTTATTCAGCTGATGCACTAACTTTTAATGCATCAATCGGTTCTAAAGAAAAGAACGACGCAGAAACTGATTATTTAGAAGCTAACGTTAAATATTCTATGGATGCAACGACATACGCTCTAGGTTTCTCTACAGCAGATACTGAAGGCGTTGAAGATACAACTGTCTATGCAAACGTTGTTAACCAACTTGCAACTAACGTACGTGTATATGCGGAAGTTGGTATGAATGATTACGATCTTGATCAACGTGATGGCGTCGATACTGAAGAATTTGGTTACGTAGCTGGTATGGAAGTATCATTCTAATCTAGCGATTAGTTGAAACACTTTCTTTTAAGGCCGCCTTTAGGGCGGTCTTTTGCGTTTTAGGTTAATAGCATTAAAGTCAATCAATACAAAATTTATTCATTGTTTGTTTAAGTAAGGTTGTAAGTGATATGAGTAATAAACGTTTTCTAGTCTTGGGTATCAGCTTATTGTCGAGCTTGGTTGTAGAGGCGGCGACATTGACCGTCGATTCAACGATTGAACTGATGGCGATCGATGGTAAAAAGATAACGAAATCTGAATTAGTAAAGGGAACATTGAGTGATATCTCTGCGGGAGAGCACCAATTAGTATACCGTTTTAATGCTAGCTTGCGTGACGGAAGTATGAATCGGTTATATTCAACCACGCCGAATGTTTCGTTAATTCAGTTTAACGCTGATGATCAGTTATCAATTGTGTTGCCTAGGCTCCGTTCCTACTCTCAAGCAAAAGCCTATTTCAAGCGCGATCCTCAATGGACTTTAGTTAATCAAAAAGGGGATGAGTATCAACTGGAATATGATGCCTTACCTGGTCAAGGCTTTATGCCGTATTCGGATATTGAAAAGCCATTAGCGGCTTATAATTTGGCACAAGGAAATCAGTACGCACAAGATGGCGCTACAAAAGTTGTGACTGATGAAGTGATGCAGGGTGGGAATGATCTTTCGCTGCTGAATACGTTTAAGTTGCTTTATAACAATGCGACAGAAGAGCAGCGTGACCAAATAAAACAATGGCTTGCTGAACAAGAAAAGTAACTCGCGACGGTAGTAGTTGCTCTGAATTAATACATCTGAATCTACGTTGGGAGCTGGCTCATTGAGTCAGTTTTCATCTTATTTACTGTTCTTACGTCCTCACAATTCTCAATTGTTTCTTTTTAATAAGTTCCATCAACGTAGAACCAGAAACCTTTGTGTTTTATAAAGCGAGATTTTTCATTTAAGCACTGACTCTGACCATTATCATTGTAATAGGCCTTAAAGTGAACAAAGCCTTCAGTATTGCTCGACAAATGAGAATGCTCGACCACAAGCTTTGTCCATTCCAATTCACACCCTTCTTGAATATCATCTTTGGTGAATTCCTGTTGGCGATCGGGATGATAGGTCATGATGATGAAATCGACGAGATTAAGAACATGAGCGCAATAGCGAGCACGCATAAGTTGTTCGGGTTTACGTGCCTGAGCATGGTCATTATGAACTAACTGGCAGCAGTTTTTATAGTGTTTTTTGCTTCCACAAGGGCAATGCTTCATATTAATTAATCTATTTTAGTAAACAATTCAGATGTCCAAGCAATGGCGTTGTCATAGCAACTCGCGACCTGATCCATGTTGAGTTCAAGTGACTGCGCAATATCTTCCACAGTTCCCCATTCAGCTTTTTCATACGCCATAGATAGACGTATAAGGAGTCCTAATGAGCCAGTATGGTTGAGGAGTGCGTCCTTTACTGACTTCTCAATAGGAATGGCTTCTAAGAGCTCTTCGAGCGGTTGGTCAAGCAGGCTATCTAGGTAACAAAACATCCCACTTAGGAATGCGGAAGACGGGGTGATTTTCACGCTTGACAGTTGGGCAATTAATTCACAAAAACGAGCCGTTTGTAGAGATAAATTATAGAGATATTGCGGCTTATCTTCAGACGTTGACGCAATCGCTAACAGCGAAATAAATTTTCGTAATTTTTGCTCACCAAGATAAACAATAGCTTGTTTGAATGATGTGATATCAGTCATCACGTTGGGTGAACCATTCACAATAGTGAGCAGTTTAAAAGAGAGGCTCACATCTTTAGACATTAATGATTCAATGGCGTCGAAGTCCAATGCAGGCTTTGAAATCTCTTGGCACAGCTGAATGACCGTGAGTACTGATGGATCGATCTTTCTACTGCGTATGAGTTCTGGTTTACTGAAAAAATAGCCTTGAAATAGAGTAAATCCAGCTTCTAATGCTTCCTGGTACTCTTCATGAGTTTCGACTTTTTCAGCTAAAAATTGAATTGGAGTATGTTGCAATCGATCAAGAAGTATCTTTGCTTTCTCGATAGGTACGAGTCGAATATCGAACTTGATGATCGAAATATATGGTAAAAACGGCTTCCACTCAGGAGATGGAATAAAGTCATCTAAAGCCAGACGATACCCTTCTTTGTGTAACGTCTTCACAGCATTAAGAAGTGCTTGATTTGGTTCGCAATCCTCAAGAATTTCAATAATTAGGTTTTCTTTAGGCAACAGCGTAGGAACCAAATTAATAATGCTTTGATAAGGAAAGTTAACAAAGGTTAACACTGCCTGAGAATCTTGATTATGGACGGCAAAAAAATGCTCTGATAGCAGACGGCTAGTGGCTTGTTCCGCTTCTATGTCTGGAAATTTATTATTTGGGCCATCTCGGAACAATAGTTCATAAGCGACAAGGTTTTTATCCTTATCCAGAATCGGTTGACGAGCTATATATGAATACTGCAAAGGTGCCCCTTGTATTACCTTGTTTAATTAAATGCTGAAAGCCTGTTTATCAAATCTAATTTTAGATTAGTAATGGCAAAATATATTAGCTAGATCGGTTCGTCTTTTAATGTGTAACCATCATCATTAAAGTCCAAATAATACAGTTTGCTTCCCCAATCTCCCAGTACAATCCGAGTTAGACAAATACCTTGGTTATCTATCTGCTCAATATTAGGACTATGAGTATGACCATGAATCATGATTTCAGCACTATGGTTTGTCATAACGCGAATCACTTCTTCGTGCGTTACATCCATTATATCTAATGATTTCTTAGACTTATCCTGTTGTGTGCCCGTTTGTACTTTAATAGCGATTTTTTGTCTTACTTTAAAGGGTAGCTTGTTAAATCCCCATTGCAACCATGGATTATGGACTTTCTGTCTGAATGCCAAATAACGTTCATCTTCTAAACATAAAGTATCACCATGTAGGAGAACACATCGGCTTCCATTCAACGTAATCTCAGTGATCTCTGGTAAAACAACAACGCCTGTTTCTCGCTCAAACCTTGAGCCGATCAGAAAATCTCGATTGCCTTGGATAAAGTAACAATCGATACCACTATCAGTAAAAGACTTAAGAGTTGCTTTTATCGCTTGAGCAAATTCTGTTGAGTCATCATCGCCAACCCAAAAGTCAAATAGATCACCAAGAATGTAAAGCGCGTCCGCGTTACTGGCTTCGTTTTGTAAAAAGCGTATAAAAGCCTCAGTAAGTTTTGGCTGCTGAGGTGAAAGGTGGAGATCAGAAATAAAAAGTGTGCGCATAGTGGGTAATTAAAGTCTTCTTATAAAATAAAAGGCACTAATTTAATATTAGTACCTTTATTAGATAGGTTCAGAATCTCATAACGTCTGGCTTTGCGCCAACAGAGATAATTATTCTTCGATCGTTGTTCCAGTAATCACAACATCTTCCAGAGGAACATCTTGATGCATACCATATGAACCTGTACTTACGGCTTTAATTTTCTCAACGACATCCATTCCTTCTGTCACTTCTGCAAATACACAGTAGCCCCAACCATCTCTAGACTCCGAGCGGAAGTTAAGAAATGCATTATCATTGACGTTAATGAAAAATTGAGAACTAGCAGAGTGTGGGTCCATGGTGCGAGCCATTGCAAGCGTGCCAACAGTATTCTCTAAACCATTGTTTGCTTCGTTTTTAATTGGAGCGCGAGTGCTCTTTTCTTTTAGTCCAGACGTCATACCGCCGCCCTGAATCATAAAGCCGTCAATAACACGGTGGAATAATGTGTCATCGTAAAAGCCTTCTTTACAGTATTGAAGGAAGTTTGCGCTAGTTTCAGGCGCTTTTTCTGTGTTGAGTTCGATCTTGATGTCGCCAAAATTGGTATGAAGAGTGATCATCATCGTTACCTTAAGTTTTTGTGATTTTAGAAAGCGTAATTCTAGCTTAGTTAAGGCAACAATCAAAATACCTTAATGAAAGAATATAGATGACCTAGATACTTGAGAATGGTTATAATCATGGTTCATTTGACATTTAACCAACTTAGACAGTGATCATGCTAACTATATATAACTCCCTAACGCGTAAGAAAGAACAATTTAAACCCATTACTGATGGCAAGATCGGTATGTACGTGTGTGGTGTCACCATTTACGATCTCTGTCATATCGGCCATGGTCGGACGTTTGTTTCATTTGATGTTGTGGGGCGTTATCTTCGTTATTTAGGGTATGATCTTACATTTGTTCGAAATATTACCGATATAGACGACAAAATCATTAAACGCGCGAATGAAAACCAAGAGTCTTGTGATGCGCTAACTGAACGCTTGATCGGGGAAATGCACGCAGACTTTGACGCGTTAAATATTCTGCGTCCAGATCATGAACCTCGAGCAACTGACTATATTGATGAGATTATTACACTGGTAACAAGCTTAATTGATAAAGGTTTCGCCTATGTTGCTAGTAACGGTGACGTGATGTTTGAAGTTGCTAAGTTTAAACAATATGGAAAGTTGTCAAAGCAAGATTTAGATCAGCTTCAAGCGGGTGCACGAGTAGATATCGACAAGGCAAAACGCAGTCCGTTAGATTTTGTTGTGTGGAAAATGTCTAAACCGGGCGAACCAACATGGGAGTCACCATGGGGACCTGGGCGTCCAGGATGGCATATCGAATGTTCGGCAATGAATTCTGCGTTGCTGGGCAATCATTTTGATATTCATGGTGGTGGTTCTGATTTGCAGTTCCCGCACCATGAAAATGAAATCGCTCAATCATGTTGTGCTCACGGTACTGACTATGTAAATACATGGATGCACAGTGGGATGGTGATGGTAGACAGAGAAAAAATGTCTAAATCACTGGGTAACTTTTTCACGATTCGTGATGTTCTTGGTCATTATGATGCTGAGACGATTCGCTACTTCTTGATGTCGGGCCACTATCGTAGTCAGTTAAATTATAGTGAAGAAAACCTCAATCAAGCACGAGCTTCGCTAGAACGTTTGTATACCTCAATGCGCGGCTTAGATTTGACCGTTGATGCCGCTTATGGTGAAGAGTTTGTTGCTCGTTTTAAAACGGCAATGAACGATGATTTTAATACACCTGAAGCCTATTCCACATTATTTGATATGGCGCGAGAAGTGAATCGTCTTAAACCTAATGATACTGATAAAGCAGCAGCACTCGCGGTTCAAATGCGTGAGTTAGCCGATGTTATTGGTATTTTGTATCAAGAGCCTGATGCGTTTCTTCAAGGTAACGATGATAACGACGAAGTTGCTGAAATTGAAGGTTTGATTAAAATGCGCAACGATGCAAGAGCGGCGAAAGATTGGGAAAATGCTGATGTCGCTCGAGATCGTTTGAACGAAATGGGCATCGTCTTAGAGGATGGCCCAACAGGAACGACATGGCGTAAGAAGTAACCTGTTTGTTGTGCATTAACGTAAAGGGCTTGGGAAACTAAGCCCTTTCCACATTTAGGGCAATTATGTCGATTATATTGGGGATTGATCCAGGCTCGCGTATTACTGGTTATGGTGTTATTAAGCAGCAAGGTAGGCAACTTCAATACTTAGGAAGTGGTTGTATTCGTACCAGTGAAGGTGAATTGCCGGGTAGATTAAAACAGATATACGCGGGCGTGAGCGAAATTATTATTCAATTTCAGCCAGAAGAGTTTGCTATCGAGCAAGTTTTTATGGCGAAAAATGCCGATTCTGCGTTAAAGCTAGGCCAAGCTCGAGGTAGTGCGATAGTCGCCGCCGCCAATGCAGATTTGCCAGTGTATGAGTATGCAGCGCGATTGGTGAAGCAAGCTGTAGTCGGCTCTGGCGCAGCAGAAAAGTCTCAGGTTCAACATATGGTGAAGCAGATGTTGAAGTTACCAGCAAAACCACAAGCGGATGCGGCAGATGCGTTAGCAATTGCAATTTGTCATGCAAACACCAACAAAACGTTAGTGGCGTTATCTGGAAAAGCCACCGCTGCCAGACGTGGGCGATATCGTTAGTTAAATTGTTTAACACTGGCTATTTATCCAGTAATTTATTATTATTTTTTGAAATTCTTGAATTAGATAGGATCACGCTGTGATAGGACGAGTGCGCGGAAGCATCATTGAAAAACAACCTCCAGTAGCTTTGATTGAAGTGAGTGGTATCGGATATGAAATTCAAATGCCAATGAGCTGTTTCTATGAATTACCTGATGTCGGTGAAGAAGCTATTGTCTACACGCATTTTGTTGTCCGCGAAGACGCTCAGTTATTATATGGATTTAATACCATCCGAGAGCGTGCTCTTTTTCGTGAAGTTATTAAGGCAAATGGCGTAGGGCCCAAATTAGGTCTCGGGATTCTTTCAGGTATGACGGCAGAGCAATTTGTCGATTGTGTTGAACGAGAAGACATCTCAACCTTAATAAAATTGCCAGGTGTGGGTAAAAAAACTGCTGAGCGACTCGTCGTTGAAATGAAAGATCGTTTGAAAGGGTGGTCAACTGGCGATCTATTTAGCAGTCCACAGCCATCTCAAGCTGGTGTGGTAGCATCTTCAGCGAGCAGTGTCTCGGACGAAGCGGTTAGTGCATTGATTGCGCTTGGTTACAAAGAAGTTCAAGCAGTGAAGATCATCAAACAGGTTAGTGAACCTGATATGAGCAGCGAAGCCTTAATCAAAGCAGCCTTGAGAGCGATGGTATGATTGAAGCAGACAGATTGATTGCCGCAGATAACCCAGTTTTCAAAGAAGAAGAGGCCTTTGATCGTGCGATAAGGCCAAAAACACTAGCAGACTATCAAGGTCAAGATCATGTCCGTGTGCAGATGGAAATATTTATTGAGGCGGCGCAAAAGCGTCAAGAAGCACTTGATCATTTGTTGATCTTTGGACCTCCCGGGTTAGGTAAAACGACACTGGCTAATATTGTCGCTAATGAGATGGGGGTAAACATTAGAACCACGTCTGGGCCGGTATTGGAGAAAGCTGGAGACTTGGCAGCGATGCTAACCAATCTTGAAGAAAATGATGTGCTGTTTATCGATGAAATCCACCGCTTAAGTCCTGTGGTTGAAGAAGTGCTTTATCCAGCAATGGAAGATTACCAACTTGATATTATGATTGGTGAGGGGCCAGCGGCGCGTTCAATCAAAATTGACTTACCACCTTTTACCTTGATTGGCGCGACTACACGAGCTGGTTCGCTAACTTCACCACTTAGAGACCGTTTTGGTATTGTTCAACGGTTAGAATACTATCAAGTGGAAGACTTAAAAAATATCGTTAAGCGTAGTTCTGATTGCTTAGATCTTTCAATGGATATGGAAGGCGCGTTAGAACTAGCTAAACGCTCTCGTGGTACTCCTCGTATTTCCAATCGACTGCTTCGACGTGTTCGTGATTATGCTGAAGTTAAAGGGGACGGGCATATTGGTGTCGATACTGCAGATATGGCGCTTAAGATGCTGGATGTTGATCCTAAGGGGTTTGATTACATGGATAGAAAATTACTCCTCGCCATCATCGATAAATTTTCCGGTGGACCAGTCGGGCTAGATAATGTAGCAGCGGCAATTGGTGAAGAAAAAGACACCATTGAGGATGTCATTGAACCGTATTTGATTCAGCAGGGTTTTTTGCAACGTACACCTCGAGGACGAGTTGCAACAGATAGAGCTTACCTTCATTTTAATAAAGTAAAATAAGCTTTTCGAAAATGAGACCTAAGTCAATAGATTAAATCTAGTGTGATCTTTATCACACTTCATGAAGATATTTTATGATTCATAAATGTTGTTTTATCTGATTACTATTGTTAATTAAATGTATCCACAAATGGTTTGAATACCCATTTTCAACTCATTCAGACATTAACTCATATCTAAAAATTGATCTGCCTCAATTATTTTGTTAACAGATTGAAAATTAAGAAACTAAATTGATCTATATCAATACCCACGATTATTACAAAACCTTTGAAAGCCATCTCATTAACCAGTAAAATTCTCTCTATTATATTAGGTATTGCTTAATGAACTTATCTCTTTATAAGTTTATTTAACAGATGCCTCTTCCAATTACTTACAATTTGTAACAATAAAAAAATTTAAGATTGGTGCAGCTTAAGCTGCTTTATTTGAAAGACGTGTCATTCAGCCGACACAAAGGAGTTAACATGATCGACATAGTTGATCTATCGCGATTGCAATTTGCACTCACTGCGATGTATCACTTTTTGTTTGTCCCACTGACATTAGGAATGTCCTTTCTTCTGGCAATCATGGAATCACTGTATGTGATGACAGATAAACAGATTTACAAAGATATGACTAAGTTTTGGGGTAAGTTATTTGGTATTAACTTTGCGCTTGGTGTTGCAACTGGCCTCACAATGGAGTTCCAGTTTGGTACTAACTGGTCATACTATTCCCACTACGTTGGTGATATTTTTGGCGCGCCCTTAGCGATTGAAGCACTCGTTGCCTTTTTCCTTGAATCTACCTTTGTCGGGTTGTTCTTCTTTGGTTGGGACCGCCTGAGTAAGCGTCAACACTTAGTATCAACATGGTTGGTCGCGATTGGTTCAAACATGTCAGCACTTTGGATTCTAGTTGCAAATGGTTGGATGCAAAATCCTGTTGGATCTGAATTCAACTTTGAAACCATGCGTATGGAAATGACCAGCTTTGCTGAAGTGGTACTAAACCCAGTTGCTCAGGTTAAATTTGTTCACACTGTGGCTGCAGGTTACACCACAGGTGCGATGTTTATTCTAGGTGTGTCTGCATACTATATTCTAAAAGGTCGAGATCTCGCGTTTGCTCGCCGTTCGTTTGCAGTGGCCTCTTCATTTGGTATTGCCGCAGTATTGTCAGTTATCGTTCTTGGTGATGAATCGGGCTATGAAGTAGGTGAAGTGCAAAAAGTGAAATTGGCAGCGATGGAAGCCGAATGGCACACCGAAGAAGCACCAGCACCTTTCACCCTATTTGGTTTACCGAACCAAGAAACTCGACATACGGATTATGCGATTAAAATCCCTTACGTGATGGGTATTATTGCAACACGTTCTTTTGATGAAGAAGTCATAGGGCTTAACGATTTACGTGATGGTCACGTTGATCGTGTTCGCAACGGTATGTACGCCTATGAGCTGCTGACTAAATTGCGCTCAGGTGATAAATCCGCTGAAAATATTGCGGCATTTGATGAAGTTAAGCACGACCTAGGTTATGGCTTGTTACTTAAGCGATACACCGACAATGTTGTTGATGCGACAGAAGAACAGATTCAAGCCGCCGCAGATGACACAATTCCAACAGTATGGCCGCTATTCTGGGCGTTCCGTATTATGGTTGCGTGTGGTTTTGCGATGCTATTTGTATTTGGCGCAGCATTCATTCAAAGCTGTCGTCAGAAAATTGAGCAAAAACGTTGGGTTCTTAAAGCAGCACTGTTCAGTATTCCATTACCTTGGATTGGGGTTGAAACCGGGTGGTTTGTTGCCGAATTTGGTCGCCAGCCTTGGGCTGTCGGTGAAATTCTCCCTGTAAACGTGGCCAGTTCAGCGTTAAGTGCGAGTGAAATCTACATATCACTATTCGCTATTCTTGCACTTTATACCGTGTTCTTGTTAGCAGAAGTCTATTTGATGGTGAAATTTGCTCGTAAAGGGCCAAGTAGCCTAAAAACAGGTCGCTATCACTTTGAACAAAATGCAAACACTGCGGCGGATAACATCAGTCGCCAAGTCGAAGCTTAAGGTAGGGAGAACTAAAGAATGTTTGATTACGAAATCTTGCGATTCATTTGGTGGGCACTGGTCGGTGTCCTACTAGTAGGCTTTGCTATCGCCGATGGCTTTGATATGGGTGTAGGAGCGTTAGTTCCAGTTATCGGTAAAAGTGATGTCGAACGCCGAATAATGATAAATTCCATTGCCCCACACTGGGATGGCAACCAAGTATGGTTAATCACCGCAGGTGGTGCATTGTTCGCGGCATGGCCATTGGTTTATGCAACGTCATTTTCGGGTTTTTACTTGGCAATGATCATCACTCTTGCCGCTTTATGGTTGCGTCCAGTCGGGTTGGATTACCGCTCGAAATTGACGGATCCACAATGGAGACAAGCTTGGGATATTGCTATTTCAATTAGTGGATTTGTTCCGCCAATTATTTTTGGTGTGGCATTTGGTAACTTATTGCAAGGTGTACCATTTGAACTAACTGATTTTATGATGCCCTTGTACCAAGGTTCATTCTTCGGTCTGTTGAATCCGTTTGCCCTCTTGTGTGGTGTTGTAAGCTTATTGATGTTTTTGCTTCAAGGTTCATCTTGGTTGATTATGAAAACCTCTGATGATTTGCTTGCACGCTCAAAAGGCACTGCACAATTGGTTGGTTTGTTGCTAACAATTACATTTGTCGCTGCAGGATATTGGATTCAGAGTATCGACGGTTACGTAGTAAAAAGCGTTATCGATACCATGGCTGATTCTAATCCATTGAACAAAGAAGTGGCACGTGAAGCAGGTGCTTGGATGGCTAACTTTAATGCTCACCCATTACTTTGGATTGCTCCAGCGTTAGGAGCGGGCATGCCAATTATTGCTGTGATTGCTGCTCGTTTTAGTAAAGGTGGCATTGCGTTTCTAGCGGCGAGCTTATCGAGTGCAGGTGTTATTTGTACGGCGGGGTTCACTATGTTCCCATTTGTTATGCCTTCAAGTTTAGTGCCTAGTCATAGTTTGACGATGTGGGATGCGACATCGAGTGAGTTAACACTCCAGCTAATGACAGGCGTTGCAGCGGTATTTGTACCGATTATTTTGGCTTATACAACATTTGGTTATTACAAAATGTATGGCCGCCTTGATAACAAATTTATCGAAGACAATAACAGTTCACTTTATTAAGGAGTCGTAATTATGTGGTATTTTGCTTGGATTCTAGGTGTATTGCTTGCCTGCTCATTCGGTATTATCAATGCATTGTGGCTCGAACACAGTGAAATGATGGATAAGGATAGTGAATAGCAACCCAGCTGCTATTTTAATGAAGCCAATAAACAGCCTGATCGTTAGGCTGTTTATTATGGCTTTGGGACTGTTTCATGCAGGTTTATTGATGTGGGAGCCAACTCAATATGCCAATTCGATAGGCGGGTTTAGTCTATTGAAGGTGACATTGTTAATCTGGTCAATGTGCAGCAGTATGGTTGTAGGTATTGGATTTCACCCATATCGAAGCGTTTTTAAGATCATGTTTAGTCCTTATTTTTCATTACTAATATTATTAGGGTTTACAGGGCTGGTGTTGCTTTAGACATCACCGCTTACAATCGATGATAAAATAGCGTTACTTGTTTGAAGTAACGCTATTTTTTTATCATAACAATATCAATTTGAAGCAGAGCTTTTACGAATTGAAGAAAAGTACGTTATAGTAATCATTCGCATAGCAAAACTTATTGGGTTACTCGTGTCGCTAGAAAATATTGAATTTAAATGGCCAGTCACGGTTTATTACGAAGATACGGATGCTGGTGGTGTGGTCTACCATGCAAACTATTTAAAGTTTTTTGAACGCGCAAGGACGGAGATGATTCGAGCCTGGGGCGTCTCGCAATCAGTCTTACTTGAGCATGATATTGGTTTCGTTGTAAAGTCGATGGAAATTAATTATATCAAAGCGGCAATATTGGATGAACATTTGACGGTAATAAGTGTCATATCTGATCAAAGGAAAGCTTCTTTGCAATTTTGTCAGGAGCTCGTAAATGCTGAACAGCAGGTATTGTGCCGTGCTTTAGTTCAGGTAGCATGCATCAATAATAAGAAAATGCGCCCAATCGCTATCCCATTATCTATTTTTTCCAAGGAGTTACAGTGAACGCTGAACTTTCGATTCTCGATCTATTTTTACAAGCCAGCCTATTAGTTAAGTTAGTTATGCTTATTTTACTAGGCATGTCGGTTATGTCGTGGGCGATGATTATCAAACGTCTACGAGTGTTAAAACAAATTGGCAAACAATCTGCCTTGTTTGAAGATAAGTTTTGGTCGGGTGCGGATCTTACGCATGTCTATCAAGAAGTGAAAGCAAGGAAAGATGAGATCAGTGGATGTGAAGAAATCTTTTATGCGGGATTTACTGAATTTGCACGTCTACACAAGTCGAATAGCGGTGATGCCAATTACGTGATGGACGGAACTGCGCGCGCAATGCGTGTTTCTGTCTCTCGTGAAGTTGAGTCTTTGGAAGCGCATTTACCCTTTTTGGCTACGGTAGGCTCAATCAGCCCTTATATTGGTCTATTTGGTACCGTATGGGGAATTATGCATGCATTTATTGCTCTTGGTGCGGTAAAACAGGCGACACTCTCAATGGTTGCACCTGGTATTGCCGAAGCATTGGTTGCAACAGCGATGGGGCTATTTGCTGCGATTCCTGCCGTAATGGCTTATAACCGTCTTAGCAATATCGTTGGTAAGCTGGAACACAATTTCGCCACATTTTCTGAAGAGTTTCATAGTATTCTCCATCGTCAGGCTATGGTTGGGCGGGAGTAATTATTTATGGCCGGTTATCAGCCGAAGAAGCGTAAAATGACGGCAGAAATTAATGTCGTTCCCTATATTGATGTCATGTTAGTGTTGCTTATTATATTTATGGTGACATCGCCGTTTGTGACTCAGGGAGTCGATGTTGAATTGCCAAAAACGGAAAATGCGCAATCTGCTTCAGAGCTCGCAGGTGATAGTGATGTGAGCTTCATTATTGTAGAGATCACGCAAGCAGGAGAGATTGGTGTGAGTGTAAATAATGACAGTTTTCAACGCGGCTTATCATTACAAGACGCTATCGTGTTGGTTAAAGCTGAACGCTCAATTAACCCCGAATCTCCAGTGGCCGTTGGTGGGGATGCTCAAACACCTTATGCAGAAATCGTGCTTGTTCTTGATGAGTTAAATCAAGCAGGTATTACCAAAGTTGGCTTATTAACGGATATTCGAGAGTAGTTGTGTCGAATTTGAAAGAGACCTCAAAGGTTAAAAAATCAGGTTTGGGAATACCCCTATTCATTTCACTTCTTTTGCATATCGCGTTGGTGGTGATCTTGTTGTGGGGTTCTAATTTTATGTCCATAGAGCCTAAACAAACCGGAACGATGGTTGAGGCTGTAGTTATAGACCCGAACCTTGTGAGTCAACAAGCTAAGCGGATAAAAGAACAACGCTCTAAAGCTCAACAGCAAGAGCAAGATAGACTCGACAAACTGCGTCGTGAGAGTGACTTATTAGAGAAAAACCGTGCAGCGGAAGAAGAACGTATTCGTAAGCTGAAAGAGCAACAAGCGAAAGAAGAAAAAGCGACTCGAGAAGCCGAAAAGAAACGAGCTGAGAAAGAGAAAGAACGCAAAGAAGCGGAAGCTCGAAGTGCAGCCGCTGAGAAGGCACGAAAAGAGAAGCAAGCTGAACTAGAGAAAGTTGAAAAAGAACGTATTGCAAAACAGAAGGCCAAAGAAAAGTTAGAGGCCGAGACTAAAGCGGCGGCTGCGAAAGCTAAGGCTGCAAAAGAAGCGGCAGAGAAAGCGGAACAAATCAGAATAGCGAAAGAGAAGGCTGCCAAGGAAGCCGCTGAAAAAGCTGAAAAGGCGCGAATAGCGAAGGAGAAAGCCGCTAAGGAAGCAGCAGAAAAAGCAGCCAAAGAGAAGGCTGAACGGGAAGCGAAGGAAAAGGCAGCGAGAGAGAAAGCTGAGAAAGAAGCGAAAGAGAAAGCCCGTTTAGAGAAGTTAGAAAAAGAACGTTTGGCAAGAGAGAAACGAGAACAAGATGCGGCCTTGAGTGATGTATTCTCTGGGTTAGCAAATGAAGCTGAGCAAAATAGTAGTGCTCGATCGAAGTTTATTAGTTCAGAGCTCGACCGCTATGGCGCCATTTACAAGCAGCTGATCTCGAGTCAATTATTGACCAACGACAGTTTTTCCGGAAAATCATGTAAAGTGAATTTGCGCTTAATCCCAGCAGGCGGCACGGCTGTGTTGGGTAAATTAAGTGTATTATCAGGGGATTCCGCTGTGTGTGCTGCTACTTCGGCAGCGGTATTGAAAGTGAATTCTTATCCACTTCCAAACGATCCTGATATTGTTGAGCAGCTAAAAAATATCAATTTAACCGTAGAACCAAACTAAAAGGAAACGCTTGTGTTACAGCGCCTTATACTAAGTGTCACACTTATTGCTTTTAGTAGCATCCAACTTGCTCATGCTGCACTTGATCTTGTGATCACAGAGGGCATTAATTCAGCAAGGCCGATTGCCATTGTACCATTTGATTGGCAAGGTAATGAGCCGTTACCTGTTGATGTCTCTGCCGTTATTGCATCGGATCTGCAGCGTAGTGGGAAATTCAGCCCTGTCCCTACCAGTAAAATGCCACAAATCCCTTATGTGGATACGAATGTCGCATTTGAAGATTGGACAAAAATAGGCGTCGAATCGTTGCTGACAGGAGCGATTAGCGTGAATGAAAAAGGCGAGTATGTTATTCGCTATCAGCTGATCGATATTGTTGCTGGTCAATTGGGCGAGCATGAACGTAAAGGAGTCTCCAACGAAGGCTCATTGGTACTGTCGAAAGAATATTTACTGCTTAACAACGTCGCAGCTTATCCCAAAAAGCGTTTGAGAGAGTACGCTCACCGTATCTCTGATTTAGTCTATGAGAAACTTACTGGTGAGCGAGGGGCTTTTTTAACTCGAATTGCTTATGTTGTGGTACAGGATAATGAGAATTACCCATACCAATTGCGTGTATCCGATTATGATGGTTTCAACGAACGGTTAGTATTGAGCTCTAAACAGCCACTCATGTCACCTGCTTGGTCACCAGATGGACGTAAGTTAGCTTATGTGTCGTTTGAAAATGGTCGTTCAGAAATCTATGTGATGGATATTTATGCCGGTGTACGTGAGAAAATGACCTCATTCCCACGCCATAATGGTGCTCCGCGTTTCTCTCCAGATGGAAAATCACTCGCATTAGTTTTATCGAAGACAGGTAACCTCCAAGTTTATACTATGGATTTAGCGACCAAGAAGGTAAAACAAATTACTCGAGGGTCTGCTAATAATACAGAGCCATTCTGGCATCCAAATGGGAAATCACTGATATTCACGTCTGACCGTGGTGGTAAGCCACAGATTTATAACGTAGATTTGTACACAGGTGCGACAAAACGTATAACATGGCAGGGGCGACAAAACTTAGGTGGACAAATTTCACCTGATGGCCGTTACTTAATAATGGTAAATCAAAGTGCTAATGGCTTTAACCTTGCCAAACAGGATTTAGATTCTGGAACAGTGCAAATTTTAACAAAGACTTTGCTCGATGAATCTCCTAGTATTGCCCCTAATGGTGGTATGGTTATATACAGCTCAATTTTCAACAATACTAATGTGTTATCGATGGTTTCAATTGATGGACGTTTTAAAGCTAGACTGCCGGAAACAAATGGTCGTGTAAGAGCACCTGCTTGGTCTCCGTTTTTATAAAAAGTGATTTGAATTTAAGGAATATAAGATGCAACTGAACAAAGTTCTTAAAGGGTTAATGATTGCAATCCCGGTACTTGCGATGACCGCATGTAGTTCAAGTGATGAAGCTGCAAATGCTTCTGGAACTGGAAGTACGGTCGATCAAGCGATAACGAATGAATCAACCGTATTATCTTCAATTGACGAGAGCGGTCAATTATCTGAGCAGCAGTTGATGGAACGTGTCATGCAAGAGCAGACCGTTTATTTTGCATTCGATAACTCAACGATTTCTGCTGATTACGAAGACATGCTAGCACTTCATGCTACTTATCTAACGTCTAACCCAGCGGTAACCGTGACTATTGAAGGTCATGCTGATGAACGTGGAACCCCTGAATACAACATCGCTTTGGGTGAGTATCGTGCTGAAGCAGTTGCTCGTTACCTACAAGCTTTAGGTGCACTTTCTAGTCAAATTTCTATCGTAAGTTACGGTGAAGAAAAACCATTAGTTAACACTCACGATGAATCTGCGTACGCACAAAACCGTCGTGCGGTTCTTGTTTACTAATTAAAGAGTGGCTTAACTATGTTCGGTAATACACAGTTTAGGAGCACACCACGAGTTGCTATGCTTACGTTATTGGCGTGCGCAGCGAATAGTGCGTTTGCAGCTCCCGCTCCAGTATCCGATTTGAACGGTAATTCGACGATATTGCCTTCTGTCAGTGGAACGAGCAGCAATAAATCTCGTGTTGAGCGTCTAATCGAAAGTCGTAATCAAATGCAGCTACAAATGCAGCAGCAGCTTGAGCAAATGACGATGGAGCTTCAAGAGCTCCGTGGTATTGTTGAGCGCAACAGTTACGACATCGAGCAAACGATTCAACGTCAACGAGAGTTGTTTATTGAGGTCGACAGTATTCGCACTCAAGCTAAGAACACTCCTAGTGCTGCGTCGGGCTCAGAATCGACCGCGTCAACCGAAGGTACGTATAGCGAGAATGTTGATGAGCAAGCCGCATATCAAAATGCTGTTGATCTCATTTTGAAAAAACGTGATTACTCTGGAGCTATTGATGCGTTTAATCAATTTCGCCAGCAGTTTCCAAACTCATCATTTACTCCGAATGCCCATTACTGGCTTGGTCAGCTTTATTTTGCCAAAAAGCAATATAACGATGCGCAAACCAACTTTGCTTCGGTCGTAAATTTTGAATCATCGAGTAAAAGAGCCGATGCATTAGTGAAACTGGGTGATATTGAAAAGCAGAACAACAACAGTGCTGCGGCTACTCGATACTATCAACAGGTTGTTTCTGAGTATCCATCAAGTAAGTCTGCTGATGAAGCGAAACAGAAGCTCGGCAATTAATTAAGTTCGATAATAAAATAAAGGAGCATTTTTGCTCCTTTATTTATTTTTACTTCTTATTTTGCTCAATAAAGACACGTTATCGCTTTTGACTCTCTGCCTCTACGGTGTAGAATGCTCGGATTGAAAGATGTTGTGTAGAGCAGAGCAATGAGCCATATCCTAGATTCAATCCAAACATCCTACCCATTTCCGCCAAAACCAGTCCCGCTTTCTGATGAAGAAAAGCAGGCCTATATCAGTGAAATTAAGCAACTGCTGATCGACAATGATGCTGTATTGATAGCGCATTATTATACTGATCCGTTAATTCAAGCTCTTGCTGAAGATACGGGTGGTTTTGTCGGTGACTCACTGGAAATGGCTAAGTTTGGTAACCGTCACCCAGCACAAACACTTCTGATTGCTGGTGTTCGTTTTATGGGAGAGAGCGCAAAAATTCTCACTCCAGAAAAACGCATTCTTATGCCAACGTTAGATGCAGAGTGTTCGTTAGATCTTGGTTGTCCAGTGGATGAATTTAGTCAATTTTGCGATCAGCATCCCGACCATACTGTTGTGGTATACGCCAATACTTCGGCAGCAGTAAAAGCACGTGCGGATTGGGTTGTCACCTCTTCAATTGCTCTTGAGATTGTCGAACATCTAGATTCACAAGATAAGCCCATTATTTGGGGCCCAGATCGGCACTTAGGCTCATATATTGCGAATAAAACCGGTTGTGACATGCTGTTGTGGCAAGGCGAATGTATTGTTCATGATGAATTTTCTTCCGATGCATTAAGAAAGATGAAGGCGCTCTACCCAGACGCGGCAATTTTGGTTCACCCAGAATCACCTGCGAGTGTCGTGGATCTTGCAGATGCGGTGGGATCGACAAGTCAATTAATTAAAGCAGCGAAGTCACTACCACAGAAAAAACTGATTGTTGCAACTGACAAGGGTATTTTCTTTAAGATGCAGCAATTAGTGCCGGAGAAAGAACTCATTGAAGCGCCAACGGCGGGAGCAGGGGCAACGTGTCGCAGTTGTGCTCACTGTCCATGGATGGCGATGAACGGCCTTAAAGCAATTAAATCGGCGCTTGTAGATGGTGGAGAAGAACACGAGATATTCGTTGACGAAGCGATTCGGGTTAAGTCACTAATTCCATTGAATCGTATGCTAGATTTTGCAGAAAGTCTCAACCATACTGTCAAAGGGAATGCATAAAAGCACGACTTAGCTGGTGATAAGATAAAGTGAATGAAAAAATAAGGCCGAAAGTGGCCTTATTTTTATTGCGCTTGTTCGAGTTCTAATCCTTTGAGAGTAAGACCGCATACCATTCTTGGTATCGCGTTATAGATCTCTTCAAATTGGCTTAGTTCTGCTGCGTCGGATTGTTCGAGTGTTGCAATCGCGGTCTCTGGGTCGTAAAGCATTGAAATAGTGAGTAGTATTCCACCGATTAATGCGTTGTCTTCACTCTCTTCTTCGACCAAGTTTTGCCAATCATCTTGTGTCAGTTGCCAACCTTGTAAGAAGCCTTCGCAAAAGTCTTGGGTTGCTTGGTTGACTAATTGCTCTTCGTCGAGCAGGCAGTTATTTGGCCATTGCCAAGTTTGCTCAAGAAGTTGCTCGCGCGTATTATTCCAAAGTTCAACAATGGTCTGGCAATATTGCTCGAACTGAGCACCATCGCTAAAGGGGGCACTTTCGGTTCCGCCCCATAAAAACGGCAGCCATTCTTCAGCAGGCAGTAACATTGGTGCGCAAGTGATTGCGGTAATAAAGCCTCTCGTTGATGACTCATTCATCAGTTGCTCGGTAGGCTCAAGTTGAGCAAATAATTCAGTTAAGTTCATGTCGGTACCGTACTTGTAATTGTAATTGTGGGCTCAGTGTAGCCAAATTTCGTCAATGATTCTATTAGCTTATCGTGTATCCGTCATTATTTCGGCGGTTTGATATTGGTTCAGTATTTGCATGAAGTTAATTAATATTAAGGTCAAGGAAAACACGATGAAACCTCAACAATCACTGAAGCGAAAGAGCTTTATCGCTCTCGTTGCTTATCTCGTTCTATTTATTGCAATCAGTGGTGCTCTCATACATTGGGTTGTTAAAGCCCCAATTAGCTCTCAACTTAAGGAAAATTTAGATTTGAGAGCCGAGATATTCGCCGGTCACGTGAAAGAGCCACTATTAGAATCATTAAGTATCTTAGATAGCGTTGTTTCTGTGGGGCAGGCAAATATAGATCGTGATAGCCAAACCGAGCTATTAAAAGAGCTGTTCCAACATATTAACAGTATCGTTGTGAGTGGCGGGCTTTGGCCTCAACCGTTTCTTGATGGAGAAGACATGGTTTATTCCAGCCTATTTTTTAACCAAGGCAGCGATGGTGTTGTTGACCAGGTTACGTCGTGGGATAATGCCATTTCAGGAGGGTACGATCAGGAGGAATGGTATAAGTCAGTCGCAAATCAACCGCCAAAAACCGTTCATTGGTCTCAAGTGTATGTCGATGGCTATACACGAGTCAAAATGATCACTATCTCACAACCTTATTATATCGATAACGAGTTTTCTGGCGTTGCTACTGTTGATTTGTCTCTCGATGACTTAGTTGAACTTATTTCACCGACTGCGAGCCAATCTCAAATTGGTGTCAATCTAATTGATTCATACGGTTCACCGGTCGCATCTCATCAATTTCGAGTAAAGCAATCGGGTTACATCAGCCAATATCACTTCGCTGATTTGAATTGGATATTGGAAGTCGTCAATTCAAATAAATCGGTAAATGAACAAATTACCGAGATCGTTACTGATATCGAACTTTGGCTTATTCCCTTTTTGTTGGTCGGCTTAATCTTTGGTTACTTAATGCTAAATCGTAAGATTATTAGCCCTATTGTTGATATCGCTGACCGATTAAAGAATTCAAAAGAGGGCGGTATGATCGATATGCCGTACCGAAGTCACGATGAAATTCGCTACTTAATTGACGCTTTAAACCAAAAAACCGTCTTTCTAGATGCTGAGAAAATGAAAGCTCAAGAAAGTACCACTGCAAAGAGTAACTTCTTCGCGACCTTATCTCATGAGATTCGTACTCCAATGAACGGTGTGTTAGGAAACGCCCAGTTGATGATGAATGATGAGCTCAGTCCTGCACAAGCTAAACGCTTACAGGTTCTTCACCAATCCGGTGAACATATGATGACCCTGCTCGATGAAATTCTCGATTATTCAAAAATTGAACAAGGCTATTTAGAGCTTGATGCACAAGATTTCGCTTTAGAAGATTTGACCGACAGTATTGTCAGTGTTTACCAAGGGTTATGTGACGAAAAAGGCCTCACACTTAACATTGAATCGAATATCGAGCCAGACCGGTATTATGTTGGGGATATATCGCGGATTAAGCAGATACTTTTTAATCTCCTCAATAACGCGGTTAAGTTTACCGACCAAGGACACATTAGTATTCGTTTAGATGAAGAAGTGACAGGGTATCAAGAAAATACGTTAAGCATATCGATTGAAGACAGCGGCATTGGTATTAGCCCAGAAGCGCAAGATAAAATTTTCAGACCTTTTGAACAGGCCGAACTCAACACCAACCGTCGATACGGTGGAACAGGTTTGGGCCTCGCCATCGTTGATCAATTAATAAAACTGATGGGTGGGGAAATTAAGCTTACAAGCATACTGTCGCTTGGGAGTTTCTTTGACGTCAAACTTCCTTTGAAATTGGGTACTAAAACCGAATCATCGACTTCGTATGTGACGAAAGATGTTCAGTTTAATGGAATAAAAGCCTTGATCGTGGAAGACAATCGAGTCAACGCTCATATTTTGGAATCGTTTCTTGTTAAGCGAGAGATCGAGAGTGTCGTTGCTGAAGACGGCTCCATCGCACTTGATCAACTCGAGAAGGAGGACTTCGATTTTATTCTTATGGATCATCATATGCCAGTTATGGACGGTATCGAGACGATCAAACGTATTCGCGCTCGTGGAGATGCGATCAATCAAATCTTTATCCTCGGCTGTTCCGCTGATGTGTTTAAGCAAGCGAAGGATAAGATGATGAACGCTGGCGCCGATGTGATGCTCAATAAACCAGTAATGGAGCAGGAACTCAATGATGTGCTCTATCGTCATACCGATAAAATTTATCAATATCATAAAGAAGCAGCGCAACCTTCGGAGAATGATCCTCTAGCAGACGACAAAGAGACAGAGGACTAACCCGATTTATTTAAGCACAGAGGCGAACCCAGATGTTTATTGTTTAACCAAACAACTGTTTTTTGTATGAATATACTTGACCCAAAGTCAGATAATCATTACATTGACGCCTCGTTAGCCTATCGCGCTAACAATACGGTGAGTTGGCCGAGTGGCTGAAGGCGCACGCCTGGAAAGTGTGTATACGGCAACGTATCGAGAGTTCGAATCTCTTGCTCACCGCCACATTCTTGAATCAAGACGTCTTAGGACGTCTTTTTTTATGCCTCAATATAAGTAAAATCAATGACTTACTGTCTCATTCTATCTCATCTTGTCTCATAACATCCGCCAATTTGGTGTATGACAGAGTGTATGATTTAATCAAATCCGGATTGGGAGATATACACTTTATCAGCTTGAACTGCCAGGAGTATATCAGTTCAAAACTACAGTATTCTCTCCTTACTTAATTCGATTAATTTAATAAAAACATGCAGTTAAACATGAAAGTGTAGGACGAGAAATTTGCATGTTTTTGAACTTGATGGATAGTCCTACACTAGGGGAAGATATGTCACATTTATTGAACAAACTAACGGCCAAAGAGGTTAAAGAATCGCAAGGTAGAGAGAAGCCATATCGTCTCAACGACGGTGGTGGACTTTACTTACAAGTGAAGCCAAACAAACTCAAATACTGGGAGTTTCGCTACAAGAATAGAACTACGGGTAAAACCACAATGTTAGGGTTAGGAAGCTTAGATGTGCTTACATTGAAGAGTGCTCGCGATAAAGCACATGACATGAGAGTGCTTTTAAATGAAGGTATCGATCCTAAGCAAAATCGCCTTGATGAAAAAGCTAAACGAAATGAAGAGTTATCAAATACATTTATGGTTGTTGCTACGGGTTGGATTCAAACGAAAAATAAACTTAAGCCCAAAACGATCCATGATAACTGGAGAAAGCTCGAGATGTATGCATTTCCTAAATTTGGCGATGTTCCCGTAACGAAATTGACCCCTATGGTTGTTCAGGATGCGTTACGCCCCCTTGCTAAACTTGGTAAGTTGGAATCGGTTAAGCGCATCATTCAACTTATTAACGAAGTTATGAACTATGCCATTAATAGTGGTCTTTTACAGCATAACGTTTTGAGTGGTTTAGGTAGGACTTTTGAATCTCCAGAAGTAAAGCATATGGCTGCTCTGAAGCCTCATGAGATAACAGAGCTGCTTCAAACCGTTGCGACTGCGAACATGCAATTGGCTACAAAATGTTTGATTGAATGGCAGTTACACACAATGACTAGGCCAAGTGAAGCAGCTGGTGCTCGTTGGGATGAAATTGACTGGGAGAATAAGCTATGGATTATCCCGGAAAGTAGAATGAAGATGAAAAGAGAACACCGTATCCCTTTGACGCCACAAACAGTCGGCATATTGGAACGTATCCGCCTAGTTAGCGAAAACAGGGTTCACATATTTCCCTCTATGCGCTTTCCTAAGCGCTCTATAGATGCCGAGACGATCAACAAGGCTCTCGGACGTATTGGTTTTAAATCTCGTACCACCGCTCACGGTATGCGTTCCTTAGCCAGCACTACGCTAAACGAGAAGGGGTTTGCCCCAGATATTATTGAAGCTGCGTTAGCACACCAAGATCGTAATGCTATTCGTGCAGCATACAATCGCACAGATTATCTTGAGCGGAGACGTGAAATGATGGAGTGGTGGAGTGATTATATCAATCAAGCCGCAGTTGGTTCGTTATCCGTTATAGGCCATATGTGAATTGTATTGGAAGTATAATTTTACTTTATCGCTAAGTGGGTAAAAATTAGATTATCGTTGATATTTTTCAGGTTTAACCAACTTCTAGCTAAGTCCGATTAGAAAAGCCCAATCTCATCCATCTAGTTGTAATGTCAAAGACAAGCTATAGATCCTCGATTCCTCAGTGGCAGATTATGCCACTGAAATCGCTACACCGTAACTCATAGGCAGGCTGGCGAGAAGTAAAGGACAACATTAGCCAGATACGGATAACTTTTGGTATCCCAAAACGCAATCAGGCACCGCTGATAGGAGGTCGCGAGATGGAAGGAATGGATAAAACCTGAAGCACTTTTCTCCAAAGCGGATCTTAGCCTCTCTCCACCTTGTGTGATCACCAAGCGATTCTGAACTTATTGAACAAAAAAAAACACGCTGGCGGTCTTGCTCATAAACTATTTCTATTAAAGCATCAACTTAAAGCTCTTTAACTTTGAGACGAAACTTGGAAGTCTCTGCTTTTGCAAGCAAGCTAAAAACTCATCCTGACTCATGGATGGCCTTTTCAACGAGCTTCTTTGTTGCTGGGCAGCCTTAACGCACGCGCTGCTATCTAGCTCAAACATGTCACATAAGAACTCGTCTGGATGTATTGCAGATAAACCTATAGGATCAAGCTCCTTTAAAGGGAAATCTTTTAGATTGAAGGTGATGATAGACTCCGCTTGCCCTTTAATAGCAGCAGCAACAACGTGTCTATCATCTACGTCTGGTAAGGTTAACCCGTCAATCAATGGCTCATAACCTTCAACCAAGCAGTCAGGTACATGAGCGTTCATTAACTGCTTGGTTCTTTCTAGCCGCACAGGATCTGCATCAGGGTTGTTTTTGAGGAGATTTCTAATCCATTCATCATGTATTTGCTCTGTCCATCGCGCTCTGAATAACCCAGTGTTGGATAAATACATTAGGTAACTACGAAGCGGAGCAGGATACATAACACATGCGTCTAAAACTACCGTATATGATGTCATTAATATCCCATATCCATTTCTTGGTCTAATGCGGATAGTTCAGCAAGAGCAGCTAGTCTGTTCTCTTCTAAACGTTTTTTGTATTCCACAAGATCGGCATAGGCCACCTTCCTGCGGTTACCAGTGCGACTATACGGAATCTCTTTAGAATCGAGAAGTTTAATAAATGTAGGGCGAGACATATTTAGCATTTCAGCACCTTCTTGCGTTGTGAGTTCCGCATGAATAGGTGTAATACTAACAGAGTTACCTTGACCCAATTGAGTAAGCACCTCGATCATCATGTTTAATGCACTTGATGGAATAGTGACTTCGTGAGTCTTACCAGACTTATCAACAACATTAATCTTTTGAGCTTCACCATTGGTTTCCATAACGGCTGACAACTCTTGACTACCAAGCTTAGCCAGTGCAATTTCTTCAGCGCTTGGCAATTTTGTAGCAGTATTCATCATATTTCTCTCTAGTTTCTGATTTCAGACTATGCAAATCTGTATACCACTACATTATCCGAAATATTCGAAAAGGTCAATATTCGAAATATTCGAAACAAATAGAAGACTACTGTGAAGGGGGCTCACATTTCACTATATAAGCTCGACCTAAAAATTTATGTCCAGTTGCTAGATCTGCCTTCCGTCGAGATTGCATAAGCATGCAGGTGATTAATTCTGGTTAAGAAAGCTGCTCATGAACGAAACTGGGAGTTCATGAGCAATGCCGTTCTGGTGTCCGCCATAACTTCATGTATTGCAAACTCAGCAGCGTAGCTTGCTGTTGAGTAATCGCACAAGCAGGAATGGGGCAGCGGTGAGTTTGCCAACATCGCCCCGATTCGAACCCTATCAGCATAGGAAGCACTGCTTCTAAAAGAACTATACTTTCTTTCAGTTCACCTACAATATCTTAGATATTAACCATTATGAGGGTGTTACATCTTTAGTGATTTATAACATTAATGTTATTTTCTTGTTGTTCTTTTTTGAGATTTTTAATCTGCTCCTGTAGCTCTTTAATTTCTCGACTTTTAGCATCTAGTTCGGCGCATAATCTATTATTGATTTCATCTTGTTCACAACGAATAGATATGATTTTTTGATGCTCAATGTTTAAATCGATTAAGAATTCCAGAGCTTGCTTTACCGTCAATCTCTCACGGTACCTAAAACTATCAAAGTTCATTTTATGGCTTAACGACACCATTTCAGATATATAGCTTGTAGATTTCTTTTTATTGCTCCTTTCACAATGTTTCTCCCATGCATTAAACATTTTCTTGAGAACGATTTCGTTTTCAACGTTACTGAATACCTTTTCTTTTTTTTTGATGGTGTTGATAAATTCCGTTACATAACGAGTGGGGTGTGCAAACCAGCTCCCTAACATCGGGGTATTCGGTATGTAGTTTTTTTTACGTAAATAATTTGCTGCCCATTTAAGTTGTTGCTCATTATTGGGTCTTAACCAAGAAATATTGGCAGGTTGTCTTTTCTTTCTAATATCGCTCATTTCAAGGCCTATTTAAATCGAACTGGATTTCAATTAATATTAAGTTTTCAAAATGACACTGTCAATTGACAATCTTTGTTGTATCATAAATATAGGCTATCATGAAAAATTAATCGTATCGTAGGGGCCGGGAATATGACTGAATCTAAACTGTCTGCAGAAGCTCGATATTGTTTACTTTTACTGAGAGAGGATAGGGAGTTCGTATTTAATTGCTCCCTTAAAGTATTGGCCCAACGATACGCGATTCCATTAAGAGCGTTGCGCTCCGCATTGGATTACATGGAGGAAAATGATCGACTTGAAATATTGGTTAAAGGAAGACTAGGCAAAGGTAAATCTTATGAATATCGATTAAATTTTGATGGCATTTCACTTTTACCTGATATTGGCTGTGAGACCCTTTATTCACATATGCAAAAAACGATAACGCTAAAAGAGTGGAATGTATCACCAAAAATTAGCGGGCTTCGAGTGAGTCAAAAAATGTTTTTACTCATTCTTGCAGCGCACGCCGAGACATCCGGTATGGTACGAGAACTATCGTATTCATCAATTAGAAAATCGATGGGATCAACTTTCACTAAAAGTAGGTATAGAAACCAAATATCAAAACTTAAGAATGCGGACATCATTAGTTTTTATCGGCCAGGGTTCACTGATAATAAAATATTAGGGAAAGTGAGTAGCAGTTATGCTATAGACCGAAACTTATTTAGTAGCAATCCGAGCCCACATATTGATATTCTGTTTAATTGTGAAAGTTCACTCATAAATAATATCGTAATTGGTGATTTACAGTTGCACTTGCTCAAGCTTAGCGACTTGGATGTCAGTAGCCAAAAGCAATGGAAAGCACTAGTTTCACTAAACTCAAAGCCATATCTATGTGAACATATGGATAAAATTGTATCAAAGCTACTTTGTTTCAATGCTAGTTGTATTAAGGACAAAAAGCATTCTGTTCATCAATGGGTGTTTGAGCAGTTGCCCCTATTGAAGGTATTTCCACATTTGTGTGAAAATAATAAAGACGTTGAAGGCTTGTTATCTGAAGCAGCCCTAGATCTCAATATTATCGATTCAAGCATAGAAGAGTTACTTAAACTAAATGTTAATGACTCAGGAAAAGATATCATAGACCGAGAGGTGCTCACTTCATATCTTTGGGTGTTGAAGTTCGTTGCGAGTATGGCATTGAAACGGGCGTTAGCACTTAGGATAGTACTAGATGCTGTTAATGCTCCTAGTGGTGAAGGGGTTACTTATTTTTTGACTCCCATCGAATATCCAATCTTTAAAATTAGCATATCATTTTGTGATTCAAACAATGATACTGATTATGCACTCAGTTCAGTTATCACGTTAAAACAAAAAAGTACTAGTTCTGCCAGCTGGTTTTTCTATAAGCCCCCGGAATACATTGATTTGAATGTAGTACGCTGGATAAAAATTATGTCCCCAAAAAATTCGATTTCGTCTCTATATGTCGATGAGTTTCTCGTTCAGAAGACTCATGTTAATGATAAAAAACCTATCGACATTCAAAGCCTAGTTGACAATCTAAATTCGAGTTAAATGAATAATTACCGCAAGTCTTCTATTTAGGTATTAGTGCTTAATTTGGTTACATCTGAAAACTTTTTATCAGAGTTATTACAAATAGTGATTTACAAGTATGGCTTTGTTGCTCGGAAAGGTTATCTAAGTACAGTGTTTATTTTTGTTAAATTGGGCTGCGGTTGGGTAATATATGCAATATGCACATACTCTTTCCATTATTTAGTCACTTTATACCTAATGTATAAAGTGATAACTGAATCTTCACTATCATAATAAGTTAAAAAATACTGCCAATAACTCTTCTATGAACCCACCCATTGGAGAGTACCATGAACTACCTACCCATCAACCACACATCTACTTCTGGACCAACATATAAAGGATTGGAAGTATTACCGAAGTATCACCTAAATGAGCAGTATTTAGAATCCATTTATAACCTAATGAACAGAGCGTTAGCAGAGCACCCAAGAACAATGGTGGTTAGGTTTGATTTGCATCTACCCTACAGAGTGAATTGCCCTGATTATCCTTATGAGTATGGCACCGACGTGATAACCAAATTTATTGAGTCATGTAAAGCTCAAGTTAGATATGATCTCTCAACCAAAATAGGACGTTATCAAAATTGTACGGTGAGATATGTGTGGGCGAAGGAAACAGCGACAGCCAATCAACCACATTATCATGTTGCTTTATTTTTAAACAAAGATGCGTACTTTTGTATAGGCGATTACCGAACATTTACCGGTAGTAATCTTGTAAGTAAGATTTATAAAGCTTGGGCTAGTGCCTTGGGTTATCGAGATGCCGAAGAGGTGATACATTTCGTGCATTTCACTCGTGGCAGCCCTGTACATTATTTGAATCGTAACACTGAAGATTACACCACGGAATGCAACGATGTATTCTGCCGTTTAAGCTATCTGGCTAAATTTGAAACGAAGCAATATGGTGATAGAAGTAAGAATTTCATGTGTAGTCGTACATAGTACGCAGGTAGTTGTCTACGATTTAAGATTATCAGTGACTTGTTTTGAAAATATAGTGATTGAGATCCGCAATTGATTAGTGGCCCCTGTTCGAAGCGACTGCCTCATTATAGAGTATTTCTTTTTAAATAAAGGGATCTCCATTATGAACTGTAAATTAATGCCACGTGAAATTGAGTATATTAAAGATGGAGAGGACTTTGTGACGGGGGTTCCTCGGATTGAGTCGAGGGACGCCTGGACCGAATCGTCTTCTGGTTATCAAGAGCCTGATGACCGAGTTGAGGAGATCACGTGTGTAGCAGATTCGGAACATGGCCCATTTATTTGGAAAGTCACCTTTAGAGCTATTGGCTTTGAAACGAATCAAGATAGAGATGTTGAGTTAATATCGAGTCCGAATGGAGTTGAAGTTATGGGAGAACCACAGTTCGAATTTGAATAACAAAAAAATTAGAAGAAGTAATCAGGTGCTAGTTGCACCTGAAACTTAGTATAGAAGCAATGTCTCAGGCCTGTTTAAGGAATTTTAGTAATAATATATATTTGCAGAACTTTTGTTTGTCGCCAGTAGAAGGCTCAGAAACTCAACTAGGATAGACGGTTCAGCTGTATATCGTACTGTAAAAGATGTTCTTAACCTCAATCAATCGATTTTGGTTATTTAATAGCATTGCAGTGTTCTAATCGAGTGTATGTGAATATAATTTAACTGTTAAACCCCCTTTTATTAAATAATATATATCCAAAAGAAATTTGAATTGTTTTAATTAAATTAACTGGTTATAAACGTTACCCTGATTGGCCTTGTATGGATCGCCAGAAGGCTAAAGTGTGAGGTGGGAAGGTAAGTGTAAGGAACTAAACAAAAGCCTACCAGAGTACTCTGATGTCCTGGTAGGCTGGGGCTTTAAGCAGTTTAGACTATCATTACCACTTATTGACAATAGCTACGCTTATTTGATTAAAACTCCTATTTTGGATCTGGTTAAGTAAGACTGGTTCCCAAACACGATATAGCTCCGCAACCTTTGGGTGGTGGAGTTCACACATCCCAATATCTGGTTGATAAAACCAGCTATGCCTGAAGTTAAAGTAAAGCTCGATTTCGGCTTGTCTTGCATTCTCGTCAGGATACGCAAGGCTTGCGATGTCGATAATTTCCCATCGGTCAGTGATTTTTTCCATTTGGATTTCCATTGGTCGCGCTTCATGTTTTGTTTGGTAATAGTCACGATGGCGAAAGCTAATGGAGATACATTGAGTATGAATAGGGATATCCAGCTTACTGGTCAATTGAATCAGACAGTTGAGTAGATCTGCACTCGGTCGAGTCTCGTACTTCAATACGGGATAATGGTTCATAGCATTCCTCTCTCTGCAAATGACACGCACGTTTCACCAATTATTAAGTGATCTAATACTCTAATATCCACCAGCGATAAAGCTTGAGTTAAACGTTCGGTAATTCGTCTATCGCTTTGAGATGGCTCGGATACGCCAGACGGATGGTTATGCGCAAAGATCACCGCCGCTGCATTTCGTTCAAGGGCGAGCTTGACGACTTCCCTCGGGTACACACTGGCCGAATCTATTGTGCCGTAGAACAACTCTTGTATATCAATGAGCCTATTTTGATTATCGAGAAGCATCACAGCGAACACTTCACGTTCGTGTCCACCAATTTTATACGTTAGAAAATCCTTTACGGCTTGCGGGTTGCTGTATGTATCTCCACGTAAATATTTGTTTGCCAATATATCAGCCGCTTTCTCTAGGATGAGCATGGCACATTCAGGTAGTGCTGATTTGTAATCATTGTGCATATTAATGTCCTCTATAGATTGTCATGCACTGTGATGATGTATATCTGAAAATATTTTGTATCGAATGCCCATCTGATCACGTCATGGCTTAAGTGGGAGTGTCGACGTTGGCATATCTGGTCTACTGATAATGA
The DNA here is from genome assembly GCF_054404255.1 of Vibrio phycocola. NCBI lineage: Bacteria > Pseudomonadati > Pseudomonadota > Gammaproteobacteria > Vibrionales > Vibrionaceae > Vibrio > Vibrio phycocola. Next base: position 116,415 of record NZ_JBTAMQ010000004.1, read on the forward strand.
TTTCTTTATGTATTGTTGGCTTGTTTAATTCAAAAAATACGGGACGCCGTTATATGTGAGCGATATGACAGGAGGACCGTTCAATGAGCAAACGATTAATCAGATTTAATGAAGTCATGTATCTGACAAGCTTATCGAGACCGACGATTTATCGATACATGAAAGACGGTATCTTTCCGCAAAGAATAACTCTTGGTGGAGGTACTGTTGTATGGAAAGAGAGCGATATACACGATTGGATGGCTGCTTTAGTAGCCGATAGAGACAGGTCAGTTAATCAGGAAAACAACGCCACTAAGCTTAGGCTTATTGACTGGGAGTAGAGCTCTATCTTGAGGGTACGAGCATGAGTTAAATACGATCGAACATTAGGTTAAGATGGAGGTGACGATGAGGTTCATCCGATTGACAGAAGTACTTAAGTTGACGGGACTTAGCAGAACGACAGTGTATAAGTACATATACCAGGGTAGTTTTCCCCGGAACATCAAAATAGGTCCCAGAGCCGTAGTCTGGATTGAAGGAGAGATAGATTTATGGATAAAGGCATATAAACGTAATCCATGTCGAAACGTCGAACAGACTCTTGATTCAATTTCATCTCAACGGTTAATACATCAGGTTTTCAACTGAATAGCAGCCCTTTGAGTGAATAGCAATCGAATTACTCAATCACATCAACTAACTACATTCATCTCACAATACACCATTATTCACTACTCGAAAACACTAATTCGTCGTATATCGGTCTATGGCCAATATACCCGGGGCGATTGCGCCTAATAGAGGTGAATTTAATGAAGTGTGTGGTCGCCCAGGACCTTCGGAAACTCGAAGTGTATCGGTGATGGTCATTACATTGATGTAGCCCTGCGTTGTTGCGATGTGGAATTTGTATTCAACAATGTTGCCGGAAAACGACAACGAAGGTTCGTAAAAATATTAGAATGCCTACTTTATTCAGACAAGTCACGTTTGTCATTTGAACAAGAGAAGGTATTGTTTATCGACTTTTGTCGGCGTAATAAATATTTGAAACGCAACGGTCCGCAATTTAATCAAGAACTCAGCCGAGACCTATACTTTCACGCTATCCGTGTCAAATTTGGTTACGCGATTACTTGTCATAAAGCACAAGGCAGTAAAGCAGTAAATGGGAAAATGTGTTTGTATAGTTTAGTTCCGGCTCTAACTGCTTTTCAAAAAGCTATCTTAGATGGTTGTATACCACGATAACTCGAATTTCTAATCGATTGTACTTGATTGATGGTCCTTGGTGGAGCTGATATTGTGAATTGCAATAAATAAGAAGCTAGTTGCTTAAAATGTTTCATTCTTCAATTAAACAAGTGAAATTATGTTATTATTTCATTGGGTTATACATGTTGTTAGTTTTAGCCAGAGCTCTTTAAATTCGAAGGCTATGTAATGTTCGACTATAACTTGTGTTAGTAGGGCTTTGACTTTCGTTGTGCTGACATTCATCAGTGTTCTAGTTGAAGAATGATTTATTACTGAAATATAGAGATTATGAAGAAGTATCAAAAGCAGGGCGATCCATTTAAGTACTCACACGACTTTCCTAAAAACTGTTTTCATTTAGCTAAGCTTTGGTTTCATGCCAAAGCTATGTGGCGATGGCTTCGTGTGCAAAAAATAGTCACTAGAGTATTGGGATTTCAATACCAAGTTGCGAATGATTTGATTGAAATTGATATCACATACCAGTGTAACTTAAAGTGCAATAACTGTAATCGCTCTTCAGCACAAGCCCCATCAAAGAAGCACATCCAACTTGCCGAAATAATCGCATTCGTTGATGATAGCTTAAAGCAAAATAGAAGTTGGACTAAAATCCGGATTCTCGGTGGAGAGCCTACATTACATCCACAGTTACCAGAAATCCTTGATCAACTATATCGCCTTAAAAAGGCAAACACGGACCTATCGATACAGCTAGTAACGAACGGATATGGACGTCGTGTTAATCAAGTTATTTCAGAGTTGCCAAAATGGCTATATATTGAAAACTCATCTAAAACAGACTCCATTCAGCCTGAATTCGGTCCTTTTAATTTGGCTCCTATTGATAGTTGGTATCATCGATATACCGATTTTTCAAATGGTTGTGATATCGCGAACACGTGTGGTGTAGGGCTTACACCACAAGGTTATTACCCTTGTGCGGTAGCTGGTGGTATTGATCGAGTCTTAAACAAAGAAGGAGGCCGTAAACGGTTACCTGAACAAGGCGATGAAATGCGTGACCTTATGAAAAAAGCATGTGGATTATGTGGAAGGTTTAGAGATGGTCATTATGTACCACCTAAATTACGTTCCCAAATATTCGAACAGCGCACTTCGGTTTCATGGGAAAAGATTTATGCGGATTGGAAATCAGATTGAACTGTGAATGTCTGATAATAAGTTGTGAGTTCTTACCTCAGTTGACAACAGAGTTGAGGTAAGATTAAAGCTAAACATCTCTTTAATTCGCTACTTGTTCAGAAAGCGATGGCATCGTTAATAATTCTTCGATTAGCTCATCCTCACGTTTTCGTTCTTTTTGACCAATATATTTGCGGAAATGCCAATATGTATACCCTTCATCCAGATACATTGGTTTTTTTGCTAGTTCAGCCATAGGTAACATCGTTAAATAGTCGGTAACAGTATCAAACCATTCAGAGCTTTCTTGCCGTTTGAAATAGGTGATTGGAATCAATTCAAAGAGCTCTTTAGTAAACACCCTCAGATGACTCCAAACGTTGCTTCCAGCTTGCTTTCTTGGATTGTCATAATCTGAGATATAAAGATTAACTGGTTTATTTGGGCGGTACATTGGCATTTGTATTAAATCAGCACCTTTCCGCTTTGCATGTAATAGTGATTCAACGACGTTCTCCTGCATTAAGCAATCATCTTGGTCTAATATGGCAATTAAAGTTTGAGGGTCTTGGCAGATTTTATTGATAGCAAACAGGAAGTTTGGCATACGGCCCAAGTGGACACTATTTCTTATCAGTGTGGTCTTGTTTTGCAGATTGGAGAGTAATTTGGGGTAAAGCCAGTTGTGTTCTGCACCACTAGCATCATCAACTAATACTATCCCAAAATTTTGATTAGTTTGCATCCTTAGTGAATTCAAGCATCGTTCAAGCAAGGTATATTCGGTGAGTCTACCTTTTAGGATAAATACTAATTTTTCATTTCTTTGTTCATACTTCCAGTGCTTACCTGGTACCCAATCAAAGTTATCTAGTTGTTCAATAGGTTCGATTCCTTGAGCAATGATATCTCTTGCAACAGGTAACTCTTTTCGTTGTTTATGCTCATTACGAGGGTGGATATAATAACTACGTGGGTCACCGCCTCGTACAGCACGTAGCCCTCGGTGTTTCATTGCTGCTTGTAAAGCACGATGCCAGGTTAAAGAAAATTTATTATTCAATAGCGGATTATTTATTGGTAGCTGGTCTTTGATGCGAGTGAGATTTAGAAGGCCAAATCGTACTTCAGGTGCAAATTCACCGGGATCACCATGATATGGGGTAAACTGAGAGCTACTTTTAGGAATGTTAAAACCAACAGCTAAGATCTCCTCTTGAGCACTTGCACTAATCATGTCTGAAATAAAGTCATGTCCCCAATCACGACGTCCCACAAGTACATCTAAATCACATTGAAGCACATAAGGTGTCGAGATTTGATCGAACCCCCAAATTTGAGGGAAAAGAGGAGCATTATCAGAGGTATGAGAATCTAGGCAAGCTGTTTGATTAAACCATTTGTAATAAGTTGCGATTACTTCTTTTTTGTCTAACGGTGCGATAAGTATGGAGTCGATAATCCCGTTTTTTCTAAGTTGTTGAGCTTGTTCAATTACTGATTGTAGATTGGAGTTCGCGTATTGTCGTAAAAATTCCCCATCATGTGGATCTATTAAAAGTACTCTTTCCAAAAATGTCGATGGAAAGCTCAATTGAGTAACTATATGAGTTACTTGCTCGGTTAAAATGTTTGCATCTTGCCCACAAGCTTTAATTAATAGGGTGACAGTGTCATTTTTATATGGCGTTGTGGAAGTGAGTTTAATTGGTTTAATGCATTCTGGATGGAGTAAGTGAATCAGTTCGCGATAGAATTCTTCAAAGCCAGGTAAATCTTTCAAAGCGTCATCTTGGCGGCGCCAACTCTTTCTTCGAACTAATTCTTCATCGTGATTACCTAGAATGCCAATAGAATAAAGGCGTGCACTCATATCACGAAAGAATGATGTTGTTAAAGGTTGTATGTCACGACCAATGTCGATGTAGCTTAACTTCCCGCTAGCAGAAAGGGTTAGGTTGTCTCGTTTTATATTGAGTGTGGATATTCCAGCGCGATATAGGTTAGTCAGATATTCGATTACTGATTGCTTGGGTATTTTTTTTCTTGGGTTCGAGTTATTTAAATAAGCGGTTTGACACTGCCATAAGGAACCTTGTTTAACCCATGTTGCGTTAGGAATAGGGACGTTTTTATTTGCTAGAAGGGAAGTTAGTTTTTCTACGTCAGTGTCTGTAATTGCCCATGGGTAAAACTCTTTAATAACTTTATCATGCTCGAACCATACGGTACCTTCCATACCAACACCAAGAAGTTGTTTGCCAGCGGTATGAATCGCACTCCATTTACTTGCTACATGAGCCAAGCGTGCTCTTTGATTTTGCCAAGAGTCATTGTCTTTATTTAGCTTTGTATCCATTCCATCTAGAGCGTAGATTGAGTAGACGGGGAAAGGGGTAATCGCAGTATCGGCTGGGTAAAGCGTCAACAATATAGTTAATAGCCAATGGTCTTCTGCACTTCTAATATTCGGATATCTTAGTCCGAGGTTTGTTCTAAGTAGCAAGTTGCACGATGGAAGCTCTCTCTGTTGATAACCATTCGAAAAATTATTAATAAATTGAGCTAGTGACACGTGGTCAGTTAGTTCATCTGGGTTCGCAATATTATCAAAAGGTAGTAGCTCTCCATTCTTACGTAATTTATTACTACCAATAGCCGCTTTTTTATCCGACCCATGAACGGATTTCCATAACCCTTCTAAACTAATATCAGTAAAAAGCTCATCATCAGCATCTAGTCGTGAAATCCATTGAATATGTGGCTGTTCATCAGCCCAATCCAATAAGAGGTTACGAGCCCTTGCTGGGGAGCCACATTCGGCAAACAGAAGCGTAACAGAGGGGTGGTTGAGCAGAGATAATGTTTCTCGTTCCCAACTTGTATCTGAACTATCATCTAATACGACTATTCGAGCTATTCGTTTTTTTACCAGTGTTTGGTTAAACGCACTTTTCAAGGCTCTAGTTAAGTGATGGGTTTGATTCTTATGACTAATTGCTATGACGACTTCCGCATATTCAAACTGTTCTGCTGAGCGTTTCTTCAGCTGTAAATTTCGGCTACAGAGTATTTCGCGATACCTTGTCGGCGCCGTTGTTTTAAAGTTAGTCATTAGTTATTTCCGTTCTTTAGTTCTTCTAGCACATCTTTTCTGGGGATTGAGAAAAAATCTTGGATTCGTTGATAATAAGAATCCATTTCTGGCTCTGACATTTTGTCTCCATGTAATCGAAGAAATTGAGCACACCCTTTAAGCTTTTGTTGTGATTTTGGAGCAGAAAGAGCATCGGGTGATTGATTGCAATTCCAATCTACTGAAGCAAGCTTGGTATAAGAGATCGCTGCTTTTCCTGAATCTAGTACCTTAATCGCAAAATCTCGATCATTGCAGCTTATCAAGCCATCAGTGAATCCACCGATGTATTTAGCCAGTTCGGTTTTGACAAAAGTATTCGACCCTTGCCAGCCTGGGTTGCCGACTAAGAAATCGTTTTTAGAAATAGAGCTGGGGATGTTACATGCTACAAGGTTTTTACCAATTTTTATGTTGATTCCCGAAAGCACAACGTTGGCTTTGCCATTATCACTGTTAGCCACACATGAAGCTAAATGTTGTGGGGACCAATAATCGTCATCGTCAATAATGGCTATGTAACTATTGGGGTAGCGATCAGCGATATAATCGATACCTGTATTCCAACTCCCTGCTGCCCCGGCACAACGAGCGTTGGTCAGAGTCTTGACTGGAATATCTTTAAGTTCGAACTGTAATCGCAATTGTTCATCACAACTTAATTGCCTAGTATCACTAACTATGACTACGGCTGTAGGTAGAAACGTTTGATTAATGATTGAAGGTAGAGCGTATCTTGATAGTAAAGAAAGCCTAGGAGTGGTTGCGATGAGGACAATAACTTGATTCATGATTAGTTAGTATATTGTTTTCAATAAGAAAAATTATGTCATTTAACTAACTAAAATTAAATAAATATTATTGTTTTTTTCAATATTAGGGTCTTTTTATTAGCCTAAAATGATTGTGCTAATTCTAACGTATAGACGAAGGTTCGAGAAACGTTAATCATCTTGCCGTTAATTCAAGGGAACAATAATTCAGGAGATATATTTCGAATTTCTGGACGAATAGGTGTTGTATTCTCAAACCCCATATCGAGCTCATCAAACCCGATGCAAAAAAACAAATAAGAAAAGGGAATAGAGGAGGAGCCGAAGCTCCTCCATAAATTAAATTTTCTTAGAAAGGACAGCTTGAGTAACTGCTATCCATAACTACCATACTAGACTCACCAGAAGTACCACATTCTAGAACGTAGGTACCATCGTCGTTATACGTTTTCTTAGACCAGTAACTGTAATAATTATGCCAGAATATAAACTCGTCAGTTGACCAATCCCGAATCCAGTAACCAGCGCCGTTGTCGTCTTCATTGTAGAAGTCAGTACTATACGCTGCTAAATCAACTACTAGAGCATCACCATCTAGTGAATCTAGACTGTCTTCTACGTCAATCCATGCAGATAGATCGATTGGGTTTGCATCATCAGAATCGTATTGCCAAGTATTGGTTACAGATTCTGAATCATTGGTGCCACTAACAGTACGACGCACGATAGATTGCGATGTTAAGTTTGACGTGAGATCACCAGCTTCACAATCGTCATAGCTATCACCATCGAAGTAAGCTGTATTGCTAACGCCGGACGATACGTCTTCATCGGTCATGATCTCTTCAGTAACAATACATAGATATTTACTATAGAACTCGTTCCACTCAATCTTAATGTCCTTGGTGTATTCCAAATCATTTTGATAAGTGACTGTGTTCGTTGAATCGTAGTGAAGGAAGTCTATTTCTAGATCATCTGTTAGATACCATTCTGTAGCGGTTGACTCATCCCCGCTATAGATAGCTTCGCGTTTAACCCAAGTATCGTTTAGCTCACCGTTTTCATCAGTACCTTTCAGGTAAGTAATTCGAACGATTGAGTCAGGATAGAGAGCTTGAAGGGTAGTTTGTTCTTCAAATGCAATCTTTAATCCATCCACGATTTCCATTGCTTCATCATGCAGGTCAGAATTACCTTCTGCGATGAAGTCGGCAAAGATGTCGTCACCAGAGATATTGTAGTGATCAGCTAGAATGTTAACTTGGTCTTCAATACTACTAGAGATTGTAGAGCGAAGGTCTGATTCTTCAATCATGCGTTGACACGACATATCATCGTCTAACTCATCTAGTGCATCTTCAACAGTATCCCACACTAATGTAGTTAGAGGGGTAATGTTTAGGATATCCTCATCATTGAATGAAGTTATGGCGGGAGGGGTCGTCAATTGGTAAGCCTCAGTCACCACTCCTAGATCGCTATCAACGGCTCCGACAGGAACATCTACAACCAGTGGAGAGTATTGATAGCACACATCCACGATTGAAGAATTCGATAGAGTGTAGTCACCATTCTCACCAGTTATTGCGGATGGCTCACCGCTATCCAGTTCGCCATTATAGTTAATATCTAAAAAGACGGTTGCGCCTTCTAGATACCCGTCAATCGCTTTACCGGTTAAAGTAATGTCACCACCAGTTGAATCAACTGATGAACTAGAACTACTGCCACCGCCACAGCCAACCAGCGCGAATGTTAGTGTTAAAGCTACTATGGAATTTTTAGTATTGAATGTAGCCAAAATATTTTCCTTCTAATTAAAATAAAGTGTTGGATTAATTTACTGACTCATCCTTGTTATATGTATCTGAAATATTTTCCATTCGAGGTTTATTGATTTCGAGTAAATACTCTACTGACTTAATCAAGTGTAGGCATATGCCACGCTTATCGCCAATCTGGATCGCGAGGCTATTTAATGGTATCTGTTTAGATTTGTAGAGTTGAAGGAATACTCTAAAATTAAATTAGACGATGGTGAAAGGTTCGGATATTTAAAGCGATGCTGTATGCATGTCATTTAACTGTATTTATAAAAAGTAGCGCTATTATTCTGTACGGATGAGAAGGCAGTTCGAAACTTTGGCAGTAGCCAATGATAGTGGCACTGCTTTAGTTTAGTCGTCGATAAATTCTAAGCATCTTTTGGTACTTAGATGTTTGGCAAAGGATTATAAATCCTCGTTAATAGCATTTTTTTGATTTTCTAACAGCAAGACATCGTACTTTGGTGATGTGTAGACCAAAAGCGCACTTTGGGTGTAGTTTTCATCTGACTCTAGGATGAGATAAATGGTATCTCTATCAAAACCTAAAAATGCCTGTCGGTTTGGTAGTGTATCTACTGCTTCAAATTCTTCTTCAGTTGAAATAGAAGATGGAGGACCATATTTATCTGATAGAGAAGCAACTACCCCCTCGACAATATCTACTGAAGGTACAATACCAACCCGCAATAATTCATTATTGATAAAAAAGACACCTGCTTCTACGCTCTTACCGCCAAAATTAAAATTTGAACAACCATAATATTCAACGCCAACTTGACCCGACTCCAATTTTTGTAACGTACATATATCACTCGCAATAACTTGTTGTTTAGACATACCAAATTTCAAGCTTTTATAACCATCAATAGCAAATGCTATTTGAGGTAAAAACGTGATACCTAAAATTAAGGATTGTAATGCATACTTTTTGAGATTCATGATTTTTTGTCCATTTATATTCTTACGTGATAAAAGAATGTAACTTTATGATAGTGTAGTACTTTCATATGAAATCAACGCAGATTTCCCAAAAAATATTGGGTAACAAACAAGCTATGATCCGATCCAGAAGTTTTGGACACTGAGTTAAGTGAGTAAAATCACTAATGAGGTGAATTATGACAACCAAGAAAAAACGTATTATCTATTCTCCTGAATTTAAAGCAGAAACTCTAAATCTTGTTGAAAAAGAGGGAGTAGCTGCTGCCGCTAGATTATGTTCGAAGACCGACTAACTGACTACTTGTGACCAATGGCAGTTACACAGAATTATATACAGGGTCAGATAAACCCATGAGCTTAAATAGTGAAACCAGCCCAGTTCAAAATTATGGCTTTAGTTTTAATGTCCCAGCTTGTATCAGTTTATTAATAGCACCTGATGTCTCTTTATCACCAAAGGTTTCCCATTTTCCTGCAATATATTCAGCTCTGCTACATATAAGCGGGAAGCCAGTCTCTTTCCACCAACGAATAGAAATTTTAGAATGATTCCTTTCTTTATCAAAAGCTTTTATATATATCAGCTCATCAGGTGAAACAGAACGACATTCAACATCGATTCCAAATTCTTTTAGGTCTGTTTTTACGAAATCAATAATTTTCAGAGTCGAATCTATGCGTGCTTCTCTAAGCGTGCAGGACTCTTTTAGCCATATCCATAACTCGTCGTTTCCTCGTGAGCCAAATTGTTCTGGTTCTTCGAAAATAAACTCTATTCTTTCACTCATACAAACACCACTGTATATGACCAATTAACATCACTTATCGTATTTAATGCCCAATAACACCATCACCTTTATTTACAATGGCAATATCATTCAAGTAATCATAACTTGCTTCGTTTATGTTTTGCGCTGCTTCTTTCAAACAAAGTTCCCACGTATCCAGAGATTGTGACAAGGCGTTTTCTGTCAGCGGACTAACCCACAGTACTAACTGCTTTTCACTAATGGATACACAGCATCACCCCAAACTTTATCAGCTGAATCCATCATAATTTCTATTATGATTGGCACTAACTTTTCTAGGATACTAGTACAGTCTCTGAGTTGCTGCCGATTTGCCGAACTTAGGTAAGTTGCGCCGCCGTGAATTAGTTGGTTTCGCAGAGTATAAAGGCGAGACAATAGGATAGACAGAACCTTTGCCGTATCGTTTTGACTAAGGGCTTTGTTCGCAGCAGCCTTAGCTTTACTACGCATAGATTTCCAATCATCTTCAGTCACTCTACCAGCCTGAAAGTCCCAGTAGGCTTGCAGGATAAATTCGTTATCTAGAATTACTCTTATCGTTTTCGAGTACTCATCCCAGATTAGATTGTGCAGTTGCTTGTTCTGATCGCAATTGATTAGCTTTTTTAGAAACTCACCATAGATACCTTGCTCACTAAATTGTTGTCGTTGTTCAAACTCTTGTGCATAGGCGGAATTGAATGCAACCCAAAGAAAGATAAACCTAGAGTCATCATCGTCGCATTGCTCAGATTTATTCAACCAACTTAATGCTCTGTGGACGCGGAGGCTAAGGTTCCGAGGGTAAGTATCACGTTCATTACGTTGGCGTTGTTTTAGTTGTTCAAAGTTGAGCATGCGGTAATCTCATATATCTCGGGTTCATAGAGTTAATATATAAGCATTAGATTGCTTAGAAATTGATCTGTGATGTAAGTTTTACAATCAGTGGTTTGGTTCTATAGTTGTAAACTTGTTAAAGTGATAGGGATCTTAAAGCGAATGAGTAGGGATATATGGATTTTCAGGTTTTTAAATCACTGGTTGAACAAATAAAAGTCGGGAAGCGGTTACCAGATGCAGTCTATCTCCATAAAGATGCATTAGGTGCGGCTCCTGATCAATTACAACGTTTTATCCCTGCTGTAGCTCAGGCTGTCAATGTACCCAATGAACAGTGGAACTTAATCAAATTGTTTAAAAATGAGTTTCGCTTATCACTTCTTAATTATCCTGAATTCTACAATGATTCATATCCAGCGCTTGAGCAAAGTCTTAACGTAGATCTAAGTAAGTTAAGCCATAAAATTACATGTTATCGTGAATCTGATAACCCCCCGATTCTGCACCGAAAGGAAACGATGGTGTTGCCGGATAGTGACTACTATGAGCATTTTGTTGCCTTAACTCAGGAAGGTGAAAAAGCTGGCTTATATGACAATACAAGGATAATTGGTTTTAAAAATTCATGGTTAAACTTGATACATAAAAATGGATATCAGCTCGTAGAAGGACGACTAATAAAGATTTACGATAAAGAGCAATTAGAAAACAACCGTGAACCGGCGGGTATCGATCGCTATAAAACCGCTATTGTTCGTCACGAACTCTCTGCTCCTATGAAATCTTTGGTTAAACAAGGTTATTTAGACGGCCGATTTTCCATCTTTGATTTTGGCTGTGGGCGGGGTGACGACTTAAGGGAATTGGAGGCACATGGCCTTGACGTATTGGGTTGGGATCCAGTGTATTTACCCGATACTGATAAAGTGAATTCAGATATTGTTAACTTAGGGTTTGTTCTAAATGTTATTGAAGATCAAGATGAGAGACTTGAGGCGCTTTTAAATGCGTGGGACTTAGCGGATAAAATACTAGTTGTGTCAGTTATGTTGTCAAATGAGTCATATATTGCACAGTTTCAGCCGTATAAAGATGGAGTAATAACTTCTCGAAACACGTTTCAGAAATATTATGCACAATCAGAAATTAAAGGTTACTTAGAACGCTCTTTGCAGGAAGACATTATCGCTGTAGCACCTGGTATTTTTTATATTTTCAAGGATAAGTTGGAAGAGCAGATATACCTACAACGTAAGTATCATAGGCATCATACTTGGCAACAGCTAACCTCTCCTCAACCAGCTGAAAGCAAAGATCGCGCTAAACTTCTTATCACACAAAATAGTGAACTCTTTGATTCGTTTTGGAATACGTGTTTAGAACTTGGACGCATACCAGCCAATGATGAATTTGAACGAACTGACGAGATTAGAAATCTCATTGGTTCTCACAAGAAAGTGTTTAGTTTACTACAAGAGATGTTTGATACCCATGAATTTACTATGGCGGAGAGGTCAAGGAAGGAAGATCTTCTTGTTTATTTTGCGATGGAGTTATTTGAGAAGAGAAAACCGTATACGCAACAGCCGGAAGGTTTAAAGCGAGATATAAAGGCCTTGTTCGAAGACTACCGTTCGGCAATTGACCTTGCTACTGAGTTGCTATATGCGATTGCGGATAAATTGCTTATCAATGAACAGTGTGAAAAAGCATATCAGGAATTACCAGCAAGTATTCTCAATGATGGCCATTCTCTTATTTTTCACAAGAGTTATATAGAGAAGTTGCCAATACTATTACGAGTGTACGTAGGAGCAGCTCTTCAAATGTACGGAGAGCTAGATGAATCAGTTGACCTGATTAAAATACATATTACTTCTGGGAAGTTAACGTTAACTCATTACGATAACTTTGAACAATCAGTACCGTATTTAGTAGAGAGGACTAAAGTCAAAATGGCCGAACAGGATATCGATTTTTTTGATTATGTTGACGAATCTCGTCGGCCACCTCTTCTTAACAAGCACTTATTGATTGACAATAAACATGAGCACTATGAAAAACAAAAGAGCTTCGATAGGAGATTATCTAAACTATTGGGCGCAACTGATAATCGAGAAGTGATTTTACATAGACAGACATTTGACGAGCTTTTAGGGTTGGCTGGTAAACAAATTTCCGGTTTTCGTATTACTTCTCATTAAATCGATAAGGTGGAAGACTAATCCGATAGGTTCTTCGAGCTTTTTCCTCAGTCATTCCGATCGCCGTCAATACATGTGAAGCCACGTTAGATAGTGCATTGCAAGCAGAACCCTGAGAGATGAACCAAGGATAGCTGTTTGTAAAACGCTGTACATCGGCATCAGAGTGAAATGTTACGCTCCATGTGGTTGGTACGACATCAGTACTACCGTTTCTCGTGTAATTGAACGGTTCGATTGCAGTTAAAAATGTTTTTAGTTCATGGCTTGGCCTTGCTGGGTAATACTCAACAGCAGTGGCTAAACCGACAATTAGAGAGGTAGGGGAGGTTCCACCTCGCAGGCCTGCTTCTTGTCCGCCACCGTGAATGAGTGGAACTAACTCTGAGTCTCGAGCATCTCGAACGTACAGAGCGCCTATACCTTTAGGTCCATATATCTTGTGCCCTGAGAGCGAGAGCATATCGATATCCAAGTCATCTACGTCGATATCGCATTTACAGAAACTTTGCGCAGCATCCGTATGAAAAGGAATATTTTTTTCAAATGCGATTGCACCGAAATCTTTAATAGGCTGAATAGTTCCCAACTCATTGTTTACATGATGGATGGAAATCAGGATAGTATTATCACGTATCGCTTTACGTACTGATGCAGCAGAGATTTTTCCCTCATTATCAGGAGCTAGATAAGTAACGTCAAAACCTAACTCTTCAAGAAAAGCACATGTATTGAGAATACATTTGTGCTCTATTGATGAAGTGATTATGTGACCTTTCGATTCTAATTTATTGAAACATAACCCTTTTATAGCTAGGTTGTTTGCCTCGCTCGCACCGCTAGTAAAAATAATCTCGCTAGGTAGTGCTCCGATTTTTTCTGCGACGATCTCTCTAGCTTGTTGTATGGCTTGATAGCTGGCTCGTCCCGCTTGGTGTGCAGATGAGGCATTAGCAAAATTATCTATTTCCCATGGTTTCATCGCTTCAAGCACTTGTTCTGAAACTGGAGTAGATGCTGCATAGTCGTAATAGTTTTTCATTAGACGGTTGTTAGCTCGAGGTTAGAAATAAATATGATAATTGAGTCTTATCGTATACTGATTAAGTTGTGCCTTAAAGATCATTCTTAGTACAATGAGTAAGTTAATGAATCATATGAACTAATAATGATTGCCATTGGATTGATACTTATTATTCCGACAACTCTGTTTTGACTTCACCCTCAAGTCAAAATGAATGTGAAAATGTTACCTGTGTAGCTAATTTGTTGTATATTTCTGTATGTGACTGTTTATATATACAGCATTGTGACATCTTTCAGTAAAAGTACCTAGACCTAATGATATTAATGTGTAAGATCGGTGTTTGGATAAAATCTCCAATTCAACAAGGTACGCACAGTGAATATCGAATCAACAACTCTGAAGTTCTCCGGACATCAAACCTTCCCTATCCGTTATGGCTGGATTTATAAGATAATTCAAGAGGTTGTAAATGGTGAATCACTTTCTAGTAAGGATGATGTTGATAAACAGATGGAATCTATGGGTATGGGGAGAAATATGGTTCTCTCTGTGCGGTATTGGATTCAAGCACTGAATTTGGTTACATGCGTTGATAATAAAAATCAAATTTATCGATTAACACCTCTAGCCGAAAAGCTATTTACGAGCACTGGTGAGCATATAGCTTTTGACGAGTATTTAGATAAAATTGGCACAACCTGGCTTTTACATTGGTTACTTCAATCACTAGAAGTAAATGAGGGGAAATTAAACACTTCTAGATTTTTCTTTAATTACTTCAATGGTATAAAGGTAAAAAAAGAAGCTTTGTCTACTGAGATAAAGGATTCGTTGGTTAACCATGATAAAGAGGTGACGGAAGCGACTCTAAATAAAGACATAGACTGTTTTTTGCAGATGTATGCACATAAGCCCCTCCAAGCAAGCAAAATCAATGAAGATAGCTTCGCATCTCCTTTCACTGAATTAAGCTTGATCAAGCAAGAAGGAGCGAAAGAATATATTGCTGAACTTTCTCGAAGATCCTCACTACCTGTGGAAGTTTTTGCTTTTGCGGTTATCGATTTTATGAAGATAAAACAAAAAGATAGCAAGATAGGTACCCTCTCTTTTGAATCATTGTTGAATGATGTAGGCTCGCCTGGTCGAGTATTCCGCTTATCCTCAATTGGAATTAGCGATTTGTTAGATCAAGTGGAAACCCTGACTAATGGGATGATTGCTTGGACTGATACTCAAGGGTTAAGACAGGTACAGCATTCTTTTAAAAATATAAATGATGTCGACTCGGCAGAATACCTTAAGCAATACTACCAACCAGAGGATAAATAAGCCGTGACTCTTAGCAATATGTACTCTATCGCAACGCGCCATCAACGTTCAACTCGTATCGATAGTGACTTGAACGCCGATTTTTTTCATGGTTTGGTTTATCACGGTACCGCTCAAACAGCACTTGAAACCTTGTTTCGTCAGTTCAATCAGTCTGGGCAAAGTGCATATACTCTAACCGGAGCTTATGGATCAGGGAAGTCGACGGTTGCGCTTTTGATCGCTGGACTATTACACGCAGATTCAGAAATCCGCCACTCAGCTATATCAACTATCCATGAGGAGTCTAAAGCACTTGTTGACGCAAGTTTTGACTACAAAGATGGTTGGTTACAGATTCGATCTGTAGGCGGTGTCAGTGGTGCCGTAGAGTCATTTTGGAATGCTACGCTTGTTGCTTTGGAAGAGCACCCAAATACTCGAGGAAGGAAAAAATTTAATAAATATAAGAAGGCGCAAGTAGAAAGCGATATTGATTTAATAAAATCATGGAAATCACTTTTTGATGATGTTGCCTCTCATGTGGATGGTATTTTGATTGTCGCTGATGAGATGGGTAAAAGCCTTGAATACATAAACCGCAGCGGTGGTGATTTACACTTATTCCAAGATATAGTAGAGAAGTTCTCTCGTATTAACACGCCAATGATTTTTTTAGGGCTTTTACACCAAGCATTTAGTGAATATGCAAAAGAGCGTGGAACTAAACTCCAAGATGAATGGGCAAAGATACAAGGGCGTTATAGTGATATTTTGTATAACGTATCTACCGATGAGACTGTCGCGTTAATTAGTGATTCGATCAAAGCTGACTCAAGTCATCAAGGTCATCACAATCAACTCGTAAAAAGAGTGTTGGATGCTCTTGAGGATAAAAAGAGACGTAAAGAGTTACTGTTAAAACGCTTGGAAGGTTGTATTCCCCTGCACCCTTTAACAGCCTTGCTTTTGGGACCTATTGCAAAAAGACGATTTAGCCAAAACGAACGCAGTACTTTTAGTTTTCTAAACTCACACGAACAGTTTAGTTTTCAGCTGTTTTTGCAGCAAACTAGCGATGAGCATTCGCTATATGATTTAAGTAATCTGTGGGACTACTTAGAAGCTAACATGGAACATGCGATTCTAGGTTCTCCTGATGGGCATGCTTGGGCAACTGCTACAGATGCTATTAGAAAAGCAACAAAGAAGGATTTTCCGCTTCAAACCATTAAATTATTGAAAGCTATTTCGCTGATTACACTCTTTGGAAAGTTAGCTAATTTAACTGCAACTAATGAAATCCTTTTAACGACGAATGATATTTCTGATCATGAAGAGTTAAATCAGTATTTACAACAACTCAAAAGTGCTTCCTGTATTGTTTACCGTAAACATCTTTCATCATGGGTTGTATTTGAAGGCTCTGATATTGATATTGCTGAACTCGTTGAAGAAAAACTAGAACAGATACAAGACGGGAATGAATCAATTGAACGTATCAACTTTAGTTCACAAGTTATTGCGAAAGGTCATTATCATGAATTTGGTACATTGAGATGGGTGACTCAGACCGTTGTTCAAAAGTTTAATCATGTTGATCTTGAAAATCTAAAAAGAAATCGAAATGGAGAATTCGCGAATTTTGTTTTATTGCTCAAACACGAGCCAGAAAAACAATTACTTGAGTTAACTCGAAGTGACAAGTCCTTGATGCTTGCTTATGCACCCAATGCAGAAGAAATTATTGGTTTAGCAAATGAGAAATATGCTCTAGAGCTTATCAAGAGTGATAAAACAACGGGTTCAATCCTAACTCACGATAAGGTCGCTCGTGAGGAATATCGAGCTCGAATATTTAATGCACAATCTGCCTTGGATTCAGCATTAGTCGCAGGATTCAATGGAGCCCGTTGGTTGCATGATGGTGAGATCTACGAGAGCGAAACCATGAGTGAAATAGCTACTTTTGCGGCTGACAGGATTTTTTACAAAGCACCTAAAATTCTTAATGAGTTGGTGAACCGAAATAAGCTATCTGGAACAGCGGTATCTGCACTTAAAAAGCTTCTTGAGGCTATGTTATATCAAGAAAAAATTGAAGCTCTTGGTATTAAAGGTTTTCCACCAGAAAAATCAATGTACTTCAGTTGCCTTAAAACGACGGGTATTCATTCTGCTGATGCAGACGATGGGAAGCATTGGAAGAGAAATGAGCTGAATGGCAATTTCGAAGATGTTTTTATTACTGCAGAAAAATTATTGAAGCAACATCATGGATCTCAAGTAGAGTTATCCAAGATTGCAGAATTATGGGCGTCTGAACCATTTGGATTAACTAAAGGTGTTATCCCCATTTTTATTCTTGTTTTATTAAAGTCGATGGGAGATGAAATAGCCTATTATGAAAAAGATATGTCTGGAGATTTTTCCTATATAGCGGAACCAGATACTGACTATGTTCAAAAGCTTATTAAAAACCCAGGAGACCTCGCGGTAAAGTACATCGTTCTTGCGAAAGAAGATAAAGAATGGTTACAACACTTATCAGTTTTTGCCGCTGCAGAAACTAACCGAGATGTCGCAAACAACATACTAGCCGTTGCAACACCATTAGTAACTACCATGCATAATCTACCTCAATGGGTGAAAAATGCGCATAATTTAGTGCCCGATGACGAGATAAAGAATAAGAAATACCTGAAAATCCGAGACCTTTTTTTACAGGCAAATGACCCGCATACTCTACTGATAAAAGATTTAAAAGAAGTACTAATAACTGAAAAGTTAGACGGAGATCTTATTGGCAAAATTGACATGCTAGAAGATTGTTTTTCTACGCTTCGTCAGAAACATGAAATGATGTTGGCCAGCATCAAGCTCAAAGTTAAAGCGATATTCCCCGAAACGGGTGAAGAGCTGACTCAAATGTGTCAGTACGTTGAACAAAATTCAGGTGATTTGCGCCTTAAGGCATTTGCTAGAGAGTTAGCAAAGAGTGATACGGGCTTACTTCAGTGGTTAGAAAGCATGATACAGATTGTGATCGGGCGAGGTAAACAGAACTGGAATGAAGGTATTCTACAAACAGCTTCAAACAAGATTAGTGACTATGCGCAAGACTTTTTAAGTGTGGTTAAGTCACAACGCTCTAGTGAGGAATATTCAAGCCCAGCGAAAACGAAACTTGTCTCTCTTGTTTTGGAAGGTGATGACGGGCAGCTAACATCATTTAAGAAAGAAATTAGAGCTGTAGAGGTTAAACAAATTCAGCCAGTCTTAAATGCTATTGAGACTCAGCTAGCGGATCTGGATGAATTTGAAAAAGTCAGCGTGTTACAAAGGTTATTGAGACAAACGTTAGAGGTTCGGAGTTAAAAGCTTAGGTATTATTAATGAGTGAAGAACGAAAAGTAAAACATGTCCTGGGCCTGTCTGGTGGAAAGGATAGTGCAGCGTTAGCTGTGTATATGGCAAGGAACTATCCGGAACTCGATATCGAGTATTTTTTTACTGACACGGGGAAGGAACTTCCCGAGGTATACGAATACCTTGAACAGCTAGAAATCGTTTTAGGCAAGCCTATTTTACATATCAATGATAAAAAGGGATTCGACTACTGGCTTAAGGAGCACAATAACTATTTGCCAGCAGGTCAACAGCGTTGGTGTACTATTCGCATGAAGTTAGAGCCTTTTGAAAAATGGATAAGACCGTATCTAGATGATGGTTATGAAGTTATTTCGTACGTTGGAATACGCGCCGACGAACCATGGAGAGATGGATACAGGCCAAACGAAAATCAGAAATACCTGACGATCAAAATGCCTTTCGCAGAAGACGGTATTAAAAAGCAGGGTGTTCTAGATATGCTTGATAGTGCCGGATTAGGTTTACCGAAATATTATGAATGGCGTTCGCGGTCTGGGTGTACTTTTTGCTTCTTTCAACGAAAAATCGAATGGGTACGTTTACGCGAGAGGCACCCTGAAGCTTTTGAAGAAGCTAAGTCATATGAAAAGCGGGCAGAAACGAGTGCCAATGGAGAAACCTTTTTTTGGATGGGGCCAAACGAGCCTCTAGAAACATTGGAAGACCCTGAGCGGATTAAACAAATCAAAGAAAATCATGAAAAAGTTAAAGTTCGCTTCGAGAAAAAGAAGCAGCGCGAGCGCAAACGCCGCCTAGGCATGCATGCAATGGTTGATGAAAGCATGCTCATCGATACATTGGACATGGATGCCATGTATGATTTAGAAGAGGGTGGTGGAGCTTGTATAACGTGTTATAAGTAGTGAACCCGGAATCGATGATAAGAACTCTGCTAGATTTAAATTAGTCAGAGTTCTTGCATTTTTATAAAATTAAGCTGAAACAATGGTTTTATAAAAAATCGCTTTTAAGAATGCTTTACGCTCTAGAAAAAACTTATGTGTAGGAATCCCATTAGCACTATGTTTATCAAAAATAGTTTTTGTTTCACTTACTAACCAGTGTTGACCAAGCCCTGATTTTTCTAAAAATTTAAAAGCTTCGAAACAAGGTTGATTAGACTTACTCATATTTAGGTTTCCTGGAAGAGGGAACATGTTACCTAAGCCATTAACAATAACTTGCCTATCTTCACTATCAAAGTAACTTGACCTATTGTGGCTTTGTATACTACTAGGCTCCATATGATCAAGATGAAGCTTCTCTACATCGTTTTCACTTATAGTCATCTTAAACTCATTTAATTTAAGCTCTTTGGATGACGATTTTATAAGTCTTGAAAATAGGACGCAAACTTTAATATCATTTTTATTGTAGCGCCAGTTATCAAGCCAGTGGTTTAGTTCATCCTCTAAACTTTTTGTAATGAAATCCTCTTCATTAAAGTCAATATTTCTTGAGTTGATATTATTACTTTTTATTAACTTTATAGCATATTCTCTTGGAAGCTCTGCTGAAGGTGACTGCATTACTAATTGCCAAATTCGTTTAGATAAATTGTGTATTTCAATATGCTCCTTATTATCACTTATTAGTGTTTTAAAAAAATTACTAACCAACTTTGGCTCAAAGTCTTGAGAAATGTTCTTTTCAGTGTATTTAAATATTACGTTTGTCAGTCCAACTAAAACACCGAACTGGCCGAGAGCTGATAATAAGTGAACCAATTTGTACGTAGGAGTTCTGTTTATCGAATATTCAGCCTTTAATGCTTTTTTGTTACGACTTTTATGCCATATATCAAAGGTGTTAACAAAAATGGTTGAAGCTTCTAATGTATTAAAATCTTTGACGAAACTAGAGTGTTCGTAGCTTGATCTATTTTCAAGGTAATTAGTAATTTTTAATCTATTCTTTTCATTTGATTGCAACAGGTAGTCGGTTTCACCTGAATAGAAAGATGAAAAAATGTAGGTAATTAGAGGTTTATGCGCAATCTTTATCCCATCAGGGAAAATAGACTCTCCCCATTGCTCTTCTTGTTTTTCAATTACTTTATTAATTGTTTCTTCGGGTTCGGTTTTATTAAAAAGGCAATATTTTTTATAAAACTGGTTTTTAATTAAATCAAGATCATCTAATGATAAAGCTCGATCATTTAAGACTTCAAATAAAGTATAAGCATCATTTACACTACCAGTTTGTATGACACAAAAATTAACTTCTTTCATGAATCTTTCTATCATTTTTATAGTATTTATAGCCTTTAATAATGGTTCTTCACCAACAGAGGAGCTGATTTTTGTAAAATTATTAAATATAGTTAATATAGAATTCATATATTGAGAAACGATAGGATTTTCATCATTTTCAACAAACTCGAATGTTTGTTCATTTTGGCTATCTAGTTTTATTAGGCTATTAATCAGTGCCGAATTTAGTTGGCTATTGAATGCTGAACGGTCATACGATAATTTTATATCTTTTTCTGCAAGAGATTTTTCCAATAACTTTTTATATTCATATTTATAGTCTGTTTTACCTTCACTTCCTTTAGGTAAATAAGCACTGTTTGCAAAGGTTTCTAGTAGAGAGGTTTGTATATTGTTTTGTTCTTCTTCAGTTTTTGCATCCTCAAAACTATCTATTTTAGCTAGTATATTTTCTTTAAGAGTTTCAAATTCTTTTTTGTTATATTCTTTATATAAATAAGTAGCGCTCAGAAAAAAACTATCCAGCAACCCAGAGACTCTAGATCTTCTGTATAGAAGCGCCTCTCTAATTGCTACTCTAATAATTAAAAAACAAACAAAGTTTATTAAAAAAACAGTTGTAAATCTTTGCTGACCATCTATTAATTGATGGGTAATACCACTATCTTTTTTTACCGTAACAATAGACCCGGTAAAATAATTACCACTTTCCTCGTTGTGCCAATCACTAATTAGTGTATCTATATACTCTGATGGCCAACGATATGGTCTTTGGTAATGTGGTATCTTAACTAAGGCTTTTTCAATACCTTGTTCAGTTCCAAACGTTAAATTATAGTAATTGGCTATTTTAGCTTCTTTTAATTCCATATTAGTCTCTTTAAATTATTAGTCTTAAAGCTTCACTTTTTCTACCAGGTAAATAAATTTCTATTTCATCAAATGCATATAGCTTGAGGTACGAGTAGAAATTTTTTTGGAGGCTTTTCACTTCTTGTCTATAAGGAGCAGGGTCATCGGCAATCGCATCGTGCAGTAAACGCGATATTTGCCCAAACCCTAGATCGCGGTCGCTAATGTTGTTACAAACTTGGGTCTTTAACCACCGATAAGCTTTACTTTGCTTAAATAGTACTGTGGCAAGCTCTTTATCATTTCTAGCGTTTTCTATTTGAGCAAATGGAAGGGATGGATTGAGTTCATACTCTTTGGCAAAATTGCCAGGCTTTACTAACGGGAAATCAGAAACAAAAAGCTCTTTACACTGCGGTAGCACATACTCAGGCCACGACATTTGAAGTTCAGGTTTATCTATCCCCTCGATGCTTTGTATGTACTGTTCCATTTTATCAATGTTTTCCAACGTTAGCTCAGATGCTGAGTTGATTATTTTATTGATAAACTCCTTGGAATCAGAGGAAGCCAGCACTCTGTTACAAGCTTCTATGTTGCAATCATTAACTAGTGCTAGTCCCTTTCCTGTTAGGTTGGCACTACCACTAAATATTGTATCTTCATCAACTTGAAAGATTTTAGCATGTAAGTTGGGGAGCGATTTGACTTGGAACCCTTTTGCAATGCAATCGTGAAGAGCACTTAGATCACTTGAGCCTTGGATAAAATCTAATGGTGTAAAACGCCCGACTAATTTTACAGAAGGGTAGTGTCCTTCAACTAACTGACTCAACCAGCGTGTCGCTGGTTGGGTCATGAAAGCGGAAATAATGTTCAAGCTCTTGCAATTAGGGATTATGGCCTCTAACTCTTCTGTTAGCTCAGAGTTGGAAATTAATCCTGTCATTAAAAGTCGTCCATTTCATCGTCTGATGGCTCGTCTAAGAACTCACTGATAACTATGCCCCATTCTCGTCTAATAGAATTCAAATAAGCCAAGCGCCGTTCATCGGTTGTTTCATTCATTACTCGAGCAAACCCAGCTATGGTGGTTTGCATTATTTCGAGTTCATCTGGTTCCAATTTACTTACTAATTTTTTATAGAATATATGATTAGTATTAAATAGAACGAGTGTTAAGCCTTTACTGGTAGATACATCAAAAAAAGCATCTGAATCTCTAGCCACATCTTCAATTAGAAAACGATTTCCTGTCAGTATTAAACGTTCCGCTTTTTCTTCTGCTTCTTCTTCACTCATACCACCGGCTTTTTTTAGATGGTCGACGACATCCTTTTTCTCGAGTTTTTCAGGTGGAGTATCTTTGGCTTTGTGGCCATGATTATCTCGATTGACTGATCCTTGCGTAGCTTTTGATGCAGCACCTTCAGATGCTGTTTTTGGTTCTTCACCTTTTACAGCTTTACCTTCAATATTGATCGTATCTAATAATTTCGTTAAGGCTGATACATGTTTTTTTATTACAGCGACTACTTTAAGAACTTGTAATAACGAGTCAGAGTTTTCCTCAAGATCACGAAGGTATTCTTGCTCGGAGTCAAAACCGGCTTGAGTGAATATATTCTTCATTTCGTAAGGTATTAATCTTACGGCATCTTGCTTATTGTTCGTGACGCCAAAAACAGCATCTAGAGTAGGAGGGAAAGATACCTCGATACCTATGAATCGTCCCTTACTTTCCCTAAGTGCAGAAGTTAGGAAAGAATCCCTTAGTACAAGTTCTCTGTTTGCTCGAACTATTGAAATGCCGACATTTTTACCACAATGCTTACCCCATTGAGTACCTCCTAATCTGCCAACAGTGTCCTTGAGGATTCTATTCGAAATATTTTTCTTAACAATCGAGGTGGTGACGGTTACATCATCTCTCTTAGGTTCACCATTTTCATTTATATACTCAACGGAGATAACCTCTTCATCGACTTTTTCGAAGAAAGCTTCACCTTTATAGTTACCTGGGAGGGCTGGCAGCGAGGTCTTCTTTTTTAGATACATAGGATCGTTGGCTTTGAATGTTTCACGATCATAAACATCAAGACGGTTTTCGCCTGATTTACGGTAGGTGATACTTTCTATTTTTATATTGTCATCACTGATGAAGTTGCGATACATTCTGCCCACTAAATGTTCACAATGACGGTAAATAGACTTACCTGTTTTCCAACTAAGGCGGTCAAGCTTAGACCATATAATGAGGGTCCCTGATTCTGGTCTTTTGGTAAAAAAAGCTTTTTCATATTTGGTTGGGATTGGTTTAGCTAATGGAATTGGAACTTCTTCAAGTTGTCCGCTTTTCATTTCATCTACATCTAGATAGGTGTAATGAGGTTCGTTACCATTTTGCCAACTCCATACTTCAACTCGCTTGCATTGCGAGATAGAAGAATTGGGCAGCCCCATACCAAATTTACCCATACCCCCAGTATCTTTTCTATGCGTTCCACCACCAAATTGCATGGCAACACGAAGAGTTTCACTGTCCATGCCAATGCCGTTATCCCATAGAGAAATTTCCGAGACAGTATAGTTTTTTCGTGCAGCTAATTGTTCTTCAATAAAACCGACTTCAACGCGAGTCGCTGTTGCTTGTAAACTGTTATCAATTAATTCAGCTAGCGCATAAGCTGTGTTGTTGTAGCCATTGTCTCTTAGAGATTCAATGACAGTTTCTGCACTTAAAAACCTGTTACTCATTAATTTGTATCCTTGTCCGCCCACATATCGTTCCAATACCCGAATGCGAGACTAGTGCTTTGAAATTCTGGTATATCATCCATTACGGTATAAATATTACATTCTTTATTCCCACCACTTCTTGGACCTCGCATCGCTCTTCCCGCCATCTGCAAATATTGAACTAACGAGTTCATAGGCTTTGCTATGACAGTGACATTAGTCTTGGGTGCGTCGAAACCAGCAGTTAAAACATTGAAGTTAACTAAAACTTGTAACTCACCGTTTTTATATTGTGCGATTTTAGCTCTTCTACTTTCAGGTGAATCGTTTTTACTATCAATAGAGGCAGCTTTAATACCTTGGTAAGACAGTGCTGTGGCTAAATTAATACCGTGTTCAACAGTGCATGCGAAAACGATGATTTGTGAATTCAACTTACATTCGTCGATTATAGTGCTCATAATCTGGCGATTACGTTCAATATTGTTAGCTAGTGTTGTCATTGTTTCGGTACCACCAGCATCCTTTAGCTCGTAGGCAGTGATACTTGAATGATCGTAGTTGAGAGACTTAAAATTCGCCTTAGCGAGATAGCCATGTTCAACCAAGTAATCAATTGGTGAAAGGTATCCGGATATTTGCATTGATACCTTATTGTTATAAAAAAAATCAGCCAACCTTTTGTCTTCTGTAGATAACCCGTCTACAGAATAGCTTCGGCCAGGGGTCGCTGTTAACCCAATTAAATCGGCTTGAAATGCTTCATTGTTGATAAAATCGTAGACGACTTCTTGAAATTTTGGAGCGACAGCTTTATGTGCCTCGTCAAAAATGACTAATGTTACTTTTTCGGCAAGCTCTTTATAAAGAAGTTTTAGTTGCCGCGAGTTAGATTTTCTTAAGCTCAATAGTTTATGTAACCCAGCAACAACAAAGCCAGCATCAATTCCACTTAAACTTTCAGTCGAGCTTGAGTAAAAACCGTAGAGTGAAGTGGGGCGATTACCCAATGCTTTCCAAGCAGTTGAGAATTCGTTATACGCCTGTGAACATAGCTCTTCACGGTCAGCTAGCCAGAGTACTAGGTTGTCTTCGCATTCTCTCAAGTGTTCAGAAGCAATATTCATTGCTGTACGAGTTTTTCCTGCTCCTGTTGGTAGGTGGATTAACACTCTTTCTTTCTGGCTATTGAGATTGGTAAAGACCTGTTTACTGATGTTTTGTTGATAAGGGTAAAGGGCGTAAGCTGGCTCGACGTAAGCAATGCTATCAAATTCAATTTCTTGATCTAGCTGACTTTTATATATGTCTGATAGCCCTAAAGTTATTGAGAACTTTTCTAGATTCTCCTCTGCCCAGGCAACAATTGCATCGTAATGCTTTGGTGTTACGTGTTGGGGTTGTAAACCAAAGCTCGGAAATAATTCTGTTAGTTGCTTTTGAGTTAGCCGATCAATTAATTTATTACGTAATGATCTGTCAAATATGAAGTCTACTTGTTTGACACTTGCAACAATTCCCGCGAGTTTAGCTTTATTGAAAGATGAGTCTTCTGAGGAGGAGAACTGTTGGTCAATATCTAGTGCGAAGTTGATGGCACTTTTAGGTAAGAAATCTAGCAACTCATCTTCGGAAAAATTTAAGAGTATTTTAATGAGCATTTCTCTTCCTTCAAGCTCGAACTGGGTGACACATCATATTACTGCTGTGATAGTTTGCGTAGTTTATTATCATTATATTCAAAACATTACATTAATAACCCTGCTCCTTCAAGGATATTAGTGAGATTGTATGCATACGACTCTTATAGTGAGAAGTTGCATAACAAAAAATCAAGATTTTGTACATATCAGGTGTTAAATTCAATTAGATTTATAATTTTTGTTTCTATCACATCTGAGCGCTCCCTTCGTTAGGGCTGTGGAGCGATTCATTTATTCGGACAGTATGCACAGGATAATTAGAGGTAGAAATGCACGTCTCGTCTAATTCGTTACATGGTATAGAATAAAATGGAGGAGGTTAGAAGCTTAGATCTAATTCCAATCGAACTGAATGATGATCAGATTTACTTTTTGCAACACAGAGTCAACTACTTTAATCTGTATATTAATCAATCTAGCAGTTTAGTTTATCGGACCTATACTCTACGATTGTCTTATTCTCTATTTTTCGAAAGGTGTTCAAATTGAATGAGAATAGGTCCACCGAAACATAAATCGTAATGATTTTTGTGAACTTTGTCTCAAAAAACTGGTGTATGACAGAGTGTATAATCCCGAAAGTCGACTTGAGATAATTCTTTTATTTTCAGTGTACTAACTTCTTAATCTGACTCCCTTGCTCACCGCCACATTGTAGTCCGCAGACGTTCGTCTGCGGACTTTTTCGTTAAAATCTTCTTATTTTTCATTGTCTTACCTTTCGTGGTCGTTCGTTTGTGTTCACCTCTATCCGTGCATTTGTGTATGCCAAAATGTATGCCTACTATGTAGAACTCATTTTGGCATACACTTACAACAGGCTAGTCGTTAATGGAAAAGGGAACGATTTTACCTACTGTTGTTGAGATAATTGGTAATATTTTCAATACGTTAACTTATCAAGTGTATAACGGCCAAAATACCCAATTTCATCAAAAAATCCGCATACACTTGGAGATTGAAATATGGCTAGAAGCTTATACAAACTGTCTGCTAGAGAAGTAAATACCTTGAAGGCTAAATCAAAACCATACCGTGTGTCAGATGGTTTTTTGAAAGCAAACCGCCGATTAAACTTGAAATTAACGCAACAACAAAAGACCAATGGAACTCATGGGTCATCAATACGTTTATCCATCAACGTCCTTAGAGCACCGTGTTTTATCGAAATATATTACGGGCCGCTTCACTTGTATTAGGACAGATCGACACCGCATGCCGAATTCCTGGATAAACGTCACTAGATACACTGGCCGCTGAAAGTAAGTCCCCTAGCTCTTTCGGATTTTTCTCATACCAAAACGACACATTATCCGTCTCTAACTCTCCGTTTGAGAGCAGTCCAATTGGTCCATATTGACATTGCAAAATGGGATAGCCTTGTTTCTGTATCACAAGGCCAATTCGACGCATGTCTTCGTTTTGTCCCACACCATCCAATGCCAATCCCATACCTGTGCGGTAGGCCAACAGATCTTGTGAATAAAGAGCGTACCCATCTTCGGTTTTCTGTGGATTGCGGGCCCGCGCTTCATATGTTTTTCGCATGTAACGCAAAATATCTTTTTTTGTTGCAGGCTCGAAGTTGAGTTTTGGTTCAACGAGGTTAATCCGTGTAGTTTGGACAGGTTTAAGGTTATTTGCACCTCTCCATAAGTTTTCAGCGTATTGTTTTACAATCGGAGAGGCACAAGCTTCATTGGTTAAGAAATGCGCAGTTTCTGCATCGGACACCAACTCGTCATTAAGGGATGTTAATCTGTTTTGCGCAAATGAAAAAACGTCGCCATTTGATGTTGATGCGGCCCCGATTATTGCAAAAGGACTGAATTCACCGCTTAGATACTTCGCATTTGCCATGGTTTCATATTTTTTCGCCAAACGGTTTTCCATATCCACAGATTTTTGTCCATATGGCGTTGTCACCCCATAACGGGTTTGAAACCAAGATTCCGTATATCTAGTGCGGTTTGCGGGTAAATGCGTTTTACAAAGTTTTGAGTATTGATCGACATATATTACATAGCTCTTTGCAAAATCCCCCGCGTTAGCAATAAACTGAAAATTACCCTCAATAATATTCCGAGGTGTCTCAAAATTCTGGTAACTACTCCAATAAGTACCGGATTTATAGATAAGACCAGGTCGTTTAGACCAGTGTAGGAGATTCGCGAACCCGTCATATCGTTTCTTTTCTAGTGCCTGTTTTTGAACTTTGTGGCGTTCAAACATCGCTGAAATGTCGGTAAGGGCAGCCGTTTGTTGTGCCGACTTTGGTTTACGTCGCTTCAGTACGGTTGAAGCAGTCAGGTACTCAATTCCATAGGGGACTCCTTCAAGGCCATCGATTTCATATCCGGGTCGCCAAGGTGTGCCATCTGCAGGTTGTTTAAAACTTAAATAGATAACTGGATCTTCAGCTTCAAAGGAAGCCTTCTTACCGCCACCATACGGATGAAGATAATTGTCTTTTATATAGATCCATGCCGCGACACGTCGACGATTAGATTGATACCTTGGGTGATTTTTCCATTCTGGGAATGTTGCGTAAAGTGCAGGAATAATATGATTTGAGAAACGAGCAATTTCCACCTCCGAATACGTGAACCCAGGTTGGGGTGCTTCGATTGGTGTCGTTTGAATAGATGCCTCATCTGCTTCGAAATAAGTGCCTTTTGAAGAAATTGTTCTTTCGGCAAAAATCATCAACTCAATATTTCCTGGCGCACTATCTCTTGGATGAATGCCGGTGTAAGAGAGCATTGCACCATAATAGACACCGCTGGTATCCTCGTATATTTTGCGGGCTTCAGGTATGTTCCTCAAATCAAGAGTTTGCGCCATGGTGAGGAATGAGGAACATAATACCAGTGTGATCGATAACAAAAACCGCATGTAAGAGCCTCTATCGATTTTTCAACAACCTAATACTCAAGCTGACATCTTCACCACTTGAGACTTGTATGGAGATGAAAAACATTTTTGACGTTTAGAACGTTAATACACTAAACGACATTTCTTATCCATTCAACAGGTGCTGATTTTCCCAAAAATAAACCTTACTCAATTTTATGAGATATTTATACCCTATAGGAACCCACCTTAACTAACTGATATATTGCTCTGAAAACAGTACCACTCAATTACCCAAAGGCTAATTATTGTCTTTACATCTTTAACATTAACCTTTAAGTTAGATTTTTATTAATTAGATTATGCTAATGTTAATATATAGAAGTACCACATGAATTTAACACAGCGTCTTACTATATCCATTTTAGCCGGTGCATTGCTAACGGCTACTTGCGCTATGGCCGAGAGTACAGCCACTAATCCGATCGAGAATAAAGCACTTTTCATAGTCACCAGTGATTCTTTACAAACACAAGGGATGGCAATGGTATTAGGCAATGCTATGCAATCAAAAGGAGTTTCTGTAGATGTACTATTATGTGACCAAGCTGGTGATTTAGCGCTGTCATCTACTGTTAGTAACCCATTAAAACCACTCAATGCGACTCCCGAACAGCTGATCGCTAAACTACAATCGAAAGGGTCTAATATCAGTGTTTGCTCCCTTTATCTTCCAAATAGTGAGCACAGTAAACAAGATCTACGTGATGGTATCAAAGTTGCCACTCCACCAGAAATGGCAACAATGATGATTTCTGAAAATGTTCGCGTCTATAATTTTTAATCGATAGCCTTAAGTAAAGGGACTAAATGTAGATTAGAACATTGTTTTAGATTGAAAATATTGGCCCATTCGTGATTAATTGGCTCCGAAGCCTCAGGGCAGAGTCACGGTTAGGCCAATGAAATGGTTAAAAAAGTTGTTGGTGTGAAAAATCGAGCCTGTCACAGATTCTGTGTAACTTATATAAACACTAGCCATAAGCCGGGATAGTGTTTTTACAGGTGAGTAACAACTACTGGCCGTTGGTCTAACTGAATAATCTGTGAGTTTACTTCAAATAAATGACGAATCAATTCACGATTAATGATGTGATTGGGCTCGCCATACGCAAACAAGCTACCACGATGCAACGCTGCTACTTTGTCTGAATATTGAATCGCTAGATTTAGATCGTGAATAACCATTAACGTGCAAGCTCTTTGTTTAAGAGTATAGGCTTTTACGTATTCTAATAACTTTAATTGATTGTTCATATCCAGTGCTGAGGTGGGTTCATCGAGGATTAATATGGCGGGTTTGTTTATTACAGCTTGTGCCAAACCAACCATCTGACTTTCACCACCGGATAGCTCAGTACACACTTTGTTAGCGAGGTGTACGATGCCAATATCTATCAATAACGCTAGTGCTCGTTCTGCGCTGTTTGCTTGGGTAAACAAAGACCTAGATCCTACATGCATGGTAGTGATCAGCAATTCAACTACCGTAATACTTGCGGAAATTCGGTGGTCTTGAGGTAGGTACCCAATTTCGTCATTCTCAATTGGCTGGCCATTGTAGGTAATCAAGCTAGGATTTAACCGGATGAGTTTGGTCATTTGTTTGAGAACGGTCGATTTACCCGCTCCATTTTTTCCTATCAACGAAACCATTTCACCAGGTTGGATTTCAGGAATACTGAGAGCATCTAACACTTTATGCCCAGAGAAAGAGACAGATAACTCATTGATTTTTAGAGCCATTAAAATTTCCCTCCTTTTTTCACAATGAGAAAAATAAAGAAAGGCACGCCGACAGTCGACATCATGACGGTGAGGGGGAGAATAATCCCTGGCATGATAGATTTGCTCGCGATCGATGCTAGCTCAAGCAGCACAGCACCAATTAGAAATGAGGCGGGCAAAAAGAAACGCTGGTCTTCTCCTAAAATCATTCTAGCAATATGAGGGGCGACTAGTCCGACAAACCCAACAGCTCCCACAAATGAAACTGATAGCGACGTAATCACAGACACTAAGATCAACGTTTTAATACGCAGGCGATTCACATTTATCCCCATCGATTCTGCACGTTCTTGGCCAATTTTTAATGAGGATAACTTCCAAGCATCTTTCATCATGATGGCCATCACAATCGGTAACAAAATCGCAAGAATAGTGATTTTTTCCCAGCTACCTCTGTCGAGTGAACCCATTTGCCAGAATATCAGAGTCTGCAGTTGTGTCTCGGTGGCAATATATTGCATCATCGTCAACATTCCGTCATAGGCAAACATAATTGCAACACCAAATAACATTACTCCCTCAATCGAGATACGGCGTAATGATGACATTCCAGCAATCATAAATGTGGTGAGTAAACACATAACAAATGCCATCGTTGCAATTTGATATTGCTCTGGAATCAGAGGTAAAGAAATAATATTCGTGATGACCAAGGCTGCCCCAAAACCTGCCGCTGCCGAAACACCGAACGTATAGGGGTCAGCTAACGGATTATTGAGTGTTGTTTGCATCTGTGCCCCAGCAATGGCCAAGGCTCCACCAATAAACGGTGCCATCAAGGACATCGGCATACGGATGTCCCAAATGATGATTCGACTTGCAATATCACTCGATGCTGGGTCAAAGATTCCTCTTATAACTTGTGACAACGTAAGGCCTTGAGAGCCAATCAAAATATCAGCGATTAGGCACACAATACTCAATACAAAAAAGACAGCTAGAGCTATCCTTTTCTTTCTCGCCCTCATGTAGTGAAGGTTCAGAGCGTCAGACGCTTCATTCGTTAATGTGTCTTGGTTATCAATACTGATACTTTTGATGCAAGTCGACTCACTCACTATTTCATTGCCTCAAAATTATTTTGACCAAACACACCCGTTGCAGAACGATCGGCAAATTGCTTATTCATCTGTTCAAACGTCGCAAGTGGGTCTAAATCTTTAAACTGTTCTGGATGAATCCATTTTGCAAAATATTCCATCGCAACAAGATTATAAGGTGAGTTATAAAATGGCATATAAATAGAATATACGTTTTCAGTCTGATAACTTTGCGTTGCTTTTAGCCAAGTACGCTCCATTAATGCGCTAGTCGCCTTAGTAATCGCAGCTTCATTGAGTGGGGCATAACCGAATGGTACGCCCGCTTTGTTATTACCATCTTTATCTATCCACCCAGTCGTTTGCATGATGTACACATCCGGTTGAGAGGTAATCACGCTTTCTACCGACATTTGACCAGTAATAGCTCCTTTAAGTGGTTCATCCGCAATATTTGTCGCTTTTAAGAAAGGAATGTATGCCCCCATATTGCCCGCTGCAAATGTACGGCAACAAGAGTCTCGATAACCAGCGGCTCTCTCAATAAAGACCTTTTTGTTCATTTCATTTTCTGGCAGGTTTTCAACAACATCTGCTAGGTGCTGTACATGAGCTTGATAGTAGTCGGCAAATTTCTGGCCCTGCTCTTTTTCACCAAGTGCGGTCGCCAAACTCGTGACCGATTGAAGCGTGTTTTTAATTGGGTTTTCGCGAAAATCGATTGCGATGACCTTAATACCCGCGTCATCAAGTTTGGCAATCAGTCCTTTCTCTTCTGCGAGTTTGATGTTCGATATATCGACAACG
Organism: Vibrio phycocola; assembly: GCF_054404255.1. Lineage (NCBI taxonomy): Bacteria > Pseudomonadati > Pseudomonadota > Gammaproteobacteria > Vibrionales > Vibrionaceae > Vibrio > Vibrio phycocola. Next base: position 149,149 of record NZ_JBTAMQ010000004.1, read on the forward strand.
AACAAATCAGGCCTATTATCCATACTTATAAAACGTTCGGCGTCAAACTCACCGGATTTGATTGTCCCTACCTTCAAAATATTCTCAAGTTGTGGGTAATCTTTAATATAGCTAGCATACATACTCGGCGCAGATAGTCGCATATCATCACGCCACGCAACTAAGTGTTCAGCCGCATCACGCTGGTAAATGATTTCCAACAATGGAAACACACGACCTGTTGATAACGCGATATTATTCGGTTTTTTTTCTAGGGTAATACTCCGCCCCGCAACGTCAGTAACCGTAACAGGAAATTTGTCGGCATGCGCAATATTAGGGAGTACGGAAACGGTAAAAATAATCGCTGACGTCGTAAGGTATTGACTAAATATGTTATTTGTCATGGGGAACACCAATTTATTAGAATTGATTTTAATGGTAATGATAAGTGTTCTCATTGCGATTAGTCAATCTAATTTAGTTGGTGAACACGGCCTGAACACGCATTAAATGAGTCAATTCTGAATAGCAGTAGGTGTGGAAAGTCTGATTTCGTGTAAAATCCCTTGTTAATTATCCTTTAAAATACAGAGTAACTCATGGAAGTTGAACTGTTAGAAATTCAAGACTTTATTAGACAATATCCTCCTTTTGATGAGTTACCAGAAGACGCATTACAAGAAGTCGCCAAGAGTGTTGAGATATCTTACAGCCGCGCTGATACTGATATTATTGCGTTTAAAGATGATATCCATGAGTTATATATGATCCGTAGTGGTGTCGTTGAAATTTATCGACGTAACGGTCAGCTTCATAATCGATTAGATCAGGGTGAGTTATTCGGTCAAATGGGCCTACTCACTAACAATAAAGTACGCTTTCCTGCTAAATCAATTAAAGATACGCTTTTGTATTGCATCCCAGACACGGTTTTTTATAGCTTATGCGAGCGTTTTGAATACTTTGCCGATTTTGTCGAAGCAGAGGACAGTGCTCGCTTAAAACAAGCCGTAAAAAATCAAAACGAGGGCGGTAATGATCTCACTACGTCTAAAGTAAAGACACTGATAGCGCGTGACCCGCTAATATTACCGTTGACTGCATCCATTCGTGACGTTGCAAAAACCATGGCAGATGAATATCAATCTGCTGCGTTAATTAATGACCCCGATAGTGAAATTGAAACGAATGGCTTTGTTGGATTGATCACCGAACATGACCTTTGCACACAAGTGGTGGCGCAAGGTATTTGCATCGACAATCCTGTTTCTGAAGTGATGACAACGGATCTTATTTCGTTAGACCGAAATGCCTACATCTCAGAAGCGATGTTAATCATGCTTCGCTATAATGTGCACCATCTACCCATCCTCAAAAATAAGCGTCCTATTGGTCTCATTACCGCCTCCGATATCATTCGTTATGAATCACAAAACAGTCTGTTATTTGCGAGTAGTATTTTTGAGCAGCAAACCACTGAGGAGCTGGCTCAACTCTCAACCCATCTAAAATATACCTTTGTGCGCATGGTTAATGAAGATGCCAACTCACATATGGTGGGACGTGCAATGTCGGAAATTGGGCGCAGTTTTAAGCAGCGTTTATTAATGTTAGCTGAAGATAAGTTTGGCCCACCGCCTATTCCATACTGCTTTCTAGCGCTTGGCTCTATGGCTCGTGATGAGCAACTTTTGGTTACCGACCAAGACAATGCATTGATTTTAGATAACAGTTACGATGTCACAGTCCACGGTGCTTATTTTGAACAATTATCCCAGTATGTGTGTGACGGCTTAGCGGCATGTGGTTACACTTATTGCACCGGTGACATTATGGCAACCAACCCTGAATACCGAAAAACTCAAGCGGAATGGGAAGCCTGTTTTGCTGATTGGATTGATAACCCTAATCCAAAAGCATTATTAAATTGCAATATCTTCTTCGATTTAACCGGAGTGCATGGGCGTATCAAATGGGCTGAAAAACTGAATGCCTTTATTTTACGAAGTGCCAAAAAGAACAACCGATTTTTAGCCTGTCTTGCTCGTAACGCGTTAAATAGAAAACCACCACTGGGTTTCTTTAAAGACTTTGTCATGGAAAATGATGGTCGTCATAATAACTCAATCAACTTAAAACGCCGTGGTACCGCGCCACTTGCAGATCTTATTCGGGTTCATGCTTTAGCCATTGGTTCGCACTCGCAAAACTCTTTTGGCCGATTGGAGGACATTATTGAAGCGGGTATTCTGCCTAAGTCTAAAGGGGAGGATTTACGACACGCCATGGAGCTTATTTCACTCGTACGACTACGTCATCAAGCATTAGACGTAGAGTCAAATATTGAACCGGATAATAATATTGAGCCAGAAAATATGTCCGATCTTGAAAGACGTAATTTAAAAGATGCATTTTTGGTGTTAAGTAATGCTCAAAATTTCCTAAAATACCGTTACACAGCGAATAAATTTTAAGGCAATCTATTCATGCATAGTATTACCTTCAATGACATTGTTAGCTGGGATGCACATTTACGTTTACAAGCTCGGTTATGTAAAGATCCGCGTTTAAAAACATTTTATAGTGCGGGTACATACCACAACGAAACGGCGATCAAGGATATCGAATTTGTTGCGTTAGATTTTGAAACAACAGGTTTGAATCCTGAAGAAAATAGTATTATCAGTATTGGTCTAATTCCTTTTAACCTCGATCGAGTCTTTTGTAACCGAGCAAAAAAATGGTTTATCACCCCTCAAGATAACTTGGATGAAAACTCTGTGGTCATCCATGGCATTACACATTTTGATTTAATAGATGCTCCGGATTTAAGCCATGTACTATCTCCGCTCTTAGAGGCACTCGCGGGAAAAGTCGTGGTGGTGCATTATCGTAATATTGAACGGAATTTTTTAGATCGTAATTTACGCGCATCAATCAATGAAGGTATCGTTTTTCCAGTGATTGATACGATGCAAATTGAAGCTAATATCCAACGTAAAGCCGTGTCCGGTGTTTATAATTGGTTAAAAGGTAAGAAACCGAAATCTATCCGTTTGGGGAGTTCTCGCCAACGCTACAATCTTCCGAGTTACCAGCCGCATGATGCATTAACGGATGCCATCGCAACAGCAGAGTTATTTCAAGCGCAGATTCGTCATCATTATGATCCTGACATACCCATCAAAAAGTTATGGCTCTAGTTATTTGTGTTGCTGTGGGTATAGCAGTAGAACGGTGAGTGGGTGAATCGTGAGGAAATCGATTCGCTGGGGAAAGAGTAGGGGAAAACATGTTCAAAAATCTGATGGTATAAAAAAACCGATTAACCATTGCTAATCGGCTTTTATCAATCAACTAGAAGGGTATGGTTAACTCACACCCATCCAAGACCCTATTTTCTAGAGTGCGGTTCTGTTCTCATCCCCATTAGCAAACTCACACACATCACGAGTAAGATAATAGTGAACGGTAAAGCGGTAGAGATGGTGCCTGCTTGCAGCGCCTGGATAGCATTAGTTCCACCAACCCAGAGCAAAGCAATCGCAATCGCTCCTTCAATTGAGGCCCAAAAAACGCGTTGAGGTATAGGCGCATCTACTTTACCACCCGCTGTAATGCTATCAATAACTAGAGAGCCTGAATCAGAGGACGTGATAAAGAAAACTAGAACGAGTACCACAGCCACTAATGACAATATGCTACCGAATGGAAGTTGATCAAACATTTGGAACATTGCTAACGGTACTTCCGTTAAACCATTGACACCTAATTCACCGACATTATTAATAATTTGATCAATCCCGACGCCACCAAATACAGACATCCATATAATAGTCACAAGTGTTGGAATAATTAATACGGCGATAATGAATTCACGCACTGTGCGACCACAAGAGATACGCGCAATAAACATACCTACAAATGGTGACCAAGAAATCCACCATGCCCAATAAAATACCGTCCAACCATGCATCCAAGCTTCATCTTCTCGGCCATGTGGATTACTTAAAGGAATGATATTCTCTATATAGCCCATTACCGTTGTTGGGACTGTTCCCATTGAGACAGCTAGGGTCACTAATGCAACAAATACCACCAATACAATCGCTAAAATCATGTTGACGTTGCTGATCAGTTTAACACCGCCATCAATCCCACGAACCACCGATATAATGGCAAGTAATGTCACGCCGACAATGATGGTTATCTGAGTGGTGATACCTGAATCAATACCAAATACATGATGAAAACCACTTGCCGCTTGTTGCGCGCCTAAACCTAAAGACGTCGCCAGACCAAATAAGGTTGCTATAACCGCGAAAATATCGATGATGTGTCCAGCCCATCCCCAAGTACGATCACCTAGAATAGGATAAAATACGGAACGCATTGAAAGCGGTAAGCCTTTATTAAAGGCAAAAAATGCGAGTGATAAAGCGACAACCCCATAGATAGCCCATGGGTGTAAGCCCCAGTGAAACATGGTCGCTCCCAAGGCCAACTTAGCGGCTTCAGGTGTATTAGGCGTTACGTTTAATGGTGTTTCATACCAACCGGTAAAGTATGCGACTGGCTCGGCGACTCCCCAAAACATTAAGCCAATACCCATGCCTGCGGCAAATAGCATTGATAACCATGACAACGTAGTGTAGTCACTTTTGGCCTGTTCACCACCAAGGCGAATTTTACCAAATGGTGACACCACGAGTATCAAGCAGAAAATAACGAAAAAGTTTGCTGACCACATAAATAAGCCATCAAAAGCACCGATTATTTTCCATTTTAAACCGTCTAAACCAGCTTTAGACACTTCAGGATCGATCACCATGATCGCAATTAAAAACGCAATGATCAATCCAGCACTTATTCCGAAAACAGCATTGTGGATATCAAATCCCCACTTCTGCACATTATCTCGCCCAATAGTATAATCGGTATTATCTATACTATATTTATCCTTATTTGAATTCATTTTTCCTCGTTTAGAGCATATGCTCATCTTATCAATTCTCGCAAATGCATAATAACAAAAGTGATGCCTGAATTCCGTCCTAAAAGCACAACCAGATTAAAAAGGTGCTTAACTGCGTAGATAACAAACAATTAATTTCAGAGGCTTGCTCCCTTCAACTTACATACACTTGAGGACAAAATAGGATTTACATAGTGGGCAGCATAAAGACCATTATTGGCCCTTTTATATATTTTTAAAATCAAGTGGCTCTTTTATGGTTCATAATAGATTGCTTTAGTTTATATTTGACCTTTAGTCGTTTAATAAGGAAATATCAGATCATTTGTGAATTCATCGATTAATCTGAAGTCGCTTTAATGCATTGGCAGGAGAGAAACTTCAACAATAATAGACTCTCATTGAAGCGGTGGCTGTTGCGTACAACTTTAACGTCCGCATAGGACTTCCTTAAATATTACCTTGGCTATGACAATACGCCGATTGTGGTAAATCGTTCATTTTTTCATGGTATGAGAAGAAAAAATGGGTTCGTTCGCTTCGGGATCGTTTAAACTCCTCAACATTGACGATAATTGGGACACACACATGCCTCACCGCTACACACCTACCATTAAAGATTGGCTATCTCTGCTAGTGCTGATTCTACTGTGGGGTACGTCATTTATGTTTACCACTGTCTCTCTGGAAAGTTTTAGCCCTGTTGGAATCGTCTCTCTTAGAGTGTTGTTCGCAGCGGTTATTCTCACGTTTTTTATGCTTGCCAAAGGTTTGAGCTTGCCCAAGGAACCGTTAACTTGGGGCGTGTTTCTACTGTTGGGTGCTGTGGGTAATCTATTGCCGTTTCTTTTGATCTCCATCGGTCAGAAGGAGGTTAGCTCAGGAATTACAGGGTTGTTGATGGCCTTTATGCCTTCAGCAACGATGATTTTGGCGCACTATTTTGTGGTTGGGGAACGTCTCAATCGTTTTAAAATACTCGGTTTTCTATTGGGTATTTCAGGCGTGGCGGTTGTACTTGGACCATCGATAGTAGGGACTCACAACAATTTACTCAGTGGTCTACTGATCGTGCTCGCCACCTTTTAATGAGCAATGCGAGAAAGCACACCAGAAATTACCAGCAAGTATTCTCAACGATGGCCATTCCCTCATTTTCCACAAAAATTATATAGAGATGTTGCCAATACTATTACGAGTGTACGTAGGAGCAGCTCTTCAAATGTACGGAGAGCTAGATGATTCAGTAGACCTGATTAAGATACATATTTTTCCCTATAAAAAACACACGTTAAAACAGTGAGTTAATATCAAAATAGTATGCTTCAAAAGTTGGCCTTATTTTAACTAAATTAAGCATACTAATGGGGTGATCATGGGACGTAGTTTATATCGTTTATCCGCAAGGCAAATCACTAGTCTAAAACCCAAAACAAAGTCATATAGGCTTGCAGATGGTAGGCATTGGCTTATTTCAGTCTCTAAACTAGATACTCAACTTTGTACCTTAGCTATCCCCTGGTCGGCTTGACGTATAAAGTTAGAAGGCTTTTGCGCGACGAGGAAAAAGGTAAGTTGAAAACATCCTTAGATTAATAATCATAAATAATGAAAAAATAAATGAACTATTTTTACGTTCTCGTCGTATTGAGATTAAGAATATATAATTTGTTTTAATTTTAGAGTCGCAAACTAACAATATGTAAAGCCATTACGCGCCTCGCGACAACCAATGAAAATGAATTAATAGAAGATTATTCAAACAAACTAGCACTCTTGTCATTGGGGTAGGGATATCATGCAAAAGAGCAAAAAAGTTGCAGTTATAGGTGGTGGTATAGCAGGGGCTTCTGTTGCTTTATACTTAAGTGAAATAGGGCTTGAAGTGAGTTTGTTTGAGAAAGGAACAAGCTTAGTTAATGGTCCTCCTATATGTCATTTGCATGCTGGTGGTAACTTATATCGTGAAATATCCGATAAACAGTGTGTCACCTTGCTTAAAGAGTCTATCGACACGCTAAGGTTATTTCCTGACTCTATTGATTACCGCCCGACAGTGATTGCTGTACCTAAAAGAGACAGTGGCGACGCACTTGCATTATTACCTCGTTTAAAAATGCTAACGCGTGAATATGAACAACTTATTCGACAAGATGCTAATAATGAAGTGCTCGGCGCAGCGCAGGATTATTACCGCTTATTTGAATTACAAGAGATGCAAGCATTAGCAAGGTTGGATGACGTCGCAGTACCGAGTACACCGGAAGAGTGGATGATACCGATTGCTAAGCATGTGGATTTATCCACTCTTAAATTTCCCTTAGTACTGGTTCAAGAATTTGGCTGGAATGTATTCCGATTAGGAGCTAGCGCGGCATTGTCATTAGAAAAGAACCCAAAAAGTAACATTCTGCTGAATACTAAAGTCAATAAACTAACGCATGCAGAAGATAAAGGTTGGAAAGTGTCTTTTGAGAAAGGCCAACAAGAAGTCTTTGAATATTTTGATTACATAATTAATGCCGCTGGTTTTAAAAGCGGTGAAATAGATGATGCGGCAGGTTTTCACAAGCAACGTATTGTTGAGTTCAAGGCTGCTTATGTAACGCAATGGGATGGAATGGGTAGCTATTGGCCTGAAGTTATTTTCCACGGTGAGCGGGGAACTCCTCATGGCATGGCACAGTTTACACCTTATCCAGATAACGTGATCCAAATACATGGTATGACTGAAAAAATCACCTTATTTGACGATGGACTGATTGCCAATGACGAAAATAGTGCTCAACCTAAGCTAGGACAACCTTTTCTAGATAAAATCTACAAAGGTTGGTCTTTGGATGAAACTAAACTTCGTACTCAGCGAGCTATTGAGCATATTGCAGAGTTCATCCCAAGTTTCTTAGAGGCAAGCGTAACCGATGTGCCATTATTTGGTGCGCAGCAAATACCTGGTGATGATGCAAGCCTGCGCGCTGCAGGTGTTTCATTTGAAGACAATAATTATGCACGTTGTGAAATAGTGAAAGCTTCTTCAGTATTAACTTGTGCAGATGAAATAACAAAACAGTTAATTTCATTAGGCTATGTTAATAAATCGGCTCAAGGTAGTAGAGAGTTTGCAATTACAAATTCTATTAGTGATGAAGCAATTACACAACGTGCTTTAACTTACACAAATCAGCGTGGTTATCCTAGCGGACTGGCTTATCGAAATATTGAACAAACATTTAATAAGACAGAATCACAAGTTATTTGTGCTTAATAACTTTCTTAAAACCCTGATTAGAAAGCTTCACTGCGAAGACATTTGGCAGAGTTAAGTTTACTTTCTGATTAAAATCATTACTAAAAATATGAGGCGTGAATGAACATTTTTATTCTAGATACTGATATTCAAAAATGTGCGCAATACCACTGTGATCAGCATGTTGTGAAAATGATTTTAGAAAGTGTACAACTTCTTTGTACTGCGTTAAATAAAAAAGGTTTCGTAACTCCTTACAAGACGACCCATACAAATCATCCTTCAGTATTATGGGTTGAGCAATCATATGATAATTTTTTGTAGCTTAAAAAATTAACGTTGGCACTCAATAACGAATATAAGTATCGATATAATAAACGAGCCGATCATAAATCAATAGCAATACTAAATGAAATTAGTCGTTATTCATTTCAGGCCAATGGCTTAACTCCTTTTCCTCAAGCGATGCCAGACAAATATAAAGTGGATGGTGATGCAGTAAGCGCCTACAGAAATTTTTATATTGGTGATAAAGTCAGATTTGCGAAGTGGACTAAACGTGCTGCGCCACATTGGTTTCCACTCGCTCAATAAGGAGGGATCGAGCAGTATTGTTAGGTTGGCAGGATATCAACCAATTAACGCAATAATCTTCTGGTCTTCAAAATCACCATTATCAAGAGCCTCTGTAAAAACATATGGCTCGTAGCGACACAACTAAAAACTTCATCTTTTTAATACAACTAGGAATTTTGCTTCTTCAGTTGTCATAACCTCTCCGGTTCCCATCATTACAAATACAATAACCCATAGTTTCTTTTTATGTACGTCATGGAGATTCCTTAAAATCGATTCTTGTTAAATACACACGTATGCAACACCCTGAGATATCATCTAAATCAGTGGCGTATAGATGCACGGTACCTTTATTAAATATATTCCTACCACTAAGTCTGTATCAAAAAATGATCTTAAATAGCCTTACACTCGTATAAATGAAAATAACTCAACAGCCTAAGTGATTTAATGAAGCATATCAGCGAAAAGCAACTTACAACGATGAACGATCGATATAGAGCACACTTAATTAACAGTCTATCGGGTTTTAAAAGTGCTAATCTCATTGGCACTATCAATAATCAAGGGCAAACGAATTTAGCGATGGTTAGTTCAGTAGTACACCTTGGCGCATCACCGGCTTTAGTTGCTTTTGTTACCCGACCACATAGCGTGACGCGCCATACATTGGAAAATATTAAGCAAACTAAGCAATACACGATTAATCAAGTTAATGAATCCTTTTATAAGCAAGCTCACCAAACTTCTGCCCGATATGAAAGGGAGCAAAGTGAATTTAATGAAACGGGGTTAATCGAGCATTATATTGATGGAAATATTGCCCCTCTTGTTAAACAGAGCGAACTAAAATACGCATTAACCTTACGCGAGATAATGCCTATTTCACTTAATAATACACAACTCGTGATCGGTGAAATTACGGACATTATTTGTAATGAGAAGGCGATTTATAGTGACGGCTACATTGATATTGAATATTTAAACACAGTTAGTATCTCAGGATTAGATAATTATCATGCTAGTCAGCGATTATCGCGTTTAAGTTATGCGAAACCAGCGTGTTTTACTGAAGAAATAACACTCAATGGGCAGTCAGTTAATAGCCAACGTGATTTCAATTTATAAGTACTATTTGGATTACCATGAGAACAATAAAAATACTCGGTTTTATGGGATTAATTCCCTTGTTTGCTAGCTTATACCTGAGCATAAATGACGTTGCGTGGCAATTAGAAAGTAAACAAGCATTCATGGCTTATAGCGCTATCATTTTAAGTTTTGTTGCAGGCACATTGTGGAAAAATCAGGATCAACAGATAAACAAGATCCACCTAACACATACTCAACAAAATTATATAAGTAATATCTTTAGTCTTTTTGCTTTTCTTGCATTACTGGTAAATCAGCATTTAGGTTTAGCTATTCTAGCGACTAACTTTCTCGCTTTATTTTTGTATGAGTCAAGGCTCGCTAAGGTTACAGAATGCAAAGAGAGCTTGAAGGGATATCTGGCAATGCGCTTACAACTTACGGTGATTGTCATTTTACTACAGCTCACAGCCTTGATTGTGTGGTGATGATTTCAATTTTACCCATATACATATTTGCCCGTAAACTTAGAAAAAAGGATTAACAATGTTAACCATATTTTATGATGGGCATTGCCCAATGTGCTCTGCAGAGATGAAGCACCTCAAAGAGAGTGATATAAACAATGCAATAATAACTGTAGATATACACCAAGAAAATTTTAGCAGGCTTTATCCCGAAATTGACTTTGAGAAAGCAATGAAAATACTCCATGGCGTCTATAAAGGTGATTTATTATTAGGTCTTGAAGTAACTCATCGTGCTTGGACGTTAGTAGGAAAAGGTTTTTGGGTCGCACCACTGAATTGGCCGATCATAAAAACAGTCAGTCATTGGATTTATTTAGGTGTAGCAAAACATAGGCATTCAGTATCACCCACAATTGCTAAAGTTTTCGGCGTTAAAACAAGTAGCTGCTCATCAGGGACTTGTTATAATAAACTAACCAACATTAATCGTCGGCGCTAACAGCGATTATAAAAATATTTAATCATCTACTATAAATCAAACAAGCAGTGACTCAAACTGAGCTTCTTAATGGACTGATCCGCACCAGAAGCTTTTGACACTGAGTGGAGTAAATACAATCACTAACGAAGTTGTAACCATCCCCTAAAATAGGTGTATTCCGATTTAGAGTTCTTCCGTTTAAGCTAAATAAAACGGAGAACGATGATCAAAAAGTCACGCTATACGGAATCGCAGATCGTTAAGATTTTGAAGGAAGTTGAAGCAGGCCGAAAAGTATCGGATGTTTGTCGTGAATACGGTATTTCGGACGGAACGTATTATAACTGGAAGTCTAAATACGGCGGTATGGAGGCTCTGATTTCAAGCGATTGAAAGAGCTTGAAGAAGAAAACCGTCGATTAAAACAGATGTATGAAGATTTAAGTCTGGATCACTCAATCCTTAAAGATGTTATCGAAGAAAAGCTGTAACGCCATAGGTTCGCCGTGAGTTGGTTGATTATGTGAAATACAAACATAACGCCAGCCAACGCAGAGCGTGCGAGTTGTTGATATTAGCGATTCAGTTTATCGGTACGAGCCGGATCTACATCGAGACGATGAGGTCATTGATGCGCCTCGAACAGCGGTTGAACGCTATCCAGCATACGGATTTAGTAGGTTATTTAAGACTTTAAAACGATGGGGTTACAAATGGAACCATAAGCGTGTCTATCGCGTATACCGTTTGTTAAACCTGAATGTGCCGACGTGGTAAGAAACGGCTTCCAACTCGTCACCCTATACCGCTGTGCGTGCCAGACCATGAGAATGAATGTTGGTCTATGGATTTTATGAGCGACTCTTTACAGTGTGGAAGACGTTTTCGTACGTTTAACCTTTTAGATGATTTTAATCGTGAAGCATTGGCAATAGAAATCGACTTGAGCTTACCAACGGTTCGTATACTTCGAGTGCTTGATAGAGTTGTTGCATGGCGTGGGTATCCACCAAAGATAATAATGGATAACGGGCCTGAATTTATCAAACCAGGAAAGCCCACTCAGAATTCTTATATTGAGCGATTTATTCGAACCTATCGTGATGCCATTCTGAATATGTACGTATTTAAAACGTTGAATGAAGTGCGAGAACTAACGGAAGTCTCGGTTAAGGAATATAACGATGAACGGCCACATGATTCACTGGGAGATCTTACTCCTTGGGAATATTTGTCCAAATCACAACAAAGGAAAAACTTTAATCACAGTTTGAGTCACAAGGATAGAAAATGACACGAATAATATTAATTGTTATGTCTTTATTTCCATTATTCGCAAATAGTCATGAAAAATTATTGCGTGATGTATCCGAATTACAATGGGAAAATAGAGTCTTGCTAATTTGGTCTGAAGATAGGCTGGAAAGTAGTTTGGAGACACTCACCGATGGGATTGATGAAAGGGATCTGGTTTGGTTTCTGCTATCAAAAACTGAGGTTACTAGCAATTATAGCGGTGAAATTTCTGATGATTTTTTGGCGGGCGCAAATAAAAAGCATCACGATCCTGAAGTAAAAGTAATATTGATCGGTAAAGATGGTGGTATCAAAAATAGATACTCTTCACTTGATGTGCTGTCGGTATTCAAATCAATCGATGCTATGCCAATGCGTCAATCTAAGATTAGAAATGGAAAACTGTAAAGCTAACCATTTCGTCCTTCTTTTCTCAATAAAGTAACTCAACAGTTGTTATGCGCCAATAAAGCTTGGCCTTTCTTGTCAAACCTTGCTTCTGACGTTGTGCCCATCGAGATTATTTTAATTGTGGCGTTTTCAATTTCTGATTCAGAGACGCGTATATTGCCCAATTCGCTTTGCTCTAAGGTGTCGTCTACATCAATGGTAAAGTGAGTCGAGCTATTAGCGTTGAGGGTAGCAATGTTGATGGACAATGTTGTTGCCCCATCATTGACTTGATTACCTTTAGCAAGTTGTATATTTCCATCACTTGATTCAAAAGGTTGAAAAACTTCAACGCCAGCCCCTGTGGCTGTGGTATCAAAAATCAGTTTGCCTGTGCTGTTGGATAAATCAATATTCGCAGTGATGTTTTGCATGGTGCATTCACCGTTGTTGTTTACTACAAATCTATCTTTGGGTGCGCTCTCAACAAAGCGGACTTCTATATCGGCGTGTGCGAATGGGCTGATAGAAAATAGCAAAGTAGTGATGCTAGAGAGCAATAATTTCGGCATCGGGTTTCCTTAAAATTTACATATTATGATTACAATACGCCAATTGTTGTAAATCGATCATTTTTCATGGTATGAGAAGAAAAAATGGGTTCGTTCGCTTCGGGATCGTTTAAACTCCTCAACATTGACGATAATTGGGACACACACATGCCTCACCGCTACACACCTACCATTAAAGATTGGCTATCTCTGCTAGTGCTGATTCTACTGTGGGGTACGTCATTTATGTTTACCACTGTCTCTCTGGAAAGTTTTAGCCCTGTTGGAATCGTCTCTCTTAGAGTGTTGTTCGCAGCGGTTATTCTCACGTTTTTTATGCTTGCCAAAGGTTTGAGCTTGCCCAAGGAACCGTTAACTTGGGGCGTGTTTCTACTGTTGGGTGCTGTGGGTAATCTATTGCCGTTTCTTTTGATCTCCATCGGTCAGAAGGATGTTAGCTCAGGAATTACAGGGTTGTTGATGGCCTTTATGCCTTTAGCAACGATGATTTTGGCGCACTATTTTGTGGTTGGGGAACGTCTCAATCGTTTTAAAATACTCGGTTTTCTATTGGGTATTTCAGGCGTGGCGGTTGTACTTGGACCATCGATAGTAGGAACTCAAAACAATTTACTCAGTGGTCTACTGATCGTGCTCGCCACCTTTAGCTATGCGGTGAACGCTATTTTAGCACGGCGCTTACCTTCCTTTGATCCTATCGTCACGGCAGCGGGTGTGATGATTGTGTCCAGTGTCGCCATAGTCCCATTGTGGCTTTGGCAAGATTTACCGTGGCAACAAAGCTACTCTTTCAAGTCCACGTTGTCTTTGTTGTGGCTGGGTGTCGGGCCAACGGCCTGTGCCACCATTATACTGTTTTCCGTTGTCCGCACCGCAGGCCCAACCTTTCTGTCGTACATTAATTACGTTATTCCCTTAGTGGCGTATTTTACTGGTGCGATTATTTTGAACGAAGCGATCGAATTACGTAGCTTAGTTGCAATGTTATTGATCATTGTGGGTATAGCGTTAACGCGTAAGCGGGTAGATATAAGGGCAAGCTAGCGTATTGAGGCGGGTATATGTTTGTTCTTTTTCACTTTTACCACTACAAACATCCTCTTCTCTCAGGTAACCCCCTTAAAATATCAGTTGGCTCCCTGACACTAATCTGTATATGATTTAATGACCTAATTAAATGGCGCGCACTATGTCTTCAACTTCTTCTTTTTATGACCAAAATGCTCATCGACTTTCAGAGCGATATAATGCTTTAGAGTTTGAAAAAGTGCATGAATCTTGGGAACTGTTTTGGCCTGGAATGGGTGAAACAGTATTAGATGTTGGTGCTGGAACGGGTAGAGATTCGAAATGGATGTCAGAACGAGGAGCGAATATTATCGCATTAGAACCTTCTTCTGCGATGCTTGAATGCGGAAAACAAGTTACGGGCGATAAAGTGACTTGGGTAAAAGATTCGCTCCCTTCTTTAAAAAAGATCGAAAACTTGGGTATACGTTTTGATCTTATCTTAGTCAGTGCCGTATGGATGCATTTAGCACCGAGTCATAGAAGCCGAGCTTTTAGGAAGTTATCCAACTTACTTGCTCCTAACGGTCGATTGGTGATTTCACTTCGTCATGGTGAATTCTCTGATGGAAGAGAAAGTTACCCTGTCTCGATTGAAGAGTTCGAGAGTTTCGCTAAAGATACCGCTTTGCTGGTTAGACGTAAAACACACTCAGATGACACTCTAGGACGCACAACGGTTACTTGGCATACGGTCGTGATGTCATTGCCCGATGATGGCTCTGGTGATTTGAACAAAGTGCGACATATTATTGTTAATGACAGCAAAAGTTCGACCTATAAGCTTGGTCTACTTCGAGTTTTATTACGTATTGCTGATGCTCACCCCGGTTGCGTGATCGACAGTTCAGAAGGTGAGGTGTCTATTCCGTTGGGGTTGGTCGCTTTGTATTGGGTTAAAGCGTATAAGCGTCTAATTGATATAGAAAATATTCAACAAAATAGTAATACTAAGGTTGGACTGGCGTTCATCAAACCTGATGGTTGGGATATAATTACTCACCTTTTAGCGGATGATTTGGCAATTGGTAGTTTCTTTACTGGTGATGACGCAATAGCAATTCAAAATACCCTCAAAGACTCAATTGAAACGATGAAACGGGGACCAATCAAGTTTATCTACAGTGGCTCTATTGAAGATAAAAATCAGGAATTTAGAACGAAGACTCCTCCCAAACGCCGAAAAATGGAATCAGGTATCGTTCTAGATAATGAATTTTTTTCAGGTTTTGGCTCGTTAGTACTTAAAGAGAGCTTGTGGGAGTGTTTTCGCTTATATAATTCATGGATTGAGCCGTTGGTCGTTAATCAATGGGTTATGCAAATGCAGCGCTTTAAACTCAATCAAGAGCGTCAAATTACCTTGCAGACTTATCATAATAGCTTGATATGGGTAGATAAAGAACACGATACAAGTGATGTGAGAAAGCGAGTTAACGATTTACAGCGTGATAATGTTCGAATTTCCAGCGTTTGGAGTAATACAAAAATTACTCAAGATTATCATGTCGATCATTGCTTACCTTTTTCGTATTGGCCTAATAATGATCGCTGGAACTTATTGCCAACAACGAAAAAGGAAAATCAAAATAAAAAAGATCGGTTACCTAAGCGAGAACGTTTGGTTCATTCCAAACATCGTATACTCGATTGGTGGCAATTAGCTTGGGGTGATAATGATGTTAACACTCAACGATTTTTTTCAGAAGCATCGCTATCGTTGCCCAATATCCCTTCGCAATGCCGTGAATTCGAAGAGGTGTTTGAAGCGATGGGATTGCAAATTAGTGGGGTAAAAAGCAGATTATTGGTGAGGGAGTGGTAAATCATTAAATCTGTAGAAAACCTTAAATCTGGTGTTAATCCCAAATTAAAAAACAAGCCATTACCAGATACACGGGTAATGGCTGGAACTTACTTTTCTCTATTTAGCTGTTTTATTCAAGAGGGCGTTTAGAAATCAAAAACAAGCCCTAGGCCAAGAGCTAATCCATCATCCAGGTCACTGCCTGATTCAGCAGTAAACGATGTATAAGATAAACCAACGCCAGCACTTACATGATCACTAATGGAATACTGAGCAGCCGCGTTAAGGATTGCTAGGCTCGTCCAGCCAGTATAATCATAGACAAAAATATTAGCTTCAGTATTGTTATCGCTATCTTCAGGTACCAGGTACATCAACCCACCGGTAAGCGTCATTGGTTTTGAAGGCTTATACATGCCACTGACAACGGCACCGATAACACCAGAGTTTTTGGTAATTGCAAACGGGGTGGTCGGTTTACCAAACATCTGCAGATTCGAGTCATCGTGATCAAACATCTGGCCAAGACCTTCGTTGAAAGGCTGGACCATCCCTTGTTTGAATATGTTAACTTGCTGAGTTTTATCGTTATCTACACTAGCTGCATAATAAAGCTTGGTGTTTACATAACCAGCAGGTAGTTGGTATTTGGCATTTATTACCAGTTGAGTACCATCATAATCTGTACCACTGCCGTCGTCGCCAAAGAAGGTCATCGCCTCACCAGTAAAACGAAGTTTACCGGTTTTATAACTGCCTGCTACACCAACCGATTGTTTGTCATCATTCGTCAATTGATCGATTTTACGAACGTAGTAAGCAGACATGCCACCTGCTGTATTTCCATGGCCGACCTCGATACCATAAGCGTATGCATCCTCGTCGGTTCCACTGTCACCATCGATATATTCGTTGCCTTCGAAAGGTGAATAGCCATCATTTCCAGAGCTAACATCATCGTTTTCAGAAGTGATAGCACCGAACGTGTGGATAACGGTACTCGTAGGTAGAGTATATTCTAGGTCTACACCGGTAAAACTATCACCTTGCAGGTTATAACCACCGCCAAAGAACACCGGCATCATACCGACTTTCAAATCGACAGTGTCAGTTTTCACTCGTCCGTAAACCTGAGCAATGGTGAGTTCCGAGCCTTCATTCTGAGCCATGGATAAATCGTCGCTTACCCCACTGTCATAACCCATGATTCCATCTACAGCTTTGACCCACCAATTTATCGTACTTATTTCATCAATGGTATACGACCCGACGTTGTTATATGCCATGGTGGTATACTCTGAACCCTCACCATCTTTAAAGGCACGATCATCGAGACTATATGTTCTAACTGCAAACTGGTTTCTCATACTAAATCCAAGCGCGGCTGCAGATGGTCGAACGAATCCTTCATCAACGGCATCTCTTGGGTGTTCAGGCTCGGCAGGTTTCTCAAATTCTGTAGCAAACCCAGCAGCGAATGCGGATGTGCATAAGACTGAAGAAATAATGGCGGCCAGTGGCAGTACGGCAAATTTTTTCACGTTATTCAAATATTTCATTTCTTGCGCCTCAGTGTATTTTTAGTTTATTTCATTGAATTCTTTAATAAAATTAAACTCTAGATTAACGGCTGGTAAGAGATAAAGGGCTTTCAACTTTGAGCAACACATGATGAATTTCCCATTAATGACCTATCTTCAGTGGCTGGTCGATAAAGCGTCGTGAGATGACAATATGTATCCACAACAAATTTAGCTAAGCGTCTAGTGCACTTATTTCTGCTAAATTTTTTGAATTATCCATCAACATTTTTCTATCTAGCACGAGTTACAGTGTTTTACGCTTCATTGAGCGTAGACAAACTTATCTTGTGTCAAAGAACTGCATTACGAGCATGAATATTAGTTAATCCATAGTTAGATAAATAATAGTTAGCTAAGTAATAGTTAGTTGAATAATGGTTAGCTAGGTAATAGTTAGATAACTAACTAGAAAGTTAAACCAATTAGGTAGGCGGGACAAAAGGTTTTATTTTATAATGTGAGGCTTATCACCACCAAGAGAGTTACGTACGGTGATTAAGGAAGATGTGAGGTCTTTAACCTGATCTAAATCAAGGGACTTGCGTAATTCATTATCAAGTTCAACCATGATTTCTAAGCTAATTTTAGCCGATTTTATGCCTTGCTCTGTAAGAGACACATTCATAATTCGGTCGTCTTGAGTATCTTGTTTTCGCACTATTAACCCCGAAACCTCCATTTTTTTGACTAAATTGGTCACAGTCGCGGGTTTGATGTCCAATCCTTGAGCAATTTCTCTTTGTGTTAAGGCGTCATAATCGAGTAACGAAATTAAAATTCGAGCCTGGCCAAAGTGAATTCCCAAGCTACCCAATGAGGATCTCATTTTGTCTTTAAGCAGTTTTTCTATATGCATGAAATAGTTGGTTAGTGGGTATTTTGTGTGATTTGATATCATGATCCTGTCTAAATCCTATACAAGCACGTAGATTATAGTTTACATGATGTCACACAAGTCTCGGTAGACAAAGGAAAAAACAAGAGAAGAAATTAACTTACGCTATTCTGCCGTCTTTCACACTGCAGGTTAACTAAAGCCACCAAATAATATAACGACTGTTTCTTATCTCTCTCTTGTCCCAAAAATGTTATTCAACTGAATTCATTACTTATACTTTACACATCAAATATTCACCTACTAGTATAACGAGTAGAGTCTAATAAAAGTTAAGGTGGAATATGAGGTTTCAGGTAAAAGAAGCGTTAGATAAAGTGTCGGATCTCGTTTCATGTGATCCAAATAGCGTTATCATAAATAGCATTGAGCCAAACAATATCAAACTTAGCTACGTGGATGAACTCAATTCTGAGTACGAGTTTACTTATCAAAATGGTGAGCTTTATCCATATCGAACAAAGACGATGAATTCTATTCCCAGTTAGTCGATAGCTGAATCTTTTTCTATCCCATTTGCCATTAAGATTTGGTTTCCCTTCACGATTTTTCCTTAATAATGACGAGTGGGCCTTTAACGACGTCCATAACCTTGGAAGCGGGTTGACCCTGTTCAATCAACTGAACCATGACCTTCATGTAGCGATGGATGTGCCTGAAGTATTTGTAATAACCTTCACAGAGATAGTTTAAGCCCGGTTCACCGCTAGGGGTGGTTAAAAAGCGATGGCGGGGGCACTCCCCATTGCACGCAAATAGGGCTTCACAGTTAAGGCATTTCTTTGGTAACGAGGTGCTTTTGTTTGCTCCAAAGTTCTGCTGCTGGTCTGAGGCAACCATATTTTTAGGGTCTTCTTTTAGGACATTGCCAAGGAGATAGTCGGGGTAGACATAATGGTCGCAGGAATAGATATCGCCATTGTGCTCCAATGCTAATGCGCTGCCACATTGTTTGGCAAAAATGCAGATTGTAGATGGTAGCCCCAACCAGGATTCGAGTGCCCACTCAAAATTGACGACAAAAACCGAGCCGACATCGGTGCGCACCCATTGCTCAAAAATCTGGATTAAAAAGTCACCATAGACGGCCGGTTCAACAGAGTAGGGTGATAGAGTGACATCCAGTTCTTCATCATAAATAGGTGGCGCTGCATGTTTGAGCCCCTGCTTCAACTGCGAATCGTTTGGAACCCTTTCTACAATAGGCGTGAATTGGATGTATTCAATCTCCAGCGATTTTAGGAAATTATAGATTTCGAGTGGGTGTTTTGATGTTTCTCTGGTAACGCAGACAAGAGCATTGTAAGGGATGTCATATTTTTTCAATAAATTAAGCGCGGTGAGGACTTTGCTTAATGTTGGTTTGCCTGAATGGTCAACGCGATAGCGGTCGTGATATAGCTCTGGCCCATCGATGCTTAGGCCGACGAGGAAGCTGTTCTTTTTTAAGAAAGTGCACCACTGGTCATTCAGCAATGTCCCATTGGTTTGCAGGGCATTGACGATTGACTTGCCATTCGCGTATTTGGCTTGAATTTGAACGACTCGCTCAAAGAAATCTAGGCCCGCTAAAGACGGCTCGCCTCCTTGCCAGACAAACTGAATTTCTGGAATATCCTGTGAGGAAATGTATTTACTGATAAAGGCTTCGAGTACCTCATCCGACATGCGGTAATAATTTTCCTTTCGAAGAAATGATTTCTTCTCTGAATAAAAACAGTACTCACAATCTAAATTGCACAGAGGCCCCATCGGTTTTGCCATCATGTGATAGCCGCTTCCTATTTGGCGATCATCGGTTTTCATTTTATATCTCTTTCTCTATGTTGTGGGGTGAGTTCAGTTTGAAAAATTAACCTTCGACCTGTGTGCCACTACAACCTTAGGCCGCTCCGCTAAATGACATAAAAGCTGAGCCAAGGCTGGGATTCCTTTTGGGAAAACCCAGCCTCGGCTCTTAGCACTTTAAGTTAAATAAAATATTCAACTTAAAGTATGGTCTAGTGACTTGCTGCGGCAGGGGCACCCGGTGGACGACCGCCCTCTGCACCTGGCTTGCCAGCACCCGGAGGAGGCCCAGCCATGAATGGCTTAACATCGAACTGGACGTAATCGATGCTTCCACTAAAGGCAAAACCATTCTCTTCGTCGGCATATGCCTTGCTAACAGGAAGGAAGAGGTCTTTACCAACATCCATGCCTTCAGGTCCGAGATTCGCAGAGGTTCCGATTTCGCCTTGACCGACCTGCTTGTCGTCGATGAAGAGTGTGCCGATACCGTTCTTGCGACTCTTTCTGTCGAACACATATTTCACAACGGAATCACCGGTTGGCACATTCGTGTCTGACGAAGCTTTATACATAACGCCATGGCTGTCGTACTCATAGACAAGCTTCTCATCCTTGATGTAGAAGGTATAACCGGCGATGTTGTCACCTAATGCAACCAGAACGCCTTCGTCATTTTTGTCGTCTCTGCTAATCGGAACAGTGATGGTCATGCTTCCTGAGTGAGGAGGAAATCCGCCGATGATGTGTGACATTTCTGGATAATATTTGAAACTGCTCCTAGCGGAGGCTGCATCTTTAGGGATGTAAGCGGCCAGCATTGGCGAAAAGGGTAGCATTGGAATTTCAGCTTCTTTTGTCATTTCAAAAAAGCGAGCCTTCATTTCATCGTGCTTAGCTGGATATTTGGCTGCGACATCGGTGGTTTGGCCCATATCCTCGTTAACATTGTAGAGTTCCCATTGGTCGGAGCTGAAATCCTGTGTCATTGCGACCCAGCCCTGATCATAGATATAGGACTTATTCTGATAGAGAACGAAGGCGTTATCCCTTACTTCGGGTGCTTCGGCGTTGTTAAAGGTGCTCGCAAGGCTGACACCCGTAACCGGAAGCTGCTCGATGCCTTTGTATACGGTTGGTGCTTCAGCATCGATAATATCGAGCATTGTTGCCGAGATATCACTTGAATGCAGGTACTGGGAGCGAACTTTGCCCTTATCGGCGAAGTCGCCTTCAGGCCAGGAGATTAGCAGTGAGGCTCTGATTCCGCCCTCGTATACGTTGCCTTTATATCCTTTGAATGGTGTATTGCCGACCTGCGCCCAGCCTTTCGGATAGAGGCCTGCAACATTAGGCCCGCCAATCTCTTTAAGTTTTGGATAGAGATCTTTAAGTGTTCTCGCTTTTCCGCCTGCCAGCGCCGCTGCAAAACTGTCGGTTCCATCAGGTCCACCGGCATCTGTGGCACCGTTGTCATTGAGCAGAACAATAATGGTGTTGTCGTACTCGCCAACCTTTTTCAGGTAGCTGACCAGTTCACCGATTTTTTCATCTGCTTCGGTAATAAAGCCGGCATAGACTTGCATGAAGCGAACGTAGAGTTCTTTCTCTTCATCGCTAAGGCTATCCCAAGGCCGTATGCCTGGGTCGGAAGCTGGAAGAGCCATGTCGGCAGGGAAGATGCCAAGGGCCTTCATGCGCTCAAATCGCTCTGCTCTGATGACGTCCCAGCCCTTGTCGTAAACCCCATCGTACATATCGACGTATTTCTCGACGACCTGTATAGGAGAGTGGCTGGTTCCGAAGGCAAAATTCATGAAAAAGGGTTTGTCGGGGTAGACCGATGCGTGATCCGCTATGTACATCTTTGCGTGAGCGATCAGGTCGTTGTTGAGAATGTAGTTTTCGTCATCGACTGGAGGCAGCGTCTCATTGCCGTTGATGAGTTGTGGCGTGAACTGATCCGTTTCGCCATCGAGAAATCCGAAGTAGCGATCATAGCCTTTAGCTAAAGGCCAATAGTCGAAAGGGCCAGCAGGAGTGTTGTGAACTTTGGGTGAATTATGATACTTCCCAACGCCATATGTACTGTAACCATTCTCTTTCAGCATCTGCATAATGGTTGCAGCATTGTGGGTTATGCGCCCTTGTAAGTTGGTTCTTTCTGGTGGGCCATTAAAGGCTGCGACGTGACCCATTCCGACTGTGTTACTTTCACGACCGGTTAAGAGGGATGCTCTGGTCGGGGATGATAGCGGCGATACATGGAAATTGTTGTAGCGCAACCCTTGCTCAGCCAACTGGTCGATATTAGGAGTCTTGATTTCAGACCCGAAAGCCCCCCAATCGGAGAAGCCCATATCGTCCAAAATGATATAGACAATATTAGGATCGGTTTGTTTTTGAGTATCAGTCTTCTGATCAGAAGCGGACATGTCTTTCATATTTTCGCCATCTGATTTTTCGGCTGGCGCTGCGTGTGGACCTGCTCCGAGCGGTGAGATTGTTGCCGCAACAGCAAGTGCAGTGCCTACTGCTGTAGGTCTGTTAAATAACTTATTCCACTGACCTCTATCCATGTGTTTCCCTCGTCAAGTGAGTTCCAGTTGACGGGGTGCTGGAACCACCAGAACCATCAGCAATCGGAACGTTTCAAAATCCAGATTTCAATTGATAGCAGACCCCGTTCCGAAAAAGTCACCATGATTACTTACCAATAAGATATTGAACGAAGTTTTTTGTTGCAAGTGCATCAATTTCGAATGAAACTATATGAGTAAATACCGGCAAGATCATTAGAAATTTGGACATTTATTGATCTGGGAACTGATCGTTAAAAAAATAAAATCTTTTCGGCATTTTTCGTCACATTGCTGGAATGTTGTTAGGGGTTAAGGGGGGAGGGGTAGTGAAGATCTCAGCCACTTCTTTTAGTGAGTTCTTAATGGTGGCAAAATGTATCACGAGATACGCCCGTGACTTTATCAATCTAATGAACATTCTTCCCCGAAATAAAGATATGTTTTTCAGCCAAGCAGCTGTTAATAATAAAATCCCACGTGAGTTTGAGATCTTTAAATTGATGCAAATCTTTACTGGTTGATATCCAAAGCTCTCTATCAAGTTGCTGGCTAGGAATTACGCTACTCAAAGTCGTCTCATCATAAGCGACAAAGTGAGGGAGAATGCCTAGACCTAACCCAGTCTTTATCGCCTGACATTGCGTGTGTATTGTCGTTGTTTTATATACAAACTGGAGACCTGGCGAGATTTCGTTTTGGTACTTTAATAGACTTGAAAACACTTGATCTTCTATATAGCCAATGAAGGGGTGTTCGATTAACTGCGAACGTTGTGTAATGGGTAGACGGGTGGCGAGGTAGTCTTGGCTGGCGAAAATACCGAGGGTGTAGTCCGTTAATTTCTTTTGAATAATATTGCTCCCTTTTTGCGGACCAATAGTGATGCTGATATCGACCTCTCCACTTGTCATGACAGTGAAACCGGCAAGCGAGACTAACTCTATGTCGATATTTTTGTCTCTTACCCACTGTGGAAGCCGAGAGGCGAGATAGTAATTACTAAAGCCTTCGGTGACGCCAATACGTATCTTTGAACGAATATTCTGACGGCTTCGATAATTCTCATTCGCGAGTCGCAGTGTTCTTTCGCACTCTTCGGCGTAAGGTAATAAATTTTCTCCTGCCTTCGTTAAATGAAACCCTCTACTGTTTTTAAAAAATAACTTGGTTTCAATGGCAAGCTCAAGTTGTTCAATACGGTTGGCGATGGTGACGTGCGTGCATCCCAATTTTTTTGCGGCAACGGAAAGACGTCCATAGCGTTTTAGCGCTAAGAAATACTTCAAGTCGTTCCAGTTGATATTGAGCAGATCAGGGGGCGTATTCACATTATTTGATTCCGATGAGGCGTTGGACAGAGATCTTCATGGTCTTATTTCATACTAAAATTTATAACATGTAAGCGATTTTAATGTAAATTTTTTTTCAGTTACTGTAAGAAAACTGCTATTGCCTTTGGTCTGAGCGACGTTTAGTTTGGTATTAAGCATACGGATTCTTGCTGTGTATAGGAATACATCACCTGTCCCATACGATGTGATTTATGTTCTCAAGTTAGAGAGCAATAAATTGACATGGGAAGAGTCGAGACTTACATGTAACTATAAGGAAATTATGATGAAAAAACGTTTATCAATGGCTATAGCCCTTTTATTGAGCGGCGCTGCGTCAGCGGCAGATTTTAACTTTACATTTGCCCATGTCCTTATTGATGAAACCCCAAATGGTCAGGCAGCGATTGCTTTTGCCAAAGAGGTCAATGAAAAATCAGACGGACGCATTTCAGTGACAGTACTTCCTGCAGCTCAGCTTGGTGGTGATGTAGAAATTATTGAACAATTGCAAATGAATATGGTTCAAATCGCCATCCCGCCAACGGCTACCTTAGGTAATTTTGAACCTCGTGTTCAGATTTTAGACCTGCCTTTCTTATTACCTTCTGAAGATAAAATGAAAAAAGTGCTCGATGGTCCAGCGGGTCGTAAGATCTTGGATACGTTAGACGGTCACGGCATGCATGCGGTCAATTTTTGGGGAGCAGGCTTTCGCCACATGACGAATAACGTTCGCCCAATCGAAACACCGGAAGACTTGAAAGGGATTAAAATGCGAACGATGCAATCCCCGATTCTATTGAGTACTTATCGAAATTTAGAAGCTAACCCAACGGCGATGGCCTATACCGAAGTTTATAATGGGCTTCAGCAGAACGTGATTGAAGGACAAGAAAACCCGATTGCCAATATCACGAGTAAGCGTTTTTATGAAGTTCAAAAATTCATGACGTTAACCGCAAATGCTTACCATGGCTATGCCGCTATCGTGAACAAGGATGCTTGGGATTCGCTACCTGAGGATTTACAACTTGTGATGACCAACGCGTTTAATCACGGCCGAGACGTTTCGCGTAAATTAACCAATGAATTGGAAAGTGCCGCTCTAGAAACGATCAAAGAAAGTACTCAAGTGACAGAGTTATCTTCTGAACAGATCGACGCCTTTATTGAGGCAAGTAAACCAGTACATGAAGAATTTCGTGACACGCTTACTTCCGACCTTCTAGACCTGGTTTATGCTGAATTAGATAGCGAATAATGGAAAAACGGTATCTTTGTGCAATGTAAGCAAAGGTACCATTTTCTAGTCATTTCGAAGTACGACTAAAAAGAGACAAGCATGTTTGAACGAGTAAATCGCATTGTAGATAAGGTTGAAGGTTTTGCTATCGCGGGTATTTTAGCGCTGGCGACGATTTTGACTTTTATTCAGGTCGTATTTCGTTATGGTCTCAATGATTCCATTTTTTGGGCAGAAGAGGCCATCTTATACCTCATTATCTCGATGACTTTTTTGTCAACCAGCTTAGGCATTCGCCGTGGTACTCATATTACGGTCGATGTGGTAAAAGTTCTTGTTAGTCAGACTTATTTGCCAATATTTAAAGCGATCTCGGCGACTCTAGGGTTGGCATTCGCGGCAGCTCTGTTGTATTACGGCGGCAATCTTTTCTATGCCACGTTAATGAGAGGGCAGCTTTCTCCCGCGCTTAGACTTCCTGTGGCTTCGATTTACGCATTTATTCCGATTACTGCATCGCTTCAAATGTATCGCTATAGCGAGCTTATATATTCGGCTTATAAAGAGCACATGCAACGAAAGTAAGTTGTGTTTCTACAACGATGAACGATTACTTTTCTTTTTAGTATAAGGCCTCTCATGATCGCATTCTTACTCCCAATTTTTATCGTATTGTTGTTATTAGGCTTGCCTATTTATGGCTCACTTGCCTTTTCGGTGGTTGGGGCTCTTGGTTTAGCTGGACCGATGGATCCGACTATCGTCCCAATGAGGATGTTTTCGGGCATCAATAATTTTTCTTTGATGGCGATTCCTTTTTTCATTCTTGCGGCGGAATTAATGCGTGTTGGTGGTTTGTCTACTCGGCTCATTCGCCTTGCTCAAGTTTTGATTGGTTGGTTGCCCGGCGGTTTAGCGTCTGCGGCGGTATTATCGTGCTTATTTTTTGGTTCAATTTCAGGTTCGAGCCCTGCGACTGTGGTTGCGATTGGTAGCATTATGTTTCCTGCTTTAGTGGAGGCGGGTTACAGCAAACGCTTTTCGATTGGTTTGCTGACAACCGCCGGTACATTGGGGCCAATCGTGCCGCCAAGTATCGCATTGATCATTTATGGTTCGGTGACTGCAACAAGTGTTGGTCAGCTCTTTGCGGCAGGTATTCTTCCAGCGTTGCTGTTAGGAAGTATGTTGATCGCGTATTGCGTGGTTCATGCAAAACGGAAGCAGTATGTGGGCAGTGAGTTCCCAAGCCTCAAAGAAGTGGTAGAAGCATTTAAGGGCTCGGCATGGGGCTTAGGTTTACCCGTAATCTTGTTAGGTGGCATCTATAGTGGGGTGTTTACCGCAACCGAATCAGCTTCCGTGGCTTGTGTCTATGGTCTGTTTGTTGGAATGGTGGTTTACAAGCAGATTACCCCTAAAGATGTTTGGAAAATTTTAGAAAACACCGGACTTACGTCTGGCTCACTATTGTTGATTACTGCGGGCGCCTCGGCATTTTCTTGGTTATTGACGATAACCGGTACTCCTACTGCTATTGCAAATAGCGTACTTTCATTGAGCGATTCTACGTTTGCGATAACCGCATTACTTAATATTGTCATGTTAATTGCCGGATTTTTTCTTGATAGCTCATCGGCCATTATCGTACTGGCGCCATTAATGACACCGATTGCTTCCGAAGTTGGGTTAGATCCTGTCCATTTCGGAATTATTAACCTCGTCAATTATTCTGTTGGAATGATCACACCACCTGTTGGGCTAAATCTCTTCGTTGCCGTCACTATTTCACAGATGAAGTTAGCCGATATTTTCAAGGGATGTATACCGTTTCTTCTTATTATGCTCGTTGGTCTAATGATCATTACTTATTGCCCATGGATTAGCTTGGCGATACCGGATCTGCTGTTTAAATAATGGTGGATGATTTAAATAGCGATTATTAAACCTCCTATTACTTGAGTTATGTCTAGATGTTATCCAGAAAGGAAAAGGCTTACGATGTTTCTTGCTGTCTGGAGTAAGGCATTGATATTAAATATTATCTTTTTGATTAAGGATTGAAATGAAACAAAGACAAGCATTGAAAGTCGGCATTATTGGTTTAGGTGCAGTTGGGCAAACGGTCGCGAGTTGCATCGAAAATGGCGATGCAGGCAATGCAACCTTAGTCTCGCTGTTGTGCCGAGATAAGCAGAAAAATCTCGCGAGAAATGGGCATCAATCGGATCATTTCAAATCAATCATTACTGAGAGTCGCGAGCATTTTTTTGCCCAACAACCCGATATTGTCGTTGAAGCTGCCGGGCAGGGAACACTGAATAGTGATGGTATTGATGTGTTGCAAAGAGGTATCGACCTTGTTGTGTCGAGCATTGGACTTTTTACAAACGATAAACTACTACGAGATTTTATCGATGCTGCAGATCAGTCTGGATCCAAAATATTATTATCTTCTGGTGCGCTTCCCGGTGTCGATTGGATGTCGGCGGCTTCGCTAGCGGATGTCGAACAGGTATCAATCTCACAGATAAAACCGACGTTGTCTTGGCAAGGTACACACGCAGAAGAGTTGGTTGACTTGAAAAATATCACCGATACAACCTGCTTTTTTAAAGGAACCGCTCGTGAGGCCGCTCATCTTTTTCCCAAAAGCAGTAACATCACCGCGATGCTTGCCCTCGCGACCGCTGGACTCGATAGTACCAATGTCGAGTTACATGCCGATCCTGTGAGTTCAACAATGAAAACTCGTGTTGAATTTAATAGCACTGTCGGAAATTTGAATATTGATTGGCAAGGTGTACCATCGGAGTTAAACCCAAGTACCAGTGCAGATGTTCCACTTGCCATCGTAAAAGCAATTAGAAATCTTACATCACCTGTTATATATGGGGTGTAGTGGGCTGAGGTTTCTATTTGTACGGCAGACTCGATGCTACAGTGAATTTTCTCTTTCTAGCATCATCGCTCGATTTGATGTAACGCCCATAATTGCGACATATGACGCTTGATAGTGCGACATATGGCGTGTATATTGTAGGAGTGTAAACATGAGGGTGAAATTATGTACTCAACAGCTTATCAATCGCTTGGCGGCAAGAAATCGGATATGAGCAATGTGGCGCAAAGCCTCGCTATGATTCGTAATGGCTTGCCCGTCTCGGTA
Organism: Vibrio phycocola; assembly: GCF_054404255.1. Classification (NCBI taxonomy): domain Bacteria; kingdom Pseudomonadati; phylum Pseudomonadota; class Gammaproteobacteria; order Vibrionales; family Vibrionaceae; genus Vibrio; species Vibrio phycocola. The sequence continues at coordinate 177,699 of NZ_JBTAMQ010000004.1, forward strand.
TTGGATAATGGGACAGAGCAATTAGGCGTAACCAAGCAGGAGTATGCGTTACTCATTGGTGAGAACCTACGTAATATTCAACGCAAAACTAAAGCCAATGGAAAACTTAGCTCCGCATCGAGTGAGCATGTTCTGATGCTTGCTGAGTTGGTCAACCAATGCGACAAGTACTTTGGTGATACTGAGAAACGTAAACGCTGGTTTCAACGCCCGAATGTCAGTTTGGGCAACGTAACGCCGATCTCTATTTGTGATACGGTAACGGGCATAAAATTAGTGAGTGAGACGATTACAAAACTCACCTATGGGTTTTCTGCGTAATGGAGTTGTATCGGCTATCCGTGGCTGACTTCGCTGATTTAGAGGGGGTTGGTGGACTCTATACTGCGGGTCGGTGGCATGATAGAGGCATGTTGGCATGTTATACGGTTTTTTCTCGATCTCTCGCTGCCTTAGAACGGCTCGTGCATGAATCTATGGACGAAATGCCAAAATTAGTTATGCTGACGATCTGGGTGCCAGATGATATTAAGATCCAACGCTTGATTACTGAAGAATTACCAAAAGGGTGGGACAGTTTACCCGACAGCGGCATTGCACGAGTGGTGAGTCAATCCTTTTACGACGAGAGAGAATCACTGTTACTGCAGGTACCGAGTGCCGTCATTCACGATGAATTTAACTGCATCATCAACCCAAGGCATAAAGATTTTCACCGAATTAAAATTGTAGATAAACGCCCCTATTATTACGATGTACGCTTACAGAAAATGATTCGATAAAGTCACTCTTTTTAGTTGCTTTCCACACATCAATATTACGGTATCACTGGATTAGCGAGCTGTAAAAAGTGCTTATTTAGTAAAGTCGACATATCCTCGCTACATTCAAAATCCTATCAGAATTGCTGGTTTTTTACTCTACCTCTCAATATATTTATCATTTCTTGCGCTTCTTAAGAGTTTCTTAAGTTTCACGTCTTATTGTGTTGATATCAAATCACACAAAGGAGACGCCATGACGGCTCGTAGACGAACCTCTCTGAATAACGTTACGTTGGATATTATTCATCCAACTCATCCACTGCGAAAGAGAGTGATTGAGCATGTTTCTCGCCGTTATCAGGATGCTTTCTTTGCTGAACTCAAGCAGTTTATGCCAGCTTATCTAACGCTGATGGACAACAATAATATTGTCTCAGTGTGCGGTATCCGCATCGCCGAGGATGAGCCTTTATACCTTGAGCAATACCTAGATGATGATGCCGATAAAGTGATCTCATCGATGCTTGATTGCGAGGTTAGTCGCTCAAGTTTGGTGGAATTTGGTCATCTAGCCTCGTTTGCTAACGGTATGTCGTCACTTCACTTTTACCTTATGGCGAAGACGTTAGTTGAGTTTGGGTTTGAATGGTGCATTTTCACCGCCACAGACCCGTTACACGCAATGATGGTACGACTGGGTTTAGAGCCTCAAGTTATCGTACATGCAGATCAACAAAAAATTCCTAATGCACATTCTACTTGGGGATCTTATTACGAGCACCAGCCTCGAGTATTGGCTGGCAATCTCCGTAAAGGACTTGAACGCCTTCAATGTATTCACGAACGAAAAACCAAGCAAGCATAGGTGGTATATGACAATTCTTCTCGACACCATAGTTAAGTGGGCGACAACTAAACCAGACGGAATTGCTTTGGTTGGGATGAATGAAGCGGATCAACAGATTCAACTAACTTACTCAGAACTGAAAAATAAAATGGAATCTGTCGCGACAGAGCTGATTGCACAAGACATAAAGGCTCTCGCGTTGCGATCTGAAAACAGCTTAAATTGGGCGATAATCGATCTCGCTGCAATGACGGCCAATATTGTGGTTGTCCCGATTCCAACATTCTTCTCTGATGCTCAAGTTGAACACACTATTATAGAATCAGGTGTCGATGCATTGATTGGTGATTGGCAAAAGTTATCCGTCTCAAGTCATGTTGAACTCCGTGCAAGTATAGAAGCCAATACGACGATCGCTGGGCAATCGTTATGGCGCAGAAAATCAGTAGGGCAACAACACTATCTGAAAGGCACGGGTAAAATTACCTTCACTTCTGGTTCGACCGGACGGCCCAAGGGAGTGTGTTTGAGTAATGATCATCTTTGTTTGGTTGCAAACTCACTTGCCCACCGTATTAACCATCTCGCTCAATCGCATTTGGTGTTACTCCCTTTGTCCACCTTATTGGAAAATATCACCGGTATTTATGTGCCGCTAATCTTGGGAGTAACGTCTTATATTTTTCCTGGCCGATACACTGGACTTCAAGGCTCAAGCCAATTTAAACCAAATCTATTTTCTGAAATTTTAGCGAGTGTTAAACCAGAAAGCTTAGTGTTAACGCCTGGGTTACTGCTTGCGCTTATTCAACTCGTCAAACAAACCCCTTCACTCGCTGAATCCCTCAAGTTTGTTGCGGTTGGTGGTGCTCGGGTTTCCGCGCAACTGATTGATTCTGCATATGCGCTGAATATTCCCGCATATGAAGGTTATGGGTTATCAGAATGTGGCTCTGTTGTGTGTTTGAATACACCTTCTGACTCTAGATCGGGGACGTGCGGAAAGCCTTTGCCTCACACCCAAATCCGTATCGCTGAGGATGGTGAACTATTGGTAAAAGGAAACGTTGCGCTGGGGTATCTAAATGATCCATTCACTCAAGAGTGGCTCGCAACTGGCGACTTAGCTCAAATCGATGAGCAAGGCTACGTTACGCTATCTGGTCGTAAAAAAAACCTGATTGTTACCGCTTTTGGCCGCAACGTTTCACCAGAGTGGGTTGAGTCAGAAGCGATGATATTGATGCCAAACGTTCCGTTCATTATTACTGGAAATGACCAGCATGCATTATGTGCAGTCATAGAGAATAACAATAATGTTGAACACAAAGTCTCGGCACTAAATGACAGACTGCCCGATTATGCACAAATGCAAACCCTATTCATGCTCGAAAAACCACTTGCGATCTCGAGTTGGTACACCGAGAACGGAAAAATTAAACGAAATGAAATCGAGGTCTGTGTTGCTCAATGGCTTCAAGACACAACATCCGAATTAATGCTGGAAGGACAAAAGATAGAAAGAATTAACGTCACTTCTCAACATATTATTGCTTATTAAGGAACAGGTTATGACACTATTTTTTGAACAGCTCAAACAAGCCACCTTCACCACTCAACAGGCAATGTTAGAAGCGCCTGTTATTACCGAGGTTCAACAAGGCAATATTTCGAAAGAAATGTACATAGCCTTTCTTACTCAAGCCTATCATCACGTTAACCATACGGTTCCTTTATTGATGGCGTGTGGTGGTCGTTTGTCTGGTGAATATGAATGGGTACGTGAGGCTATCGCTGAATATATTGATGAAGAAAAAGGTCATCAAGAATGGATTCTGAACGACATTGAAGCCTGCGGTGGTAGTGCCGAATCGGTACGTCAAAACCATGATGAAGGCCAGGTTGGGCAAGCCATTGAACTTATGGTTTCTTATCTTTACAACGCCATTGATAGACATAACCCATTAGCATTATTTGGAATGGTTTGGGTATTGGAAGGGACAAGCGTTGGGATTGGAGGTCAGATGGCTGATAAAATTCAAACGGTATTGAACTTACCACCTTCAGCGATGACGTATCTCATTTCTCATAGTGTTTTAGATCAGGAACATTTGCAGTTTTTTGAGTCTCTTATGAACAAAATAACCAAAGACGAAGACAAACAAGTCATCATCGATTCCGCCAATATGGTGTTTTCGTTATATGGACAGATGCTGCGTTCACTTCCAAGTCAACAAGAGGTGAAATAAGTCATGAAGATAGAGAATAGTACCATTTTACTGACTGGCGCGACTGGCGGAATAGGGCAGGCTATCGCACTTGAGTTGGCCAATAGTGGCGCACATCTTATCCTTGTGGGACGAAACCAAGAAAAACTTCAAAGCTTAAAAGCCTCGCTCCCATACCAGGATAAGCATGAGATCTTGGTTGCCGATATGATGTTGTCAGATGGGTTAACCTCGATCAATGAGCGAGCAACGCAAAACAAACATGTCGCGGCTTTGATTAATAATGCAGGCAGCAATGACTTCTCACTATTAAGCCATAAAAGCCAAGCTCAGATTGCCGATGATATTCAACTTAACCTTGTTGCTCCAATGTTGCTGTGTCAATCCGCACTAACTTGGCTAACTCGCCCCGGTATTATCCTAAATATTGGCTCAACGTTTGGCTCTATTGGATACCCAGGTTACACCTCGTATTGCGCTGCCAAAGCGGGTCTGCATCGCTTTACAGAATCCTTGGACCGAGAGCTCTTCACTACGGGGATTCGAGCTCAGTATTTAGCGCCGAGAGCGACGGAAACATCACTCAACAGTGATGCGGTTAATCAAATGAATCAGCAACTCGGTAACAAAACCGATTCACCAAAAATAGTCGCACAGCACGTTGTGAATATGCTGGAACAAGAACTTTCAGCGAAGTGGATAGGCTGGCCAGAAAAGTGGTATGCACGAGTCAATCAAATACTTCCTAGTGTTGTTTCTTCAGCGATTAAAAAACAGCATGAAACCATTCATCAATATGTGAATAAATTCAGTCATAAATAAAGGTAACGATGATGAAAACTAAGCAACTACTTTGTAGGTTAACGGTATCTCTGACACTTGCTTCAACGCCAGTGTTGGCGGTCAACCGGTCCGTTCATGATATTCAAACAAAATGGGCTGAATGTCAGTACGACACAACAGATGCTGATGAACGAGAACAATGTCTTCAGTTCACTATTGAAAAAACCAAGGCGTATTTGGTGGGTAATCCGGAAAACCCAGATTTGATGATCTGGCTCGCGATTAATAAAGCTTCTCTTGCTGGAACGGTCGGTGGTTTAGGAGGGTTATCTTTGGTCAAAGAAGCGAAAGCGATACTCGAAGATGCCATTGAAATTTCACCTACTGCTCTTAGCGGTTCCGCCTATACCAGTTTGGGATCTCTATATTACAAAGTCCCAGGGTGGCCAGTCGGTTTTGGTGATGATAAGAAAGCTGAAGAAATGTTGAAAAAAGCGTTGGAGATCAATCCAAATGGTATTGATTCCAACTATTTTTATGGTGACTTCCTTGCAGAAGATGGCCAAGATGAGGAAGCGAAAATATATCTTAACCGTGCCATGCAAGCATCGCCAAGACCTAATCGTGCGTTAGCTGATTCGGGTAGGAGACAAGAAATTGAAGCTGCACTTGGGAGATTAAATTAATCTATGCGTTTATTGCTCGTAGAAGATGACAAATTACTTGGTAAATCGATGGTGACTTCACTCAGTCGCCATGGGTATACCGTTGATTGGGTTGAAAAAGGTGCAGGTGTTGCGACGGCGTTAAAAACCGACGATTTTACAGCCGTGGTTTTGGATCTAACTCTACCCGATATCGATGGATTAGAGGTATTGCGTAATATTCGGCGTGGCGGTTTTAAACTTCCCGTTATGATACTCACGGCGAGGGATGATATTCATGACCGGGTTCAAGGACTCGACGGTGGCGCTGACGACTATATCGGCAAGCCGTTTGCGTTAGAAGAATTGCTTGCTCGATTGAGGGTATTAATTCGTCGTCAGTCAGGTAGTGCGGATGAAATCATTCAAGTTGGTCTTTTGTCTTTGTCATTGTCAGAACAAATTATCCGATATAACGACTCTCCACTAAAGCTCACACGTAATGAATTTAAGATATTAGCATGTTTAATCACAAATGCGGGGCGAGTACAAAGTAAAGAACAACTCCAGCAGTCAATGCATGGCTGGGATGAAGGCTCAAGTGATAATGCGATTGAAGTACATATTCATAATGTACGAAAAAAAGCACCAGACGTTATCATTAAAAACCTTCGTGGTGTGGGGTATATTCTTGAAAAATAAAAAGATGTATTCAATTAAGCGACAATTAACTCTCTCCGTGGGACTGTTAGTGAGTGTTCTGTTGCTTATTTCCTTGTATTTCAGTTTCCAATCTGCAAAACACGAAGTTGAAGAGGTTTACGATGCTAGACTGGGACAATCCGCCAAGTTGATGCTCCTAACCCTTTCTATTTCAAGTGAAGAGAACGTAATTGCACAACGTCGCCAGTTATTCGACCAATGGATGCAGAGCATTGAAACGTTAGCCGAGGAAGATGATGACAAAGAGACTCAATTCGGGCATCCGTATGAACAAAATTTAATATTTCAATTTTACCGTGACAATCATCTAGTTTGGAGCTCGGCACCAGAATTGGATGCACTTTCATCGTCATTCAAAAATAATGGATATGCCAACGCGGATAAAAATGGGGAGCAATGGCGAACTTTTCAACTCTCTTTATCTAACACTGTGAGCCAAAATGAGTTTGTAGTTGCAGCAGAAAAACAAGAAATTCGACAAGAGATTATCAACGAAATAGCACTCTCAACATTGGTAGAACAAATTTTAATTGTGCCGACGCTTTTAATACTGCTGTTTTGGTTAATCGATAAATATTTTCGCCCTATCAATGAACTTCGCACAGCTATCACACAGAGAAATGTACATTGCTTGGATAGGGTTCACGTGAAAGAGAGTACTGCAGAATTAGACCCGTTAGTGGATGCATTAAACCTATTATTTTCGAAACTTGAGCTCGCATGGCAACGTGAGAAACGCTTTACTCGAGCTGCCGCTCACGAGTTAAAAACCCCATTAACCATACTGCGTTTGAACGTTGAAAATGCTCTCGAAAGCAATGATCCGGACCAATTGCGCAGTGATTTTCAAAATATACTTCAAGGAATAGAACGAACCGATCGCCTTATTCATCAACTGCTGACATTAGCAAAAGTGGATAACCCTTCAGAGCGTATTTTTGAGAACGTAGAACTCACTCCTCTTTTGCAAAATGTGATTGCTGATTTGGCACCGTTAGCGTTGAAACAAAACCAAGATATTAGCCTTTCTGGTTGCCAAGTCGGTGTCTCGGGTGATCAGATGCTATTAGAGGTTCTATTTAGAAACCTCGTCGATAATGCGATTCGATATTCTGGTGCTCAAAGTGACATTCAGGTACATGTTTCACAAAACAAAAGTTCAGTGAATGTATTGATTTCTGATACAGGGCAAGCAATACCGAAAGAGGCACTTGAAAGGATTTTTGAGCATTTCTGTCGTGGCAGTACTGAAGGTGATGGTGCTGGCTTGGGAATGTCTATCTGTAAGGACATAGCAACACGACATAATGCAACGATAGAAGCTATTCCACGAGAAAATGATCGAAATAGATTTCTTGTGACGTTTCCAATATACAATTGAGCCACAGATGAGTGCCGAAATGATCTATCAACACATTAACGATTCCGATGTTTCTGAAACATTAGACCAACAGCTCCGAGAATTACTTAGCCTCTGCTTTGTTAGTGGAAATGATGAGGAAATCTTCAAAAAACAGCGCTATTACAATGACATGCCACAGCACCGATATATGTTGTGGCAAGGCGATGAACTTGCTGCACATATTGCTGTGCATGAAAAGCAGGTCATAATTGATGAACAACCTAGCGCAATCTGTGGAATTGCCGAGGTTTGCGTTCACCCCAAATACCGAAAGCTAGGATTGGTTAAGCGTCTTTTAAAAGAAGTTCACCTCGATCGCGCTCAGCGTGGTGATGCGTTTTCGATATTATTTGGAGATGAGGAAGTGTATGGATCTAGTGGCTATCAATGCATACACAATTTAAAAGCACTAAACCCAAATCAAGAATGGACGGTCACCGGACATACAATGGTATTGTCCCTCAATAAGCAATGGCCGTCCATTGAGGTTAAACTGGTCGGTATCCCATTTTAACCCCTCGTGGCTAGAAGCTACTCAGCAACTTTGTTCCCCATATTTTTCGTGGCTTTCTTTTTTGAAGATAGCTCTTTGAAAATGACGTCCCATTGACTCGCAATCATCCCTAATAGCATCAAGCCACACCCAAATAACCCTCTGGTCGTCATACCTTCCGAGAGAAAAAGAATTCCCCCAATAAGTGCAAACACGGACTCCAAACTCATGATAATCGCCGCGTGTGCGGGTGGAGCGTCTTTCTGAGCGATAACTTGAAGGGTATACGCGGTGCCGACAGAACCAAGCCCACCATAGAGAATGGGAACGGTGGCTTGAAGTATTGGTTCCAGCATAATGGGTTCTTTGATGATGGCAACAATAAAGCTAAATAGGCCACACCAAGCAAATTGGATAGAGGCAAGAGTGACAGGCTCTACACGCTTGGAGAAGTGATCGATCGTTAACACATGCATGGCAAAGAATAGCGAACACGCCAATATTAGCAGGTCACCTTTGCCGATATAGAAGCCATCTTTTACGCTAATAAAATAGAGGCCGATTGCAGCAAATAGAGCACCAACCCAAGTCGCGGCTCCTGTTTTGTGTTTCAAAACTAGGCCTAAAATGGGGACTAACACAACATATAACCCTGTGATAAATCCTGCATTTCCAGCGGTGGTATATTGAAGGCCAACTTGCTGTAGTGACGCGCCGAGAAACAGGATCGTTCCTGCTAATAATCCCGCAATAAAGATACTCTGTTTATTGGTTGAGCCGCTTTGCGTGCTATTTGCTCTCTTTCTGTTGAGAAAATAGATTAGAGGCAGTAATGAGATCGAACCAAGAGCGAATCTGATTGCGTTATATAAGTAGGGACCAATGTAGTCCATCCCCTTAAGTTGAGCGACAAATGCGAAACCCCAGATAGCAGACGTGAGCAGTAAGAGAAGGTCGGAGCGTAGTGTTTTATTCGTCATAGTGGAGTTTTAAAGGTTGTTGTTATAGGTGGCAAAATCGAATGAGGAGCATAACACGGTTTTGTTTATTCTCACGATATAAAGATTGGCTCCAACTATTATTAATATGCATCTTATGGAACTTTCGTATTGACATATCAACGTTTCACATATATTGTCTGAAATCAGACTATCTTTTTACAGACTATCTCTTTTCGTACTAAATTCTCTTTCAGTTTTATATCTAGACATGCTTTATCAACACATACTTTAATTAAAAAATGAGCTGCTTTTATGATCAACTTGGACGCCGACGATATTCTGCTTTTGTTTCAGATTCCCCATCACTTTGTCCATCAACTGATGCACGATCATATTGTGCCGAGTGAGTTGGGGGTCAATAAGACAGAGATGCGTACTCTGATGTCGGTTCGCCGTGGTGGTGGACTCACAATGCTTGAGTTGGGGCACCGTGTTGGGATCCCTAAAGGTTCGTTAACGTCCGTCGTCGATAAGTTGATCACACTAGAATTGGTTGTACGCTCTCAGCACCCTGATGATAGACGAAAAGTCGTGGTAGCCATTACTGACAAGGGTTTGGAAACCGGTGAGCTCATGGATACCCACCTGCGTAACCATTTGGGGAAAAAGTTCATGGCACTAAGTGAAGAACAACGTACAGACCTTTTTCAAGCTCTTAGAACCATTCATAACATTTCAGAACAACTACAGGATTTAAAATGAAACGCGCAGCGAACTCAGATTTTTTAGGTAGCGATCCTCTTGTGCCGTTATTGATGCGGCTTTCCATTCCAGCGGTTGTCGGCATGATGGTTATGGCGCTGTACAATATCGTAGACAGCATTTTTGTTGGACTTGGTGCCGGAGCGTTGGCACTTGCAGGTCTGGCCATCGCGTTTCCGATTCAAATTACCCTTGGTGCTTTAGGTCAAATGGTTGGAGTAGGTTGTGCATCGATTGCGTCTCGAAAAATGGGACAGGGTAAACAAGAAGAAGCCGAAGCCGTTCTTGGGACGTGCATTGTATATTCTCTGGTGCTCGCGATTATTGCAACGTCAGTTTTAGCGTATACATTGGAAGATGCCTTAATTCTGTTTGGTGCGACGAAAGCGATTCTTCCTTACGCGAAAGGGTACGTGCAAATCCTTCTGATTGCAGTTCCGTTTCAAATGATGAGCATGTCTACTATGAACATGATCCGCTCTGAAGGAAATGCGAAGAAAGCGATGAACGTGATGCTTGTTGGCGTCGTCATTAATCTTATCTTGGACCCGATATTTATTTTCACCTTAGATATGGGAATCGAAGGGGCTGCGTGGGCAACGGTTATTGGCCAGACAACTAACTTCATTCTGGTATTTTCATACTATTTACGCGGGCAAGGTGTATTAAAACTGAAATTCACACACATGGTTCTTCGATTTAGGTTGGTAAGACAAGTTACCGTATTAGGTTTACCTAACTTTATTCAAATGGCGGGGACTGGGTTAATTGCGATTATTGTTAATAATTTACTCGGGACGTTTAGTGGTGATATTGCGATATCAACCTACGGGATTATTTCACGCTTAATGTCTTTCGTGATGATGCCATTGGGGGGAATCGCACAGGGGTTTCAACCTATCGCAGGTTATAATTATGGTGCTCAAAACTACCAACGAGTGAAAAAGGTATTTCAGCTAGCCTTAGCCTTTGGCACTGGGATTTCCGTGGTATTCTTTACTTTAGCTATGGTGTTACCGGGTAACCTTGTTGGGATGTTTACAACGGATCCTGAGCTAAAAGCGTATGCGATTCCGGCGCTGAAAACATTCTGTCTATGTACTCCTATCATTGGGGTACAAATCATTTCGTCGATCTATTTTCAGGCGATTGGCCGCGGAATGCCGGCACTTTTGCTCGGGCTATCGCGTCAATTTATTGTGCTGTTGCCAATGATATTGCTGCTTTCCCACTACTATCAGGCTGACGGTATCTGGATTGCGTTCCCTGCATCAGACTTGATTTCTACCTTACTCACGGTATCTATTGTGTTTTTTGAGATCAAGAAACTAAACAGAAAAATTGATATGTCGACGTATTCGGTATCGACGACAGTCCCATCTAAATAAGATTGAGCTCAAACTTGTTCTCACATAGGTTTGAGCTTGAATCGATCACGTAACCTTCAAGCTTTTATCGAACCACTCATAAAGTGTCTGAATGATGGGGCTGGACTGACGGTAAGAGGGTGCAAGGAAGTAAAACCCATAACCGCTCGCAAACGATAAGTTAAGTGGGTTGACCAACTCACCTGATGTTAAGGCGGCTTCTGCCAGAAAATCCGGTACAAGCGCGACGCCTTGTTTGTGCTTCGCCGCTTCTATCGACATGAAAAAATGCTCAAATCCATGATAGAAATTAGGGTTGCTAGACAGTTCGCCTTGATTGACTTGCTGACTAATGAACTGGTCCCAAATTTGTGGGCGAGTGGTGTGCATTAGCAACGGAAGTGCTAAAAGATCCGTGCTGTTTTCCATGGGGTGCGAATCAAGGAAATCACGGTGAACCAAAGGCAGCATGGTTTCTGAACGTAATAGAGTCGCATTATCGTGAGTTAATGATAAAGTCAAACATCGAATGGCAATATCGGCACTAGATTGATGAAATTGATAATATCCATCCCCTGAAATAATGTTGAGTTTCATATTGGGAACAAGTTGGTTGAGTTGCGTGAGGCGTGGAATCAACCAAAGATTACTGAAGGACGGTGTCACATCTATCGTGATGTGTTTGGTCTCTTGTGAAAACTGTTGTAAGCGAGACGTTGAGGTTTGAATTTGATCAAGGGCAGACATGATGGTGGGTAGATACTGACGTCCCTCTTCGGTGAGTTTTAAGCTGCCATTGATCCGATCAAATAAGGGAAGCTCCAAGTACTGTTCGAGAAGCTTAATTTGTTTACTGACGGCTCCTTGAGTGACACACAACTCCTTTGCCGCGAGAGAGAAACTCAATTTTCGAGCCGCAACTTCAAAGGTTTTCAGTGCATTAAGGGGAGGGAGTTTGTTGGGCATGTGATACCTATGAGTTTTTTTCATGCATCTTGATAATATATCGTTTGTTTGACTCGGTAAAGCTGTACTAATTTAAAGCACTCCTACGAAATAAAGGGCTCTAAATAAAATGCCGAATCATCTGTTTCAACGTCACTGCCACGTCAATTTGCCATTAGCTAAACAAGCGAAAGGAGTTTATCTCTACGATCAACATGGTAAAGCCTATTTCGATGGTAGCGGAGGAGCAGCCGTTTCTTGTTTAGGCCACAGCCACCCAGCAATACGTGAAGCATTGCACCAGCAGATCGATCAAGTCGCTTATGCCCATACCGGATTTTTTAATACCGAAGTTGCGGAAAACCTAGCAGAAAAACTAACCGCTGCTGCGCCAGGTTCACTGGATAAAGTGTATTTCGGATCGGGTGGTTCGGAAGCGGTAGAAGCGGCGCTAAAATTGGCTCGTCAGTACTTTGTTGAAAAGGGTGAACTGCAACGAACGCGATTTATCTCTCGTCGCCAAAGTTATCATGGCAACACTTTGGGGGCGCTTGCGGTTGGAGGAAATGCCCTGCGTCGCGCACCATTTTCATCGCTATTGATGGACGTGGAACATATTTCACCGTGTTTTGCCTACCGAAATAAAACTGATCAAGAAACGCATTTTGAATATGGTCAACGCGTTGCGAATGAACTTGAAGAACGTCTGCTTGCTGTTGGACCAGAAACAGTGATTGGCTTTATTGCCGAGCCTGTCGTTGGAGCAACAGCAGGAGCGGTTGTTGCTGAGCAAGGATATTTCAAACGCATTCGCCAGATTTGCGATAAATATGGGATTCTTTTGATCCTCGATGAGGTGATGTGTGGAATGGGACGAACAGGAACGCTGTTTGCTCACGAACAAGAAGACGTTACTGCGGATATTGTAACAATAGCGAAAGGACTTGGTGCGGGTTATCAACCGATTGGCGCGATGATCGCTACTAAAGAGATTCACGATACCATATCGCAAGGGTCTGGGTTCTTTCAACATGGACACACATACATGGGGCATGCGGTTGCGATGGCAGGATCGCTTGCCGTATTGAATGTGATTGAACAGGAAAATCTATTACCCAAGGTACGCAGTTTAGGTGAGTTACTGCAATCACAACTTGAAGAAAAATTTAATAATCATCCATTTATTGGGGATATTCGCGGGCGAGGTTTATTTAGAGGGATTGAGATTGTTGAAGACATTACAACCAAGCGACCTTTCGATTCTAGCACTGCAATTCATAGCCAGATAAAAGCAAAAGCAATGGAGCTGGGGCTGATTTGCTATCCAATGTCAGGTACTGCTGATGGTCAAAACGGTCACCATGTTTTGCTTGCCCCGCCATTTATTATGAATGAGTCCCATGTTAATGAATTAACGGATAAAATTTTTATTAGTATTGATTCAGTGACACAGGCTGCGTACAAAAAATAATAGGAAATTACGATGCAACAAACACAGTGTGATAGCGATAAAAGTACCATGGTTATCGTCGCGTTAAATGGCGCACGTAAAACCAAACAGGATCATCCGAATTTACCGATCACGGTTGAAGAGATTGTAAAGGAAGTTAAAGGTTGCGTTGAAGCCGGTGCCGCGATGGTACATTTGCACGCGCGAAACCAAGAAGGGCTGCATTCGCTTGAAATTGACGATAACGCCTTGATTCTCGATGTCGTGAGAGAGCAAGTTGGTGACAATGTAATTATCCAACTTACCACCGAAGCGGTTGGAATGTATCCGCCACAACAGCAGATGGACCTGATAAAAGCACTAAAACCTGAAGCTGCTTCATTTGCAATTTCAGAGTTGATTCCTTCGAAAAATCAGGAAATTGCAGCGAGTAAATTCTTTCATTGGGTAGCCGAAGAGGGAATTATCGCTCAATATATCCTTTACTCAGAACAACAGTTTGAATATTATCTAGATCTTGTTGAGCGAAACATTCTCCCTAATCATCACCATCACATACTTATAGTGTTGGGTCGATATGATAAAAACCAGCAGTCTGACCCGTCAGAATTAGCCCCGTTTGTTCCTTTGGTTGAAAAATTAAATGGCACACGGTGGGCGGTATGTGCTTTTGGGGAAAAGGAGCAAGCTTGTTTGTTAGAAGCCGCGAAATTAGGTGCCGATATTCGAATTGGGTTTGAAAATAACCTCTATGATACCGAAGGACACCTCGCCGAAAATAATCTGCAACAAGTGACCGCGATCAACGCAAAATTGGAAGAAAGCGGGCACTATTTGCTTTCTGCTCGTGATAGTAGAGCAATGTTTGTAAAATAAGTGTGTTTTATGGTCAAAACATCTGATTCATTTAACCAATGATTTATTAAAATGTTGTTGTTCTGTACGTTACCTTTCTAGAATCGAAATATGACAGTATTTCAATCATCTATGAATGGATAAAACTAAAACAAAATGGAGTTAAGCATGTTTTTAAAAAAACTCGCTCTAACCGCTCTGGTTGGAACCGCGCTAGTGAGTACCGCATCAATTGCAAGTACTAAACACGTTGTTATTGGTACTGGTGGACAGACAGGTGTTTATTATCAGGTAGGTGGAGCTATTTGCCGTCTAGTAAATAAGGGCACTTCGGATCATGAAATTAACTGTACTCACAAAACAGGTGGTTCAGTAACTAACATTAATGGTATTCGCTCTGGTGATGTTGATATGGGCGTTGCTCAGTCAGACTGGCAGTTCCATGCGTACAATGGTACGACTCCTGACAAATTCCCAGATGGTGCGTTTACAGACTTACGTGCCGTTTTCTCTGTGCATGCTGAACCGTTCACTGTGGTTGCACGTACTGATTCTGGTATCAAAACCTTTGAAGATCTAAAAGGTAAAAAAGTTAACGTTGGTAATCCAGGTTCTGGTCAACGTGGTACTATGGAAATCCTGATGGATAAAATGGGTTGGAAGATGGACGATTTTGCCATTGCTTCTGAACTCAAGTCGTCTGAACAAGCTGCAGCATTATGTGATGGCAAAGTAGACGCGATTATCTTTACTGCTGGCCACCCAAATGGTTCAATCAAAGAAGCGACCACTTCTTGTGATGCAGTTCTAATCCCAGTTGACAACGATGTTGCTAAGCAACTTGCTGCTGACAATGATTACTATGCGATGACAACTATCCCAGCAGGTATGTACAAAGGTACTGATACAGATACTGCGACTTTTGGTGTTGCGGCGACGTTTGTTAGCTCAACAGCGACTGACGAAGAGACAGTTTATCAAATGGTTAAAGCGGTATTTGATAACTTTAAACGCTTCAAAAAAATGCACCCAGCATTTGCACATCTTAAAGAAAGCGACATGATCATTAAGAACTTGTCAGCTCCGTTGCACGACGGTGCAGTTCGCTACTACAAAGAAAAAGGCTGGATGTAATTATTCAGTCGCGCTAAGTTAGTCGATATCAGTTGATACGCTGCTTAGTGCGTTAGTGAACCTTTTAATTTAATGTAAAACGGAGTTTTTTCTCCATTTCAAATTGGTGTGAAGTATTGAGTTATTCAATATTTCGCATCAATTTTTTGCCTCAAATGTTGTTGCATATTTGTCTCGCTACTTTTTAAAAATTTGCTTTATTAACTTTTCGTTATTAACAAAGCTAAGAAGAATTTAGAGACAGAGTTCACTATTTAAAAAACCAATTTATAACTGATTCGCAAGAAGCAATTTGCAGTGCGTATTCAATAAGAAAAAACATTGGAATAGGAAGTCACAGGATGATGACAAACGATACGACGAATACACAATTAGATGACAAGGAATTGCAAGACCTTGTTGCGTCGAATGATATGGGAGGGAGGAATCCAAGTAATAAATCGATTGTCAAGCTGATGGCTGGAGTCGCACTTGCTTGGTCTCTTTTCCAAATTTGGATCGCTTCTCCGTTACCGTATATGATCGGATGGGGCGTGTTTGCCAGCGGTGAGGCACGTTCTGTCCACCTCGGCTTTGCTATATTTTTAGCGTTTCTTGCTTATCCAGCTTTTAATCAATCTCCAAGGGATAAAGTACCAGCGCTTGATTGGGCGTTCGCAATTGTTGCATCTCTATGTGCTTTATATCCATTAATTGCCGATTCTCAATTGGTCGACCATTTGTTTGGTCTTCGCCTAAGTGATCGTCCAAGTGCTCCAAAACCGTTTGATATCGCGGTATCCATTGCGGGTATGATTTTACTACTCGAAGCCACACGACGAGCATTGGGCCCTCCTTTGATGGTCGTTGCGATGGTTTTTCTTGGCTATACCTTTTTGGGACCGTATGCACCAGAACTGATTGCGTGGAAAGGCGCTACGTTCGGCGGTGTGATGGATCACCAATGGCTTTTCTCTGAAGGCGTCTTCGGTATTGCGCTTGGCGTTTCAACGGATATGGTGTTCCTGTTTGTATTATTCGGTGCCTTACTAGACCGTGCAGGCGCGGGTAACTATTTCATTAAAGTAGCATTTTCATTAATGGGGCACCTACGGGGTGGACCAGCAAAAGCAGCTGTAGTGGCATCGGGAATGACTGGCTTGATCTCTGGTTCATCGATAGCAAACGTGGTCACCACGGGTACGTTTACCATTCCGATGATGAAACGAGTTGGCTTTTCTGCAGAGAAAGCCGGTGCCATTGAAGTGGCGTCGTCTGTGAATGGGCAAATTATGCCACCGGTAATGGGAGCTGCGGCTTTCCTTATGGTGGAATATGTCGACATCCCTTATTTTGAAGTGGTTAAAACCGCGTTCTTACCTGCAATTATTTCGTATATTGCCTTGGTGTATATTGTGCATCTCGAAGCAATGAAATCGAACATGCAAGGTCTGGTTCGTGACGAAAGTAGCCGTACGTTTAAAGATGTGTTGATGTCATGGGCAATGACATTGTTGCCGATCGTTGCGTTAGCAGGTGCTGCGGTATACCTTTCTGAGTTGTACGAAGTATTAGCCAGCAATGCAGCGAGATTGCTGTTTGTTCTCGCGGTAATTTTGATTCAGTTCGTCGTATTGCGCAGTGTGAAATCTTCTTTAACTGAGGATAAGTTAGCCAAGGTTTTCTCCGTTGGCGCAATGGTGCTTTGCAATACAGTTATTGGTGCATTTGGTCTGTTTTTCTTAATTGGATCGATCAAATCTCACATCCCAAGTGAACTGGTAGCTTGGGTGATCATTGCGATAGTTATCGTGGCTTATGTGATACTGGCGAAGATCAGTTCACAATATCCAGACTTAGAACTCGATGATCCGAACGCACCTGTTCAGCATTTGCCAAAAGCGGGTCCAACAGTGATGTCTGGTTTGCATTTCTTGCTTCCAGTACTAGTGTTGATCTGGTGTTTAATGATTGAACGCAACTCACCAAGCCTTTCAGCATTTTATGCCACAGCATTAATGATTTTCATTCTGGCGACTCAACGTTACTTGTTTGATTTCTTCCGTGGAAATAAGACAGACGGTGCCCTAAAACTTGGATTTTCCGAGCTGGTTGAAGGACTAATCGGTGGTGCTCGAAACATGATCGGTATCGGTATTGCTACGGCTGCTG
Organism: Vibrio phycocola; assembly: GCF_054404255.1. Classification (NCBI taxonomy): domain Bacteria; kingdom Pseudomonadati; phylum Pseudomonadota; class Gammaproteobacteria; order Vibrionales; family Vibrionaceae; genus Vibrio; species Vibrio phycocola. The sequence continues at coordinate 195,188 of NZ_JBTAMQ010000004.1, forward strand.
CTGGGATTATCGTTGGTGCCGTTTCACAAACGGGTGTTGGTTTAAAGTTAGCAGCATTGGTTGAATTTCTGTCGATGGGGCATATCTTATTGATATTGCTTTGGACGGGTATTTTAAGCTTGATTCTTGGAATGGGCTTACCGACGACGGCGAACTATATTGTTGTTTCTTCGTTGCTTGCACCTGTTATCGTTAGCTTGGGTCAACAAAGTGGTCTGATTGTTCCATTGATTGCCGTGCATATGTTTGTGTTTTACTTCGGTATCATGGCAGACGTAACGCCTCCGGTCGGGCTGGCATCATTTGCGGCCGCCGCGGTCTCGGGAGGCGACCCAATTCGAACTGGATTTGTTGCGTTCTTCTATTCGCTTCGTACCGCACTATTGCCATTTTTGTTTATCTTCAACACAGATTTACTTCTGATTGATGTGACATTCCTACATGGCGTTATGATGTTTATTACCTCGACAGCGGCAATGTTGATCTTTACTGCTGCCACTCAAGGGTATTTCTTGACCAAGTCTAGGCTTTGGGAGTCATTTAGCTTGCTTCTTATTGCCTTTACCTTGTTCCGTCCAGGATTCTGGCTGGATTACGTTATGCCTCCATACGACGAGCACTCTGGCAAAGAGTTTGCGCAAGTGATGGAAAGCGTAACTCCAGGTACTGAACTTCGCGTGCAAGTTGATGGTCAAAATGACGTTGGCGACGCAGTTAAACTTACGATGTTAGTTGAAGTCAGCGAAGGTGAAACAGGACAAGAACGTTTGGAAAATTATGGCTTAGAATTGCTGCCTCAAGATGATGGCTCGATACTCGTCGATGGTATCGGGTTTGATAGTCCGGCGGAAAAAGTCGGTTTTGATTTTGACCAAATTGTTGAAGTTGTCGGTGTTCCAGCTGATCGCCCTGCAAGACAGTGGTTCTATATTCCAGCGCTACTCTTACTCGGTAGCATTGTTATGTTGCAGCGTCGTCGTCGGTTTAATGACAATGCGGCTGCTCAAAATAATGCAGCTGGATCTGCTTAACGCGATCGATATAAACTTCTAGTGGCTTTATCTACAAGAAGTCATTTACAAAAGGAGCGCAGCAGCGCTCCTTTTTATTTATGTTTGAGGTTTAGAACGCTTGAAAGTAATATGGAGTAATTTATATAACTAATTCTCATTAAGCTTATCATTTGATACTGCACTTTTTGCTTATTGTACGTGGTCGATGGATATATAAGATAATGAATTAATTGCTATATTTTGATGGAGTTACATGAATATTTCGAAATTGTCTAAGGTATATCACGGGTCTGTGCTGTTGTTTGGGCTTAGCCTTGTAGCGTGTGGCTCTAGTGAGTCGGGTGATTATTTAGAAAGCAACATTCCAATTGATAATGTTGCTAAACAACATCGTGTTTCAAATGATAACGTTATAGACGATTCTTTGCCTATAGCGGAATTAGTTAACAATTATCCTTTTGGTTCGGCATTACCAGCAGGTTTTGCTCGAAATAGCGTGTTTAAGCGAGAAGATCTTCAAGCCGTTGTCGTAGAACATTTCAATCAAATAACCGCAGAGAATGTAATGAAACCTTCAAATCTTCAACCAAGAGAAGGGGTGTTTAATTTTCAATATGCTGATGAGTTAGTAGAATTTGCGGAAGAGAATAACTTGTCGGTGCATGGTCATACCTTGGTCTGGCGGCATCAATCTCCTAAATTTATGGAGAATTGTTCAAGTTATCAACAGTGTAAAGGGTATTTAGTCAAACATATCGAGAACGTAGTAGGACACTATAATGGTAGGGTAATCAGTTGGGATGTTGTGAATGAAGCTTTTACTAATGTAGGAAAGTCTGGAGCCACATATCGAAATAAAGGTGGTAATGGGAGTTTTTGGTACCAGCAAATGGGTGCAGATTACATTCCAATTGCGTTTACTACCGCTCATTCGGTAGATAGAAATGCAGAGTTATATTATAACGATTACGGACTTGAAAGTAATAGAAGCAAACTAAATGCGGTATTAAATATGACCAAGGAATTATTGAGCGATTCTGTTCCAATTCACGGTATTGGCTTTCAAATGCATATCGATTTAGAATTTCCGACAATTGATGATATTGAGTATGCGCTTTCTAGAGCTGTTGAAACTGGTTTGAAAGTTAAAATTACAGAGTTAGATGTTGCGGCAAACAAAGAGAATAAATATGCTTCTTACACTAAAGAGCTAGCCTATCAATTGGAATCTCGTTATAGGGATATTGTTTCGACGTATCTTAAAGTAGTACCAGAAGACCAACGGGGAGGCATATCATTGTGGGGAGTTTCTGATTCAGATAGTTGGATCCCTCATAAGACAGGCTTTGATGACTGGCCGCTTTTATTTAATGACAAACTAGAAAAGAAGCGAGCCTATTATGGTGTTGCTGCTGCAATAAGAGATTTTGGGGACTAGATTCTTATCTCACCAATAATTAACCACCTAACAATTAATATTGTAAGGTGGTTAATTCCGGTTTGTGTTTCAATATTAACATTCAGAGGGATCCATATCATAAATAACTGTTAAGTTAAAAATCTACTTATTATTAAAATAAGACTAAAATGAACCATTGTTTTATTTTATTTGTAACTGGTTTCAAATATTTAAAAAGATAGATGCGTTACATTGGGAATGACAGGCTATATTGTGGCGCTGATTATTTCACTTCAATGGTTAAACTGCGCTTCATTTTTAACGGGTAGGAGCCCTGATATGAAACCTTTTCTGTGTGATGATTTTTTACTGACTAACGATACAGCAAAAACGCTTTATCACAGTTACGCTAAACACCTCCCGATTATCGACTATCACAATCACCTAAGTGCCCAAGAAATTCATGACGACATTATGTTTGAGAATATTGCTCAAGCATGGCTAGGGCATGACCATTACAAATGGCGTGCGATGCGCAGTAATGGCATTGATGAATCGTTGATTACTGGTGATGCCGATGAATTCGATAAGTTTCAAAGTTGGTGTGCGACGGTCCCGCAACTGATTGGCAATCCATTATATGCGTGGACTCACATGGAATTGCGTCGTTATTTTGGTGTCGATACGATTATCAATGCTCAAAATAGTAAAGCGATTTGGGATGACGTAAATCCTAAAATTTCGACGGAAAGTTATTCGGCTCGTAACTTGTTACGCATGATGAATGTTGAATCACTTTGTACCACTGATGACCCTCTAGATGATTTGAAATATCACAAAGGGTTATCCGAATCGGACTTCGAGATCAAAGTATTACCAACTTTCCGAGCTGACCCACTTTATAACATCGATCGTCATGAAGCTTTCCGAGCATGGATAAGTAAGTTATCGGCAATCACCCAGCTAGACGTGACTGATATCGGCCAGTTGTTTGCAGCGTTGAACTTACGCTTTGATTACTTTCATCAGGCGGGTTGTCGCTTATCAGACATGGGGCTAGCTGAAGTCGCATTTGTGGAATGTTCCTTGGAAGATGCGAATGCTGCATTAAAGAAAGTCCTGTTGGGAGAAGAGATCTCAGATTTAGAAGCGGCTCAGTTTAAAACTCAAATCTTTCAATTTATTGGCAGTAAGAACCATGCATTAGAGTGGACGTTTCAACTGCATATCGGCGTTCTCCAAGACCCCAATAAACGCCGCCTAAAAGAGGTTGGACCCGCGACAGGTTTCAGTGCGATTAACGACAGCTGCTTTGCGAAAAATCTCAGTTGTTTATTGAATGGGCTCGATCTTAATAAAAACATGCCACAGACGATTATTTATTGTTTAAATCCTAGAGATAATCATGTTCTCGGTACTTTGATAGGTTCTTTTCAAGACAGCGACGCCTCGCCGGGTAAAATTCAATTTGGCGCTGCGTGGTGGTTTAACGATCAAAAAGAAGGAATGATTGAGCAGCTTAAAACCTTAGCCAACCTTGGTTTGTTAGGCCGATTTGTTGGCATGCTAACGGACTCACGCAGTTTATTATCCTTCCCTCGACATGAATATTTCCGCCGCATTTTATGTAATCTCATCGGAGAGTGGGTAGAGCAAGGTGAACTGCCTAATGACGAAGCATTACTAAAGGAGACTGTGGAAGCTATTTGTTACGGGAATGCGAAAGAATATTTTGATCTTTAGTCGGAAACAGGCGCTAGCAGTATCAAAAATATTGTCACTTCGATGATCCTGGTGTTTGAAATTATTGTATGTGTGAATGAGGTTTAGAACGGATGCTTCAGTTTACTGATTCTGAAATGGCTCATATAAAAAGCCGATGTAGCCAAGCGATGACCGATGCGATTATCGCGAAAAACCAAACAGTGATTGAGACAGATACACTCGTTCCTCCCGATGCTCGAGCAACGTGGAATCATTACTTTTTTTGCCCTGAACATGGTGTTAGGTTGGAATGGGATCGTCACAATCAGACAGAGCATCGTTGCCCGGTTGATGGAAAGGTATTTACTGGCGAACCGTATGATGGTGCTTGGTGGCGTTGGCTTAACGGGCTCAATGCAAGAGCGTGTAATGACTTAGGGTTATTATGGCATTTAACGGGAAGCGATGTTTATCTGGAGAAAGTGAAATCGATTCTATTAGGTTATGCCGATGTGTATCCAGAGTATGAAGAGCATGGTGGGATTCCCTATAATAACCCGGGAAAAGCCAATTCTCAGACATTGTGTGAAGCGAATTGCCATATTGATTTTGCTCGAGGCTACGATTTTATAAAGCAAAGCCTTTCGAATAATGAACAAATGCATATTGAACAGAATCTACTCCGCGAAGGTGCTGAATTTATGATGCAGTATCGCACACCTCAAATTCACAATCATGAAATGAAAATTGGTTCGACCATCGGTGTGATAGGGCTGCTACTCGATGATAGGGAGTTAATCGACTTTGCGGTGGAAGCGAAGTATGGATTGCGTTACCAGATGGATCACGGCCTCGTTGGTGAAGGTATGTGGTTTGAAGGCTCGGTGCATTATCACTACTATGCGCTTCAAGCGTTAATGGGTTTTGAGTTAATGGCTCGTAAAACGCAATATTCGTTAAAATCGCACGCCAATTTCCACACGTTTCTCGCTTATCCGCTGAAGTTGATTATGCTAGATGGGCATTTCCCACTAATCAACGATTGCGTGGCTGGGCAGGAAGTCTTTACTAATGCAGATTTGTTTGAATATGCGTACGCTGAGTTCAATGATCCAATATTTGGTCGTGCTCTAAAAAGTATTTACAACAACATCAGTCGCGATAATCTTGACGCTTTGTTATACGGGGTCGAAAAAATACCGGATGAACTAACACCATTAACGGTTGAGCCCTTACATGCTCCGGTGGCGGGGTTGACGAAAATCGTCGATGTTTCCAATCAGAATATGCTGTTGCTGAAGCACGCTCCGTTTGGTGGTGAGCATGATCACTATGATCGATTAGGCTTAATTTTGTTTCGCCACGGCCATCAATTGCTGCCAGACCTTGGAACCTGCGGCTATGGCGCAGAACTGCATTATGGCTATTATAAAAACTCTGTAACTCACAATACGTTGGCGGTGAATCAACAGAATCAGCCACCAGCAAATCCCAAAGTGCTTAGCTATCAACAAAGCGACGACTGGGTATTACTCGATACTTTAGTAGATTGGAGTGAGCCCTATCCGGGTGTTGATAGTCATACTATTGTGCAATGGAGTGATGAAGCTTATCGAGACGTGAAATTTCGCCGTACGATATTTTGGCAAAATGATGTGATGATTCAAGTCGATCACGTTGATAATTCTCATCGGGCCGAACTTGATCTAGTGTGGCATTTTCGAGCAAAACATCACCGGTGTACTGCACATAACAAAATTGACAATGTGTTCACCGAAGGCCCGCTTAGCTACCTGAGTGACGGTTATTCTCGTTCAATTCTAGGGGTGGTTCGCGAGCAATTTCAAGTTGCAAACGAAGCCAAACCGTACCAGTGTTTTATTTCTGCTAACGGAAGTCTGTTGTTTGGAGAGGGGCCGGATAATCCAGCGACTCAAAACCTAGCGTATATGCTATGCCGAAGCAGTGACAGTATTCTACGTTCTGTCGTTGTGCATGATTTGACCAATCAAAGCACAATTGACAAAGTATCGGTGGAATGGAACCAAGATAATGTTACTTTGATGCTAGAAGGTGGGAAAGTTAAGCGAGAATTGAAATTGATGTTTGAAGAGTCGGGCTGTTCTGTATGGAACTAACCTCGAAGCCGATGTTGGCAGTAGATTGTCGAAATACGCTCGGTGAAGGTGTGGTATGGAGTGAAGCTCGAAATAGTGTCTTCTGGACGGATATAGAAGGGCGACAACTTTGGGAGTATTCACCTCAATCCGGTGTTTCAAAATCCCGTGCAATGCCATCACGCTTATGTGCTTTTATGTTCAGAGATAAGAACACGTTACTGGCGGCATTTGATAAGTACGTGGCGTTATATTCACTTAATGATTCTAAGGTAACCCATTTATTCGACTTTGAGCCGGATAATCCACATAGCCGCATGAATGATGGAAAATGCGACCCTTATGGTAATTTCATTGTCGGCGGCATTAATGAATCTGATGATGATGCCTTTCGTTCGTCTGTTATTAAAATAGACCCTGATTTCAACATTACGACATTACTGACTAATGTGACGTGCAGCAATAGTATTTGTTTTTCGCCAGATGGTAAGACGATGTATTTTGCAGATACACCAGAGAAGCAAATTTTGGCCTATCCATACTCTTCAGATAGCACACAGCTTTCCAATCCTCGCTGCGTTTATCACGGAGAGGGTGATCTTTCATTTCCCGATGGAGCGACAGTCGACGAGCAAGGGTTCCTATGGTGTGCGATGTGGGGAGGAGGATCAGTAATTCGCATTGACCCAATATCCGGTCAAATAGACACAAGAATCGACCTCCCAGTTAAGAATCCCACATGTGTCGCATTTGGTGGGGTGACAATGAATACATTGTTTATTACGTCTTCGACGCTACAGATGAGCGACGAGGAACAATTGGCAATGCCATACTCAGGTGGTTTATTCTTGGTCGATGTTGGTCCTTTAGGGTGATTGAACTTTGCTCATTGGAATAAAAAGAGCGGTCAATTTTATGTATTCCGTGATCCTACATCGGACATTGTTTTTCTAGATTAGCTATTTTTAATGGGTAAAGAGTACTATTTTTTGAAGTGTTGATTAGGTATCTATAGAGAATCGATACAAATTTCACATCTTATTTATTTTTGCATTAAGCCATCAAATGGAGAGTTATATGGTTAAAAAAATTGGAGTACTTACAAGTGGTGGTGATGCGCCTGGTATGAATGCTGCGGTTCGTGCAGTGGTACGTGAAGGGCAACACCAAGGACTAGAAGTGTACGGTGTGTTTGATGGTTATGCTGGCTTGCATCAAAATAAGATCAAAAAACTAGAGCGCCAATCGGTATCGGATGTGATCAATCGTGGTGGTACATTTTTAGGTTCGGCACGTTTTCCTGAATTCAAAGAAGAGAGCGTGAGAGCTGAAGCTATCGAAAATCTCAAAAAGCATGGGATAGAAGCGCTCGTTGTGATTGGCGGTGATGGCTCCTATATGGGGGCATCTAAATTGACAGAGATGGGTTACCCCTGCATTGGTATCCCAGGAACCATCGATAACGACATTCCAGGAACAACGTATACCATTGGTTATGATACTTCTCTAAACACGGTGGTTGAAGCTATCGATCGCTTGAGAGATACATCAGCGTCTCATAAACGGATATCTCTTGTTGAAATTATGGGGCGCTATTGTGGTGACCTGACATTGCGAGCGGCCGTAGCTGGCGGTGTCGAATTTGTTGTGGTCCCAGAACAGGTATACGATGAAGCAGAAATTATTAATCGTATACAAGCAGGTATCGATAAAGGTAAAAAGCATGCTTTGGTAGCGGTGTGCGAACATGTTACTGATATCGAAGCGTTAGCCCGTAATATAGAAGCCAGCACCGGGCATGAAACTCGCGCGACGATTCTAGGTCATATACAACGTGGTGGTAAACCAACAGCACGAGATAGAATTATTGCCAGTCGTATGGGATCGTACGCGGTTAAACTGTTGATTGAAGGACATGGGGGACGTTGTGTTGGAATGATGAATTCTCAAATGGTGCATCATGACATTATTGATTGTATTTCCACAATGAAACGACCATTTAATCAAGAGTTGTATGATCTTTCAAACTCACTGTTTTAATGGTCGCCAAATAGCCGTATACAACATGTACAAGTAGCCATGTTGCATCAGGATAAAAGAACTATTAAATATTTGATGTCACTCACAAAAAGATGGCCAGTTTATAGTGGTCATCTTTTTTTTATTCTAAGCGATGCAAATCAAGTTCTCGTCATCGTCTCCTAGTTAGTCGACATTTCATCAAGCCTATTCAATTCACCCTCGCATTATTTACAAGTAGAACCTAATATTAAAGTAAGATTATTGTTCTATATTGTATTTGTTATTGTTTGAGTGTTAATTGATAGATTAGTTAATATTTATGCTCTGACACGTTGTTATTGACTCACTCTCGGGGAATGAATCGGTTGCTAAATGAGATGTTGAAAAATAACTTTTTTCGTAGCATTCGAATGAAGGTCGTTATTTTATATTGCGTCCTAACAGTCTTATTTACGACGGCTCTGCTATTTACGCTTTATGTAAATGAGAAGGATCGCGTCTTGAATTTGGCATTAGACAGTTCTGCTGAAATTTCACGCTTGCATGCGACGTTACTGAGCCATGAATTTACACAGTATGTTGCAATGCTGAAGATGGTAAGTGAAGAGCCTAGAATTAAAGAAGGTGATGTTGATCATATCCTCGAAGACGTAAAAAGACTTGTGACATTGGGAAATGGTGATTTTATCAATGCTGTTTATCTTGATAGTGACTTCACCTTATATGATGCGAAGGGCAATGTAGGAAAGGCTAAGTATTCAAAGATCTTAAAAGCAAAAGATTGGGAAGGTAAGGAATTCAACATAACATCGCCACTAAAGAGTATTTTTGAAAATGAGTTGATCATTATGGTAGCTGTTCCTATTCGCGATTATTCAGGAATGTGGAAGGGGTCATTGGCTGTTGCATTGGATGTTCACCGTTTGATTGAACGAGTCTCTTCGATTAAATTGAAAAATGGAAGTTATGCGTGGTTAGCCAATGGGAATGGGGATGTCATTTTGCATCCAAATCCGAAAGTTATTATGAAAGCGAATATAGCCAAGGCAGCACAATCTGGTTTTTTAGGGTTTGAAGAAACGTTAGAAAAGGTAAAAACCCAAGATCATGGCTATGGTCGCTTTAGAGATACAAATATTAATGAAAATAAAGTCATTACTTTTTCTAAAGTCGATGAGATTCCGGGGTGGGTTTTGTTTGTGACGACGATAGAGAGTGAAATTTTCAGCGATATCTACGCAATCGTATACAACGTATTCCTTGTATCAAATATATTGATGCTTGTATTTATGTATCTACTCAGCAAATTCGCGAAAAAAATTACAGAGCCGATTGCGAGATTGACATACGAAGTAAGAGTTTCTGCCGTAAGTAACAACCAATCGATTACTGTGATTGATTCGAATGACGAAATAGGGCTATTATCACGCGCGTTTTCTCAAAGCCTAAGAAAAATTCGTCAACATACCAGTCAGTTAGAATCATTGGTGTCTGAAAGAACGAAAGAAATTGAGGCTAAGAACCTCACTCTTGCTACTCAAAATAAAAAGCTTGAGGAACTTGCTTCGAAAGATCCTTTGACACAACTCTATAACCGACGCGCTTTCTACGTTTTTTTAGAAAAAGAGATCGCTAGAGTGAATCGTCACGGCGGTAATGTGTGTTTGGTGATGATAGATTTAGACCACTTTAAACTCATTAACGACAATCATGGTCATGATGTCGGGGATGAAGTGTTGTGCAGTATCGCTGATTGTATTTCAATGAATTCAAGAAAAGAAAACGTGATCTGCCGCTGGGGAGGTGAAGAGTTTGTCGTATTAATTCCTGAAGCAAACCTTGAGGCTGGAATGATGTACCTTGAAGGCTTGCTGAAGAAAGTAAACACGTTGAAAGTAAGAGAAAAGTATAAAGTGACATTTAGTGCTGGAATTTCTGAGTTTATATTGAGAGAGCAACCAGAGCAGTGGATAAAACGAATTGATGAAGCACTGTACCAAGCTAAAGAAGCCGGACGAAATCGAATCGTATCGGCTTAGTTTAGACAAATAAACGAGTTTGATAGAGCTCTCTTTAAATAAAGGGATGCAGCAGAGCAGAGGTGTTTGTTTTTCACTTATCACTTACTAGTTGCCATGTTGTTTTACCATGTTTAAAGCAACAGCTTCCGCTATTTTAATACCATCAATCCCCGCAGAAAGGATTCCACCCGCATAGCCCGCTCCTTCACCACCAGGATATAAGCCTTTAGTATTAATACTTTGGAAATCCGCTCCGCGTTTTATTTGAACAGGTGACGATGTCCGTGTTTCAACACCTGTAAGCATGGCATCTGGCGTCGAAAATCCACGAATTTTCTTATTAAAAGCAGGTAACGCCTCACGAATCGCTTCTATGGCAAAATCGGGAAGACTAGTGCTAAGATCCGTCATATGAACATTAGGTTTGTAGGATGGTTCGATGTCAGCAAAAGGTTTGGCAGTGGAGCCTGCCAAAAAGTCTCCTACTCGTTGTGCTGGAGCATCGTAGTTACTTCCGCCCAGTATGTAAGCATTGCGCTCAAGTTTACGTTGAAGAGCAATACCTTGAAGTGGGTCATTGTCGAAATCATCCGGTGAAATTCCGACTACAATCGCACTATTGGCATTTCGTTCGCTTCGAGAATACTGACTCATTCCATTGGTAACCACAGCTTCTGTTTCTGACGTCGCGGCTACGACCACGCCACCCGGGCACATACAGAAACTGTATACACTGCGCCCGTTTTTACAATGATGGACCAGTTTATAGTCAGCAGCACCTAAAATTGGGTGGCCTGCATTTGTACCAAATCGAGCATTATCAATCATTTCCTGCTTGTGTTCGATACGGAACCCGATAGAAAAAGATTGAGCCTCTAAATGGACGCCTTTGTCATGGAGCATTTGGACCGTATCGCGAGCACTATGCCCAATTGCTAACACCACATGCTTAGAGTGGATTATTTCGCCACTTTTTAGCGTCACGCCCGTAATCTGATTTTCTTCGATGTTGAGTTCATCAACTCGAGTTTCAAAGCGAATTTCGCCACCAAGTTCAAGAATTTTGCTGCGCATTCTCTCGACCATAGTAACCAATTTGAACGTGCCGATATGAGGTTTGCTAACATAAATGATTTCGGCTGGCGCACCCGCAGCAACAAACTCTTGTTTGACTTTTAGACCAAGAAAGTTGGGGTCTTTGACCTGACTGTATAATTTTCCATCGGAAAACGTTCCAGCACCGCCTTCACCAAACTGTACGTTAGATTCAGTATTAAGTTCTGCTTTACGCCAAAAACGAAAAGTGTCTTTAGAGCGTTCATGAACAGATTTACCACGCTCTAAGAGAATGGGTTTAAATCCCATTTGAGCGAGGATTAAAGTTGCAAAAAGACCACATGGGCCCATGCCAATGACTATCGGACGCTCGGCTAGGTCTTTAGGTGCTTGCGCAACATATTTATATTGAGTGTCCGGTGATGCACTTACATTTTGATCATCGCTAAACTGGTCGAGCAAGGCTTTTTCATCTACATCTACTAGCGTGACGTCCAGGGTGTAGATTAAGGTGATGGTATTACGTTTACGCGCATCGTATCCACGCTTGAACACATGTATATCTACCAGTTTTTGTTCATTAATTGCTAATTTTTCCAAGACAAATAGCTTTAATGCATCGTCATTGTGATCGAGTGGAAGTTTGACTTGGTTCAAGCGAATCATGAGGTCACCTTATGGAGCGTTGCGAAAGCGCGTAATTTACTTCATAACCAGAAAAATTGAAAATAATTCGTGGTAAAAAAATCTGTTTTGTATTGGTTTTAAAGTAAACAGGTAGCGGATGACAAGGTGTGGGGTGATTAAATAAGTCGATTGCGCACTTGGATAGCAAGTTTATTGGGAATTTAGCCGTGAACCTCTTGGGAAATTCTTCCGATCAATGTAACATTGCTGCTAACAATCACCAGAACAATCTGGTTAGTGTAATCAGCTAAATTTCACATTTATTACGCCCCTTGGGTGTGTGCTCGCAAAAGGCTTTAAAATATGTCAAATACCATTCTTCAGAATATTCCAGTTGGTGAAAAAGTGGGTATCGCTTTTTCTGGTGGACTCGATACCAGTGCAGCGCTGCATTGGATGAAACTTAAAGGTGCCCACCCTTATGCTTACACGGCTAACTTAGGTCAGCCAGATGAAGAAGATTATGATGAGATCCCTCGTAAAGCAATGGAATATGGTGCAGAAAAAGCGCGTTTAATTGACTGTCGTCCTCAGCTAGCGGCTGAAGGTATTGCTGCACTGCAGTCTGGAGCGTTTCATGTCACGACAGCGGGTTCTACCTATTTTAATACCACGCCAATTGGCCGTGCAGTAACTGGTACTATGCTAGTGGCCGCAATGAAAGAAGACGGCGTTAATATTTGGGGTGATGGTAGTACCTTCAAAGGTAATGATATCGAACGTTTTTATCGTTATGGTTTGTTGACCAACCCAGCATTACGCATTTATAAACCATGGCTAGACCAAACGTTTATCGATGAACTTGGTGGCCGTGCAGAAATGTCTGAATTTATGAATACTCATGGTTTCGGCTATAAAATGTCACTGGAAAAAGCGTATTCTACCGACAGTAATATGTTAGGTGCGACTCATGAAGCGAAAGATTTAGAGTTCCTCGCGACCGGCATGCATATTGTGACTCCAATTATGGGTGTACCATTTTGGAAAGAAGATTGTGTTATCAAATCAGAAGAAGTATCGGTTCGATTTGAAGAAGGCGTTCCAGTTGCATTAAATGGTGTTGAGTACCCTGATCTTGTTGAGCTTATCTTAGAAGCGAACCGTATTGGTGGACGTCATGGTTTAGGCATGAGTGATCAAATCGAAAACCGCATCATTGAAGCAAAAAGTCGTGGTATTTATGAAGCCCCGGGACTGGCCTTACTATTTATTGCTTATGAGCGTCTGTTAACCGGTATTCACAATGAAGATACGATTGAACAATATCGTATGAATGGACTTAAGCTAGGTCGCTTACTGTATCAAGGTCGTTGGTTCGATTCACAAGCATTAATGCTACGTGAAACGGCACAGCGTTGGGTTGCTCGTGCGATTACGGGTACGGTAACGTTAGAGCTTCGTCGCGGTAATGATTACTCTATCCTGAATACAGAATCAGCTAATCTTACGTATGCGCCAGAGCATCTAAGTATGGAAAAAGTGGAAGATGCACCATTCTCTCCATTGGACCGTATTGGACAACTTACTATGCGTAATTTGGATATCGTTGATACTCGTGAGAAGCTCGGCATTTACTCAGATACTGGCCTTGTGTCGTTGCGTGATGGTAAGAGCTTCCTAAGTTTAAACGACGAAGAAAGCAAATAAGATGTTTATTCAATAATTGACTTTATTGAATTGCAATAAATGAAAAATAGGACGATTTTATCGTCCTATTTTTTTGTTGGTAGATAAGTACAAATTGCTATTCTGCTTTGATTACATTGTCGACGACATGCGGTTGATGTTTAACTCTAAACCATAGCAGGCTTGCTACAACGCCGACAGATAGCTGTAAAATTCCGAGATTGGTGATTAAGGTGTCCGGATTTAGCGAAACCAATAGCATTCCCAAAGAACCCGCCATCATAGAGCTAAACTGAATTATTGCCACCGCTGAACCCGTATCTTGACTTTGTTGATCGAGCATCAAGTTGGTTCCAGGAACTCGCGTTGTTAATACCATCATGCTTGCTGGTCCAATAATCGCAGCAAACACCCATGGCGAAAGGTGACCGATCGTTAGGGTGAATATTCCACACGTTGCTGTGACGGCAAAGCATGCTGAGATAATACTTTGAACCTTAATTTTCTTGGTTAGCCTCATATACATTGATGGGCCGAACGAAGCACACAAGGCATTAAACCCAAAAATATAGCTGAATTCCTGTTCAGTAAAGCCAAAGCCATCAATATAGATATAAGAGCCTGAGGCAAGAAATGCCATCAATGAGATCGGCGGTAGCGTGAAAATAGCCAATAGTGAAAGGAAATTGGGGTTTTTTACGACAACCGTTAATCTGCCCCAAGAGCGAAGAATGGAACCTTCATATTTACTTTCTAATGTTTCGCGATAAAACAAAGAAAATATCATGCTCATTCCACCAAATATGGCTAAGGCGAAAAACATTAAATGCCATGAGCCCAATTTTAATAGCAGTGCACCAAAAATAGGGGCAACCATTGGAGCAATGATCACGAGAGACATAATGGTTGCCATGATCTTTTGTCGTTCACGTCCATCGTATAAATCCTTAACGACAGCAGTAGCGACAACGGTAACAGCGCTGCCACCAAACGCCTGGATAAGACGGCTGATAATCAGCATCTCAATCTGATTAGACAGAGCACACCCTAAACTGGCGACTACATAGATTGCCAAACCAGTCATAAGAATCGGCTTACGACCAAATTTTTCGCTTAATGGTCCCCAAAAAAGTAAGCCACATGCATAGGTGACGAAATAAATACTTAGAGTAAGGTTAACCAAAGCTTTGGTAGTGTCTAAGGTTTCGACCATCGACGGCAACGCAGGTAAGTATAAATCGGTTGTAAGTGGTGGAAAGGCACTGATGATGACGAGAAATATTAATGTTCCAGTCTTGCCAAGGAAAGGCTGTTCTACTTTCACATTTGAGCTCCAATTGGGATGTTAAAATAGGTTGAGAGTTATACACCTTAGAGGCGTATGTATTTTCGGATAATATAGGCACACGCTGCTACGATTCAGTATTTGGGTCTAAACCTCGAATTACTGTTCAATCTTAAGATAGGGGGTGCAATGATGTCTACTGTACTCGTGATGGTGTCAATAAGAAAGCGGTTGAATGCATTAGAAAGTGATTAAATGAGTAGTGTAATGGAAATTGCTGAAAACGGGTGTATTTTATTTGAACCTTTGTCAGGCTGTTTGCCGTATAAGCGTTTAATGCCACCAAAAGCGGTTTTGTCATTTCCTATAATTGATTGGTTATGTGGTTTTGTGAAGGCGAGGTTATTTCAGAACAAAATAGTGAATATTACGTGATAAGTTCGTGATATCTGTTCGTCATACTGTATTTCTTAATAAAAAATACACACTTGACTAAGATAAAAGGGAGTTTTTCATGACAAACAAGCACTTAATTGCAGTAGGTCTTTTCGGTCTATTTTCTGCAACTGCACAAGCGCAAGACTTAACGGTTACATTAACTAATCTAACCCACAATATTTACTTTACGCCAGTTGTTGCTGGTGCACATGATTCAAGTTTTGAAATTTTTGAAACAACTACTCCCGCAACAGCAGAATTAGAGGTTTTAGCTGAACAGGGTGACATTTCTGGTGTCAGTGGTTTATTAGGTAATGCTGGCGCAGATGTTATTGAAAACCCTGCTGGAGGATTGTTAGCTTCTGGTGAATCAACAACATTTTTATTAAGTAATTCAGTTGGTAATGATTATTTGTCTGTTGCAGCAATGATGTTACCTACTAATGATGCATTCATTGGCTTAGATAGCTGGGAGATTCCATCTGAAGTCGGTACTTATACTGTCTATTTGAATGCTTATGATGCGGGTACAGAAGCTAATGATGAACTAGCTGACAGTATCCCAGCCTTCCCGGGCGGTGATGCAGGAACTGGAGGTTTTGGTGTCACGGCTGAAATTGGTACGTCTAATATACACATCCATCCTGGTGTCATTGGTGATGATGATGCCTTAGGTGGTATTAGTGATTTAGATAGCAGTGTACATCGCTGGTTAAACCCTGTTGCTAAATTGACCGTTGTGGTTGAATAGGAGGCTTTATGATGAAATTTTCTAAAGTCGCTCTTGTTACCGTTGGTGCGTTAGCGTTAGTGGCATGTGATGATGATGCTGATTCCGATTCACCGGTGGCGACTATTGATACATCGGTTGAATACGAAGTCGTGCTCAAAAATCTAACTAATGGTCAGACTATTTCACCACCGTCATTAGTATTACATGATACGGGATCTTTATTTACCATTGGCGAACCTGCTTCTGAAGCATTAGAGTTATTAGCTGAGGCTGGTGATGCAAGTCTTATCTTAAGCGATACTAGTTTTATTTTAAATTCTGCAAGTGCGAGCGGTGGTATTGCTAATGGTACGTCAACGACAATGACGGTTAGCCACACAGATGCTGTAGAATATTTATCATTTGTTAGTATGTTAGTGAGCAGTAATGATGCTTTCACCGGCGTTAACCAAGTAGACTTAACTGACTTAGAGCTGAATGACTCAGTCACTTATCAAACAGTTGCCTATGATTCGGGTACTGAAGCCAATACGGAAACTGCTGATACAGTGCCTGGAACCGGTGGGGAAGCTTATAATCCTGAGCGTGATGATATTGATATTGTTACTATGCATCCAGGTATTGTGAGTAGCGATGATGGACTTACAACTTCAGCGTTGTCTTACCAACAAAAGTTCGATAACCCTGTTATGTCTGTTACTATCACACGTACCAGATAAACTAATATGACTTATTAATTGTTATTGGTGAGTAACGGTTAATAAGTCTCTTTCTTAGAGAATTGAAAGTGCCAGATAGTATTTTAATCGTAGAAGATGACCAAGATATTGCTGAGCTAATCAAGGTCAATATGCAAGATATTGGCTTGGAAGTCACACATTGCGATAATGGCGAAGATGCGATTAAACAAGCTTTAGAAAATGATTATTCGTTACTAATGCTAGACCTTAATTTACCTGGGTGTAGTGGTCTCGATGTCTGTCGTAAGGTTAGAGAATCTAAGCAAGAACAAGCTATTTTAATGCTCACCGCTAGAACCTCTGAAATAGATCGTGTATTGGGGCTAGAATTAGGTGCAGACGATTACATGGCAAAGCCCTTCAGCGTGAGAGAGTTACAAGCTCGAGTACATGCATTATTACGCCGAGTACATTTGTTACAAAACAATCAAACCCAAGAGCCAGTAGCAGACAATAGTATCATTTGTCATGGTCAATTGATTATCAATCAACGCTCTCATGAAGTGGTGTTGCGCGAGCAGCGTATAGAGCTTACTTCTACAGAATTTGACCTATTGAGTTTTATGGCTCAACATCCAGGCCAAGTTTTTTCTCGTACTCAGTTACTCGATAAAGTATGGGGATATAAACATAGTGGGTATGAACATACAGTAAACTCTCATATCAACCGACTACGCAATAAATTAGCCGCTGGTCAACCCAATTCAAATAACAAGACGTTCCCTCATATAATTCAAACGGTCTTTGGTGTCGGTTATAAATTTAGTCCGGAAGGCGTCGTTTAATGAGAGTGTCACTTTATCAACGAATGACTCTTGCTTTAGTGCTATTGTTTATCGCTATCACATGTTTGGTTTTTTGGTGGTCTGCTACGTTAGAAAAACACTCTCACCATGAAGCTGAACAACGGCTCCACCTAGAGCTTGCAGAACATCTTGGGCATGATAATCCTCTATTAAAAGAGGGGGTCTATGATAAAAATGCATTAAAGAACCTGTTTCATAGTCTAATGATTCTAGGGCCTAGTTTTGAATTTTATTTTATCTCTCCAAGTGGGCAGCTAGTGAGCTACTCAGCAGAAAAGAGTGCGATAAAACGTCAGCATATCGATGTTGCTCCTCTAGTTGACTTTATTAACCGCAAAAAACCATTGCCAATTTATGGTGATGATCCTCGTGATCACAATCAACAAAAAATATTCTCTACAGCACCCATTTATAACGGAGAAAACCTACAAGGGTATTTATATGTCATTATCGGTGGTCAAGCTTATGACTCCGCTTTTGCTGATGTAGAACCTGACTTACTTCGCTCGCAATCTTTAATTTTTATCTTAGGTATCGTGGTTTCGTTCTTTTTAGTCTCGATTATCTTATTACGTATTTTAACCCACCCTTTAAAGCAATTAACGAATAATATTCGTGCTTTTAAGAAAGCAGGTTTTGAGAAAAATAAAGTGGAATTGCAACAATGGCCTGCGGCAAAGCATAACGAGATTCATGAATTAGGTGAGGCTTTTAATGAAATGGCTGAGCAAATCAATTACCAATTTGTCCAGTTACAATCTATTGATAAAACAAGAAGGGAGATGCTAGCCGATCTTTCCCATGATTTACGAACGCCATTAGCGGCTTTGCAAGGTTATTTAGAAACCATTCAATTACGGGGTGATTCGTTAGAGAAAGAACAACATCAGCGCTTTATTGAAATTGCTTTCAAAAATGCCAATCAACTTAAAAAATTAGTGGATCAAATTTTTGAATTAGCCCATTTAGATGGGGGACAAGTAACATTACAGTTAGAAAGCTTCCCATTAGCTGAATTATTACATGATATTGTGGCTAAGTTTCAGCATCGTTTACAGGATAAACAATTGAAGTTGAGTATTACACCTGAGCAGTGTAATTGTATGGTGTATACAGATATTGGTAAATTAGAGCGCGTGTTGAGCAACTTGATTGATAATGCAATTCGTCATAGCCATCAAGGCGGTTGTATTAATATCGAAGTCAATGAAGATGAAAGTAATAAGTTACACGTAGCGGTGATTGATAATGGTACAGGGATTCATGAGCATGAATTAGCTTATATCTTTGATGCCCGCTATCGAGCAAGTAATGCTCTATCTGATAAAAAAGAACACGGTGGGTTGGGTTTAGCGATCACTCAAAAATTATTACATCTCTTACATTCTGAAATTAATGTAGAGAGTCAAATTGGAAAAGGTACCTCTTTTCATTTTTATTTGAACAGAAGTTAATTCTCTTATTTGTATAAGTATGGCCTTTCATTAGACTTAAGCTCGAAAGGCCAAAATGGTCGGGATTTAATCGCTACCTATAGAAAATCGTCACGACGTGGTGAGAATACATCAAGTAGGATACTGCCGTCTTCTAAAGCAACCGCACCGTGCTCAAATGTTTTAGCTGCAATATAGGCATCGCCTGCTTTTAATACTTTTTTCTCACCATTAATCTCTGCTTCAAAACTTCCTGATACAACGTATCCAATTTGATCATGGATTTCGTGAGTGTGAGGTGCGCCAATCGCGCCTTTATCGAATTCTAGGTGAACCGCCATTAAATCTTTGGTATGGCCAATGATCTTACGTTTGATTCCGCCGCCAAGAACTTCCCATTCGTTTTCATCTATCATAAAAAAAGGGGACATAGCTATCTTCTCCAGTGTTCAGTTTATTAATTATATACAATGACGTCGATTATACGCATTAAGTTATATTATAATACAAAAGTAACACATGATTGTGATGCCGATCAAGAAGGGAATTATGATAGGAATAAAGGAAGAAAAAAAGCGTACCCAAAAGAGTTAGGTACGCCAAAATACTACGGAATTACTGTTCAAAAAAGAACAATGGGTCTAACTAATTAGAAGTCGACAGACATACCAACAACGAAACCTAACTGGTCTTTGTCTTCGTCATAGACTTCTGCGTATGCATCTACGTTTTTAGTGAAGTTGTAGTTAGCGTTTACGTACGTCCAAGTAACGTCATCGTTAGCATCTTCGTCATAGTTAACTAAGCCAACACCAGCTGCTACTTTAATTTTTTTGCTTATCTTGTATTGTGCAGCAAGATCGATACCTGAAGCATCTTTATTATCATCATCTCTATCACCATAGACATATGATGCACCTAAATATAGGTCTTGAATACCAGTGTACTGGATCTGAGCACCGTACGAAGTTTGATCGTAAGCGTCATTACCGGTTCCACCATCATAATACTCTTGGAAAGAGTATACTGCGCCAATAGTTACGTCATCTGAGACATTAAATTTAGCGAAGATGTCATAGCTAGTTTCATCGCTAGCATCGTCTTTATCAAATCCGGGATCAAAAGAAGAAGCAACATAGAAACCATCGCCTTTGTATTGTACTTCTAACACAGATTTTGAACCATCTGCGTCAGAATCATCAGGGTTACCAATGGAATCATTAGTTGTTTTTGCATCTAGATCTTTAGCGATACCAAATCGATCGACAGAATAATCGAAGTCACCATATTGAACAGTTAAGCTATCTTTTTTTACGATAATGTAGTGATCTTTCAATAAGTCTTTAGCGCTGCTTTGCTCTGCACTCCAACCTGCAAATTCAAATGCGTAGTAGCCTGCAACCTCAACGCCATTTTCTAGTTTATACCCTGCTTTAACTTCTAAATCGACGTTGTCGGTTTTTGGTTCAGTTTTATCGCCGTCATCAACATCACGAATTAATTCAAATGCAACTTCACCAGTAAGGTTAAGGTACATTGCATCATCTTCATAAACTGTTTTTGCTTGAACGCCAGTTGCGAATACAGAAGCAATAGCAACTGACAGTGTTAGAGGAGAAAAAATTGTCTTTTTCATATTAATTAACCTTATTAAGTAACAACAAAAATATTGGATAAAAACTAATTTAAGAACATATTGTATTATTAAATTATCATATGCAGGCCAACCATAACACCATGGTATCGGGTGCGCAAATATCTTTGCTGTTAAATGTGACATCAGTTAACATACTGATATATAAGAGTTTAATTATAAATCACCCAATTTTATTGTGATCATAATCAAATAAAATGACTAAATTGAAGATATTGGGATATTAATGAATTGTTATCAGTGTGATATTTGTCACGCAATAGTATTAAATGATAATAATTAACAAATACGTAGATTAATGATATTTATTTCAATTTAGTTAAAAGTATTTTGCGGATATGTGAATTAATGAAAAGGTGATATTGTTAGTGATATAGCACCTTACTTCTTACAGTCGAAAAATTTATGACCCTAGCAGACAATTTGGAGTGTGGTGGGGAAAAAGTCTTAATGTTAGCTATTTCCATTGTTGATTCTCGAAGTGAATCAGTGATATTTAATACGAGCATTCTAATCGCTATTGTATGTTTTATGGTAACTTTTTGTTGCGGAAATAATAAGTGAGGTAATTAGGGGTTATGAATGTTTGACGAAAATTACAGTATTTAAAGTTATTCTCAGTACTAAATATTAGAAGCCATTATTGTAAAAAATTAACTCCAAATTATTAAGATTAATAATCTTCTTAGTATCACCTTAATCTTTAGGGAAGGGCAAATGTAAAGGTAAGAGGTCGATTGTATTATACTAACGAGAGCTGAGTCATACTTAGAACGATGTATTTTAAGTCTCATCTCTGTGGTTTTTATATCATTTATATGAAACTAAGAGCGTCTTTTATCCATTATTATGATATTAAATAGCTAATAAGTTTAGGTCAATTACTCTATAAAGTTGAAGATTTATCGTATTATTACTATCACATCGGAAACCTCATGTTTCTTGCTATCTTATCAGATTAATCAGAGTTTTCATGAGTGTATAAATTACTACTCTTATTGATTCTACATAGGTCGAAAACTGTAGAGTTGTTTGTTGTTTTTTATTTAACCATATGTTTTTAAAGTTATTTTATTTTTCATGCCGAGCTTTTGGGTGAGGTTTTGTCTTAATCTTGGTCTTAGTTGTGTGTCGGGGATATATCAGTAGATACAATTAACTCAATTGATTGCGCTCGTTCTGTTGTGAAGTGTGACTAATAGAAGGTTATTCATTCTTCACTCGTTGCCTCTAAGTTTAGAGCCTTATATAGACGTTTAGTGAAATATAAGATTATAAAAAATTCTATTATCAACAACGTTAGATCTAATATTATTTTGATATTTAAGTGAATATCTATGAATAAATTAATTTTTAATTAGCTTTGACTCAGATCATAGAGTTGTTTAATTAATTATACTTAGGATATCCTATCCTAGATAGGAATAGATTTTTCATATATAAAGCTTGGTCGATATTTCCTCTGATGCTATATTGAATTTATTGCTTCATTTCAACTTCATTTATTATTAAGGCGTATCATGTCCAGTAAATTTTCCACGATTACAGAGTCGAAGCGTAGCTTACATGTTCAAGTCGCTCGTGAAATAGCACGCGGAATTCTATCTGGGCAGTTAGCTCAAGGAACTATTATTCCTGGAGAGATGGCTTTATGTGAGCAGTTTGGTGTGAGTAGAACGGCTCTGAGAGAAGCGGTAAAATTGCTTGCTTCGAAGGGATTGATAGAGTCGCGTCCTAAAATCGGTACTCGAGTGATGGAGCGTTCTAGCTGGAATTTCCTTGATTCACAGTTGATTGAATGGATGGATGGATTAATGGAGACCAAAGAATATTGTGAAAAGTTCTTAGGTCTTAGAAAAGCACTTGAGCCCGAAGCTTGCGCATTAGCAGCGATAAATGCGACGTCAGAACAACGGATCGAGTTATCTGAAACGTTTCAGAAGATGAGCGCATTGTCAGAATCTGAAGTGTTTAATCAACAGGAGTGGATTGACGTTGATATTCATTTCCACAGTCTTATTTTTAAATCAACGGGAAACCTCTTTTATTTACCGTTCGGAAATGTGTTTAGTACCATGTTTGTTAACTTTATTGCGCACTCTTCTGCAGGAGGAGAGTTGTGTTTTGGTGAGCATCGCCGTATTTATGAAGCAATCATGGCGGGAAATGCAGATAAAGCACGTGAAGCCTCTGCAAACCACCTTTCAACTGAAAATCATCGACTCCCTGTCATGCAATAAAGAGTAGAAAAACAGCTGGTTTTAATTGTCGTGCGTTGGGAAAGCTTGCTTAACAATATGGCTTTGATTGATAATAGTGCTAAGTAAATTTGGTTAGCTTAGGAATTAAAAGTCATGGCATGGACGACGTATTTTCATCCCTTACGCAAGCTACATAGAGCAAGACAAAAAGCGAGGGATAATGAAACGATTCCTGATTTTTTAAGCGCTAATATAAATTGGGATTGCCCTCATTTAGATGAAGATGCTAAAGATCTTGAATATATCTGTTTGGATCTGGAGACCACCGGGCTAGACCCTAATCATGACACGATAGTGAGTATTGGCTGGGTTGTGATTAAAAACTATCATATTGACCTCTCTAGCAGTGTGCAAATGTTGGTGAAAGACAGTGCTAAGGTATCGAAAGAATCGATCGTTATTCATCATTTAACACCAGAAATGTTATCTAATGGCTATACACTTGATGATGCAATGGAAGCCTTTTTTACTCAAGCGCAAGGAAGAGTGATTGTTGCTCACGCGTGCTTTGTTGAGCAAGGGTTTCTCGATCGATATATTAATCATAAATTTGGGTTACCTTCTTTGCCTATGGTTTGGCTTGATACGTTAGGGCTTGAAAAAAGGCTGTGTCAAAGTATTAATAAGGATTCAAATTACGATCTTCGTTTATCTTCAATTCGAGAAAAATATGGACTTCCAGAATACAATGCTCATGGAGCTCTGATTGATTCCATATCCAGCGCTGAGCTATTGCTAGCTCAAATAAAACGAGTATTTGGTAATCGAAAACATTGCTTCGGTCGGTTATATAGAATCAGTCATGGCCACTAACGAGATATACATAGTAACTTGTCTCTAGGTTCAAGTTAAATTACCTAGGGCAGGGTATTTTCTTTGATAACGTTTTTCCATACTTTCGTTGCCCAATAAACCACCTTGATGAATGTAAATCAAGGTGTGACCTGAATGCTGCTCCAGCCATGGCGTTAGTGCTTGCCACATTAACGGGTCATAAAGTAAATCAAATTCCACTTCAGTTTCGTGTTTTAATTGCTCCCAAATTAGATAATCCTCAAGATACAGCTTACCAAAATGATGCTTCGGTTTGCCTGATAAAAGGGTCGGATAGTGTCCACCTTTTAATTCTCTAAATTGGTCTATTAGGTAATCGTTACCTCCGACACAGGCACAGGTGAGTACGTCGATATGATGAGGTTTTAAATACTGTTGCAAAAAGAGCGCTGTTGTACCTGTGCCTGAAGGTAGCGCAATCACAGGGTTTTTAATCGAGTTTTGAGTAATCCAATCTACAAGCTCTTGGCCCAACACCTCGACGCCCATTTTAGCCATGTGTGAACGACCACCTTCAGGGATACAAAGTTTGTTTTTGTCTTGAGAAAAATTATGTTCGATATATTCACTCGGGTGTTGCCGATTTGGGTTTAGGCTAGAATCGGAGAGATCAATAATCTTGGCGCCAAGTTTCAACGCAGCTGCATAGTTTCCAATCGGTGTTTGCTGCAACCACAATGGAATTCGGCTAACATAAAACTTTAGAGAAACGTGTTTGATATGGGCAAGCGCTGCCAATGAAAAGAGAGAATTCGCCTGGGGTGAACCGTAACCAATAATGCAATCTACTTGGCTAAAATCATAGGTAAGTAATTCACTGAACTTTCGGGCTTTATTTCCTGAAAATAGAGGATGAAGTAAATCATCTCGCTTGAGATAAAATTCCCTACCTTCAAATGAATGCTTAGTTACTGGGCTTTGGCTTAATTTAAGTGACATTCACAATGGATTACGTCATGGAGTGTATTTTAATGCTACTGGCAAATTAGCGAGATTTAAACAAAAAAATACCGAGGAACATGTTCCTCGGCAGAATATAAGGTTAACAAGAAAAAGCAGCGTATACAGGGATTCAGTTATCAATCTTGCGAACATCTGACGACATCATTTCTGTTACAGAGATATAGACTGTGCTATTTACAAACAGTTCCAATCTTTTTGTATTTTTTCGCATATTTGCTCAAGTAATTTCGCGAAAACGAAATTGAATGGCATTCTAGAGATCCAACCACTCACAATTTTACGAAGATATTTAAGAAATAAGGTGAGATTTGCTAGGGAAACTTTTATTCTAGCTAAGATTTTTTAAAGGAAGTTGAATATGATAATCAAACCTAAAATTCGTGGTTTTATTTGTACAACGACTCATCCAGTTGGTTGTGACGCGAATGTAAAAGAACAAATTGAATATACTAAAGCTCAAGGCGAGATTAAAAACCCACCGAAACGTGTTTTAGTTGTCGGCTCTTCTAGCGGTTACGGTTTATCGTCACGAATCGCAGCAGCATTTGGTGGCGGCGCAGCCACTATTGGCGTTTTCTTTGAAAAAGCGGCAACGGAGAAAAAACCGGGCACAGCTGGGTTCTACAATACGGCAGCTTTTGATAAATACGCTAAAGCAGAAGGATTGTATTCTAAGAGCATCAATGGTGATGCATTTTCCAATGAAGCGAAACAGAAAGCTATTGAGTTGATTAAAGAAGATCTTGGTCAAATTGATATGGTTGTTTACTCGTTAGCTTCACCAGTGCGCAAAATGCCTGAAAGCGGAGAAGTCATCCGTTCGTCATTGAAGCCTATTGGAGAAACCTATACTGCAACTGCAGTGGATACTAATAAAGATGAAATCATCACGGCAAGTGTAGAACCAGCGACAGAGCAAGAAATCGCTGACACTATCACCGTTATGGGTGGCGAAGATTGGGAGCTTTGGATTAACGCTCTTGACGATGCAGGTGTACTTGCTGACGGTTGTAAAACAGTCGCTTATAGCTATATTGGCACAGAGTTAACTTGGCCAATTTATTGGGATGGTGCTCTAGGGCGCGCTAAAATGGATCTCGATAGAGCCGCAGCCGAATTAAATGATAAATTATCTGACAAAGGTGGTTCAGCGAATGTTGCTGTATTGAAGTCAGTGGTGACTCAAGCAAGTTCTGCAATTCCGGTAATGCCGCTATATATTGCAATGGTATTTAAGAAAATGCGTGAAGAGGGCGTCCATGAAGGGTGTATGGAGCAAATTTACCGCATGTTTAGTCAGCGCTTGTATAAAGCGGATGGTACCAGTCCTGAGGTTGATGACAAAAATCGTTTACGCTTAGACGATTGGGAATTGCGCGATGATATTCAACAACATTGCCAAGATTTATGGCCTCAAGTGACGACTGAAAATCTTAAGTCGTTGACGGACTATGAAGCGTATAAAGAGGAATTTCTAAAATTATTCGGCTTTGGCGTTGAAGGTGTGGATTACGACGCAGATGTTGATATCGCGGCAAAATTTGACGTTATAGATTTATAGTCAAAAATTCTTGTAAGTTAAAAAATGCGCTCAATTTTGAGCGCATTTTTTTGGTTTTTATTCACTGATTAGTCGAATAGACCTAAATTTTCTTTAGCGTAGGCTTCAAACTCAGTACAGCCTCCAACATGGTCTTGATCAACAAAGATTTGTGGCACGGTATTCACAGGTTTGCCAACGGTTTTTTCTAGGTCAGCTTTACTAATACCTTCAGCCTGAATATCAACGTAGCGATAGTTAAAATCATCACGTTTTTCCTTTAGTGTTTCCGCGTGGTCTTTTGCACGAACACAGTATGGACAACCAGGGCGACCAAAAATCACTACAAACATATCTCTCTCCTTATTCTTTTGTTGCCGTAACTATGCCTTATCCCTCATAGAAATGAAAGTAAGTTTTATCTCTTGTTTTAATAGCTAAAAGCTATGAAAGAAAAAGTGTTGTTGTATATGGAAAAGTTAGAGTGAGGAGTGTTACTAATAAGATAGAGTTATGTATTTACGGCTGTGAAATGATAAGAGGAACGTAACAGGTCCCTCTTTCATCAAGAAGTTAGCTGATTATTCGTAATGGGATAATTTATCAAAACGAGATTCTTTCAACACATCTTTGACTCGCTTTAGGTTTTCTCTAAACCCAGAGCCACGACGTAATGTAAATCCTGTCGCTAATACATCAATCACAGTCATCTGAACCACACGACTTGCCATTGGCATGTATACATCAGTATCTTCTGGAACATCTAAGCAAATTGAAAGTGAGCAAGCTTTATCAAGAGGTGAGTCTTTAGATGTTATGGCGATTACTGTAGCACCATTCTCTCGAGCAAGATCGGCTATTTCAACCAAGCTTTTGGTTCGTCCAGTGTGTGAAATCAAAACAATAACATCGTTGTCGCTGCAATTGATACAGCTCATACGTTGCATAACAATATCTTCAAAGCAAGAAATAGGGATGTTGAAACGGATAAATTTATTCTGGGCATCTCTAGCCACAGCTGAGGATGCTCCAAGGCCAAAGAATGATACTCGTTTAGCTTGCGTGAGTAGGTCAACAGCGCGGTTAACTTGAGCGTGATCCAAACTGTTTTTAGCGACATCTAAACATGCCATTGTCGACTCAAAAATCTTTTGAGTGTAGGCATCTGGGCCATCATCTTCTTCAACGTTACGGTTTACATATGGTGTTCCATTAGCGAGGCTTTGGGCTAAATGCAATTTAAAGTCAGGAAAACCTTTTGTATCAAGACGACGACAAAAGCGGTTTACAGTAGGTTCACTAACATCCGCCATTTTAGCAAGTGTCGCAATACTCGAATGAATGGCTGTTTGCGGCGCACCCATAATTACTTCTGCAACTTTGCGTTCAGACTTACTGAAATTTTCTAAGTTTTTTTGAATTTTTTCTAAAGTATTCATCGTATTCACACAAGTAATTTGTCAATTTCGTAAGCAAAATGAGAGATAATTATCTCTTCTAACCGTTTCACTAATTTTGCCATGATCACTGAACAAGTATAAACCTAAGTCTCTTGGTTTCTGTAGTAATTAGAAATAGTAAATGATAAGAATATGACTATCATCAAACAAAATTTCACATAAATTTCAGTGATTAGTATAAAAGTCGCATCTTTGAGTAAAACCTTCAACCGTTTTGTTTATTTCATTACAAGAAAAAGAAAGTTACTTTCAAATCAACGTTGAATAATCGCATTTGAAAGGTCAATTATCTTTCCTAATAATATAGGAGCGGCTTTGGCTATTTCTCTCTGCTCTTGCAAGATTGATGAAAGAACAGTGCGTGTCGTTAATGGGTTGGCCAATACAACGCGAAATACGACAGTATCGAGCTTTGTCCAGCGAATTGGGTTGAGTTGGGTACGCGAAACAAACGATTTACCTGACTCTCTCTGACGCTTTTGGATAAAGACACAAAGCTCATTGAGTAAATGGTTCAGGGTACGTTTGTCTTCAGGGAGAGCGATTGAGAGTGCCTGACAAGCGACCTCCGGCAGGTAGCGGTAAGTAAGGATGCATAACTCTGGTTTTGATACCAACTCGAAGTCTTGTTGTTGTTTGATTAACGATGAAAAATAGTGCGCTTTCTCGATGCTTTCGTCGATCAACAACTGATAACCTTGTCGACTAATGATGTGCATGCTGGCATAAACAAGCATCGCCATACCCGATCGAGAGCCTTCTAAAGTGCGGCTCCCTAAGTCTTTTGAACCTTCGCGCAAAATGTATTTTGCATGATGTTCGATAACATCCATCGCACTTGGGTCTTTAAATATGACCATTCCCGCACCCATTGGAATATACAGTTGCTTATGGGCATCAAGAGTTACAGAGTCGGCCAGTTCAATTCCATCTAATATCGCTCTGTGATGGTTCGACATTAATGTCGCTCCACCCCATGCCGCATCGACGTGGAAGTGACACTGGTATTTTTGACAAAGCAATGCGATTTCTCGTAGAGGATCGACATTTCCTGTTTCGGTTGTACCGGCTACACCAATTACGGCAAAAGGCTTAATATTTTTTTCTTGTAGCTCGAGAATTTTTTCTTCCAGCGCACTAGGAATGATCTTGTTATTTTCATCGGTTTTAATCGCTATTATGCTTTCTTGACCCAAACCTAATAGGTCGACCGATTTTTTCAACGAGTAGTGACCACGCTCAGAGACTAAAATAGCGAGATCGTTATACCCATAATGCTTAATAGCTCGAAATAACCCTTCTTTTTCGACACCGGTAAACTCACCGTCTGGGCGTAGTGCGTTGTTACGTGCTACCCATAAAGCGGTAATGTTGGCAATCGTACCACCCGAGCAAAATGCTCCTAGTGAATGATTAGTGCTATGCATCGATGAAGAATAGAATGCATCATCCTGTTTATAAATCAGGCCATGAATCATTCCTAAAACTTGGCGTTCAAGTGGTGTGAATGCTTTTGATGTTTCGACTTTTACAAGGTTCTGATTTAGCGCAATCATAATTTTTGACAAGGGCATTAGGAAATAGGGCAATGCCGAGGTCATATGACCAATGAAGCTGGGTGACGAGGTATGAACGGAATGCGCAACTAGCTTTTCTAATAAATGTTGAGTGTGTTCAGAGACAAATTCAGGAATTTCAGGAATATGGGGGCTTGAAAAGTCTTGCTCTATTTCGGAAAGAGGCTTTTCTTCAGCTACAATATGTCCACGCAAGAAATCATTTAGATTTTGCGAAATCTCTTCTTCAATTTTTGTTAGGGTCGAATCGGGACCTTCAGGCACTGTAAAAATGCGCAGTAAACTCTGAAAGTTCGCTTCTGCTGTTTTATTATCTGAGACCATGGAATTTGTAACAGTATCTAATTCTTACTAGCGGGACAATCTAAACGAAAACGGGACGAATGTCCCGTATTAATTCTGTGTCTAAAAATCTACATGTTTATAACATTTTTATTTGCATGGGCTCTGTTCAATGAGTTCCATTTTTTCATTGTATTTACTTAATGCAGTATCAATTTTTTTCGGGTGACTTAAGAGCTCAGCAAACGCAGAGCGTAAGTCATAATTTTTCTCGTGTGGTGTTGATTGACGATCATTAAACGTTTGTTTTGCCAAAGCTCCAATTTCATCATCACGCATTGAAAGTTCTTTGACGTCAGATTGTTCCAGCTGAAGCCACGATTCTATTGAACGAGAAGTCGAAATTGATTCAGGGCTATTATGTAATGCATCGTGAACAACGGCGCGGCTTAGTTCAAAGTGGTGTTTACGGCCTTCCAAAAACCATTCAGAAACGCCAGCAAGGTCTGGGTACTCACTAACAGTGATCGTGGTGAGATCTTGGTACCAATTCAGAGAAGCATCAATGTAAGTATCGTATTGTTGAATTTCACATTCTTCAATGCTTTGAGCACTAACGTTGGAAATCAGAATAAGAGGTAGCAGACTGATGAGGGAAAGACGTTTCATTATTCAACCTTTATGTAGCGAACGGTAATATTAGTATTTGTTAATTATCTTAAATGATCTAGCAGAATTACCAACAATTTCTTAACTAAAATGTTAATCGTGGGATCTAGGCTGCAAGGGAAAGAAACATTAGCATAAATAGCGGTACGCAGATACTGAGTAAAAAGCCGCTAACAATTGCGATAGGAACGCAGTTTATACCACCATTTAATTGAATGATAGGTAACGTAAAATCCATAGCGGTCGCACCAGCATAGCCGACTCCAGTTAACGGACGACGACGGATGAGCACGGGCAAGAGTACTAGTGCGACCATTTCTCTACCTAGCTCTAACATGAAAGATGCAGCGCCCATTAGTGGGCCAAGCTCTTTGCCAATCAAAATACCAGAGAGGGAGTACCATCCAAATCCTGACGACATTGCAAGAGATTCATACAAAGGGATACCTAAGAAATAACCTGCAAAACTGCCCCCGATCCAAGACGAAAAAATGACAATAAGCGCAATTTTTAACCCATTAATATTGAGTAGAATCTCTCGTAGTGACAGGCCACTTGCTCTCAGCTGAATCCCGATTAGTACGAGCAATAGAAATAATGCCCACTCCATACCTGAGTTCACCCAATGCCAGTTAAACGGCAGGGCAAAGGCAATGATAGCACCAGAAACGACCGTCAAAATGAGAAAAATAGAATCCTTGAACATTGCCATTTTTGCGGATGTTTTACTTTTTCCATTGGTGACAATTTTTGTTGTTCGATCTAACCAAGGCAGAAACAACAGGTTGACGATAGAGATCGAAATAAAAAACGTAACACTAATGATCACGACTTGAGAAAACTGATGAGAAAAATCATCTAAAGTTGAAAAACTGACACCCAATAAGCCAAGCATTAGATAGATCAGAATCATAACTGCACGATTCACTATCTGATTCAAACTAGAAGAGCCTTTGGGAATTAAGTAGCCCCCTAATAAAGGCGCAAATATAAAGGCGAGATCAAACAACATTTCGATTTAAAAACCAGTGCTATTTAGTATATCTCGAACTGCGATATCAAATTCAATGTCAGTTAAATTGCTTAACTCGTAGAGGACTTCCGCTCCAGCTGTATTGATTTCCACTTCATGTTGCTCATATTGCTCATCTTGATTACGAAACAACAAAAGGTGATAAGCAATTTTTGCAATGTCGAGATAAGAAACCGGTACATCGTTATTAGCAAGAGGCTTATTCCGAGCAACACTTAAAAAATCTTGATCAAATCCCCATGTATTTAACACCTGATAGCTTGCATTGGGGCAGGCTGTTTCGAAAATGCGTAGGGATAATTCGCTATCAATATAGTTCCCTTTTTCCAGATAGAGATGATATTCACTAAGAATGCAAAATAAGCCGATATCTGCCAGAAGCCCGACAATTAAAGATTTATCATGTTCCAAATACGCGTATTTCTTAGGATCTATTTGTTGAAATTGGCGTGTAACTAAAACCATTACAGCGCCAAGTTCTCGGGAATGAATCGCACTATCACGAAGTAGTTTGTCGCATTCAGCATCTAGCTGGATAGAGTACTTTATTTGTTCAATGGATTGAGCCGTGACAATGTCGCGTACTCGCATTATTCCAAGGCGTGAAACGGCAGTGTGGATATCTTTAAACTCAATTCCACGTCGATTAAAAATAACAGAATTCGCGATACGCAAG
The DNA here is from genome assembly GCF_054404255.1 of Vibrio phycocola. Classification (NCBI taxonomy): domain Bacteria; kingdom Pseudomonadati; phylum Pseudomonadota; class Gammaproteobacteria; order Vibrionales; family Vibrionaceae; genus Vibrio; species Vibrio phycocola. The sequence goes on from NZ_JBTAMQ010000004.1 coordinate 227,217, forward strand.
ACAATTGCGGTAAGACTTGGGTCATCTATTAAACAGTCCGCAACGTCCTTAACCGTTGTTGTTTCAATTGTGCAGAGTCGCTGAATATCTAATACCACACTAGGAATAGGGGGCAGGATGAATTTCCCATTATTAATGGAGGTATTTAGAAAGTGAGAAAATTCATTCTCTACTGACTGATACACAGCTTGTTTATTTTCTGGAAGCCAAAAAAAAGATACGTGATTCATAGCATTATCGATTACAGATTCATAAATACAGTCTAGCAACGTCTGAAGCTATTCGGCAATGACTATTCAATAAATGTGACATTTTATCAATATATTCACTTGTGATGAGAAGATGTTCGCATTTGTTGTTTTTGGTTGCATAGATTTTAGGTGCGTATGCGCTTTATCTCATTTGGAAGACGAATGATTATAATTTTAAATGGTATAAGGATAAATGATAGCAGAGGCTGATGGTTTCGTTATTAATCCACTAAATCAACATGTTAATCTAACCGAGGTGTTTATGATAATAGACAGGTTCTTTCAATTACTCCTTGATGTTATTTCAGAATGTAGTACGAAGTCAGTATTTGGAAATATAGGTGTATTTTACCGTGGAGCAATGTTTGCTCAATTTGACAATGACAAAGTATATGTCCGTGGTGGTCCCACACTGGATCACAAATTCAAACGTATGGGTTGTTCGACTTACATTCACGTAAAGAAGCAATCGAAGTCGGCGATGAACTATTACGATATAAGCGATCATATCGAAAATGACACTTCTACCATTAAGGAGCTTGTGGTTGATTCATGTCATTGGGCGTATGAGGAACAAATTGAGCGTGATACTGGGAAAATGACTCAGTTGAGACATTTACCTAACTTAAACCATACTCTGGAGAAAAAATTAATAAGTTGTCAGATTAACACGGTAGAAGACTTACATAATTTGGGTGCGGTAAAATGTTATATACGGTTACAGGATCGTTACCCTTATGCTCGCGAAACCTATGATTGGCTTTGGCGGCTATATGGTGCGATACATCGTATGAATTGTGCACTTATTCCTGAAGAGGAAAAGAAGATTTTGGTTGAAGAGTGTAATAAAATCTTATGGGATAGAAACGACTAATGAATAATTAAATTCGGGAAATGCTATTGATGCATTTCCCGAATAGATATAACTAGAGAATATTTGCTAGTTTAACGCTTAGTATTTGAAACGAGCAGTGAACAAAATTGTGCTGTCATCGATTCTATCGTAGCCGTTAAATTGAACACTTGCGCCAATCGAGAATAACTCTGTAGAGTGGAAGCGGCCATAGGCGCTTGCTACCCAGTCATCCTCATCATCAATAGTAATATACCCAGCGTTACCACCCACTTCGAGTTGCGGACCTAACCATTGACGTACACCAAGGTTCAATTCCATACCGGTTTCTGAATCATTACTCGCAGAACCTTCGAAATCAAGAAAACGCAATTTCATTTCACCGGTAAAATCTGCCCAGTTATTGATTGGTGCGTGAAATGCGAGTCCAGCAGAAATATCGTAATCATCATCAAATTGAGAATCAATACTGGCAATAATATGAGCATTTGGGTGAACTGAACGACTGAGCCCCGCACCATATGTTGTTGGGCTTACACCAATACGAGCTTCGACATAATCGTAGCTAAAATTACTCATTACAGAGGGACTGCTGGGATCGATCGCAGCAAATGAAGAGCAAGAAAACAATGCTATTGAAGCCAGACTAAGAGTTTTGCGCATATTGAAACCTATTCACCTTAAATATTATTAAGTTGGAACTATTTAACGTTAACAACAAAAGATCACTATAATATATGTACTTAGCAGATCTATGCCAGAACAAAAGTGTCAGTATTTTGTCGAATACCTAGTATTTCACTGATATACGACATCATTCTTTTGCTTTTTCCTATAATTAAGCAATTTAGATGCCATGTTAATACGTAATTCAATTAGTCATTGTTCACTTTTTATTCTCCAAAGGAGGTGCGTTGGGAAGACATTGCATTTAACAGCGCCTGTTTGTCCAAAATTGGCAACCAAGGCATAAGGTCCGCTTCATGTTTAATTACATATTGTGTGAGTTGCTGTTTCACCACCTCTCTCAACTCATCTCCATTCCAAGGTTTACCAATATAAAAATCAATGCTTGCGTGATTGATGGCATCCACCGTGTCGTCGAGTCCAGCCTGCCCGGTTAATAGAAGTTTGCGACTATTTTCGTCGGCGACAGTTAATTCTATTAAAAATTGAATTCCATTTTTTTTGGGCATTATATGGTCACATAAAATCAGCGCCAATGGGACACCACGCTGCTGGTAGTCGTCAATAACGTGTTGTGCTTCAATAACCGATTCAGCAGATTCTAGATAGAAGAATGATTCGAAACACTCCAAGTCCTGGCTAACACTATCCAAGACTTCACGTTCATCATCGACACATAAAATAAGATGTTTGGTTTGCATAATCATTCCTCTTCCTGTTGTTTAGCAACCGAGTTATTAATCGGAAGGGTGACACTTACTTTTGTTCCGGTTCCCACACTTGAATCCACGTCAATCCAACCTTGATGCTGTCTAACAATTTGTTGGCATACAGAAAGCCCAATTCCGAGGCCGAAATTGCCTTCTTTTTTTGTGGTAAAATTGAGATCGAAAATTTTCTCTTGTAACTCTTTTTCTATACCACATCCATTATCAGCGATAGAGATTTCAACGAAGTCGAGTTGATCATAATTGACCAATTGTGACGTTACGTGTATTTCCCCGTGAGTACCTCGAATTGCATCTAATGCGTTTGCGACCAAATTCGTCCAAACTTGCTGCAATGCATTTGGCTGTATTAAGAGGGATGGAATGGGTTGATATTCCTTTGTCACGGCATGATGTTTTAACTGATTTTCAAAGATGGTTAAAGTATCTTCAACGCCTTCAAGGATATCCGTTAGATAGTATTTTTCGTCGTCTTCGCGCGCGTAGCCTTTTAAGCTCTTAACCATATTGGCAATACGTTGTGCGCAGACTAAAATTGAGCGTAACGAACTTCCTGTCATTGCAAAGCTTTCGAGCTGTTCCAACTGTTTTTTTGCCTGCTCAGGGCGTTTTTTCGCGAGTTCGATTATTGGTTTATTATTCTCTAACCCAAGTCTCACCATTTTCTTGGCCGTTAACCGATCGTTGATTTGAGACTCTAGCAACCTTGTTTTTTCTCGAGCTACAGAAGTAGACACGGGCTGACTTTTTAAACAGTGATTTAACAGTTCTATGCCTTGTTGATGATGAGTTTCGTTGTAATCTGATTCTAAAATTGTATTCAGTTTCTCACTTAATGTATCTGCGCCACGTAAGATAGCTGAAACTGGGTTGTTAAGTTCATGAGCGACGCCGGCGACTAACTCACCGAGTATGGCCATTTTTTCATGATCGACCAGTTGTTGTTGAGCCTGTTCGAGCGACTCGAAGGTTTTTTGTAATTCGAGTTTGGTCGTTATGCTGCGTTGAAGACGGCGGTTAAAATGGCGTAAGAGTAAGTTGGTAAATAAAGGCAGTAGATGGGAGTTTGAATGCATGACTTTGCCAAAGACTTCCCGGTCGAGTTTAATCACATGAGTTTTTGTTAGAGTGACTCCGGTAGAGAAAGAGGCTTCGCCAGTGACAAACGACATGCCTCCCACGAGGTTTCCTTTTTGATGTCGGACGACTTCTCTTTGTTTTCCTGATTCATCTTTTTTGTATAACGCCACTTCACCGTTAGTTATAAACCAAAGAAACTGATTTTCCTCTCCTTCTTTGGTTAGAAGGTGGTTGGATGAATAAGTGCGACATGCGTGAGTATCGTCATCGACTCGAAAAAAATCGTACAGTGCGATAATGACATTTTCTGCGAGTTCATTATCACTCATCGTATGATAATCACTGATAAACCCTTGCCGGTAGTTATGCATCGACTTATCGATATGAGCTCTAAGTAAACGAGCTTGATCCAGGATATAGCTATAATCAAGAAGATCACTTGGTGCATGTTTAATAACAAAGGTTGTAAGTTCTTTTTGAACAGTGTTGTAGAGAGACTTTTCGGGAATCGGTGTGGTTAAACAGTGATCTAGGCGGCCTTCATTAACAATGTCGAGTATGGTTTGCAGATCTTGTCCACTGCTAATCAATAGTTTACGACTGCGTTGTGTATGAGAGTGTTTATCAAGTTGGATGAGGAAATCTGCACCATCCAATCCTTCATGGTGGCAAGCGATGACCAAAGCAACGGATTGTCCTTGGTCGTGAATGTAGCCTAGAGTTTGTGTAGCTTCGGATAATGAATCAACACAATATACGTCAAAACAGTTGGAGAAACGTGCCAAATCTTGTTGGTAGTTTTCTACATTTATTGGGTTATCATCAAGGCAGAGAATAGCGAACTTTCCCATCTGTTCCTCGCTTAACAAAAGTGATATCGAAAACTTTACCAACTATTAACACCCATGTATGAGAGCTAGGTTTTATAATAGTGTCTAAATTAGACATCTCACCTAAATATGCCTATTCTTCAACGCAATACAAAAGGTTAGGCTTGGCTAATACAAGGATTAAAAATTAATGAACGATGTAAAAAAATACACGGCGATAGCGGGTGGGGTTCTGCTGGTTGCTTGTTGGCCATTAGTTGTCGGTCAAATTGGCGAGAAATTGATACAAGATAATATTGCTCGTATCGATGACACGCGATTGAACGTTGAGTTAGTGTCCTATGATCGCGGTTATTTTTCGTCAAATGTGCTGACTAAAGTCGAACTGGTGGACCAAGATATCAAGAAGCAGTTTGAAATTGATAAATTGCCAACAGAATGGTATTTAGATTCGGCTATCGACCATAATTTGTTTACACTCGATGCGGTGACGAAATTTCGAGATTATCCAGATATTCCTTTCCAGATTACGACTCAATCTCAGTTGAGCGGAGATACACATATTGATGCCGAGTTAGATCAATTCGACTATGCCTTTAGTGATTCTAAAGATGCATGGACCCTCTCTGTTCAACCCGCCCATCTTTTGGCTGACGTAACACTCGATAAAGTGCTTTCAGCATCATTTAATATGTTAGAACTTAAAATGACCAATCAGTTTGGAGAGTTCTTTTCATTTTCTGATTTACAAAGCTCAGCTCAAGGTCAAATGCACGACAGTTTGTGGGTTGGTGATCAGTCAGCTTCGATTGCCAGCATTGAATTTGGCCGCCCAGATGAAGAAGCATTGTCAGTCACGGAAGGTATTCGTTATACATTGAATTCAAAACGTGTTGATGCGGTAGAGAACGAATCGACACCTACGCCAGCAATATATAGCAGTCATACGGTCGTTAATATCGATACCTTGATTAGTTCAGAGCAGCAGTTTGATGACATTACCATCGATATTTCAGCAGGTAATATCGATGCAGAAAATCTAGGCGCTTTATTAGATATTGTCCAATCTGATAATCCTCAACAATCTGAGAAACAAGCGATTGTTGCGATTGATGCATTGGTTAATCATGGATTATTTTTTAATGTAGATAAGCTAGGTTTGTCTTATCTCAATCAGCCAATCGATTCTTCAATTAAATTAAATATCGAGTCTGGTACAGAGCATATTTCACACGCACCAATGACATTACTTGGCATTTTAAATGGCGATATTTTTGTTCAAATACCCAAAGGCTTGGTCGAACAAGTACCTAATTTACAGTTGGGCATCGATCAACTGAAATCAAAAGAGTATATTGTGGAAACTGAAGCCAACTTCGAATTTACTGCCACTATCGAAGCGGGCAACATTGTATTTGCGAATGGGCAAAAGACGCCAATTCTTTCAGCCCTAATGCCTTTATTTTTGCGTTAAATATTCCCTTTATCTGAAATAGGCTGTCTTTGTCTATTTTGGGTGGTAAGTTGTATTTTAATACCCAGTTAATTTTGAATTTCAGGAGTAAGAAGTCAATGGAGCCAAAAGCTGACAACGTTTATAACTTTAGTGCCGGTCCCGCAGCATTACCGAAAGCGGTAATGGCAAAAGCTCAAGCCGAGTTTTTGAATTGGAATAATTTGGGCACGTCAGTAATGGAAATCAGCCACCGGAGTAAAGCGTTTATCAAGGTCGCTGATGATGCCGAACAAGATTTACGAGATTTACTTTCGATTCCTGATAACTACAAAGTATTGTTCTGTCAGGGTGGTGCTCGTGCGCAATTTGCGGCCGTACCACTGAATTTGTTGGGTAGCCAAACTAAGGCAACCTATATTGATGCTGGCTATTGGGCGCGTAGTGCGGTCGCTGAAGCGAAAAAATATTGTGAAATAGACTTAGTGGATGCGAAAACCGAGATTGATGGGAAAGCTGCGGTGGTTCCAGCGTCAGAATGGCCAATAGCAGCAGATTCTGCGTATGTTCACTTCTGCCCCAATGAAACTATTGATGGTGTAGAAATTACCGATATTCCTGTTACCGATAAGCCAATTGTTGCAGACATGTCATCCAATATTTTGTCACGTGAAATCGATGTGAGTAAGTTTGGCGTTATTTATGCCGGAGCACAGAAAAATATTGGTTCTGCTGGGATTGCAATTGCGATTGTACGCGATGATCTTCTAGGTTTAGCGAAAGATGTGCTACCTAGCATCTTGAACTACAAAGTCTTGTCAGAAACCGATTCTATGTTTAATACACCGCCAACTTATGCATGGTACCTTTCAGGTTTAGTGTTTAAATGGTTAAAAGAGCAGGGTGGCGTGAAAGCGATGGAAGCCATTAACAAAGAAAAAGCAGATACGCTTTATGGTGCCATTGATGGGTCCGATTTTTATCGAAATACGATCCACCCAGCAAACCGCTCACGAATGAATGTTCCCTTTCAACTGGCGAAACCAGAATTGGATGAAAAATTCCTTGAACTGGCGGAAGCTCGCGGTTTGGCCGCATTGAAAGGTCACCGAGCTGTTGGTGGGATGCGTGCGTCAATTTACAATGCAATGTCACTCGAAGGTGTTCAAGCATTAGTCAGCTTTATGAAAGAGTTTGAAGCGGAATACGCATAATTTTATTTTCAATTACATAACTTGAAATGATAAAGCGCAGTCAATTGACTGCGCTTTTTTATTGAGTATTTCCTATCAATAGACAGATTAACTCTGGCGAATGGAACGCTGGCGAACGGGCTTGCGTTTTTGCCCTCTATTTGAGTTGTCTCGACTGTCGTTACCTTGTCTGTTTCCGTTGGTATTGGCTTTACCATTGGATTTATTCTGGCTTTGACTGTTCGAAGTTGATTTGCCCTTTTTTCGTTTTGAATTGGGCGTGGACTCTCCACTTTTTTCTGCCAGTGGTTTAAATCCAGGCTGTGTCTTGGTGTGTTTCGTTGCAAAGCGATTGGCACCGTGACGACCAGATTGGCGACGTTGTGCTGGCGTGCGTTTGTTCAAATCTTCCGCAGGTACAAGGCAGTTGGGCTTATCACCAATCAAGTGGGCTTTCCCCATTGACGTCAGTGCTTCACGAATAATCGGCCAGTTTTGCGGATCATGATAACGTAGTAAAGCCTTGTGCAACCGGCGCTGGCGCTCGCCTTTCGCGACCGTCACATCTTCACGCTTTTTGTATTTAACTCGTTTTAGAGGGTTGGTTTCTGAATAATACATCGCGGTGGCATTACACATTGGCGATGGGTAGAAGTTTTGGACTTGGTCACATTCGAAGTTGTTACCTTTAAGCCACAAAGCGAGGTTGAGCATGTCTTCATCTTCTGTTCCTGGGTGAGCAGAGATAAAGTAAGGGATCAGGTATTGCTTTTTACCTGCTTCAACACTGTACTTCTCAAACATCTCCTTGAAGCGATCATAAGTCCCCATTCCCGGTTTCATCATCAGATCAAGGGGTGATTTCTCAGTATGCTCTGGGGCTATTTTAAGGTAGCCTCCCACATGATGAGTTACCAGCTCTTTGACATACTCAGGTGATTCGATGGCAAGGTCATAACGCACACCTGATGCAATTAATACTTTCTTAACGCCTTTGACTTCTCGTGCTGCTCGGTACAGATCAATCGTATGTTTGTGATCGGTATTTAATTTGTGACAAATACCAGGGAACACACACGATGGACGACGACAGTTCATTTCGGCTTTTGGATCGGAACAACCTAGGCGGTACATATTGGCTGTTGGGCCACCAAGATCCGATATCGTGCCAGTAAATCCCGGAACTTTGTCGCGAATCTGTTCTAATTCATTAATGATCGATTCTTGAGATCGGTTTTGAATAATACGACCTTCATGTTCAGTGATCGAACAGAACGAACAACCGCCAAAGCAACCACGCATGATATTGACAGAGGTCTTAATCATTTCGTAAGCGGGAATCTTAGCTTTACCATAGCGAGGGTGAGGAACTCGGGCATATGGAAGATCGAAGACAAAGTCCATCTCTTCTGTGGAAAGAGGAATAGGTGCCTGATTGACCCAAAGCTCACGATCTCCGTGTTTTTGAACCAGTGCTCGTCCAGAATACGGGTTGGTTTCCAAATGAAGAATTCGACTGGCATGAGCATATAAGATTCTGTCATTTACCAGTTTTTCAAATGAAGGTATCCGTACCGCCGTATTCTCAGCATCATGTTTCGAAGGGCGAATGGTAATAGGTTGTGGTTTCGCTTCTTCCGCCTTTTTTGTTGTTTCGCACTGAGTTTCCACTTCATAAGGATTAACCGGAACATAAGCTTTGCCCGGCTTTTCAATACGAGATGAGTCGATAATACGCATAGTTTCAGGTGCTTGAGACAGCATCACTGCCGTACCTCGGATACGTGTCAGTGCTGAAATCTCTTCACCGTCAGCAAGGCGATGCGCAACTTCTACTAAGGCGCGTTCAGCGTTACCGAATAAGAGGATATCAGCTTTGGAATCTTGCAAGATAGAGCGACGTACTTTGTCTGACCAGTAATCATAGTGCGCGACTCGACGTAAACTGGCTTCAATGCCGCCGATCACAATTGGAACGCCTTTATAGGCTTCTCGACAGCGTTGAGAGTAGATTAATGTCGCACGATCTGGTCTTTTTCCACCTTCATTATGAGGGGTATAAGCGTCATCATGGCGAAGCTTTTTGTCTGATGTATAACGGTTGATCATTGAATCCATATTTCCAGCAGTGATACCGAAAAACAGATTGGGTTTTCCTAACGCCATAAAGCCATCTTTATTATTCCATTCTGGCTGGGGAATAATTCCGACACGAAAACCTTGGGACTCGAGCAAGCGACCAATTATGGCCATGCCAAAACTTGGATGATCGACATACGCATCACCTGTTACGATGATAATATCGCAACTGTCCCAACCGAGCTGTTCCATCTCCTTTTTGTTTGTTGGAAGAAATGGAGCGGTGCCGTAGCAACTAGCCCAGTACTGTCTGTATTCATTAATCTTCTTAATATTCATCAAAACGTCGTTTTTGCTCGCATGGCCAGAAAGTATTCAAAGCCTTATAGAATATAGGGTCTCATAAAGAGGTTCCCATCGACTGATTGTTATATAGTACAAAAATCAATCAATGAAAAAATAGCGATGGAGTTTATCACGAACTGAGTGGATTACACCAAATTCGTTTACCTTAAAGTGTGTTTTTCAGAAAATAAGTCAAGTATTCAGTAACAGTTTATGTCTAACCGCTTATGTTAAAAAAGAAGGGCGAAACAAGATAGGCAGGATATCAAACGTCCGATCGCAAAAAGGAAATATCGAATTTGAAGCCTCAGAATTGGCATCTTCGCTATTAAGGCTGCTATAGTTCGCTCCATTAATTTGGTTTGTGTTGGACGATTGATTTAGATGCTACAACTTGACGCTGTGTTTGCTCTTTTACCACCGATGCTATTTGGCACATTGGTACTATTAACTCTGATTCTTGAAAAAGGCGATATTTGCCCCGGTCAGCGTGGGCGCATCCATAAGACGTTGCCGGTTATTGCAATTGGCTGGGGGATTTCAGGGATCACAATGCTTCCGTCGTTAGCGGTAGGAGCACTACTATTGATTTATTTTAGCCAAGTGAAAACGGGAAAGACGCGCGGATCAGGGCCGATTAAATTGCTGTTTGGTGTCAACGTGCTAGCGGGTTTACTGTTTGTGATGCAGCTGGTTTCGTCAGGGCAGTGGTTGATGATGGTCTCCTTGGTATTATTTGTAATCCTGCTAGGGGCATCTTTAGGGCACCTTCTATTGGTCATCGCGCGAACTCGCTTGCAAGCCTTTCATAAACTTCTTCCTTGTGCAGGCGTTGTCGCAGCAATGTGTCTCTCACTTTGCTTAATTCCGCTTGGTACAAGCCTATCTGAGCAAGAGCTTGAACAGGCGACTCCTTCGATTTTATTTGCGTTCATCGTGATGATCATTTCAATCGTTGTGTGGATTTGGCCGATTATTCGATCAACAACACCAACGAAATGGCCTCTCGTCGTCTCATTAGGGCTGCTTTTAACATCAGCAAGCGCCATTATCACACTTATCTCCCATTAGAACGTGTTCTCGATGATTGCGCTTGAGAGAGAATAAAATTCTAAGAGCATAACGGCTCGCCATGGTTCGTTATGCCGCTTTCCAAACCAGTAAGAAGTTGTTCGCTGGCATTGGTATGGTTTGAGTGAGGCTGAGGTTTGATGCCCACCCTGTTAATTCATCAATGTCCCGAATCCCACCATATCCATTTTTCTGTAAATGAAGATCGAAGTCACGATTGCTGTCGCTGGTAAAATCACCGTCTACTTTCATTGGCCCATATTGACAAAATAGACCTCCAGTTTGTAGGTTTTCTCCAATCGTTTCCATCATTAGCTTGGCATCATTTCGCTGCATAATATGAGTGGTGTTGGCCGTAAAAATGCCATCAACCTGTAAGTCAGGCCAGTTGTTCTTTCCAAAATGGAAATCGAACGGAGGAATCACATTCGGCAACTTTGAGTCGGAGATCCACGCATTGATGCTGGCATGGTTTTCAAGCATATCACTTGTATTCCAGACGAGGTGGCGTAGGTGTTTGGCGAAAAATACCGCATGTTGGCCCGTTCCTGAGCCGATCTCCAATACATGTTGAGTGCGATTAAAATGGATCACGAGTTGTTCTAAAATAGGGTTTTGATTTCTCTCACATGAGTCGGAAAAACGTTTTGTCATTAAATGCTACCTAAAAGGTTTTGAATGAAATTTGATGTTGCTAAGTTCGTGGACCATCTCTACCTTCCTTAAACTTAGGTAGGGTATCGTGTAGCTCACACCAATTCGCTTTGTATTGAGTATAAATATGCGCATCAGGCTGAGTCGGAATCGGTTCGTCGAAGGTGGCAATTGCGAGTTCTATGTGACTCAATGGTACGCCTTTAGTTCGGAAGCCGATACTTGAACCACATTCGCTGCAAAATGTTCTTATGGTGCCATTGGGAGCGACAAATTCTTTTAAATAGTCGCAACCAGAAAGCCAGGTTAAGCCAGAAGATCCCACTAGTGTTGCATAGGCGGCACCGTGAAATTTACGACACATTGAACAGTGACAATGGGCGACTCGTTCATCAAAACTCTCTACCGTAAACGTTACGACACCACACAAACAGCTCCCTTTGTATGTGTTACTCATATGCTCTCCCTAGTTTGCGTCTTGTGCATCATTAAACATACTGAGGCAATGTTGTGTTTCGGTCAATTGGAAAGCAGACAAGGAGTGGTTTGAAAACGATAAATGTGCGTATTCTTACCATCTAATGTCGTGCAGTCGTGATAATATATGCGCAATGTTATTTCCAAACTTCGACTCATTATGTACCAAGAATTATTACAACCGATTCATTCCTTCCTTAAATGCGCAACTCCAGATTCTTGGGTTGAAGAGGCTCGTAAACCCGAAAATCTATCGGTCATTTTGCGGGATCATTTACTCTGTGAATTGAAAGCGGCGCAGAGTGCAGTATTCCTTTTAAAACGTTACGTTCTAACGGACGAAGGCAAACAGCAAATCAATGAACTTGTTGAACCTTATGAGCTCTTCGCATACAAGCGCATTGGCAGTCTGGAGTCTCTTAAAGGCAAGAGTAATATTTCTAAATCAATCAAACCAAAACAAAACTGTCCATACGGGCAAGAGATGATTGATAAAATGGTTTTGTTGATTCGTGAAGAGTTACATCACTTCTATCAAGTGTTGGAGATTATAGAAGCCCAAGGTTTAGAGTATCGCCCCATTACGGCGAGCCGCTACGCTAAGGGAATGATTAAACACGTGCGCACTTTTGAGCCCGCAGCATTGATAGATAAACTGATCATTGGCGCTTTTATTGAAGCTCGCTCTTGTGAACGGTTTGCGAAATTGGCGCCGCATCTTGATACTGATATTGGTAAATTCTATATTTCCCTGCTGCGTTCAGAAGCAAGGCATTACCAAGATTATTTAGCGCTTGCCGAGCAGATCGCTGGTGATGATATATCTGAGCGAATTGAGCATTTTTCGAATGTCGAAGCAGAGTTAATAAGTTCCAATGATTCTGAGTTTCGCTTCCATTCAGGTGTACCTTCTGTTACCTAGATCATTCGGCTGAGGCGATTCTAATTTTGCGATGTCCCTAAAAGTACATTCTCGTTTTGTAGGCTACGATAAAAGGGATGAACTGAAAGGAGAACCGCTATGGATCTAAGTAATGTTGATCGATTTGATAGCCCAATATTGTTGGGCATCGTCAATGAAAAATTACGTCTAGAGTGTGGCAGCCTAGAAGAATTATGCCGAACTTATGAGATGCAACCTCAAGATGTTACGCAAAAATTAACTGGGCTCGGCTATCATTACGACCCGTTAACCAATCAATTTAAAGCGCGGTAACCCGAGAGAGACACAATCACTTATTATGCGATTTTAATGCCCTCGAGATGACTGCGACACTGCTGGCGCGCTGTAGTGAAAAAAGCTTGTAAGTAACGCTTTTCTTTTTCACTATTGCGCGTTGCAGCAAATAATCGACGCCACAATCCTGTTCCTAACGGTTTACTGCAGACCAACCCTTGGCGTGAAAACTCACTAATTGCCCAGTTAGGTAATGCCGCAACGCCAAGCCCTGCGGATACCATTTGCACAAGCATCAAGGTGTTGTCGGCCTGTTTCCAGTTCTTTGGCTCAATGTTCGCGGGCATTAAGAAATGCTTCACCACATCCAATCTTTGTTTGGGGACGGGATAGCCAAGCATCGTTTGATCTTTAAGGTGATGAGGTTCGATTACGTCGACTTCAGCAAGCGGGTGTTGAGTTGATGTGATTAACCGCATTTCAAAATCAAATAGAGGTTCGTAATGAATTTCTGAACGCGGCTGAATGTCTGAGGTAATGAGTAGATCGAGTTCACCCGCTAGCAGAGCAGGTAGGGGATCGAAACCAAACCCAGATAAAAAATCGAGCTCTACACTTGGCCATGCAGTTTGGTACTCTTTTAATGCGGGCATTAACCACTGGAAGCAAGAATGGCAGTCGATGGCCATATGTAGGCGTCCATTCACATCTTCTTTTAGGCTGACAATATCATTCTCAGCCTTAGCGAGTTTGGGTAAAATATCTTCCGCTAACGTTAGTAATATCTCACCTTCCGAGGTAAACCGAACTGGTCTGGTTTTACGTAAAAATAGTTGCCCACCTAAGCGAGATTCTAAATCTTTTAACTGATGAGAGAGCGCTGATTGAGTGAGGTGAAGCGCATTTGCGGTCGCAGTGAGTGACCCGGTATCACGTAATGAAACCAATGTTCTTAAGTGTTTAATTTCAATCATTCGAATGGCTCTATTCAAAACAAGGCTTGTTTAACCTAACGGTTTGTCCTCAGCGTGTAAATATATAACTCTAATTAATTTTAATAAATTTAAAGATAAAAATTACAACATGAATTTTATTGATATACATGTTGAATGCTTGGACATTATACAGGTGATTAATATCTTTATATTTTAGCCATCCAGATTAAGGGCTAATCCCGATTGTGGACTCAAGATGTCAGGTTGGACGGAAATAGAAGTAGCGTTAGCTTAATGAGGAAGCCCAATCTCAAGTTAATTCATTGAGGTTGGGCAAATCAGGTTATTGTGTGTCGATGCAATCGGCTTTGCTGATTATCTGGTCGGTCATCAATTGGCCGCGAGTATTTCGAACCTTGATGCGATAATTAATACCTGCATCGAGGTTTTCTAGTGTACTTGGGTCAGTACAATAGCTGTTGATACTGGTTGCGATGAGCTGATCGATAGTGGGAGCGCCAGGGGTATCCGTGTTATAAATCATCATTAATTCAATCACGTTTTTCTGTGCTAAAGCTCGTAGAATCGAGAGTGGGCCTCGTTCAATTGGAAGCTGAGAATTCAGTGTTTGAGCACGTTGAAGCGTTAGAATTTCCAACTTATCCGCATCGTTACTACTACACCCAGCCAACAATAATACTGCCATCAAAGGCAGGAAAATAAATTTTTTCATATTAAAATACTTGTTTAAATGGTTTTACAATCACGTTCGCATACACACCCGCATCAATATAAGGATCGGCGTCCGCCCATGCTTTTGCTTCTTCCAGTGAATCAAACTTTGCTATGACGGTTGAACCCGTGAAACCAGCTTCACCTGGATTTTCATTATCAATAGCAGGCATTGGACCGGCAGTGAGTAAGCGACCCTCATCGCGAAGGTTTTGTAAGCGCTCTAAATGAGCTGCACGAACACTCATTCGCTTTTCCAGTGAGTTTTCAATATCTTGAGAAAAAATGACGTACCACATTTCAAGTTCCTTAAAGAGTCGGTCAATTTGAATATCACTCACTATATCGTAAGTGAGTAAAGAGAGCGTAACAAAGAGAAAAAAGAGTTAGCACGATCGGGTTATTTTCCGAGGACGTCCTTCAGAATCGACCGCAACATAATTAAAGGTCGCTTCACAAACCATAAATCGAGCACCAATCCCATCTTCAAGAATCGGCTTCACCCATACTTCGAGTTCAATTGACATCGAAGAGTTCCCCACTTTTACACATTCACCATAGCAACAGACGACATCGCCTACAGTGACAGGTTTGCGGAAAGTAATACTCGAAACCGAAACCGTAACGATACGGCCACAGGATATCTCCTTGGCGAGAATCCCCCCAGCCAGATCGAGCTGTGACATGATCCACCCGCCAAAAATATCACCGTTCGCATTGGTGCTAGCGGGCATTGCAAGTGTGCGTGAAAGGAGTTGACCTTTAGGGTCTTGAGTATCATCAATCATTGATTTGGTTCTTCTTCTTTATCCATGTACTTGTAAATATAAACACCAGTAAGTACCGTAAAAATTAATGTCGCGATTAACAAACCGAAGACTTTAAAATTCACCCAAACTTCTAGCGGTAAATTAAATGCAACGTAGATATTCAATAATGAACAGGCGATAAAGAATATCACCCATGCCCAGCTAATTTTTCCCCACACTTGGTCTGGAAGAGTGAGCTCTTTTCCAAGCATGTTTTTGATTAGTGACTTACCCATCATATGGCTAACGCCGATCGCGAGAGCAAAGCAGAGGTAAACAATAGTGACTTTCCATTTTATAAAATTGTCATCATGCAAGAATATGGTTAAACCACCAAACACGGTGATAACTCCGAACATAATGACCTGCATTTTTTCGACTTTTTTAGTGATCGCATAAGTGATGACCAACTGGAGAAAGGTAGCGACGATCAGGGCACCAGTAGCGACATAAACATCGTAGAGTTTAAATAAAGCAAAAAAGACAAGTAGCGGTAGAAAGTCGAGTAGTTGTTTCATAACAATTCCATAAATACACGTAATGGTCGACAGTCTAACGGAGTTTTCATGTTTTCTGAATAGTTTGAATGGTTCACTTACATTTTACTTACCTTAGACTTTAATTACGATAAGTAAAATGCAAAGCCTCTATCGATCAGAGTACACCTGATTTCGCCCTTGCTCTTTAGCCAAGTACATTGCTTTGTCGGCACGACGTATAAGAGAAGGCACTGTTTCTTTTTCTTGTAGTTGCGAAACACCAATACTAACGGTGACCTTAGGGTCGAACGGCTGACGTTCAATTGACCGTGTTAATCGTTCCATGGCTCGAGTCGCGTCGTGAATATTTAAGCCAGGTAGAATGACAATAAATTCTTCGCCTCCCCAACGGCAGAAAGCATCTTCTTTACGCAATTCACTCTGACAGGTTTTTGCGACCTGTTGTAATACATTGTCACCGGCCAGGTGTCCGAACTTGTCATTTATCGATTTAAAGTGGTCAATGTCTAGCATCGCAATGGTCAAAGGTGAGTGTGTGTGTTTGGCGTTTTTCATCGATTTCGCGACTAAAGTATCAAACCCTTGGCGATTATATGCACCTGTTAACGTGTCGACGGTTGCCATCTGTTCCAATCTTGATTGATAACCTCTAAAGCTTAATTGAGCAACGAATATGACGAGCAAGGAAACCAGAACGCTGATACCAAAGTTATTAAAAAGAGAACGAAAGAAGGAGTTATTATCGAAGCGGTCGATTTGTTGAACAATAATGTGCCACTGGAATTCTTCTACCCATCGAGTGCTTATGTAGATTGTAGACCCATTTTCATCGATATAGCTTCCACTCATATTTGAGCTACTGAGAATTTCAGGAGCTAGCGTTTTTAAGCCTTCATTCTGTTGAATCGAGCTAAAACTGAGTGGTTTTGAACCTTGAAGCGTGACCATTCCAGTGTCGTCAATGAAGAAAATTTCACGTTCATAGCGCATTTTGTATTTTTCGATTAACTCAGCCACAGTGTTGGAGCTTAAGCCAACACCAATGACACCAATAAAATTATTTTCAAAGTCATAGACGCGATAATTAACGAAAACTACGACTTGGTCTGGGTTCGCGGTATCATGATCGATGTTGATTTCATACTCTTTATTAGCACCTAGGTTTTTCACTCGAAAATACCAAGAATCATGATCATTGTTTTCGTCGACTTTTTTCAAAATACTCGAATAGTGATAATAATTTTTGGTTAGGTCAGAGACGAAAAAAGCCGTAACGGTATTGTACTGTTTTTTTATTTCACCGAGGTATTGAATAATCTCGTTTGTGTCAGATTCACCCGATAGGGTCCAGTTACGTACAAATGTGTCTTGAGCCATCAAGGATGAAATGAAGATAGGACGGATTAAGTCCTGTTGAATCTCAGAGTAAATATTATCACTGGTGAGTGGCAATGAGTCGTTTTTGATTTGTACTTCGAGCGTGTCATGAGCGATTCGATAACTTACCAATCCAGTGATAAAAAAACCGATCATGATGAGGCTGACTAATAGCCAAGTAAATTTACTTTTTGTCATTATTAATGTATTCCATGCAATGCTCTGTGGCAAAGTCGATGATAAAGATGAAATCTAAACAAAAACTCACGCATATGCCAATATAAAATCGCGGTGACTCTATTGAGTTATAGCATACGAAACCTCCACGGTATCGCTTCAATGAGTATTTTATTTATTCTCATTAGCTTTTAGATAATTGAAGTGCGTATGTTGGCTTTGACAAAGTATGACTCTGGTAGCACTGCGAGCGACATCGTGATTTTTAAGACGTTCGTTTATTGGATTATTTTTATACTGTGTTTATCTGTAATCTTTATAATATTGAGTCATAAAACGACCCATTGGTGAGTTAATGAAGAATGGAACAATAATGATGGAACAAACGCTGCAACAATACTTTGGTTTCGACCATTTACGCCAGGGTCAATCAGAGGTTATCCAACATATTTTAGACGGACAATCAGCCGCGGCTATTTTTCCTACTGGTTCGGGGAAATCACTGTGTTATCAATTGCCAGCGGTAATGTTACCTCATTTAACGTTGGTGATTTCTCCACTGTTGGCCTTAATCAGTGATCAATTGGAGTTTCTACACAGTAAAGGAATCGCCGCAGCGAGCATCGATTCGACTCAAGACAGAGAAAGCACGCAAGCCATTATGCAGCAGGTAAAAAGTGGCGAGTTGAAAGTACTGATGATTTCTGTGGAGCGCTTGAAGAATGAGCGTTTTCGTCAATTTATTTCTCAAGTGCCCATCTCTTTGTTAGTGGTCGATGAAGCACACTGTATTTCGGAATGGGGCCATAATTTTCGGCCTGATTACCTAAAGCTTCCGTATTATCGTCAACAGCTCAATATTTCTCAGGTGTTATTGCTAACCGCTACAGCTACACCTCAAGTTATTACGGATATGAGCGAAAAGTTTGATATTGCGCCAGATGCCATCACAGTGACTGGGTTTTATCGGCCGAATTTGCATCTTTCGGTCATACCGTGTGCCGAAGAAGAGAAATTTGACCAGTTAGCTAAGCTGTTAACTCAAAATTCTCATGCTCCAGCCATAGTGTATGTGACATTACAGAAAACAGCGGAAATCATTGCCAGTCGATTACAGCGTATCGGTGTAGACGCCACCCCGTATCACGCCGGATTAAAGCACGAGATACGGCAATCGATTCAACAAGAGTTTATGAATGGTTCTTCTAATTGCATCGTTGCTACGATTGCGTTTGGTATGGGCATCGACAAAGCGGATATTCGTCAGGTGATTCACTATGACTTACCTAAATCAATAGAGAATTATTCTCAGGAAATCGGTCGGGCAGGGCGAGATGGAAAGGTGTCGCAATGTACGATATTGGCCAATACCGATAGTCTGAATGTATTGGAAAACTTCATTTATGGTGATACTCCAGACAAAGCTTCGATTGAATATGTCGTCGATGACATCATGGCATCAACAGGAAGCTGGGAAGTGATGATGACACGCCTGTCGAGTGAGAGTTATGTTCGCCAGTTGCCGCTGAAAACTCTGTTGGTTTATCTTGAACTTCGATCGATTATTCAATCCCAATTTAGTTACTTCGCGACGTATCGTTTTAAGTTAAATCAAAGCATCGACAGCATCACGAGCCACTTTGAAGGTGAGCGTCGTCAGTTTGTTGAATCACTTTTTGCGTGTTGTCCAAAAGCTAAAACTTGGTACAGCGTAGACTTCGATGCGTTATGGATAGGTTATCAAACGGAACGCAAACGCGTTGTCGCGGCATTGGATTATTTTCATCAGCAAGGTTGGATCGATCTTGAGAGTAAGCAGATAACCGATGTGTATAAAGTTCTAGACCGTCAGCAGTCCAAGTCACAATTGGTGGATGATCTGTATCAGTTATTTGAGAAGAAAGAGCAGAGCGAAATTAATCGAATTCAGATGATGCTCGACTTCTTTCAAAGTAGAGCATGTTTGAGTTCAACGTTAGCGAGCTACTTTGCTGATACTCAAGCACCGCAACGTTGTGGCCACTGCTCGGTATGCCAAGGAGAGATTGCGACATTGAGCGGAAGAACGTTACCCGATCTTGATGTTCAACAAATTGAAGGTTGGATCAAGCCGTATATTCAAGCCAGTACACAGCCATTAACAGAAAAAGCGTTAACGCGATTTTTATGTGGAATCACCACGCCACTGAGCACAAAATTGAAAGGCAGTAAGATGGAAGGTTTTGGAACCTTGGAGTTTTATCCCTTTGCGCAAGTCAGCGAAGTGGTGAAGACACTGCTATAACTTAGTGTATGATTAGCTCTAATATCATCACGGAGAGAGAGTCATGCAACCCTATTTTAAGGTACAGAAATAATGGAAATTCGACAAAATGGCCTCATCCTTATTCTTTCCATGTTTCTATTGGTAGGTTGTAGCATGGGCCCTGAACGAGAAGGTTTCCATACTGCTACCTCTAGCCCTAAACGTGAAATTCTTGGTGATTCTGAGTCGGTCAAACAACGTTTGTTGGGCCATTATGGCGAATGGAAAGGAACGCCGTACGTCTATGGTGGACTGAGCAGCCGAGGTGTTGATTGTTCGGGTTTCGTTTATTTGACCTTTTTGGAGCGTCTGGGGCTGACACTACCGCGAACCACGTCATCTCAAGTAAAAGTCGGTATTAAAGTCTCACCACGGAAGATGAAAGTTGGGGATTTGGTCTTTTTCAAAACCGGATTCAATACTCGCCATGTAGGGATCTACCTCGGTGACAATCAGTTTCTTCATGCGTCAGAATCGAAAGGTGTGATCATTTCATTTTTGACGAACCCATATTGGCAGAGCCATTTTTGGCAGGTTAGAAGAGTGATGGCTTAATTTATAATGCTGTCAGTTTATGTTCGTTAAATACGGACATTAAACTTACGATATTTTCCTTACAAACAAAGAAAATTACATCGCTTTACATGAAATACTTGATAGATATCTCAATAATGAAATTCTGCATACTTCAATAATATTCAGTGTATATGCTTTAAATGCAGCCTCTAACTAATTCAATGGCTTAGGAAGCATCTATATATGTCGCTACAACTCAAAGTTATCCTAAATGGGCAAGTTTCTTACCTGCCTTTGAGTAATTCCAATTTAGTTCGCGCCTCTCACTTAGGTGTTGCCTATACATTGATTGATGAAAACGGTGATGCTGTTACATCGAATTTGGAACTCAAGCGACAGGAAAATACACTTGAAATTTCTTATCAAGATGAAGTCGTTGCTGTTATAGATGGGTTCTATGTACAAATAGAAAATGCACCAGTGTATTGGATTGAAGGTGGCCCTTTGCCTGAAATCATTACTGATGCGGATGGCCGAATTACTGAACAACTTGATAATTTCTCACTAGAAACTGTAGTAGAGAATGGAACTTTTATTTCGGGTAGCAAGACACTTTTAACCGAGCAAGGTATTGTCTGGATCTCAAATGAAGCGCCACAACAAGGTATATTGACACCAATAACCGAATCTCTAGGACTAGTCCAGGTGGGGACATTACTCATCGGCAGTGCGTTATATGAGGATAATACTTCAAATCAAAGGTCTGACTCTAATCAAGTAGAAGAGTCTTCATATAACATTGATGTCGAAGCAGTAGCAGGTCGTTTCCAGTCCACTGTACAGATCGATGTGTATGACCAAGATGGAAACCTTCTCACATCTAAAACACTAGATATGAGCAGTAATTCAGCAAATTTTAGTCTTAACTCCGATTACTCCGGACCTATATTAGTGGTTGTTTCTGATATAAATGGCATTGCTGGTGATTATATTGATGAAACTACAGGCGATCTTGTTAGTTTGGATTCATCGTTAAGTGCGATGGGAATTGTCGATGGTTTCAGTGATATTTCATTAAGTGTTACGCCACTTACCGAGCTCGCGGTTCGTCAGGCTGGTGTCGATATCAACAATATTTCCCTGACAATGGACGATTTAGCAGTAAATGATCAGATTGGTGATTTATTCGGGGTAGACGATATCATCGGCTCAGTGATCACCGTTTTAGACGATGAATTTAACTTAGCTGATGGCTTATCGAATGAGGAAGAATATGGTTCTGTACTTGCGATACTTTCGGGTGCAGACAGTGGTACAGGGAGTATAGATGCGACTCTGGATACGATGGAGTCGGCAATTAGTGAAACCTCAGGTAGTGAGTTGTCGATAACCCAGACAGGTGTTGAACTATTAGCTTCTGGTGTGGATAATTTTGAAAGTGGCACCAATGCTGATAAAACAGAATTAAGCTATGCCAACCTTGAAGTCCCTATGATTGATGAAGCTAGCGATGGTTTGGATATTGCTGATAGCAGTGATGGCGTGATAGTGAAAGTGCCAGATGCTGCCGTTGGAGATTCCATTACCATTCACTGGGGAAGTACAAACACCTACACGGTAACAATCTCCAATAGTGAAATAAACTTAGATGGTACTGCTAGCATCACCGTTCCAAGTAGTGTCGTGAATGCGGCGGGAGATGGTGAAATAGAGGTTAGCTATAAAACCAACGGAGAGAAACAAAGTCCATCGGTATTGATTGACGTCGAAGTTACAGCACCGACTATCTCGATTTCCAGTGATGCGACCGACCTGAAAGCCGGTGAAACGGCGACCATTACCTTTACGTTAAGCGAATCGAGTACTGATTTTAGCCTTGCTGATATTAGTTATTCTGGCGGCGTGCTAAGTAACTTCAGTGGCAGTGGCACCAGTTATACGGCGACCTTTACGCCAACGACCGACACCACCGCTACCGCCAATATCAGTGTGGGTAGCAGCGCGTTTAGCGATGCGGCCGGTAATCAAAATACCGATGGTAGTGATGGTGATAACCGTGTCAGCATTAGCGTAGATACCGAGAGTCCCACTCTAGCATCTTCTGTGCCTGGGGATGAGTCGACTGACATCGATGTCGACGCAAACATCTTATTGACGTTTGATGATGATGTCATTGAAGGTGTTGGTAATATCACTATTTCAAATGGAGATGACGATATTCGCACTATTGCCATCACTGATACTACCCAAGTAACCATAAGTGGAAACACGGTTACAATCGACCCAACTGATGATCTAAATAGTAGTCAAGATTATACGGTTACTGTAGACCAAGGCGCGCTTTTGGATGGTTCAGGTAATGATTCAACAGCAGTTAGCGATTCCAAGGTTAATTTCACTACTGAATATATCAAGCCCGATGAAATTACCGTTATATGGGACTTTACAGATGGTTCGATTACAACGACAGACGAGGCGTCGGCTGGTGCATTTCTAGCGGATGTCGAATATACATTTATGTTCATTGTAGATAGCGACTCAGCAAATTTGGTTACAACTGATATGACTAGGTGGTCTGGAGGTAGTAATTTAGGCAGTGATGAAACGTACGTGCTATACGGTAACGGTGAAGGTGTGCTTGGTATGAATGGTGGATATGTGACTGGAGACGAGGAAATTAATACCTATCATGTTGCATGGATGACATCAAATAAGCCCACAACCCCTTACACAAATAACCTCACTCGGGCTGGTTATGTGGGGAAGGGAGGTTGGTTTCAACGCCGTTATTCAAATAATACTCAAGGGATTGGCATATGGAGTGATACTTGGGGGGGCTTCCCTACCGGTAGTAATGCATTACTCTACGCAACCAGTACCAATATTACACCAATGTAGTGACTAACTATGAAAAACGCATAAATCTTTTGCGGGAGTGTTCTATAATGAATAAAAAGCGATCCGTTTCTTCGACGTATTTCGGGTCTGATGTTAAACGGAATTAAACCACTGACTTCTAAGTTTACTGTCTTGTTTTCAGAAAAAGTGGCTCTTAACAGGACGAAATATGAAACGTCAATATGTCCAATCTATTCAAGTTAATTCAGTGAGGCATTTAAGATTCTTAGCTATAACCTTTATTCTGTTGATCGGTATAATGCTTTCAGTATCTCCGCTCTATGCTGCACTCAATGACAATAAAATAAACTTGGCTAATAAACATGTTCTGTATCTAAACTCTTATTCGCCTTCCTTTGAGACCTTTTCCCCACAAGTCGATGGTATTAAATCGATTTTCTCTGAAAATCAGATCAAGCTTGATATCGAGTTTATGGATACTAAGCGCCTCAATAGAGAAGCAAATATTACCCATTTTGACCAACTTTTTTCTTATAAACTCAGCCAGCTAGATGATTATGATGCGGTTATTGTTGCCGATGACAATGCCACTAACTACCTTATGGAGAAACGCTCGACATACTTCCCAGATACTCCCATTGTCTTTCTGGGAGTTAATAGCCTCGATAATGCAAAACTATATAGCCAAAATCCTATGGTTACTGGCGTCGTTGAGGAAATATCTATGGCTGATACATTAGCTATGGCAAGACAACTCAATCCAAAAGCCAAAAGAATCGTTGCCTTGGCTGACAATACAACTTCTGGCACCCATGACTTATCTATCTTCTATCAAGAAAGAAGCCTGTTTTCTGATATGGAAATGACTCATATCGACCTTTCAGAAATGACATTTGCCAATTTTGCTGACGCTATTTCGAAACTTGGTCCAGAAGATATTATCATTCGCCTAACAACCTATAGAGATATAACGGGCACAACGATATCCTTCAGTGAAGGACTCAAATTAGTTTTGGAAAATGTCAATCAACCTGTATATCACACCTATTACTGGGGAATTCCAGATGGACTTATCGGTGGTAAAATTGTTAGCCACTTTGAACAGGGCGTGACCGCAGCGAAGTTAGTTACCGACGTCCTTAACGGTGCCGACATTAGTCAGATCCCTTTGGTGGAGAACAGTCCAAATAAATATATGGTTAATTACAATGTATTAAAGGCCTATGGTTACGATGAAAGCCTCCTTCCAAAAGGAACACAGCTGCTCGGTAAGGAAATGGGATTCTTCCAACAATATCGGCAATACATATTAGCGACGATATTCATTCTTATGATCCAAGGTGTGATCATTTTCTATTTGGTTCTTAATGTAAGAAAAAGAAAAAAAATTGAATTTACTCTGCTAAAAAATAAACAACAACTTGTACAGGCCAATGATGAACTCTCGGCAAATAATAAGGATCTTACTACTGCCTTTGACAACATCAGAGAACAGGAAGAGCACATTTATCGACTGATCAATATCGACAATCTAACTGGTCTTAAAAATCGTTTTTCTATATCTGAAACCATAGACAACGCTATAAAGAAAGCCTATGGTCAAGAGAAGCTCGCGATTCTATTTCTCGATGTGGATAATTTCAAAAATATCAATGATACCCATGGTCATGATATGGGCGATCGAATTATTAAAGCCACAGGTGAGCTGCTCAACAAATATGTGTCCGATAAAGTTCATATTGGACGATTTGGTGGCGATGAATTTATCTTCTGTGTTCACTATGATGATAGTGAAAAAGAGTTAGATCCATTAATCCAAGAGATCCAAAGCATATTTTTAAATCCTATCACCATTGACCAAAATTCCTTCTATTTTACGGTCAGTATTGGCGTTGCACTCTTTCCTGAACATGCTCCAGAACAGAGAGAACTGATCCAACTCGCTGATCTTGCTCTCTATGAAGCTAAGGCTCGAGGAAGAAATACAATTGTCTACTTTAATGATTCAATGAATAACACTTTGTCTGAAAAAATGGATTTCCAGAATGCTGTCAGAGACGGTTTCAGCAAAGGTGAATTTCGAATGAATTATCAGCCGTATATCGATTTAGGTACTGGCAAAGTAACGGGCCTTGAAGCGCTAATTCGTTGGAACAGTCCGATATTGGGCCAGGTTTCGCCATATCGCTTGATCAGCGCGGCTGAGGAAATGGGGTTTATTGTTGAGCTGGGTCAGTGGATATTTCAAGAAGCCTGCAAATTTGCAAAAATGATCAACGAGAGTGCCGATGACCCCATCATGGTTTCCATCAATGTATCTCCGCTTCAAATTATGGACCAGTATTTCAGCGACACTATTTTTAACATCATTAGTGAAGTAGGAATTGCTCCTAAACATATTTGCTTGGAGGTGACGGAGACCGTACTACTGTCTTCGATGGAAAACAGTCGAAAAGTTTTTGAGCAATTCCAAGAGTATGGCATTCGGATTGCGTTGGATGATTTTGGTACGGGTTACTCTTCTTTAAGTTATTTTAAAGAGCTGTCATTCGATATCTTGAAAATTGACAAGTCTTTTGTCGATAACATTACATCTACCGACTACGAAGCCTATTTATCTAGGGTAATGATAACTTTGGCACATATGAAGTCTCTGAGAGTAGTTGCTGAAGGTGTTGAAGAACAAAGTCAACAAGAAGTATTGAGTTCGTTTAACTGCGATATGGTTCAGGGTTACTATTATTCAGTGCCTTTGGAGTCGAAGGATGTTAAAAGCTTTATTGATAAATACCACACGGATAAGCTTCAGGCTATGTAAAAAGGTAACTTTTAGCCTTCGAGCTTAATAATCATTTTTGGTAAGTACACCACGTTGTTCCGTCGTTAAAATTATCGTTACTCAGAAACTGAAAAAACCACTGTATACTCCTTAACAGTGGCTTTTATCGTTTATTTTACCTATAAATGCGGTTTAGGCCTGTTGATTGGTGTACTCGACGTTTTTTGCTTCTTCATCGTTAATTAATGAATCAACAATAACGGCACAAGCTGCATCACCAGTGATGTTCAATGCAGTACGTATCATGTCGAACACGCGATCTAGAGCAAACAGAAGAGGAAGCCCTTCGATTGGAATACCCGCAGAAAGAAGTACCGCAACCACTAGGAATGAAGGTCCTGGAACACCCGCTTGACCCACCGCACCCAACGTCGCCGTTAGAATAATCGCAATGTACGATCCCATGCTCAAATCAATGTGGAACAGTTGAGCGAAGAATATTGCAACAAGTCCGTAATAAATTGCGTTACCAGACATATTGATGGTCGCACCTAATGGCAATACAAACGAGGCTGTTGAATTACGCACACCTAAGTCATGCTCCACAGCATCCATCGTTACTGGCAATGTCGCCATTGAAGAAGCAGTAGACAGTGCAACCGCTTGAGGTTTCTTCATTACAGATAGGAATTTACGCGCTGATGTTTTGGTGAAAATTTGAATCATCAGTGGATAAGCGATAAACCCGAAGATCAAGATAGCGGCAACGTAAACCGCGAATAGCTTGGCGACAACAGCAAGAGCACCGAAACCAAAGGTACCAACGGCTTCTGCCATGAGACCGAATACACCAAGTGGTGCGATAAGCATGACTTTGTTAATCATCCATACCATTGCATCGACGATAGTGTTCACGCCATTAATGATAGGTGTGCGCTTTTCAACACTTTGCTTCGAGATAGCGATACCAAAGAAGAGACAAAAGACTAAGATCTGGAGAATGTTCGCTTCATTCAATGATTGGAAAACATTGGTCGGGATCATCCCAACAATCGTGTCCCAAAATGTTGGTAATGCACCTTTAGACGCGTATTCAGCCGAGAACATGTTCTCAATACTCGATACATCAATACCTACACCCGGTTGGAAAATCATGCCCATCACTAACGCTAAAGCAACGGCAGCAGCTGATGTGAACGCAAAGTAACCCAATGTCACCGCACCAACTTTACCGGCTGAGTGGCTATTTCCTAGTCCTGCAGCGCCTGAGATAAGAGCTACAGCGACCAATGGGATGACTAACATTTTGATTAAATTGATAAAAATAGCACCAAGTGGCGCAAATATAGCTGCTTGGGGCCCCATTAGAGCGCCGACCGCGGTACCCACGATCATTGCAATAACGACTTGAACGCCGATATTGGTTAGTAAACTTTTTTGTTTTGACACAGTGTAACCTCTGATAAAGTTGATTGTTCTCGTTGAAGAATTAATAACCAAATATTGTTATTAAATTAAACTTTTTAACTGCAGATTTTATTATGAGTTTTATCGCCGAATTGAGCATTGTTTGTATTAATATGCAAAGTTATGGCGTTAATATTATGAATTGTTAGAGTATCGTCTGAGAATTTGGTTTGATTGACTAAAATCAAGAGAGTGGGAGAGAGGTTAAGTGTTAATCGATAATTCTGATATTTATTTGATATAAAGATGAATATATAACGTAAATTCAAAAAATCGATCGCTACCATAAGATAGACGATCGATTTTAGAATGGCTTAACGGTTAGCGAAAACGTTGTACAAATTACTTGTGTGTTGCCGCTTTCATTGAGCTGATGAAATCACTCATTTCACTAAGTAGTGCTTCTGGTTGCAATTGATGTTGCTCGATAATTTTAACCACAGCAGAGCCTGAAATTGCACCAGCTGCGCCGCTCGTAATAGCTTGTTTTACTTGTTCTGGCTGAGAAATGCCGAATCCAAGTAATGCGGGTGGAGCATCGAAGCGTTTTAGAGCATCAAGCAGTTTATCGACGGGCATGTTTGCTTTGGTCTCAGCGCCAGTAACACCAGCACGAGAAAGCAAATAGGTATAACCTTGGCCCAATTCCGCTACTTTCTTCAATGTCTCGTCATCCGCTGTCGGTGGAGCAATAAAGATAGGTTTGATATTGTGCGCATTGGCTTTCTCAATAAACATGGCACTCTCACTGGTTGGCACATCGGCAATCAATACTGAGTCAACTCCTGCATTTTCACATTTCGCGTAAAACTCATCTACCCCATTTGAATACACCAAATTGGCATACATGAGTAAACCAATCGGCAAATCGGGATAGAGTGCTCGGATTCGACTAATGATGTCAAAACAGTGATCGGGTGTGGTTCCTGAATCCAAAGCTCGGATATTTGCGCCTTGAATGGTTGGGCCATCGGCAGAAGGATCAGAAAACGGGAAACCAAGTTCAAGAGCATCGGCACCAGATTCAACCAAGGTTTTTATGATTTCAAATGAAAGTTCTGGGCTCGGATCACCAATGGTAACGAATGGAACAAACGCGCCTTCGTTATTAGCTGCAAGCTTGGTAAAGAGTGATTGATAGCGATCCATTATAGAACTCCTTTGTCTTCAAGGATTTTATGTACGGTGAAGATATCTTTATCGCCACGCCCAGATAGGTTTACTACCAATGTTTGTTCTTTTTCTGGCTCAGAACGCGCCATTTTTAATGCGTGAGCTAAAGCGTGAGAAGATTCTAACGCGGGGATAATACCTTCGTTTCGTGCTAACTCTTGGAATGCATCCAATGCTTCATCATCGGTAGCATCAACATATTCAGCACGACCAATGGAATTCAAGTAAGCGTGTTGTGGCCCGACAGATGGGAAGTCCAAACCCGCAGAAATAGAGTAAGACTCTTCAACTTGACCATGTGGGTCTTGCATGAGAGGCGCTTTCATACCAAAGAAAATCCCGGTTTTGGCGTGCTTAAGTGGTGCGCCATGCTTTTCAGTATCAACACCAAGACCACCGGGTTCGACACCGATCAAACGCACGGATTCTTCTTCGATAAAATCAGCAAACATACCGATGGCATTTGAACCGCCACCGACACAAGCAATGACTGCATCAGGAAGTTTTCCTTCACGTGCAAGTATCTGGTTTTTGGTCTCTTCACCAATCATGCGTTGAAATTCGCGAACGATAGTTGGGAATGGATGCGGACCTGCCGCAGTACCAAGTAGGTAGTGGGCTTTTTCATAGCTAGCAGACCAGTCGCGGAGCGCTTCGTTACATGCGTCTTTTAGTGTCGATGAACCTGAGTGAACAGGAATTACTTCAGCGCCCATTAGTCGCATGCGAAAAACGTTAGGGCTTTGACGTTCAACATCTTTCGCACCCATATACACTTTGCATTTTAAATCGAGTAGAGCACAAGCAAGTGCAGTTGCAACGCCATGTTGACCTGCGCCTGTTTCAGCGATGATCTCTTTTTTACCCATGCGTTTAGCCAATAATGCTTGACCTAATACTTGGTTGGTTTTATGCGCGCCGCCATGGAGTAAGTCTTCACGTTTAAGGTAAAGCTTGGTTTTCGTTCCCTTGGTCAAGTTACGCGTGAGTGTCAACGCTGTTGGACGTCCTGCGTACTCTTGTAAAAGCGTCATAAACTCGGCTTGAAATTCAGGGTCTTCTTGGGCGTCGATGAACGCTTGCTCTAATTGGTCGAGAGCTGGAACCAGAATTTGCGGTACAAATTGGCCACCGTATTCGCCAAAGTAGGCATCTAATTTAGACATGTATTCTTATCCTTAAAAATGGGTATTCGCACTTATCTGCAATCGTTCGCCTAGTAGGCTCTAATTTTTGCAAATGCTTGCTCTAATTTCTCGTTGTCTTTTTGCCCTGGTGAAGATTCCACACCTGAATTTAAATCCAAACCAAGACAACCAAGTGACGCGGCTTGTTGGGCATTGTTGGGGTTTATACCGCCAGCGAGCATAATATCGCTGGTATCGGTTAACGCTCGCCAATCGAACGTCGTGCCTGTTCCCCCAAGTTGTTCGCCGACTTTCGCATCAAACAAATGACGCTCTATATCCGCTCCAAGTTTCGCCGGCATCTCGTCGCTCACACCATAGGCTTTCCAAATTGCGATTGATTCGGGTAGTTGTTTGCGTAAACGGCTCACATAGTCTTGGTCTTCAGTTCCATGAAGCTGAACGGCACTAAGGGAAAGTTGACTTGCTATTGTGACAATGTCACTCAAATCATGATTTTGGAAGACCCCAACATAGAGAAGTGGAGCACCTTCAATTACTTGAGATGCTTGCTCTGGAGTCACATAACGAGGTGACTTCTCAACAAAGATCAGCCCGCCATAAACGCTACCTGCCTGATGAACGGCTTGCGCATCTTCGGCGCGAGTTAAGCCACAAACCTTGTTGTCGCCTAATATAATTTGACGAGCAGCGCGGTCAATATTGTCTTGTGCCATTAGCGAGCTGCCGATTAGAAAACCATTGGCGTAAGTGGCTAAATCTCTCACTTGCTGGTTAGTGTAGATGCCCGATTCAGAAATAATAATTCGGTCTTGTGGCAGCTTAGGTGCGAGTTCTTTGGTGCGGTTAAGGTCTGTAGTGAGGTCACGTAAATTGCGATTATTAATACCGATAACTTTCGCATCTAAATTGACTGCACGTACTAGCTCTTCATCGTTGCTTACTTCTGTTAGTACACCCATCTTGAAGCTATGCGCAAGTTCGGCTAACTCGCGATATTCGTTATCATCGAGAACCGAAAGCATAAGCAAAATAGCATCTGCTCCGTAATGACGAGCGAGATACACCTGATATGGGTCGATCATAAAGTCTTTACACAGTACTGGCTGATGAACTGAGTTTCTTACTTGAGGCAAGAAATCAAAGCTTCCTTGGAAGTACTTCTCATCGGTTAATACCGAGATCGCGTTGGCGTATGGCTTGTACGCGGTGGCTATCTCTTCTGGATTGAAAATAGGGCGAATCAACCCCTTTGATGGTGACGCTTTTTTACATTCCAGAATAAAAACAGCATGTTCAGACGTTAGCGCTTGGTAGAAACTACGATCTGATAGTGTAATTTCAGATTCAAAGTTTGCGAGAGGTTGCTGCTGTTTGCGTTCTTCTACCCAAATCGCCTTGTCTTTTACAATCTTGACCAGCACTTCCGCCATTTCAGTATGCAGAGTCGAAATATGTTCTGAGAGTTGTTGCGTCATTTCCCTTAGCCTCGTTGTGCCAGTTGTTGAACTAATTCGTATGGTTTACCTGTTGCCATTGCGTCTAGTGCTTGTTGTGCATTGGCTTTAAGATCTTCTTGGCCAAATAAACGTAATAGCATTGCCACATTGATTGCCACTGCTGACATTTGTGCTTCGGTGCCTTTCCCCGTTAATATTTGGGTGATGATCTCACGGTTCTCCTCGGGTTCGCCACCTTTTATTGATTCAAGTGGGAAGGTTTTTAGGCCAAAATCATCTGGAGTAACGGTGTATTCTTCAATTTTTCCGTCACGAATTTCTGCAACGGTAGTTTCACCATGAATTGCCACTTCATCCAATCCTGAACCGTGAATAACCGCCGCACGTTTCATTCCCATTTGCAGCATGGTTTCTGCGATTGGGCGAATGAGTTCTTTGCTGTAAACCCCCATCAATTCGATATTTGGGCGAGCAGGGTTAACCAAGGGGCCGAGAATGTTGAACATAGTCCGGGTTTTCATTACTTGGCGAACCGGTGCTGCGTGACGCATTCCGGCGTGATATTGCGGAGCAAACAGAAAGGCGACACCAAGATCATCAACGGCTTTACGAGCGACTTCTGGGCTCATTGCTAAGTCAATACCGAACGCGTTGAGTAGATCAGAAGAACCGGATTTGCTCGATACGCCTCGGTTACCATGTTTGGCGACTTTCACTCCACATGCAGCAGCAACGAAAGCAGAAGCGGTAGATATGTTAATCGTGTTATGACCATCTCCACCCGTACCGACAATATCAGCGAAGTCGTAATCTGGGCTAGGGAAGGGCTTTGCATTGGCTAGAAGAGCTTTTGCTGCACCGGAAATCTCTTCAGGTGTTTCACCTTTGATTTTCAAGCAGGTTAATAGTGTCCCCAATAGTACTGGGTCCATTTCACCTTTTACGATCTGGTCAAACAGATGTTGGCTTTCTTCTTGAGTTAATGACTGCTGTGCGTAAAGTTTGTCGATAATCGCTTGCATGGTTTCGTCCTTAAATTCTGTCGCTAATTCGGTTACTCATTTAATCGCTAAATGCGTTGTCTTTGTCGATTTGAATGTATCGTAAGTCTAGCCTGCAAGAGACCAATCAATCGCATTGGATAATAGTGTTGCGCCATAGGTGGTCATAATTGATTCAGGGTGAAACTGAAATCCACATACCTTGTCGTTTTCCTGTACAACAGACATCACCAAACCGTTGACTTCTGCTGTTACCGTCAGTGCATCCGGTATTTCGGTTGCCACTAACGAATGATAACGCGCAATGGCTAATGGTGAAGGTAAATTCTGGTATATCTCGTGATTTTGGTGTTCCATCATTGATATTTTGCCATGAATAATTTCACCCGCTCCAGCGACAACACCGCCGTATGCCTCGACGATGGCTTGGTGCCCCAGACAAATACCAATCATTGGCACTTTGCCTTTTAAGCTTTGAATAAGTTCTGGCATACAGCCCGCTTCAGAGGGAGCTCCAGGACCGGGAGATAAGACTACAACCGGGTTGTCGAGTTGTGCTAACTCTGCATTGATTTGCGCAACCGTTAGATTATTCCGATAAATAGTGACGTTGTGACCAAGTGAGCGGAACTGATCAACGAGGTTGTAGGTAAATGAGTCAAAGTTGTCGATAAATAATAAATTAGCCATGATGAGTTCTCCTTATGCTTCCTGCTTTTGATGAGCCATTTGGATCGCAGAGATCACGGCTTGAGCTTTGGTTCGAGTTTCGTCAGCTTCTGACTGTGGGGCGGAATCATACACCACACCCGCACCGGCTTGAACACGTGCGACGCCATTTTCAACATACGCAGAACGAATCACAATACAGGTGTCGAGATCGCCTTCACCAGTCAGGTAGCCAACCGCGCCGCCATAGCCACCGCGGCGCTCTTGTTCAACTTCTCGAATTAACTGCATTGCTCGAATTTTAGGTGCGCCGGTTAAGGTTCCCATATTCATACAGGCTTGATAGGCATGAAGTGCATCCAGATCGCCTCTAAGTTGTCCGACAACACGAGAGACTAGATGCATCACATGACTGTACCTGTCGACAGCCAGTAGATTTGCCACGTGTCGAGTACCCGCTTCGGAGATACGAGCAACATCATTACGGGCTAAATCCACTAACATCATATGCTCAGCATTTTCTTTTCGATCGCCTCGCAATTCGAGTTCGATGCGACCATCAAGATCGAGGTTAATCGAACCATCAGGGTTTTTACCACGACGACGGGTGCCAGCAATCGGGTAGATTTCTATTTGATTGGTTTCTTGAGAATATTTCAGAGCACTTTCTGGTGATGCGCCGAACAGTGTAAACAGCTCGTCTTGCATATAGAACATATAAGGGCTTGGGTTACTCTCTTTGAGCTTCTTATAAGCGGCCAACGGTGAAGGGCACGGTAAATTAAAACTGCGAGATGGGACAACTTGGAAAATATCGCCTTGCACAATGTGATGTTTTAAGTCATCAACTATCTGACAAAAATCATTGTCACTTACAGAAACGTCTACATTTACTTGATCTAACTGCTGCGCTTCTGGTAGTTCCGCTGGTTCTTTACATTGTTCAATGATGCTATCGATACGCTGCGTTAGTTGAGCGACATGTGCTGGGTCAGGATTAAACAAGCTCCCCTGAATATCACAGCATCCACGCTGGTGGTCGATCACCAATAACGTTTCCGATACATAAAACACGTAATCGGGACATTGGTTGGTTTGCGCTGCATCACCAAGCGGTTCAAAGTTCGCCACCATATCGTACGCAAACAGTCCACCAAGGAAAATGGCAAAACGATCATGTCCCTCACGGTTAAAGCTATGCTGAACTAAGCGTAAAGGATCGAAAGAAGAAGATTGCTGGAGTCGAGAATCTTCATCTAATGTATCTGAAGGGGTTTCAAACTCGAGTTCTAAACGATCGTTGGTTAAGTGATGTTTGATACTTGGCTTGATATTAAGTGCTAGGTGCTCAATTAAATTTTGACCGTTTTCAGTTAGCGCTTGAAACTCAACTTTATGTCCGTTGCATACGATTCGCGCTGCGGCGTCAACCAACAATAAGCTTTTTAGGTCTTGCTTTGATTCAATTTCAGAAGACTCAAGCAATAAACTATCGGTCTTATGTTCACATAAGGTATGAAATAATTTTGTTGGGTCAGCGTGGTAAGCGACGGTTTTTTTTATGACCTCTAACTTACCCAGTTGATTGATACCTATTGTATTGTTCATGAGGTAATCCTATAAAAATAATGTAAAAAAGCCCGCATCAATTGCGGGCTCTTAAATTCGATTTGCTATCAGTCTAGACCCGCTGGAATAAATATGTCACGCGCCACCAGTTCCAACCATTGTTGGTTGTTACTAAATTCTTTTTCTGCATGGCAGTAAATTCTTGTAACATAGCGGGAAGACTCTCTTAAACTCTTCTAAGTAATTGCGTACTAGTTTGCTAGTGCGTACGGTGAAAGTCAAGCCTTTTTCCTTAGAAATTGCCCTATATTGCCTTATGAAGTAGGAATCAAAAGAAACAATGCCAAGAATAGACTTACACAGTCACACCATCGCTTCTGACGGGCGGTTTACCCCGACTGATGTTATTAATCGAGCACTTGAATTTAATATAGATGTGCTAGCGATAACCGATCATGATACGACTGCGGGATTGGCTGAAGCATTTCATCATATTGAATCTAATCAATTGCCGATTCGTTTAATTTCGGGTATTGAGATTTCAACATTGTGGCAGAATAAAGATATTCACCTTGTTGGGTTGAATATTGACGTAGAAAATTTACAGTTGTGCGAATTAATTGCACAACAAAAACAGCTCCGGGTTGAACGCTCTGAACTCATGGCAAGCCGGTTAGAGAAAGTGACACGTGAAGGTGTACTTGAAGAAGTAAAAGCAATTGCGGGAGAGGCGTATATTACCCGTGCTCATTTTGCTAAGTGGTTGGTTGAAAACGGGTATGCAAAATCGATGCAGCACGTATTTAAGAAATTTTTGACTCGCAATAATCCCGGTTATGTCCCTCCAATGTGGTGCTCTATGACTGAAGCCGTGAGCGCAATTCATGCCGCTGGAGGCCAAGCCGTTCTTGCTCACCCTGGGCGTTATGACCTTACCGCAAAATGGTTAAAGCGCTTATTAACTGCATTTTGTGACGCTGGTGGTGACGCTATGGAAGTTGCTCAACCACAACAAGGGCCGAATGAACGGCGCAACTTGGCAGATTATGCGTTACAATACAATTTATTAGCATCGCAAGGCAGCGATTTCCATTATCCTTCTCCGTGGATGGAGTTAGGAAGAAATCTATGGTTGCCTGCTGGTGTAGAACCTGTTTGGAAAGACTGGGGAATTGAACCCCAGAAAGTTGAGTCTTAGACTCGATGTGAGGAAGTAGAATGAGTCAATATTTTTATGTTCACCCCGACAACCCTCAAACACGTCTTATTAACCAAGCTGTCGCGATTATTCGTAACGGCGGAGTGGTGGTTTACCCAACCGATTCTGGTTATGCGTTAGGTTGTCAGTTAGAAAATAAGCAAGCACTAGAACGAATTTGTCAGATTAGACGTCTGGACGATAAACACAACTTTACCCTTTTATGTCGCGATCTTTCAGAGTTGTCGTTTTACGCCCGTGTTGATAATACCGCATTTCGTTTATTGAAAAACAATACCCCTGGCCCTTATACCTTTATTTTCAAGGGAACGAAGGAAGTGCCCCGTCGTTTGATGAACAGTAAACGTAAGACTATTGGTATCCGTGTTCCGGATAACAAAATAGCATTGGATTTACTTGAAGCATTGGGTGAGCCGATGATGTCGACGTCACTCATTTTACCTAACAAAGAGACGACCGAATCAGATCCTGAAGAAATTCGTGATTCGTTAGAGCATGCAGTTGATGTGATTCTCAACGGTGGTTATCTTGGTGAGCAGCCTACAACGGTCATTGATTTTAGTGATGATGAAGTGAAAGTGTTACGACAAGGTGCTGGTGATAGTACGCCTTTCGAATAGTAAGTGACTATCTTCATGTAATCACAGCAACAAAACCCCCATCGCCCTGCTAGTCGGGGCGATGATCGTTATCGAATGAAATCTTCTAATATTTACACTTAATACGACATTGAGGCTGCAGCGTTTCTCTATTTTTTGTGATTGTTTTCAGTTGTGCATAATGATTGCACATTGGGTTTGAATTGACCGTGAGTGTTGCCTACGGCTTCCTATATTCAATGCCTTGTACAGCAGGTTGGGAGCTGTATTAACCATTATTTATCTTTAACTTAGCTAAAAAAAGATAAGACATTGCAATAATGATCGTAAATATTAAAGAGACATAACATAGAGCTAAACCAGAACCACTTTTTGGGCAGGTCGAACCATTACTTATTTCAAATATACTACCTATAAACGCAAGTAAGAAAACAGGTACCCAACCGATTAAAAATAATTTGTTCAATGGCCGTCGGGATATCATAAGTATTGTAGCAATCAACATGAATAAATAACCTATGAAGACCACAAAGCAAGCTGGAATAAAACCGACAGTTGGGCATGGTGCTACGCCAGTAATGGTTGTATACGATACCGACGCTGCGCCATACAATCCAGTTGCAAGCAAAGCAAACAAAATAAATTTTACAAAATAAACCGCTATATTCCTCATGATTTGTTTACTTTATAAAGTGCATACAAAGATAAAGAAAAAACAATCAAATGAACGACATTCATTGCAGCAGGTAACAGCCACACTCCAACACTCATTCCGGTAAAATAGGTGGTAAAAATCAAACCGAGCAATAATGCAGGGCTAAATATCGCCATCCACTTAGGATATAAGGTTTTTCCGATTGCAATACGCCAAACCCAAAATATGGACACAACAACAATGGCTAAGCGTAAAGCATTGACCAAAGGTTCATTATGAGCACCAAAATCCATTAATAAGCTATGTAATTGTGCAATTATTGTTGGGTCACTTGTATCAGCAATTTCATGAGCTGTCAGTGCTAAATAAATACGCCCACCTAACCAAGCATTTCCGACCATAAAAGCGTAACCACCGAGCAAGGTAATAATCCACCCATAAAGTTTGCTACCTCCACGGATAAACATTTGTCCAATATGCCAATAGCCTAATAGGTACAATGGAGCAGCCAATGTGCTAAAAAAGTGCCCCATTGTTAGTTTTTCTTTGGCGACATTTGCAAAGTAGATATAACCTTCTTTTTCGTAACCTCCAAGAGGAGAATATTGCAAAGTAAATTCGCCGACACCAACAAAAAGGGCAGCAAAGAAGCCAGCAAGTCCAGTCAAAAATAAAACCTTTTGGGTTTGTGTATCCATTATTTAAGTCTCATTATTATTGAAGAATTTTATTCATTAGATAAATCAATGATGGTATTCACTGCTGGCGAGTCCACGGTGATAGCTTTGCCATTTTGGAATTTCACAAGTACAGAAGCTATGTTTGTTTGATCTCCTAAACCAAAGAAAACATCGGTTGTTTGATCCGATCCTAAACCTTCACTGGTATAAAACTGGTTGTGGTATGTTGTGCCATTTTCCATGATGACGGTAACTAATGCACCAATCGATGCCGCTTCATCATTAAAGTTAACCTTTAACCAATGACGCTCACCACCGTTATTAATAAATGCGCGTAATGGACCATTAAGATTACCTATAACCGCATCTGGCCAACCATCATCGTTAAAATCAGAAACAACCGTTGTAACACCAAACATTGGATTAGAGATACCTGATACTTTTTCTACTGGCTTAAACACATTGCCATCGTACTGTTGCAATAAGTTGCCAGGATACAAATCTAGAAGTTCAACCGCAGGGAAACGAATGTAGTTTTGTGTGATCAAATAATCCGCCATGGTGTCGTTATTGAAGTCATATGAAACCAAGCCCCAACCAAAACCATATTTAGCAGCATTGTTTTTTAAAGCGGTATCTTCAAACGTAAAGTTGCCTTGGTTTTCGAGTAAAATATAATTTTTATTTAGTGTCTGATCTTCGGTTAAATCGCCTCGCACTAAAACGTCTGGCAAGGTCGTTCCTACATTACTGAAATATAAGTCCATAAAACCATCATTGTTATAGTCACTCACTGCAATCCCCATTGGGTAGCTATAAGTTACCGGTAATTCAACGCGATCAAAGGTCGTATCCCCGTTATTTTTAAAGACGCGAACAAACCCTGTATCTTGAGCAACAACGAGATCACTTAGTCCATTATTATTAAGGTCTACAAAGACAGCAGTAAAGGTATTATGTTGTTCATATACACCTGAAGATTGGGTAATATCAGTAAATGTATTGTCACCATTGTTTAATAATAAGTTGCTGATTCCACCGTATTCTTGATTGAAAATGGTTTCACCTTCAACAAATTCGGGACGAATGTAATTAGAAACATAAAGATCTACCGCACCATCGTTATTAATATCACCAAAGGACACTGATAGTGGCATAGATGTCGGGTCTAATGGAAAGTCGACTTTGTTACCATTAAAACCATTCGTAGTATTTTCGTAGAAATATAGGCCACTATCTCGAACAACAAATAAGTCAACACGACCATCATTGTTAGCATCAATCGAAGAGGCACCGTAGGTTGGGTCATCAACATCTTTTGTAAACCAACCTGTTGATGAGAGGCTAATAAATTGGTTATTCTCATACTTCTGCAAGCTATCTTGCTGGCCAACCCCTCCGCCAACAAAAATCTCATCGGTACCATCCCCATCGACATCAATCGTTGCTAAGGCCATAAATGGTAATGCTGCGACAAAGTCTGATTTATGAGTGAATTGAGTTGTTACTTCAGTGAATTGTAGGTCTGTTTCACCTTGCTCCTGTTGGGGGCCTTGCACTACATATTCAATCACTTTAGGCGCTGATAATATAATGACAACGCTTATCGCAATAATAATTAAAAGTATTTTTAACCACTTATTCATTTTGATCCTCCATAACAATATTTTTATACCCAACAACGACATATTTACGATATCAATGTAAGACTACAAATTTTTCATAGAGTTGTATTATTGAATATATCAATTTGGAATAACTTAATTGATAAATGGAATATATATTCTTGCTAAAACTGTATCTTTCAAAACAGCCATGACACATCGAAATTATCCACTTAACTTGAATCAATCGCTGCTACGTCATTATCATTAATACAACACGTAGATGGTGGTAATTTCACCACTCGTGAACACGAGAGAGTTTCCTTATTTGTTTAACAGCTAAGACGTTGTATTAACATATGGAATTTAAAGTTCGATCTTTTCTAGAAGAGAGGCATAACATTAAACATTGAAGTTTCAGGATTAATCACATCACACAAGATCAGTTTGGATTTGCTTTGAGCCACGACATCGATTTCCTTCGTTGGGTAAACACAAAGCATAAACATGGTATTAACCAGATAGTGTCTCATGTATAATGCCCGTCCAGAATAGATATTCTTTGAGTTATATAGCTGTAACTTATTGATATTTTTTGAAAATACAAATGCTGACGTCTGTGAAGACGACACAACAAGGTAATGAAATGAACGAAAAGTTACAAAAAGTTTTAGCACGAGCAGGGCACGGTTCACGTCGTGAGTTAGAATCTCTGATTAAAGCCGGGCGTGTTAGTGTTAATGGTAAAGTAGCTATTCTTGGTGAGCGTCTTGATGATCCAAGTGCGATCATTCGTGTCGATGGGCACGTAGTATCAATTAAAGCGGAAGAAGAAGTTGTATGCCGCGTATTGGCGTATTACAAACCAGAAGGTGAGTTATGTACTCGTAGCGATCCAGAAGGTCGCCGCACGGTATTTGACCGTTTACCTAAAATTCGTGGTTCACGCTGGGTTTCTGTTGGCCGCTTAGATGCGAATACATCGGGATTGTTGCTGTTTACAACCGATGGTGAACTTGCTAACCGTTTAATGCACCCAAGCCGGCAAGTTGAACGTGAATATTTAGTTCGCGTCTTTGGTGAAGTGACAGAACAAAATATTCGCAATCTAGTTCGCGGTGTCGAACTTGAAGATGGCGAAGCGCGTTTCGAAGATATTGTTTATACCGGTGGAGAAGGGATGAACCATACCTTCTATGTCGTGATTAATGAAGGCCGAAACCGAGAAGTGCGCCGTTTGTGGGAATCACAAGATACAACGGTAAGCCGCCTAAAACGTGTTCGTTACGGTGAGATTTATCTTGATAAAGCGTTGCCTCGTGGTGGTTGGGTTGAACTAGACCTCAAAGATGTTAACTATCTACGTACCATGGTAGAACTCCCACCAGAGAAAGAAACCATGCTGGATTTGTCGAAAGACAACACATCGCGTAAACGCGAGCGTGCTCGTGGTCATAAAATTCGTCGTGCGATTAAGCGCCACGAAGAACGCGTTACGACACCAGCAGGCAAACGTGGTAAACCGAGCGCCAAACCAGCGTCTAATTCTGGTAAAAAACCAACGAGTGGTAAACCGACGAATGGTAAGAAACCATCAACTCGTCGCACACCCGCGAAAAAGCGTACTCGTATTTAGTTAGTATGCTCAGTGAGTGAAAGTATAATGAAAAAATCCCCAAGCGAATAAAAATTCACTTGGGGATTTTTTGATCTAAGCGATACGATTAAAAACTCAGCAGCATGTCATTCCAATTCGCGCCACCATGGCTCGATGCTGAAACTCCTTGGCAGACAAACCCATTGCTTTGATAGAAATTGATTAACTTGTCTTTGCAGGTTAATACGATTCCAAAATGATTTCGTTGTCTACTGATTTCGATTAAATGTTCGGTTAAGCGAGAGGCGTAGCCATTTCGTTGAAAGTCTGGGTGGACAACCAAACCAAATACAGTTTGGTATTTTCCATCAGGACAGTGCATCGAAGGGTTGGCATACAGTTCGTCAGGTAGCTCAGGGCTGTGATAGACACATCCGTTGATGTGACCAACAATGACACCATCGACTTCTAATACGAAAAAACATTCAGGAAAAACGGCAAATCGATCAATGAACGATTGCAAAGAAGCCGCTTCACTTTCTGGAAAACAAAGCTGCTCGATCTCCGACATGCGATTGATATCGGCTTGGGTCGCAGGACGAATGTGATGCATACCTATATTCCTTATAATGTTTGGTTTAGTTGGAAATAACGGCCTTGTTTTTCCATGAGTTCGCTATGTGCGCCAAACTCAACGATCTGGCCTTTTTCAACAAGACATATCGCATCCATCTTATCCATATCAACCAAACGGTGAGTGATGAATAATACGGTTTTATCGGTAAAGTGCCGCTGCAACAGTGCCATAATTTGTTGTTCAGTCTGCTTGTCGAGACCTTCTGTTGGCTCATCCAATAACAGAACCTCACCATTATGGAGAATCGCCCGTGCGATACCAATGCGACGGCGTTCACCACCAGAAAGTTGACGGCCGCCATCACCTAACCATGTGTCTAATCCACCATCGTGAGTTAATTTATTCAATCCAACAGACGAAAGTGCTTTAAATAGCGCTTCATCACTCGCTTCAGGGTCGGCAATTAATAGATTGTCACGTAGTGAACCATTGAGGATATCAACTCGTTGACTTACGATACTTAATGACTGGCGCAGCTGGGTTTCGTTCCATTCTCGTAAATCGACACCGGCAAGGGAGACTGAGCCCGATTGAGGATCCCAATAGCGCGATAACAGTTGCATAATCGTAGATTTTCCTGAACCCGTTTGACCGACAATCGCCACTTTATTGCCTGCTGGAATCGTAAAATCAACATCGTGCAGCACTTGCTGAGTATCGTCGCTATAGCGAAAATCGACATGGGAAAATACAATATCAAACTGTTGTGAATGTTCAGTAGATTGCGACGAGAAAGTGACTTCTGGCTGCGCTTGCAGTATTTCATTCAGACGTCTTGCTGAGGTGAGAGTTTGACCCAGATGTTGAAACGCACCAGCTATGGGGACTAAGAGCTCAAAGCTTGCCATTGTCGCAAAGACAACCATCGCGATCATTGGATCTTGCCCACGCCCACCAACACCATCAGCAACAACCCAAAGCATAAGTACAAGCATCCACCCGTTAGCAAGCATTAGTAATGCTTGAGCTAGACCGGTAAAACGTGCGTTAACTTTCTGCCGTGCTAGCAATTCAGATTGTTGTTGTTCGATTTGTTCGCGGTATCTCGGCTCGGCTCCAAATAGGCTTAACTCTCCAAAACCTTGAACCCAATCGAGTAGCGTAATACGAAAATCAGCTCGAAAAAGAGTGAGTTCGCGACCATTATTTTTGCCCAGTTTGTAAAATAGAACAGGCCAAATCAAAAGAAGGAATAGCAACATACCACCGAGCAGCAGTGCAACATCAAGATCGAACCAAGCGATAAATCCGGTAAGGAAAATAATACCTAAAGTACCAATGGTCATAGGGCTGATAAGACGCAAATACACATGATCCATCGCGTCGATATCGGCAACTAAACGGTTGAGTAAATCAGCATCGCGTAAATTCGCCACTCGACCTGGAATCAAGGGGACAAGTTTATCAAAAAAGAAGATACGCAGATCAGCAAGCACTTTAAACGTGACGCTGTGACTTACAACGCGTTCACCCCATCGCCCAGCCGTACGACCCATTGCCATACCTCGAACAAAAGCACCGGGCAACATGTAGTTGAACGTTTCTCTTGCGATGGTAAGCCCCGCAACCGCTGCTGCTGTCAGGAACCAACCTGATAATGTAAGTAAGCCAATGGATGCAGCTAAAGTGATAAACGCTAACAGC
Source organism: Vibrio phycocola (assembly GCF_054404255.1). Taxonomy (NCBI): domain Bacteria; kingdom Pseudomonadati; phylum Pseudomonadota; class Gammaproteobacteria; order Vibrionales; family Vibrionaceae; genus Vibrio; species Vibrio phycocola. The sequence goes on from NZ_JBTAMQ010000004.1 coordinate 270,206, forward strand.
ATACCGATGATTAAGCCAAACCAATGTTTTTTATACAGGGCTAGAAAAGGCAGTAAATCACGCATCAAGGTTGCCCTCCATTTGAGATTGAAGAGTGTCATTGGCACTGAGCATTTGACTAAACATCCCGTTGGCGAGCGAGAGTTCATCGTAGTGTCCCGTTTGTGTGATTTTACCGTGTTCCATCACGATAATATGATCGACCTGTTTAAGCTGAGCAAGCTGATGGGTAACAAAAAGCGTGGTGTTATTGCGCGTCATTGATTCAATACTCTTCATCACCAATTGCTCACTGCGGGCATCTAAGCTCGCAGTGGGTTCGTCGAGGAGCCAGAAATTGCCATCTTGCAATATTGCACGAGCTAATGCTAAGCGCTGTGCTTGGCCAACCGATAAACCACCTGAACGATCGCTAACCGGATAGTCGAGTCCTAATTCTGAAACAAATTCATCGGCGAAGGCGTGTTGTAACGCGGATTCAACCTCGTTATTGCTAAGTTGAGGGCTTGATAGTGTGACATTGTCACGAATGGTTCCGTGTAACAATAATGGATTTTGTCCTATCCAACTAATTTGTTTACGCCATGCAGGATGCGAGAGTTCTCGAAGCTCGATACCATTTATGGTTAACGAGCCGCGGTAAGGCATAAATCCGAGTATTGCGTTGATTAATGTGGTCTTGCCTGCACCACTTGGGCCAACGATCGCGGTGGTTTTTTCACTTGCGATGGTAAAGGATATTGGGCCAACAAGTTGTGCGCCATCTGGACTGATAACTTCTAGGCCATCTGCTTTAATTTCAATTGGTTGATTTGCGCTAAGAGTTTGGTCACCACTTACGATTTCTTCAACATCGAGTTCGAGAAATTCGACAATGCTTTCAGCCGCTCCGACAGCTTGCTGTTTAGCGTGATAAAAAGTGCCTAAGTCTCTTAGAGGTTGATAAAACTCTGGCGCCAATATCAGGATAAATAAACCAGAGAAAAGAGTTACGCCGGCGCCGTAGTAACCAAAGTTAAGTTCACCGATAAAGCTAAAGCCAAAGTACACCGCAGTAATCGCAATGGAAATTGAGGTAAAGAACTCTAAAACTGCCGATGAGAGAAAGGCAATTTTAAGGACATCCATCGTTCTAACCCGGAATACATCAGACGCCGCACGTAAGTGGTCTGATTCAGCTTGTGCGCGGTTAAACATGCGAATCGTGGTCATCGATTGTAAACGATCGTAAAAGTGCCCAGAAAGGCGTTGAAGCGCTTTAAAGTTTTTACGGTTTGCATCGGCTGCTTTCATGCCAACTAATGCCATAAAGAAGGGAACCAATGGCGCGGTAATTAGGAAAATAAGCCCCGCAGCCCAGTTGGTTGGAAATACCACAATCAAAATAATGAATGGAATCATCACCGCAAGAGACATTTGTGGCAGATAGCGAGCGAAGAAATCGTGCATATTTTCGACTTGCTCTAATGTGAGAGTAGCCCATGCGCCTGCTGGCTTGCCTTTGATATAGGCCGGCCCCATTTCTGTCAACTTATCGAGAATCAGTTGTCGGATATAGATTCGTATCGTTTGCCCAGCATGAAACCCTGCCATTTCACGCGCCCAAGCACACGCCGCTCGCCCTGCGATAAGAGCAAGCAAGCCAAGAAAGTGGGGAATAAGCGTGCTTTTATCAGCATGGTCGATGATGAGCTGAGATAGAATCGTAGCAATTAATGCGGCTTGTCCGAGTAAAAGCAGGGTCGAGAGTATACCCAAGCTAACGGCAAGCAATAACCAACGCTTCGCTTTTTTACTCTGGAGGCGAAGCCAGGCATTCAGGTTCTTCTGTTTATCTTTATCCATTTGATGAGGCTTATTTAGAGTTTTTATTATGGAATTGAACAAGGAAGTATACAAAATAAAACCCGGAGGGGACACCACCGGGTTGGGTCAATTCAGTTTTCTTCAAAAGCGAGAAAGACTATTTTTCTAGGCTATCTAAATAACGTTCAGCATCAAGCGCAGCCATACATCCAGTCCCTGCAGAAGTAATTGCTTGGCGGTAGTTGTGATCCATCACGTCTCCAGCAGCGAAGATCCCTTCAACACTGGTTTGGGTTGCATTACCATCGAGCCCTGATTGAACGACGATATAACCATTTTTCATCTCTAGTTGGTCGCTAAAAATATCAGTATTCGGTTTGTGGCCGATGGCAATAAACACACCCATAACATCAAGATTTTCAGTGTCGTCTGATTGAGTATCTTTCAGACGAACACCGGTTACACCCATTTCGTCACCGACAACTTCTTCTAAAGTTCGGTCTGTGTGAAGGATAATATTTCCGTTGGCGACTTTGTCCATTAGGCGGTCGATGAGAATTTTCTCAGAACGAAATGTATCGCGACGATGAATTAGGTGAACCTCTGAGGCGATATTCGATAGATAGAGCGCTTCTTCAACTGCGGTGTTGCCACCACCAACAACGGCGACTTTTTGATTGCGGTAGAAGAAACCATCACACGTGGCACAAGCAGATACACCGCGTCCTTGAAAAGCTTCTTCAGATGGCAAACCGAGATACTTTGCCGAAGCGCCAGTCGAAATGATTAGGGCATCACACGTGAATTCACCATTGTCTCCTTTTAGGTGGAATGGACGCTGGGAGAAATCGACTTCGTTAATATGGTCGAAAATAATCTCGGTGTTGAAACGCTCGGCGTGCTCTTTCATGCGATCCATCAGCGCTGGTCCAGTGAGCCCTTCTGGATCGCCTGGCCAGTTTTCTACTTCTGTCGTCGTGGTTAGCTGACCACCTTGCTGAAGCCCGGTTATCATTACTGGATCTAGGTTTGCTCGGGCAGCGTACACTGCGGCGGTGTAGCCAGCGGGTCCAGAACCAAGAATGAGTAATTTAGAATGTTTATTGTTGCTCATTTGTGCTCCAACTTTTTTGTTCGTTGAGTTATTGGCCTGATTGTAGGTGATTCTCTAAATCAATTAAAGCCAATGACAATAATGACATGGTACCAATTTGTTATAGGCTATTCTTTTTGCAGTTATTTCGCATAATTAATAGTCTATCGTGACTTCGTAGGAAGAAAATTTTCGTACGTTGATCACCCCAGTATCGAAGATGAGGTACTGACCTTTAATTCCTTGTAACAATCCAGTGACAACAGGCTCTTTATCAAAGTTATGAGAGGTTATTTTTACTGGATGTTGAGTTACGGGGTAACTAATTTGTGTGATTTGAGTATTATCTATCAGCGGTAATAGCTCAATTGCGTCGTCGCCATATTGCTGTTTGAGATCGGCAATATGATCGCTAACTAGTTCAAGCAGTACTTTTGCTTTCGCCACTAAATCCATTGGTTCACCATCACCTTTTAACAAAGTACGCCAATTGGTTTTATCGGCAATATGTTTTGCTAATTCGATCTCAACTAAACCTGAAAGTTTACGATTAGTAACTTTGATGATCGGTAACCCTTGAGTGGCGCCTTGGTCAATCCAGCGAGTGGGAATTTGAGTATGACGAGTAATACCAACTTTCAGGCTTGAAGTATTTGACAGGTAAACGTAGTGATCGACCATGCAATTATCTTGCGCCCATTCCGGTTCACGACATGTGCCTGCGTCAAAGTGGCAAGTTTCTGGTTTCATAATACACATATCACAGCTTGCGAGCTTTTTCATACAGACAAAACAATGACCTTGGGAATAGCTCTTTTTGGTTTTCTTTCCGCAGTTACTGCACAAGATCTTACCTGTGTGAGTGAGACTGATTTGTTTACCAATTAGGGGGGTGAGTGCAATTTCCTGTTCCCCAATCGGCAAGAAATAATCTGTAGTTTCAGAGAGGTTTGCGCGCATTTTACTTAATACGCCAGTTGCTTGATTCGACATGACATTACTCTAATTATTATCTATTTTCGCTAGACGTTATCATCCTAATGGAAGGTTGTCATCTCCATGGGCATAAGCAAATAATGAATACTTCAAGAAAATGGAAAGATATTGAATCGTTGGCTCAGAAATTGAGGGTTATTCAGACGTTTTATCGAGCAAAATCGGTTCCTTTGGCCCTAGAAATTTAGGTTCAGACTTGAGGACGTAGAGATCGAGAACGGCTTTAACCCGAGCTAATACTTCTCGCATCCGAACATACCGACCTGAATAGCCTTCAGGGCCGGGTACCGCGAGACAAGTAGCATCGATTTGATGATATTGAGCAATGAACAACGCACGCTCGCAATGAAAACCTTGAGTGATAATGAGGAAATGGTCGCTATCGAAAATACGGCGCGCTCTTACAATGGAATCTAAAGTACTAAATCCAGCGTAATCGAGATAAATATGTTCTTCCGGGACGCCCGCTCGAAGCAAATCCCGTTTCATTGTCCAAGGTTCATTGTAGGACCGATGGGCATTATCGCCACTCAAGAGAAAGTTACTGACTTTGTGTTGATTATAGAGCCTGATCGCTGCATCAATACGATGTGTGTAGTAGGAATTGAGCGTTTTCCCTAAGTACTTACTAGTACCAAGCACAACTGCAACGTCGTAATGTGGAGTGTGAATTTCAGATGTAAGAATATTGGATTGGGTTTTATAGCTTACCCAACGGTCGATTCCAATGATCAAGGCTAGCGTTATCAATAAAGCCATAATAGTCATAGATAACCACTGCTTCATTCGATATACATTAATCTTAATTCCCATCTACTGGCAAAACTTCCGGTCTAATAAATTAATATGAGTCTATTAGATATTACAATAGCAAACATCATATCTCGATTCAGTTGTTTTGGCGTTCGGAATTAATAAGGTACACATTTCTATGATATTGCTCAAAGCACAGCGACCTCTTGTTGAGAGGTCGCAGAGATATCGCTCAGGACAGCGATGGTTAGAATAGGTTAAGAGAGTTAGATCTAATTAATAGGCTGTTCGTTTGTAGCTCCGATATTCTGGCTTCCAAAAGTTAACCTCAATAGCTCGTTCCAGTGCTTCTTCACTAATTTCTGGTGCGACTTGCTGTTCAATCGCTTTTAAGCCTACGGCAAGTGCTATTTTCTTTGATACTGTGTGAATCTCTTCTAGAGGTGGTAGTAATGAACCATCGCCGGTAATGGCTAGCGGTGAACATTCTGCAAGCGCTCGACTGGATTCCATTAGCATTTCAGTTGTGACACGCGTGGCGTTAGACGCCAAAACACCCAAACCGATCCCAGGGAAAATATAGCTGTTATTACATTGAGCAATTTCAAAAGTTTTATCGCCAACTTGTACTGGAGAAAAAGGACTTCCTGTTGCAACCAGAGCTTCGCCATGGGTCCAGTTGAGAATATTGTTCGGCGTACCTTCAACTCGGCTAGTCGGGTTCGATAATGGGAACACAATGGGTCTCGAACAGTGTTTGTGCATCTCTTTGATTACATCTTCGCTAAACAGTCCCGGGGCACCAGAAACGCCGATTAGGACAGTCGGTTTTGCTTCTCTAACGACGTCGAGTAATGAAAAACCATTCCCTTCAGTGTGCCAGTTTTGAGTGCTTTCTTTTTTCTGGACTAAGCGTTGTTGGAAATCCAGTAAGTTTGGCATTCCCTCTTGGAGTAAACCCCAACGGTCGACCATATAAACTTGAGAGCGCGCTTGTTCATCGCTAATTCCTTCAGATACCATCTGTGCAATAATTGCTTCAGCGATACCACAACCAGCAGAGCCCGCACCGAGAAAGGTAATTCTTTGCTTTGACAGTTGGCTTCCGGCAGCTTTACATGCCGCCATTAAAGATCCGACTGTGATCGCGGCTGTTCCCTGAATGTCATCATTGAAGCAACAAATTCTATCTTTATAGCGCTCAAGCAAGGGCATCGCATTGATTTGAGCAAAATCTTCAAACTGTATTAGAACGTCAGGCCAGCGGCGCAATACTGCTTGGATAAATTCTTCGACGAATTCGTTGTACTCTTCTCCGGTGATCCGAGTGTTTCGCCACCCCATATACATAGGGTCATCTAAACGCTGTGGGTTATTGGTACCAACATCTAATACGATAGGCAAAGTATAAGCAGGGCTGATACCTCCACAGGCGGTGTAGAGTGACAACTTGCCTATTGGGATACCCATACCACCGATGCCTTGATCGCCAAGCCCTAGGATACGTTCACCATCGGTTACCACAATAATTTTTACGTTTTGGTTAGAGGCATTATTTAATAAATCATCAATTCTATCTCGGTTAGGGTAGGAGATAAAAACGCCACGCCCGCGACGGTAAATATTGGAGAAGTTCTCACATGCTGCGCCCACAGTTGGTGTGTAGATGATAGGCATCATTTCAGTAACATGGTTTTGTACTAACCGGTAATAGAGCGTTTCATTAGTATCTTGAATATTACGTAAGTAGATATGCTTATCCATGTCACTATCAAAGCTGCAATATTGACGGTATGCGCGGTCAACTTGCTCTTCAATTGTTTCGGTAATTTCGGGTAACAGTCCTTCGAGGTTGAACGAACGGCGCTCATCAGTAGTGAATGCGGCCCCTTTATTAAGAAGTGGCGTACTGAGTAGTGCCGTTCCGGCATAGGGGATATATAGCGGGCGTTTGTCATGATTCATGTTAAACCTATTAGTCGATATTTGAAGGATACGAATAAAGTGTAATTGGCGGCTTATGTTATGTAAATAGAAAGGAAAGGTATAAGTTGTTGGAACCGAGTTACATTTGCATAACAAATGTTTTAGTTTTTTAAATTGACTGATGATTAAACAGGACTTAATTCATGGTTGAAAATATTAATCAACTAGACACCTATGATGAATGAGATGTTCGATAACTGTTGCGATTTTGTTTTTTATATAGCCATTTAATATATCTCGAGGCTATAAAAGACCGTTTTTTTATATTCCATTGCTATATTAACTTGGTTCATTAATAGTCAGATCATCATGGTATGACATGACGGGGAGGCGAGATGAATAATTCAGCAGCAATGAATATCGAATTTGATTACACCAACTTTCTTGGAGAAAGTAGCAATCATCATTGGACTTTTGTTGAACTCTTTGGATTTAAGTGGCCATCAGTCGGGAATAATCCAAATCAGGAGTTGGATAAAACCGCTGAACAAAAGCTTTGGGATGCCGCGATGAATCGCTTGTCATCTCAGCATAGCGATGAGTCGAATATCATAGTGCTGGTGGAGCTGGCTAGGGTGCTGGGTATTAGTTGTTTTCGTTTGAAAATGCCGTATCAGATACCTATGGAACAGCGAACATTGATCGAACAGCAAGCAAATGCGAATTTGATCATTATTGCTCCAGAAGAATTTTTGGTGATGTTGTTATAGAAGCTTTCTTGCTTTTTCTGGGCTAAAATTGCAAAAGGGACTTCAAATGAAGTCCCTTTTTGATGTGATAATTCTGATTAGTCGATCAAACCATATTGGGTTCTGAGTACATCAATAATTTCCTGTTTAGGGTTTTCACTCAGATGTAATGGTTTTCCTATCACTTTTTCAGCAATTTCAATGTAGGTTTTAGAGACATTCATCATTGCTTCAAGTGGTAGTTCATTGTCTTTAGCAAGCGCTTCGCGTTCAGGCATACGCTCTTTATTAAGCAAAATATCTGGGTCTGGGAAATGGTTCAATAAGAATTGGCGGAAGCCTTCTTTTGAATTCTCCACTATTTTGCCTTTGTTGTAGGCTGCTTCGTCCCATAAGCGTGATGAATCTGGCGTACCAACTTCGTCCATGTAAATCAGTTTTTCTTGGCCTTTAGCATTAGTGACATAACCAAATTCGAACTTGGTATCAACAAAGATTTGTCCGATTTGCGCTAATGCGTTGCTAATCACGTCAAAACCTTGCGAAAGCAGTACTTCATATTGAGCAATGTCGTCTTTGGTGCTGAAATTAAATGCGGCGAAATTCTCTTCAATGTTGGCTTTAGTGATGTTGACATCATCCGCTTCCGGAACCCCAGGAATTCCTTTTAATATTCCTTTTGTGGAAGGCGTCATAATAAGTTCAGGTAGTTCTTTGTCTTTTCCTAACCCTTCCGGTAATTGAATACCACAAAATTCACGTTCGCCTTTCTCATACGCACGCCACATTGAGCCAGTAATGTACTTACGACAAATTGCTTCAATCATTACAGGTTTGGCTTTCTGTACGATCCAGACAAATGGGTGAGGGATATCTAAGATATGACTATCTGCTAGCCCGTTATCTTTAAATAATTGGAACCAATGATTGGAAATAGCGTTAAGCGCCGCTCCTTTACCTGGAACACCTTTAAGGCCGCCTTCAGCATGCCATACGCAATCGAAAGCCGAAAGGCGATCACTGATCACCATAATAGCCAAAGGTGCATCCGACGCAACATCGTAACCTTTTTCGAGAATCAGACGCTTACTATCTTCTTCGGTAAGCCAATAAACAGAACGGACTTTACCGCTATGTACTGGGAGGTGAGTTCGAATTGGGAGGTCATCGTTGACGGCAAGAACTTGATCTGCAAGGCTCATTAAGACATTCCTATCATTTATAAAACGCCACATAGAGATGGGTTATTGGATAAAAAATTGCTGAGCGAATAATACCAGAACTTGAGTGATACGCCATCTAAAAAGCAAACGATTGCTTAATTTTATTTGGCCGAGATTTTAGATTAGAGAATAACAAAAACGTAGAGTACTTAAAAAGAAAAAATTTAAGCGAAAACAAGGATGTTTTCGCTAACAACAGTACAACGAGGCATCAATTAGTGAAGTAGAGTGCTTCTCGTATTGATGAAAAACAATTGACAGTCATGGATTTCGGCCAGGATATATAAACGAGATTGTTGTTCTACAGGAATTTGGTTTGAGGCAACGATAGCACTGGCATTACCGGAGTAGATGGCTTTTTCAACGACATCTGATTCGGAAAACTGGCGAGAAGGCATTAAATGAATCACTTTGCTACTCCAAGATTGATCAGTCGATACTTCGACAATGTGATGACGTGGGCATTGCGATGTAAACATAATCCATTGTGGAAGGTGCGCCAGTTCGCTTAATTGATCATTGACACCATATAAGTTAACTCGGCTTTCTGAAGAGAGAAATAGATGGTCATTGTTTTCAATAGAATTTACTGTGTTAAAAATCATAATACTGTTTCCCTGTACATGCTGTATGCCTATACAGTATTATTTTCCGCAGTACTGATCAAGTAAAAATTGTTCATTTTGCAAACATAAATGTGATTGAGTTCTATATATGTGCTACAAAAATAGTCAAATTAAGAAAATGAGATGTGATATAGGATGGAACTTAAGGAGAACATAGGGGTATATATTTATGATAATACAGATGTTTTTAGGATTTGGTATCCATAGCGGAATATTCATAGCCAACGAAACTGGATCTACGATAGGAGTGTTGAGAGGTCAGCAGGGATATCTGTAGGAATAGGACTATTACGTTCTATGACAAGTCGTTTGTGCAATCGAGCAAAGCTTCAACTACAGCAAAACAGATGAATTATCGTTGGATTGGACACAGTAATCTGTTTTGCGAGTTCTTGCATTAAATCGATGAGTAGGGAGCTCATTCGATTGCATACTATTGATGAGGATTAATTGTATTAGGCGTGACGCGCTAAATTGTTTTCGTTGGGAAAGCGTTGCAATGCTGCAAGTTCAGCTAGATTAAATTGGCGGACATCCAAGCGAGCAAGTTCATTACAATCTTCACATGAGTGGTGACACTTTCCATCGACATAATGATGCTTTGTTAAATAGTTAGGTTGATTGCACCAGTCGCAAACACCTTCGATAGTAAACATTAAATTTCTCCCAAATATTACTAGTTATATTGTAAGACATATTAATGCAGTTAATTATTACACAGATGTTAACAATTAGTTAAATCTAGCCCATTAAGTGTGACTAATGTCTATTTATATAGTGGACTGACTCAATTTAATTCTGTTTATTGAATCCTAGACTTGCGTGCTTGTTGTGCTTTTTTAAGCGTAACGAGCAGTTTAAGGGAGTGGTTTAGATTCGTCATTGCTGAATCGGTTCCGCCTGCGTCGGGGTGATAGATTTTACTTAACTGGCGATAACGCAGTTTTAATTGCTTTTCATCGGGGATAGCTTTAGAGCTGCATCCAAATAGAACACAGGCATGTTCCAATTGCTGTTGATTAGCTGACGGTTTTTTATCTTGGCTTTGTTGTAGCTTTTTGTATTGCTTAACTATCTTAGACATTTGTTGTTTTTGTCTTTCAACAGTACGTTGGCTTGATTTTAGCTGTTTTGATAGATCATCTTGTTTTTGTCTTTGCTGACCCGTTTGTTTAATTCGTTTTTTTCTACTGCGAATCTTTAGTGAACCAGTTATAAGAGCGAATATCGCAATTGCACTAATGGTTATGATATCAGTATGGGCGATGCCATTTGTTTGATTAATAGGATCGCCAGTTTTCTTATCCGTTTCTTCTGAGTTCAGCGATAGCGTTTCAGACAATTGTTCAAGCTGTTGGACTCGCTGCAGTCTCTTTCCATCGAATTTTGCCTGTAATAGCGCATTGTATTGTTCTTCTGCTGCTTCTGAGTCTATCGCTGCAATTCGATACCAGGCAATACTTTGATCGATAGACGCAATCCTATCGCCATATTGAGAGTAAAATTCTCCAAGCCTTATAGCATCATCATGGTTTCCTTTAACGGCGTGTAAGCTAAGCCAATACAGAGCTTCTTGTAGTTCTTGAGATGATGGGGTGTCGGTAAGATAGAGTTTGATTAACTCCTTTTGCGCCGGGATGCTTCCCAATTCCGAGGCTTGTTCAAACCAGTATTGTGCTTTTTGTATCGAAGGTTCAACACCCGTTCCTTGTTGATAAGTAACGGCTAATTGATATTGAGCGAGTGGATCACGCTGTGCAGCGAGGCGTTGTAATTCATTGATATCACTAGCATGTGATTGCCATGCGATTAAACTAATTAGTAACGTCGATGCAAGCTTCAAATGCCTTATTCTCTCTTTCCATTGAAATAAAGGATATCAATAAAGATACAAGATGACGGAAATTATCTTCGTATCTTTATCGGTCTAATACTTTATTGTAGTGGAAGAATTTGAATTTCGACACGTCGATTACATGCACGTCCCGCAGCAGTATCATTGCTACATAACGCAACACGTTCTCCGTAACCTCGAGAAATAGCACGTCCAGCAGTAACGCCTTGTGATACCAAATAGGCTCTGACTGATTCAGCACGTTGTTCGGAAAGAACTTGGTTAGTTTGATCACTACCGGTACTGTCGGTGTGACCTTCAATAACTAAGCTTGTGTTTGGGTATTCAACCAATATAGTGGCGACACCCGATAAAGTATTGTGGATTGAAGACGTGAGTTGGTAAGAATTAGTATCAAAACCAATACCATTTTCCATGCGAAGTAGAAGTTCATTTTCACCGACTCGCTCTACTTGTACTCCTGAGTTGACCAACTCTTGACGAAGCGCTTCTTCCTGTTGATCGAAATAGTAGCCAACGCCTCCTCCAATTGCTCCACCACCGACTGCACCAATAAGCACATTTTGGCGGCGTTCTTTGGCACTGTCTCCAGTTGCGAGTCCAATCGCTACGCCTGAAAGAGCACCGATAATCGCCCCTTTCGTCGCAGAATTGGTTTCACTTTCCCCGGTTGTCGCATTTTGTCGTTGAGTCGTTTCACATCCAGCGAGAAGTGCAACAACAGATAAAGCAATCGTCAATTTTTTCACTTACATCTCTCCAATTATTGGTGATTCAGTTCTTATGACAACAATTATTTCAATTGTTTCGGTCGTTGTGCTCCGTCAATCGGTTTATTGACAGAAACTCGGCGACCTTTTTTCAATCCAACTTCGTAGTCGGCGGTTATTGCTTTCATTGCTTCGTTTAATTGCTTCTTAAACGTTTCACGGTCGATGTTCTCGAATTCTTTATCAATATAGTTGTTTATTTTATTATTTGATTCATCATCGGGTGTAATTATGGGGAGTTTTTCAAGTGCTCCTTCGATCCAACCCGAAACAAATGAGCTTACACGGCGAGTGACTTCGGTGGTTGGGGTCCCACTACCAGAAAAACTGTTTCGGAATTGTCCGGTTTGCTCATTGAGTTCACGGTAAATAATATCAAAGGCAAATGCGGCAAAAATGGCCCGATCTGCTTCACCAATAAACTCAACTCGTTTTAACCCTTTATGATTGAGTAGCACTGCCTCAACACCAAATTTGGTATTGATCCCTCTGATGATTCTTAGAATATTGTGGCTAATACTTGCAGGCAGTAGATGCGACGATTGCGTTTTCCCCATCTTAATGAACTCAATATCGTCTTTATCAAGACCATACTTAAGCATAAGACGGTGAGCCATTTTTATGGCATTCGCGGCTTCATTCACGTTGGCTGAGTTACCTAGTTCTAGGCACTTGGCGATTTTTTTTAGCGCTTTTTGCTTATCCATCAAGCTGCAATTACTTTCTCGAAAAAATTGGGTCGGTTATTTTAGCCTGTGTCGCTAAAAATATAAAGGGCAGTACCGAGGCTAATTTGAGTAGTGTGAACCGACTTAAACTAATATTAGGAATAAGAACACACCAATAGCATAGCGACTTAACCGCCATGCTATTTGGGTATACTATTTATGATGAAGCCCGTTATATACCTAACTCGGCGAGTAGGTCATCACTACCATCGTTAAGGGTTTCATTTTGGGTTTGCTTATCTTTCTTGTTTGCCATGCGATCCAATTCAGCCTCAAGAATAGAATCGGCCGATTCTTCAACATGAGATTCAAACTCTTCCAGCTGAATAAATTCGGTTTTATCCATCGCTAACTCAAGATAAAAAATATTGTTAGCTTCAGTGGAAAATGTCACGCGACGAGCTTGTGGACGATCAAGATTGGTATCAACCGAAAGGTTTACTTGCTTGTTTAGAGCGAGCATTTTAGGTTGGTTCTGAGTGATGTTAGTTTGTAAGTCGTTGCGAATTTTATTCGTAAAATCACCAACTAACTGGTTCATTAGTTCCCCAAGAACATCACCCACTTCATCTGAGGTATGGGCTATTGCTAACTCATCTTCAGGCATTCCCATGTTGCGCATATAGTTGGTATAAAGCTCTAGCGCTGCTTTGGCGGTGAAATTAATAACAACTAACCCTGAGAAGCCGCCATCAAACAGAACAAAGCAACCAAAATCGGGTTTTAAAGATGTTTTATGGATTTTTTGGACCATAGCGGAGTAGGAGACTTTAGATTCTGTTGCAACACTCAGCACACCTGAAACCGACTGACATAATTTAAGTAGAATATCTTCTGTAGTTATAACGTGATTTTTTTTCATTGTATTGTCCGTTAATGCAAATGATCGAATTCTCTATGTGAGAAATAAAATTCGTTAAGTGTTTTGGCTTAGAAGCCTAGATTTTCCGTTTTGAACACTGTCACAAATGTTGTAAAGTGACGCCTCTAAATCATAATAATAAAAATCTTAATTAATCACCCAACCCAATGGGATATCGCCTAGCAGGGGCAGGAAGCAAATGTTACCAAGACTATCTAAACAATCAGACATCGATCCTGTTGTCTTAAGCTTTTTACAAGAACTCAAGAATTCCGGATTTCATGGTGATATTGAAACGACTTATGCAAGTCGACTTTCCGTATCTACTGACAATAGTGTGTACCAACAGTTGCCTCAAGCTTTGGTTCTGCCGAAAACCACCGCAGATGTTTCACTTATAGGTAAAGTTAGCACAAATCCAGAATATCGCGCGGTTACCTTTTCTCCTCGTGGAGGTGGTACTGGCACCAATGGTCAGTCATTAACCAAAGGAATTGTGGTTGATCTGTCACGTTATATGAACCAAGTTCTCGAGATAGATGAGCAAGAGGGCTGGGTTCGAGTCCAAGCTGGCGTGATTAAAGATCAGTTAAATGATGCAATTCGTCCTTTTGGTTATTTCTTCTCTCCTGATTTATCGACCAGTAACCGTGCAACTTTAGGCGGGATGATAAACACCGATGCTTCGGGTCAAGGATCGTTGAAATACGGTAAAACCTCAGACCATGTTTTATCGTTACAAGCGGTGTTCGCCGATGGTTCCATTTTTGAATCGGACATGTCTCAGGGCGAGCCTGAAGCAAACAGTATCGCCGCTCGAGCATTCCAAGTGACAGAGTCTGTGTGTCGAGAGAAACGCGCTGAAATTGTTGCGAAATTTCCACCATTAAACCGATTTCTAACCGGATATGATTTACACAACGCGATCAGTGATGAAACTAATGCGTTTGATCTGACTCGAGTGCTTTGCGGCTCTGAGGGCTCTTTGGCATTCATCACCGAAGCCAAATTAAATATCACGCCTATTCCAAAAGCACGTACGCTGGTAAACGTTAAATACAACTCTTTCGATGCGGCACTTCGAAGTGCTCCGGTTATGGTTAAGGCGAATGCGTTATCTGTTGAAACAATCGATTCAAAAGTGCTCAACTTAGCTAAGCAAGACATCGTTTGGCATACGGTGAGCGATCTATTGTCCGATGTTCCTAATGTCGAAATGTTGGGGATTAACATTGTTGAGTTTGCTGGTCAGAATCACGACGAAATTGAAAGCCAAGTTAGTGAACTTACCGTGCGCCTTGATGAGATGCTTAAGACCCAAGAAGGCGGAATTATTGGTTACCAAATTTGTTCCGATTTAGCTGGGATTAATCGAATCTACAATATGCGCAAGAAAGCAGTAGGTTTGCTAGGTGCGGCTAAAGGGGCGGCAAAACCGGTTGCATTTGCCGAAGATACCTGTGTGCCACCAGAAAACTTAGCCGATTATATTGCAGAATTCCGTGAGTTGCTTGATTCTAAAAACCTTGCTTATGGCATGTTTGGACACGTTGATGCTGGAGTGCTTCATGTCCGTCCTGCTTTGGATATGTGTGACCCAAAACAAGAGATGCTGATGCATGAAGTCTCTGATGAAGTGGTCAAATTAGTCGCTAAATATGGTGGCTTAATGTGGGGAGAGCACGGAAAAGGTTACCGTTCAGAATATGGTCCAGAGTTTTTTGGTGAGGAATTGTTTACTGAACTTCGCCGAGTAAAAGCCGCGTTTGACCCAGATAATAAGATGAACCCTGGCAAAGTGTGTACACCGCTTGATTCAGAAGCAGAACTGGTCAAAGTTTCGGACGTAAAACGAGGCTTTTATGATCGCCAGATTGATGTAGAAGTTCGAGATAGTTTTAAGCAGGCGATGGAATGTAATGGGAATGGGCTGTGCTTTAATTACGATACCAGTTCCCCAATGTGTCCTTCGATGAAAGTGACTGCCGATCGTCGTCATTCACCGAAAGGACGGGCCGGATTGGTAAGAGAGTGGTTACGTCAGCTCAGTGATCAAGGAATTGATATTCTTGATCTCGAAAAACAAACATTAAATAGTTCGCTAAGTGTAAAAACACTGCTTGATCGTGTTCGTAATTCTATTAAGAAAGATAAAGAGTACGATTTTTCTCATGAAGTTTATGAGGCAATGAACGGATGTTTAGCCTGTAAAGCGTGTGCGACTCAGTGTCCGATTAAAGTCGATGTTCCTAGCTTTAGATCGCGTTTCTTAAATATCTATCACTCACGCTATCAACGCCCTGCGAAAGATTATCTTGTTGCTAATATTGAAACCATGTTGCCGTTAATGGCGAAGGTTCCGACCCTAGTTAATGGCGTTTTAGAGCAAAAATGGGTGCAGTCATTAACCGAAAAAACAGTTGGTTACCGTGATACGCCATTGCTTACGGTGCCAACCTTAGCAAAGCGGGTGAAACAGCAACCTGTTGTGAGCTTTAATATCGAGGCGCTACGCCACATTCCCGAGGCGAATCGCGATAATTATGTGATTATTGTTCAGGATCCGTTTACCAGTTATTACGATGCAGACGTCGTCGATGACTTTATTTCTTTGGTGGTTAAGTTAGGTAAACAGCCTATTTTGTTGCCGTTTAAACCAAATGGTAAAGCTCAGCACATTAAAGGTTTTCTAGAGCAATTTGGTAAAACCGCAAAAAATACTGCTGAGTTTTTAAATCAAGTCGCTCAACTTGGTATCCCACTTGTCGGTGTCGACCCTGCTTTAGTGCTCTGTTATCGAGACGAGTATAATGAAGTGTTAGCTGAGCAACGTGGTGAATTTGAAGTGCTCACATCTCACGAGTGGTTGTTGCCTCGTTTGGCGCAATTTGAGCTTAAAGATAGTGATGATAAACCTTGGCATCTATTTGCGCACTGTACCGAAAAAACCAAACTGCCAAACGCTGAACAACAATGGGTGACAATCTTTGCTCATTTCGGGGCAAATTTAGAACCTATAGCAGTGGGGTGTTGTGGTATGGCTGGGACTTTTGGCCATGAATCGGATAAATTTCAAATGTCTCGTGATATCTACAATTTGAGTTGGAAAGGGCAGTTTGAGGCATTACCTCATGAACGCTGTTTGGTTACGGGGTATTCATGTCGTAGTCAGGTTAAACGATTTGAACACATTAAACCGAAGCACCCAATTCAAGCATTATTGACTCATTTGTCATAGAGTACTCAACGAAAAGGTAACGGAAATCGTTACCTTTTTTGTGTTATCGTTGCTCGAGATTTTGAGAGTAGGAGAAAGCATGCATCGATTAGAGCTAAAAATAGTACCTGTTGTTCTTGTGGTGATTGCGGTTGGCTTTATTTGGGCTCTAGATTGGCTATTGCCGACTTTTCGGCTAATGTTTCCTGGTCAAATGATATGTGCAGCTATTTTATTTGTCGCAGCGGGTTATCTCGGCTTAAAAGGGATTTGGGATTTTCGCCAAGCAAAAACAACGGTTCATCCGCACATACCTCATGAAGCAAGCACGGTCGTCTCCAATGGCATCTATCAGTACTCACGTAATCCTATGTACTTGGGTTTAGTGTGTTTGTTATTAGTGGAAGGTTTGGTGCTTAAAAACTGGACGATGATTTTGGTGGTGTGGGGGTTTATTGCGTACTTAAATCGTTTTCAAATCTTGCCTGAAGAACGCGCATTGGAAGCAAAGTTTGGCAAAGAATATCTTGATTACAAAGAGAAAGTTAGACGCTGGATATAGTAACGCCCTATCACAGTTGATAAGGCGTTACGTTACAATTTACAAATGTAGTAGAAGGTCAGGGCTTACGCCGCTTGTTCTTCAAAAAGTGCCAAGAAGTAAGCTTTACGCTGATTAAAATGATCAACCAAATCATCGACAGCGTCACTGCAATAAGGTTTGAGACCACTAACAACTAAGCGCTTTAAACCTTTACCAATCACCACGCCATCTTCTTTAAAATCGAAGTTCATCGTTACGACGCCACGTTTACCTGTTACTTCAAATTTCGACCCTGTGTAGTCTACTTCAGGGTGCTTGAGGTCAAGGCGATCGAATTCAACTTCCATGCTTTCATAAATCACTAGCGGGCGATCACAGTTGATCATTACCTGTTGTTCTTCCATAAGAGGAACCATGATATGAGGGAAGTTCATCGCTGAAAACTTCACGTAACTGGTTACAACGTGCTCAATGAAATCAAGATCATGGCTGATTTCGCCTTCACGATTCATATGAAGATATTCTTTGCCATTTTTATCGACCACAGCACTTTCTTTATCGCATTTGTTCTCGATATGAAGCTCGATTCCATCGGACACCATACCAGAGAAATTAAAGCGCATTTTTTGGCTTACGCCTTCTTTTTGCAAAAGAACAGCAAACAATAAGTCTCCCGGAACACAGAAGCGTTTATTGTCTTCGTCGTGAATTGGGTTAAAGTCTCCAGCCACTTTTTTAGCAAAATGACTTGCTTGTTGGCGAGTGAATTGAAATGTTTCGCTGTTGCTTGAAAAATAAGGAGTCAGATACATAGGTGATTCATTTATGGCCTAAATTGGCTCGGATTATATATGAGTATTGAAAATGAATGGTCTATCCAGTTACAAATAGCTGACTTAGACCTTTCATTTCCATCTTTTGGGGTTAATTTGATGAATCTCGTTGCCATAAGATATGACAAAACTTCTCGTCATCTATTCGACTAATGAGAATGCGAGCAAAGATAACGCCCAGCTTCTGCTGACTTTCATCAACTAAGCCTATGTGGATTTCGGCATAGTTATTTTCGTCGATGTTAAACCCGACGTGAGATTCCCAATCGTTTCCAAGTTCGATAGCAATCGCAGCACCTTGTTGGTCAAAGTCTTGCTCAAATTGACCAAGTTGAGGCTGCTCTAAATTATCGGGTGCCATTTCAAGAAAAATATCGTAGGCAGTATCGATAACATCGTCGTAGCTTAGTAATTGACTCATTTATTTATGCTCGACCCATAAATTTACGTTCAGCGATATTGATAACGATGCGTTCACCGGATGCAATGTATTCAGGAACTTGAACCACTAAGCCGGTTGTTAAACGAGCGGGTTTGGTACGTGCGGATGCCGACGCGCCTTTTATTGAAGGGTCTGTTTCTTCAATAACCAATTCGACTGATGATGGAAGCTCAATAGCGGCTGGTTGGTCGTTGACAAGAATAACGAATAAGCCTTGAACGTCTTCATTAATGAACGCTAGGTCTTCTTCAATATCGGACTTTTTGAATGGATATTGAGTATAGTCTTCGTTATCCATGAAAATGTAGTCATCGCCATCTATGTAGGAGAATGATGAGGCACGTTTATACATATCGACGGTTTTTAGCATCTCGTCACTTTTAAATGACTCTTCAACTTTTCCGCCAGTCGCAAGGTCTTTAAAACGGAACTTGAAAATTTTTGCACCGCCACGGCCACCAGGAGTAGTGATATCAAAATCTTTAACGAGCAGAATTTTTCCATTTAGGCTAACTGCAGAGCCTTTTTTAATGTCGCTTGCCTTTGGCATTGTGGTATTTCCTTCACTATAATTTGGCGTCATTATACCTAACCAAGGCTAAAAGGAATAACCTAAATAAGGCTATTTTGATGAACAAAGCGCTCAAGGTGTCTATGATTGCCGTAATTAATGTTTAATTGCGTATAATATATGTCTTCAAATATCGATTTTATATAGGATTTTTATCACGACCATGGTTCTAGATGTCATTGATAGTACCGCACCGTTACAAGTGGAATACCAGCCTGCGGTGAACGAGATCGTTCGTGCTCTTAAGCAAGGGTTGGGGGATAACTTACATAGTCTATATCTTTACGGGAGCATCGCTAGAGGAAGTGCTCGACCCAATCGGTCGAATGTCGACGTTGTTGTTGTAACGCATCGAGAGTTAGGATCGAATAAAGCAACGATATTCAATACGATACGTTGGCGCTTTCAAACAAAATATTCATTTATTACTGATGTGAATATAAAAACGGCATTGGTGAGCGAGGTAGCTTCACTCGAGAGCCTGTTTTCCTGGGGATTCTTATTACACCATTGTTCAATTTGTTTGCATGGTGATGACTTAGGTGAATGTTTTGGTGATTACGAACCGAGTTGGGAAATTGCTAAATATTGGAATATGGATATTGCTGAACGTCTTGAGTGGCATCGTGACAAGGTCGCAAAGGCTTCCAGTGCCGAACAACAGATTGAAGCCCAACAACAAGCTGCGAAAAAACTTCTCAGAGCTGCGTATGGAGTGGTGATGCATCGTGATAAAAATTGGTTCGATGATCCTCAACAATGTGGTCACGAATTTTTGCGCTATTACCCAGATAAGGCGATTGAAATACAGCGTCTTTCGATTTTACTGGAAACGAAATTGATTCCTAAACGATCGGTGGTCGGTTTGTTAGATAGCTTTGGCCAGTGGCTGGTAAAAGAATATAAAAAAACCGAGTTTCGTATTGGTTAGTCAATAGTACCGGCGGTTAGAATAGCCCTAATTGTGGCTTGATTAAATTATCAAATTCTAAGCCAATAAAAGGTAATATTGCGTTCGCAACTGGTTTAAGTTGCTTCTCGATATAATGGTCATAATCAATAATGCCATTTAGGTATTCTTTGGGCGCTGGTCCTTCAACTGTAATGACATATTCAATCGTACCTTTATTTTGATATTGAAGTTGCCGTCCTAATTGCAAATTTATTTCGTCGGCTTTTCGCGCGGCTCGTACTTGAGGAGGAATATTTTTTTGATACTCCGAAAGTTTGCGCCTTAAGCGTTTTCGGTAGACTAATTGTGCGTCAAATTCACCATTTAAGGTGCGCTCGACCATGGAGCGTACGTAAGACTCAACAGGTTGTTGATTAAACACACGTTGATATAACTCACGTTGAAAAGTTTGAGAAAGCTCAGTCCAGTCAGTTCTTACACTTTCAAGCCCTTTAAATACCATTTCATCTGAGTCATCAGCGTGTTTAATTAGGCCAGCATAGCGTTTCTTCGAGCCGGTTTCGGAACCACGAATCGTTGGCATTAAAAAGCGACTAAAATGTGTTTCAAATTCAATTTCAAGATGACTTGTTAGTGAAAACTCTGTATCCAAATAGGATTTCCACCATTGATTGATGCTTTCGGCTAACTGTCTGCCAATGATGTTCGCCTGTTGTGGACAATGCTCGTTTCCAAGTGCCACAAACGTCGAATCAGTATCACCGTAAATCACCTCGTAACCTTGTTGTTCAATTAAAGTTCGAGTTTTCTGCATGACTTCTTGCCCTCGCATTGTAATGCTGGAAGCCAGTCGTACATCAAAGAAACGGCACCCAGATGAACCTAACACTCCGTAGAACGAGTTCATGATAATTTTTATAGCTTGGGATAGCGGTTTATCTTGATTGCGTTTGGCCAGATCACGTGCTTGCCAAAGTTGTTGAATTAATTCAGGTAAAATATGATTTTGACGGTGGAATTGGCCGCCACAGAATCCCAACACAGCTTGATCTGGTGCTTTGCCTATCTCTTGTCGCAAACCTTTGATAAGTCCCAACGGGTCAATAAGAAAGGACAGAATCAAAGAAGGGTAGAGGCTCTTATAATCGAGAACCAAAACCGATTCGTAAAGCCCGGGCTTAGAATCCATCACGTAACCGCCAGGACTTGCTTGCCAGTTTTCACTTTGTAGATTTGGTGCTACATAACCAGCACGGTGTAACCGAGGAAGATAGAGATTGGTAAATGCAGCGACGGAACCCCCCATTTTATCCAATTCAAGTCCAGTTAATCTTGAACGCTGAATGGCGAAATCGAGCAGGTGAGTATGGTGAAAGATTCGAGTAACTAATCGGCAATCTTGGAGATTGTAATGGGCAAGCTGAGGTTTATCTTTACGGAACATATGATTGATCTCAGCCATACGATCATGAACGTTGTGGATGGCTTTACCTTCACCTAAAAGTTGCTGAGATACGGCCTCTAGTGACCAAGACGGGAAGTGATAGGTCGCGGTCTTTAATGTATCGATTCCGTCAAGCACTACTCGTCCGGGGACCGATATGAAGCCTTGATTAGAAATCGACGACTGTCGAAAATAGCTGCTGCTGTTTCCCCGTCCTATATTCAATTTGAGTTGGTGGTGGTGCGCGCGTTTGTGAAGCAGGCGAAAATCAAAATCTATAATGTTCCACCCAACAATGATATCTGGGTCATACTGGCGAAACCATTCAATTAACTGTAAGAGAAGCTCTTTTTCATTGTTGACCCATTGAATGTGGCATGAATAGTTATGAACTTGAGGAGCGCCAATCATAATAACGCGTGAATCCAGTTCACTTTCAAGTCCAACCGAATAAAGAATGCCTTTCTCTGAGCATTCGATGTCCAATGAAACCATGGTTAACTCAGGAACAAATTCGGCCGATTTACATTTAGTACCACGTATTAGGTGAAAACTATTTTTGTTATGTGCTTCACCGGTAAACTCAATACTGCCTTGGATGAACCGTTCCATCAAGTATCGGTCGACGAGGCGAATATCACCTTCCCAGACTCCAAGATCAGCAGCACTTAAGAGTTTAACAAAATGCTGGCTTTGTTTGATGGTGTTGAGGTAGCAACCAAGTACAGGACTTTCTCCAAAGGTTTGTAGGTCAAGGGGCTTGAACTCAACATCGATTTTGTTTTCATGCGCTATCTTTTGGGCATCATCGAGGTTCATCTGTTTTATAAAGCAGATGACTTTTTCTCCGTGAATTTGAAGTAATTTGATGCCCGACGAGGTCTTTACCCAAAGTTCAATTTGAGTTTGTTGGTGTATATCTCTGGCATGACGGCTAAGAATGAAGCCTTGGTCTCGAAACAAATTGTTTGCTCTGTCGATAATGAGGTAGTGATTGTATCAAAGCTTGGAAGGTGAAATAACCTCAGATTTTATCGATATTGAATGATAATGAGATTTCCCTTTATGATCTTTTCTACGAGATTGATATAATGTCTCAAATTAAAGAGTCGTTGAGAATTATAGTGACGTTTAACTCTTTGAATTGGTGTTGTATACAATGACTTGAAGATTATGAGCTTGATTCTCAATTGATTTAGGCTCATAGTCGACAGTTAAAATTGCACTCTGAATCACCGTTGATAACAGCGGTGACTCAGAGTGTTGTGTTGAGCCAAATGATTTTGGAGAGACAAGTTTGATTAGTGTTTTCCTGGTTGATGATCACGAACTGGTTCGCACAGGGATAAGACGTATTATTGAAGACGTCCGTGGAATAAGTGTCGCAGGGGAAGCAGACAGTGGTGAGCAGGCGGTTAAGTGGTGCCGCAATAATAATGCTGATGTGCTATTAATGGACATGAATATGCCCGGTATTGGTGGCCTAGAAGCAACAAAAAAAATCATACGTTATAATCCGGATGTTCGCATTATTGTGCTAACCGTGCACACAGAAAATCCGTTTCCGACAAAAGTAATGCAAGCAGGAGCAGCGGGCTACCTTACTAAAGGAGCGGCTCCTGATGAAATGGTGAATGCTATTCGTGTGGTCAATAGCGGACAACGTTATATTTCACCAGAAATTGCGCAACAAATGGCATTAAGCCAGTTTTCACCAGCGGCGGAGAATCCGTTTTCTGAACTCTCTGAACGTGAGCTTCAGATTATGATGATGATAACCAAAGGCGAAAAAGTTACGGATATTTCAGAACAACTGAATTTAAGTCCAAAAACCGTCAACAGCTACCGTTATCGACTTTTTGCCAAGTTAGATATTAGTGGGGATGTCGAGTTGACTCATTTAGCAATACGACATGGAATACTCGATACCGAGAGCCTATAGTGTCTGAACGATTTGATTCTGCTTCTTTTCTAAAAGATGTTACCAGTCAGCCCGGCGTTTATCGCATGTATAACGCCGAGTCTGAAGTTATCTATGTTGGTAAAGCGAAAAATTTAAAGAATCGTTTATCGAGTTATTTTCGTAAAAAAGTCGATCGTGAAAAGACGCGAGCTTTGGTTTCCCATATCACCAAAATTGATGTGACGGTCACCCACACTGAGACCGAGGCTCTGATTCTTGAGCACAATTATATTAAGCAATACTTGCCAAAATATAATGTGTTACTTCGAGACGATAAATCCTATCCATATATTTTTATTAGTCAGCATCGTCATCCTAGGCTGTCGATTCATCGTGGAGCGAAAAGAAAAAAGGGTGAGTATTTTGGCCCTTATCCAGATTCTGGAGCCGTGCGACAAACTCTCCATTTGATGCAAAAAATTTTCCCGGTTCGCCAGTGTGAAGACACCGTGTATGCGAACCGGACTCGCCCTTGTTTAATGTATCAAATTGGTCGTTGTGCTGGTCCTTGTGTTAGTGCGCTGATCAGTGACGACGATTACGATGAGCTTCTTGAACACCTGAGGCTTTTCCTGAAAGGTAAAGATAACCAAGTTTTACAGACTCTAGTAGGCAGAATGGAAAAAGCCAGCTCTGATCTAGAGTTTGAGATGGCTGCAAAGTACCGAGACCAAATTCAAGCCATTCGCCGAGTTCAAGAGCAGCAATTTGTCTCCGAAGATAGCTTAGACGATATTGATGTTGTTGGTTTTGCACATGAATTTGGTTTGGCGTGTGTTCACTTATTGATGATTCGTCAGGGAAAAATTTTAGGTAGTAGAAGTTATTACCCTAAGATCCCAGCCAATACCCCGACGGATGAAGTATTCGATAGTTTTATTAATCAATACTATCTATCGCAAACAGAAGGGCGGACATTACCTGCCAAGATAATTGTAAATAAAGGGTTAATTGCCGATGAAAGTTTGTCAGCAGTACTGACAGAGATGGCAGGGCGAAAAATACGATTCTTAATTAACCCAGGTTCTGCTAGAGGACGTTATTTAAAGCTTGCGAACACCAACGCTTTAACCGCTATCACCACCAAGCATAATTCAAAGCTAACGATACATCAAAGGTTTATAGAACTGCAGCAGGCGCTAAAGTTGGATACGATTCAACGTATGGAGTGCTTTGACATTTCTCACACGATGGGAGAAAGCACGATTGCCTCATGTGTGGTATTTAACTCTGAAGGCCCAGTGAAGAGTGAATATCGTCGTTTTAACATCAGCGGTATTACTGGTGGAGATGATTATGCTGCGATGGAAAAGGGGTTGTTGAAACGCTATCAGAGACAAATTGATGTCGAGAACATTCCTGATATTGTTTTTATTGATGGTGGTAAGGGACAACTTTCTCGAGCTTATGAAACCATACAGGCTTGCTGGCAAGATTGGCCTAAACACCCATTATTGATTGGGATCGCTAAAGGGGTCACGCGCAAACCGGGCCTTGAAACATTAATCACGGTAGCTGGAGAAGAATTTCATTTACCCAGTGATTCACCAGCGTTGCATTTGATTCAACATATTCGAGATGAAAGTCATAATCATGCGATCAGTGGTCATCGAGCGAAGCGTGGAAAAACTCGTCGTACGAGCTCACTTGAGGGAATCGAAGGAATTGGACCCAAGCGACGACAAGCATTACTCAAGTATATGGGTGGATTGCAGGAGTTAAAGCGAGCAAGCGTTGAAGAAATAAGCAAAGTGCCCGGTATTAGTCGCACTCTGGCAGAAAATATCCATCAGGCATTGAAACAATAGTAAAAATCCATCACCATAACCACGTTTCCCATTAGAGCGATAGATATGCGTCTTACAATTCCAAATATGTTATCTCTTGTACGGCTTGGATTAATTCCTGTTTTCGTGGTCGTATTTTATTTGCCTTATGAATGGGCGCATTTTGCTGCGGCTTTGATATTTGCCGTTGCAAGTATCACAGACTGGCTTGATGGAATGCTGGCCCGAAAGCTTGGGCAAACAACGCGTTTTGGGGCATTTATTGACCCAGTTGCTGACAAGGTGTTAGTCGCTACCGCTTTAATTTTGATCACCGAAGATTTCCATACGTTTTGGATAACGGTTCCTGCAATGACGATGATTGCACGTGAGATTATTATTTCAGCGCTTAGGGAATGGATGGCGGAGATCGGAAAGCGAGCCAATGTTGCTGTTTCATGGGTTGGCAAGGTTAAAACGGGAACACAAATGACCGCGTTACTGGCTTTAATTTGGAGCTATAACGAATGGATGGTTTGGCTTGGTTATGCGGCAGTGTATGCAGCAATGTTCCTTACTTATTGGTCTATGGTTCAATATTTGAGTGCAGCTAAAGCCGATTTGTTACATCCCGATGCTCAGTAACATCAATAACTTTTTTATTCTAAGCTGAATAGTATTATTCAGCTTTTTTTTTGCTCCCTCCTTTTTTATTTACAGATCACATTTTGACATAGTGTACTTCACGTTCCCAATCGGGTGTTTTTCCTTTTTTAATTATCATCTTAGTTAGATCTACTCTTTTATTTATGCTCGTCTATCTTGCGGTAAAGGAATTTAGGGGCTTTTTTGTTAAAGATTTGTAAGCGACTGGTGTGGCTATGACTATACTTTAAGTAATCTAGGTTTCAGTAAGCCCATTAGGTGATGATCAAAATGAAATTTACAATAAAAAGTCGACTTATTATTCTTACTTCTCTTCCTGTTTTATTAATAGCTGTTGCTATGTTTACCTTGAACTATTTTGAGGCGAAGAAGTTAAGCAAAGCGCAAAGTGAATTAAGCTATAACTATGCAATCGAAATGAAAAAGGAAGAACTAAAGTCTTACGTTGAAATTGCAACCAATACCGTTGTCACTTTAATTAAGTCTGGTGGTTCAAAAGAAGACGCGATTGTTTATTTGAAAAATATGCAATCTGGACCAACTTCATTTTTTGGTTATAGCCCATCAGGGGTTAGGCTATTTTCCGGTACAAATAAGGGGATTGGAAAAAACTTCTGGGACTCTAAAGATGCGTTAGGCAAAAATCATGTACAGGCATTAATTAATAACGCTAAAGAGGGAGCTGGAAAACATACCGCGTATCACTTCCCAAAGCCAAATTCAGATGTTCCTTTACCTAAACTAAGTTATTCAAGTTATATACCTGAACTTGATATGGTGATTGCAACAGGGTTCTATATTGATGATGTCGATCTTCTCGTTGCTAACATGGTTGAGCAAACCAATGCTCAATTAGTCGAAAGTAGCATTAATACCTTAATTATACTTGCGGTACTGATCGCCGTTGTCTATGGATTTAGTTATGCCGTCAGCAGAAGTATACTGACCCCCCTAAAAGTATTTGGTGACTCTATTGAACGTTTTGCTCAAGGAGATGCCGATTTAACGGCGAGAATTGACAAGTTTAACGTGCCAGAATTTGAAAAACTACGCAATAATTTCAATCTGTTTGTTGGCAATTTACATGATTTAGTCAGCAATGTTACTAGGGTTACAAATGATGTTGAGCATGAAACAAATGAAATGACGCAACGTGCACAGTTAGTGAATCAACTTAGTGCGGATCAACGTGTTGAAACCGACCAAGTGGCAACAGCAATGACCGAACTGACCAGTTCAGCCCATGAAATCTCTCAAAATGCTGCTGAAGCGGCCCAGTCTGCAGAAGTAGTGGAAAGTAGCTCCGACAATGCATTGAAGACAGTGAATTCCGCGGTCGATTCTGTTGCGAGCCTAGCTGATGAAATTGCAGAGGCAAGTAATGTTATATCGCAGCTTGAGCATGATGTTCAAAATATCTCAACTGCGCTTGAGGTCATTCAAAGTATCGCCGAACAAACGAACTTGTTAGCTCTTAATGCTGCGATTGAAGCAGCGCGGGCTGGAGAGCAAGGTCGTGGGTTCGCAGTGGTTGCGGACGAAGTAAGAAACTTAGCAAGTCGTACTCAGGACAGTACTGGTGAAATCAATGAGATGATCTGCAAGTTGAAACACGCTTCAGATGCGTCGGTTAAGGCGATGCAATCCAGCCAAGAAAGAGGGCTGTCGACTGTTGAGGAAGCGAATGTTGCTCGTGAGTCAATAGAGCAAATTCGTCAAGCTATCGGCAATATTATGGATATGAATTCTCTTATCGCAACCGCAACTCAAGAGCAAAGCGTCGTCGGCCAAGAAATATCTGAGCGCATTGTTGTTATTTCAGAGAAGAGCAGCGAATCATCGGAATACGCGAAGACGAACAGCGGAGCGAGCCACACATTGAAGGTCAAAGCATCAGAGCTCGGCGATTTGGTTAACCGATTCCAATTATAAACTGTGTCAAAAAAGCTAATGAGAGTTCATGCTACATGAGCTCTCATTTTTGTTTGTTGAGTCATAGCTGGGCTGGGTAATCGAGCTAGAATCGCTTTAACTGACCACCAGATAATCGTCATAAATATAAGCCCCAGATACCCATCAATCGCATAATGCCATGCTAGGTGTACCGATCCTATTTCAATGATACCCGCATAGACCCAAGCCAGTACGCCAAGTTTTCGATTTATATTAAACAGTGACATGGCCATTAATGATGCAATTGTGACGTGCATACTAGGCGCGGCCGATATGCCTGCTCCCATACTATTAGTATTAGATTGATAGCTTTCCCATAGTAAGTCCTGAGTATCCAGTGCCCACACATCAGGTAAATAGCTTATAGTTTTTAACCAATCATTTTGCTGATGTAACCTTTCCATTAATTGGAAAAATAAATCGGTATCGGGAAAAAAGTGACCATAATAACAAGGTCCGACAGATGAAAATAATAGTCCGCCGATGTTGCCATTAATAACCCAAGCCAGACAGAAAGAGATAATCACTTGTTGGCGTAAACCTGGTTTATTCACTAATAACATGAATGAAATAAAAAAGATCGAAAAGATAAAAAACCACAGGTTATACATTAGGTTAATAATTGATGTGGCGATTGGGTGTGAAAACCAAGAGTGAGTCAAAACCCATGGCGTATGGCCAAAATGCAGCCATTGATCTGCATTGGCTAACCAGGTATCGAGATAGTATGGTACCACTGCGGGGATTGAATATTTTGTATTAGTGTATACCGAAAACACGATCGATATCATGAGTGCTAGCAGAGCGAAGTTGATGGCTTCTCGCCAATAAACGAAAGGAAGGGCGACTAATTTACCATAGGCTTTTAGTGGGTGAGGGTCGCGCTTACCAATCAGGTAAAAAAAATAGCCACAAAATCCAACGGCAGCAGTAACTCCAATAGCATTCATAATGGCTTTCAGATAGAGCCATAAATCGTAAGCTTGATCACGAATATAAATATGATGATATATCGAATAGCAACATAAGATGATGAGGCCTGTAAAGTAGATATATCTGTCTCGCACGATAGGTTGAACTAAATGCTTTATAAATGGCATTACTACAGTCTCTTTATTTATATTGTTTAACCAGAGGAGCGCTATTTGCTTGATTTACGGCATCTGACAACACCCCAAAACGGCGATATTCATCGATCATTTCTCTTAAAAGTGGTGTGATTTCCGTTTCTGTTATCCCAGATTCGACGATAGGTTCATACATTAGCTGAATCAATACGACGTCTAATGGCGATAAGTAATTTTCTGGTGAAGCATCGTTAAACACCGAGGGGTATGCTTGCTCGGTATCGTTTCTTAGTCCTAGCGCTTGAGTTGTTTCCTCGATGACGCAAGAGACTAGCTTTCCATGTTGCCTAGCCCGATCTACGGGGATAACAACAATCGAACGAGCAATAGAATAATCCTGCTGGCTAATCGCACTACCAAATAAGCATAGTGCATTATCAGTATGTTTCCCGGATTCTTTTCCCATCGTTTTGTTAACTAAAGCTTTCCATCGTGACTGCGTTGTAAAGTAAATAACAAAATTTGCGCGTTGCTCTGACGATGCTTTCGAAATCGAGAGATCGGTCAGTTCTCTAAGTTGTTCAAAATGGAGTTCGACCAGTTCTTGATGAAACACTTTGTCGTTTGTATCATGATGGACCCAATAGTGTATTGGCTTCTCCCATTTTGACAGTGGGTACGTACCACGTCGGAATTCATCATTGAAGACGACTTGTTTAAATGCTCTTTCGACAAAAAAGGTATCTAACCAAGTATTGGTTGTGTTAGCGGATGAATAAAGCGAGAACAATAGGCAGAAACAGAGTAGGGAGATTGCTCGCATCATTAATATCTCTTTATGATTTGGTCGACGTGTATAAGGGTGACTTACTAAAATGACTGTCGATCATACGTCGAGTTACATTATGTTTCGGAGCTGTCAGTACATCCTGAGTTGGACCGGACTCGACAATTTCACCTTGATGCATAACCACAATCTTGTCGGTGATGTGTTTGACTATGCCAATATGTTGGGACACATAGATAAATGAAACTCCCATCTCTTCTTGGAGTTCTAGAAACAAATTAATAATCTGCGAGCGCATTGCCATATCTAGGCCGTTTAGTGCTTCATCGGCGATGATGATAGAAGGCTGGAGAATTAAAGCTCGTGCTAAACAGACTCGCTGTTTTTGTCCGGTTGCGAGCATTTGAGGATAGAAGTAGGCATGCTCTGGTAGAAGACCCACTTTTGTTAGCGTTGTTTTTACACGCTGTGACCTTGCTTCTGCTGTCATATCTGTATTTCGTTTTAAAGGTCCTTCCAATATACGCCCAATTTGAATTTTCGGGTTCAGCGATGTATTAGGATCTTGGAAAATCATCCGAACGAGCCTACATCGATTGGCGTAGTCACCGTATTTCAATGGCTCACCATTGACCAATATTTCCCCACCACTTGGTTCGACAACACCGGCAATCATTCGAGCAATGGTCGATTTCCCTGAACCATTTTGACCGATGAAACCAATAGTTTGACCTGCCTCTAAGCTGAAACTAACGGGTTTAACCGCTTGCTCTATTTTTTTACGAAAGAACAGCCGTGAGCGAGTTTCAAAGTTTTTTGAAAGGTTTCTAACCTCTAATAGTGATTCTGTCATGGCTGTTTTTCTTCATTAGTATTGAGTGGAAAATGACATGAAAACTTATGGCCTTTTATCTTTTTAGAACGAGGCATTTCCACACATTGACGACGAGCATAAGGACAGCGAGGTCCTAAACGACATCCGATTGGTAAGTGTTTTAATGGTGGAATTGAACCTGGAAGTGATTCGAGCTTTTGCTTATGTGGAATCACCTCACTGAAATCTGGCATCGCAGTTAGCAGTGCAGATGTGTATGGATGTTTGGGTTTCGCTAAAATCGCTTTTGTCTCAGCCGATTCTACAGATTGTCCACAGTACATTACTGTAATTCTATTGGCCCACTGTGTGATCGAGGTTAAGTCGTGTCCGATAAGCAAAATTGTCGTGTTATTGACTTGATTCATACGGCTAAGTAAACGCAGTATTTGTTTTTGTGTTACTGGATCCAAATCGTTCGTTGGTTCATCAGCAATCAGCAGTTTGGGTTTTGCTGCAATCGCCATCGCGATCATCACTTTTTGGCATTCACCAACAGTAAGCTCATAGGGGTAAGAGCTTAATACTCGGCTGTGTTCTTTGATTCCGACTTTATGGAGTAGTGCAATGGCCTGCTTTTTTCGCCACGTTAATCGCTGCCACCATCGGCCTTCAAAGGCGCGGTCGGGTATCGCCTCCATCAACTGCTTCCCAATTTCATCGGATGGATCGAGGCACGAATGAGGCTCTTGAAAAATCATTGCAATGTCACGTGCGATGACTTTGCGACGCTCTCGAGGGGTTAACTGTAACAGATCGATATTGCCTAGACGCATTCTATCGGCGGTGATACGCCAATGCTCTTTTCCAACACCGACAATTGCTTTCGCGACTAAACTTTTCCCTGATCCGGATTCACCTACTAGCCCGCGAATTTCGCCTTCTGGCATAGTTAAGCTCATGCGATCAACCGCTTTGACAAGTCCTTGAGGGGTATCAATTTCGATCGTTAAGTGACGAATATCTAATAATGCCATTATTCGACACCTGAATTGAGAGCTTGACGAGCACCTTCGCCGACAAGGTTAACGACAACAATAGTAAACATAATCATAAGGCCAGGCAGAATAACTGTCCAAGGAGCAAGGTAGAGCAATTCAACAGAGCTACCTAACATTGCTCCCCATTCAGTTGTAGGCGCTTGGGCACCTAGATTTAAGAAACCAAGCGCGGTGATATCGAGAATTGCAATCGTAATGGCAAGAGTGGTTTCTAAGGCGATTACGGTTAAAATATTTGGCAAAATTGAGTTGAGTAAAAGATAGATGTCACTCGCTCCATCAAGGCGAGCCGCCATAATATAATCTTTTGCCATTTCCGTATTAATTGCGGTATACAGGCTACGAATAAACCGAGGCGTTAGTGCTAGCCCTATGGCAAGTAGCACATTCGTTTCGCCCGGGCCTAAAACGGCAACAAAAATAACCGCAAGCAACAGCGAAGGAATCGACATCACGGTATCAAATAAGTGATTGAGAACGCTCGATAGTAAGCCAGATGTCATTCCGGCCAATATACCAATGAACCCACCGATACATAATGCAACTAGCGTGACTAATAAAGCATAACCAAACGAATGACGAGTCCCAGCAATAAGGCGAGATAAAATGTCTCTCCCTAAATCATCTGTACCTAAAAAGTAATCTATGGAACCGGTTGGATCCCATGATGGTGGCAATAAAAGATGTTCCGATGGTGCAATCGGGTTATGAGGTGTAATCCACGGTGAAACTGCAATGATAATAAGCAATAAAATCATACACCATAAGCCAAACATGGCGAGATTATTATGTTTAAAGCTTCGCCAGAAACGTTCGAACTGAGTTGGGATATGTTCTTCCTGATAAATACTATTTGTTAGCATACCAAGCCTTCCTAACCAGAGGGTTAATCATTGTACCTATTAAATCTGAGACAATATTGGTGGTTAAAACGAGTGACGCAACGACGATTACTCCAGCTTGAATTGAGACATAGTCACGCTCTGATAAAGCATCCAGTAACCAACGCCCAATCCCTGGCCAATTGAAAATAGACTCCGCAATAATTGCAAAGGTAAACATGGTTGAAAGTTGTACACCGAACTTTGACACCAACGAAGGTACTGCGTTACGTAATACGTGTTCGATGACGATGCGATAGTGAGATAACCCGCGAATACGAGCAACACGAATGTAGTTCTGCTGCATGATGTCAGCGACCGCTGCTTTCATTATTCGTATGACCTGTGTTGTCGGTGCGAGCGCCAAAACCATACAAGGAAGAATCATATGTTCGATTACGCTTTGTAGTAATTCAACCCGATTGGGGCTTTTAGACAGCGCAGCATCTATTAGAGCAAAGCCAGTCATATGATCAAGCTTATACAGTAAATCGTAGCGCCCCGACACGGGAAACCATTCATAGTTAAGAGAAAAAATGAATATCATCGATAGTGCGACCCAAAAAACCGGAGCGGAATAGCCACACATTGCGATAAAGGATATGACTTTTTCAGTAAATTTTCCTTGCTTCATTCCTGCGATTGTTCCCAAAGGGATTCCGATCGAAAGAGAGAGTACAAATGCAACAAAACAGAGTTCTAGAGTTGCAGGGAAAACGAGAAACAATTCGTTTTTTATCGGATTTCCATCGTGACTGACGCCGAAATCCAATTGCGCTAAATTACTGACGTATTGTGTCCAGCCGTGCCAGAAATCCAGGTCATGTGACCACGAGTTAGGCTCAAGTCGAGATAAATGAAACCCAACAAACGTGAGAATAAGTAAGGTAATTACGAATAAGTTGAGTTTTCTAATTGTATAAAAAAACATTATTTCAACCTCTCAACGTGATTGAAGGGTTGGACATGGAAAGGGTTAACGGCGAAACCCGTCAATGAATTATTATAGGCTTTAAATTGTCGACCATGCGCGATTGGAATAACAGGTACATTTTGGTTGATGATATTTTGTATCTGTTTGTAGAGGTTTAGGCGAAAACGAGGAGCGTTGATTTCCAAAGCCAAGTTAAGCAGAGAATCGAAACTGTCATTACACCAATGGGTTAAATCAGCGCCTTGATTATGTGATTGGCAACTCAGTACTGGGCGTAGAAAACCATCAGGGTTCGCTGAACGTCCAACAATCCCAGTTAAATATAAGTCGACATTGTTATCAAATTGGACTTGGTTATCTCGGCTAACACTTTGAGGTACGAGTTTTAATCTAATCCCAATATCGGAAAAGTAACTTTGGATTAAAGCAGCCGATTTTTGTGGGCTTGGGTTATAGCTGGTGGACTCCGTAGGAACGGACATTGTTAATGTTAATCCATCAACGTAACCTGCATCTTTTAATAAACCAAGAGCAAATCGTCTATCATACCGAATTTGAGTGGTGTTTTTAGAGTAAGCCCACGACACTGGCGGAAGTATATTATAGGCAATGGAACCTCGTCCGTAATAGACGGAGTCAATGATCTTTTGTCGGTCTATTGCATAGGAAAGAGCTCGTCGTACTCGTTGGTCATTCATAGCTTGGCGTTTAGTGTTGACAGCAATGTATGCGGTATTCATAGCTAGAGAGCTAAGTAAACTAATATGAGATTGATCTTGAATTACAGGAATTTGACTTGATATTGATGAGTTAAGAACATCGCATTCATTGAGTAATAGTTTTGCCAAAGAGCCCGTTCCGCGTTGCTCAATATCAAATACGACTTGCTCCATTTTTGCTCGACCATTCCAGTAATCGTCATGACGTTTCAGGCGTACATAGTCACCGACAAGGTATTCGTCTAATAAGAAAGGCCCTGTTCCTACAGGTTGGCTATCTATCAACGATTTTTCATTTCTCTCAATAAGTTGTTCAGCGTACTCTTGCGAATGAATGACGGCATAAGGGGTCGACAATAAAGATAAAAAGGTATTATCAGCATGGTTCAAATGAAATTTGACTGTATGCGAGTTCGGGGTCTCAATAGATTTAACCAGTTGCTGAAAATTGTTGCCTCTAAACCAAGGGTAGGCACTGTTGCCGACGGTATGAAATGGGTTTGAAGAGAGCAAGATACGCTCAAAACTAAAACGAATATCATCAGCACTAAGTGGTCTTGTTGGTGTAAACCATGATGTTGTTTGAAACTCGATATCGGATCTAAGTTCAAATTGATAAACGAGACCGTCGTTACTGACATGCCAAGAATGTGCGAGATTTGGTTGTGGCAGATGAGTACTGTTATTTAAAGTCAGTAATGTATCAAACAACTGTGGAGACAGTGCATCTACGGTAACGCCGCCATCAACGAGCTGCGGATTGAACGTCGTCGGCTTACCTTGCCCACAATAGACAAAGCCGGTTTCTCTAATTTTACTATGATCGATATTTTGTTGATCGCATCCTGCCAAGAGGATTGTGCTGATTAACGCCGTCGCGAATGTTAAGTATTTTTGCATATGAAATCAAAGAAGAGAAACGAGGACCATTATTAATATAAATGCCTCAAAGATTCGGATAATTTACCACTATTACACTATCGAACCAATCAAAAACCGCGTACAGGAATTACTCTGCATCAAATTTATTGGTGATTGCGTACTTTCGGATTAACCCGCGCAATTGATGATACGACAATCCTAACAACTGAGCAGCTTGCTGTTGATGAAACTTTGCTTGATTTAAAGCATGCTCAATAAGCTGTTTTTCATGATTTTGACAATGATCCTTAAAGTCGATAGGGAAGGACAATGACTCGATTTCCGTGACACCTTGAAGCTCATTTTGTTGGATTACGTTTTGGTGCTCATCCTCATCGTTTTGAATGCTCTGCTCTTGCCATTGTGGTACGAAGGGATTGGTTTGCAGAGTTGTAATCGGTAGAGTGAAATCAATATTTTGATAGACAGCGCGTTCAACGACATTTTTTAGCTCACGTATGTTGCCAGGCCAAGAGTAGTCGAGAAGTTGAGTTTGGATTTCTGAAGAGAACCCGACAAAATGCGAAAGGTGTAGCTCATGACACATCTTGACGGCAAAATGATTTGCCAGTGGCAAGATATCTTCCCGGCGCTTACGTAACGGTGGAAGGTGGATAACGTCAAAGGCTAAACGGTCGAGTAAATCGTGACGAAAGTGATTTTGATCGGCCATTTCGACGAGATCGGCATTGGTCGCAGCGATGACTCTTACATTTGCATTAAGCACGGTACTTCCGCCGATGCGCTCATATTGACCATATTCAATGACTCGCAGGAGTTTTTCTTGGACAGAAAGTGGGGCATTGCCCAGTTCATCTAGGAATAAACTGCCACCTTCAGCCCGTTCAAAACGTCCCATATGTTTTGCTTTGGCTCCGGTAAATGCTCCTGATTCGTGGCCAAATAACTCAGAGTCAATTAACCCTTCAGAAAGCGCAGCACAATTTAGTGTAATTAAAGGTTCATCCCAGCGTTTAGATAAATAGTGCAGTCGTTGAGCGATCAACTCTTTTCCCGTACCACGCTCACCCATGATGAGGACTGGTCGCTCAATAGGTGCGAGGCGAGATACAGTATCAAGCAGTGCGAGAAACAAGGGTGATTCACCAATGAGAGGATTATTCATCACGTTAACCTTTTTATATTGAGATGGTTAAATAAACCAATTTTTGGCTAAATTGGCAAATATATCTTTTTTGTTTGTGAGGTGCGAATTAATAAGCTTTTGATTTTAAAGGATTATATAGTTGGCACGGAAATAGCTATATACATTGGGAAGCTTGAATTTGGTTTGATGAGATTATTGATAGAAGCGTTTTAGGCTCACAGACTGACTAACATATTATTAGGAGAAAGATCATGGGTATATTTTCACGTTTTGCTGATATCGTTAATTCGAACATTAGTTCATTGCTTGATAAAGCGGAAGATCCAGAAAAACTTATTCGCCTTATTATCCAAGAAATGGAAGATACATTGGTTGAAGTAAGAAGTAATTCAGCAAAAGCTATGGCGGACAAAAAGGAAGTCGTACGCAAAATTGAATCTCTTGAACAACAAGTATCGGATTGGAGCAATAAAGCCACGTTAGCATTGGCCAAGCAAAGAGAAGATCTCGCTCGAGCTGCATTAATTGAAAAAAGAAAGCTAGGGCACAATTTAGACGGTCTTAAAAAGGAGCTTGTGTTAGTTGAAGAGACGGTTGATAAATTAACTGACGAAATCGCCAAATTGGAAGCGAAAATTACAGAAACCAGAGCAAAACAGCAAGCGCTGATCATTCGCAGCCAAGCGGCAGGTGATCGTCGCGATATTCAACGTCAACTACATCAAGGAAAGTCGGCGGCGACCATGGCTAAATTTGAACAATTCAGTCGTAAAATCGATGAACTTGAAGCTGAAGCTGACCTGTTCAATCAATCAGGAAGCAACCAAACCCTAGACCAGCAGTTTGCTGAACTGCAAGCGCAAGAAGAGATTGAACAAGAGCTGGAAAAAATGAAACAGCAAATTCATCAGAGTCAATAATTGATATAAGGATACAAAATTATGTCAGGAGCATTTTTTACGGCACCGTTGATTGTTTTTATGGTCTTTGTCGCGCCGCTTTGGTTAGTTTTGCACTATCGAAGCAAGCGAAAAGCGACGAATGGAATTAGCGATGAAGAATTACAAACATTAAATACTTTGTCTCAAAAAGCAGATCGTCTTAGTAGTCGTGTAGATACGTTGGAAAAAATCTTAGATTCGGAAACCCCTGGTTGGAGGAACAAGTATGACTAGCCGAGGATTGTATCGTGATCCTGTAAATTCGAAACTGACGGGTGTGTGTGCGGGACTTGCTAACTATTTTGAGATGGAAATTTGGTTAGTTAGAATTTTGTTTATCTCCGCCGCACTATTAGGTGGTACATTCTTGGTGGTATTGGCGTACTTTGCGCTCACATTGATGCTAGAAAAGCCACCAAAGCAGTATCGTGACCAACAGCAAAAGCAACAAGGTCACAAATTAAAAAGTCGCCATTGGAAACAAGGTGAATCCGCGTCACAAGTGATTCATAATTTGCAATCTGAATTCGATGAAATTGAACAGAATGTGAGAAACATTGAAGCGTATGTTACGTCAAACGCCTACAAGGTTAATAAAGAATTCAAGACGTTATAAGGAGATATCATGGAAAGCGATCACGGTGTATGCGAATGGGCAACGAAAAATTCCTTAGAACGTGAGTATCATGATAATGAATGGGGCAAGCCAGTCTATGACGATCAGAAACTGTTTGAGTTCATTACCTTGGAAGGCGCCCAAGCTGGGCTGAGCTGGCTCGTAATATTAAAAAAGCGAGCGGGCTATTACCAAGCATTTGACGGTTACGACTTAGAAACGTTAGCCCAATATGATGAACGTCGTACCGAATCCATTATTGAACAGTTCGATGTCGTGAAACATCGCGGTAAAATTAATTCAGTGTTTAGCAATGCTCAGGCAGCACTAAAACTTCAACAAGAGTATGGGTCATTAAAAGCGGCGCTATGGCAGTTTGTCGATCATGAGCCGATCATAAATCATTGGACCTCAATGTCTGACGTGCCCACATCGACGGATTTATCTAAGGAAATGAGTAAATTTCTGAAGAAAAAAGGATTTAAGTTTGTCGGTGAAACGATCTGCTATTCATTTATGCAAGCGGTCGGCATGGTTAACGATCATCTCGTTGATTGTCCAGCACGATAGAAAAGGGTCAGATGTCGTTCTTAACAACATCTGACCCTATTTATTATTGCGTTAGAGATAGAAGGCTACTGAGGTTGTTCCGCCAACACTCGATTGTACTCAGCAAATCCTTGCTCTAGATCGGCGATCAAGTCCTGAACATCTTCCAAACCAATGTGTACTCGAACAAGCGTGCCACTAAAATTTGGGTTCGCAATCGTACGTAGTGCATTAAAACTTTTTGGCTCATTGGCGAGAATTAAACTCTCATAGCCGCCCCATGAATACCCCATACTGAAGTGTTTCATGCTGTCCAACAGTGCGGTAGTTGCTCGAGGGTAACTGCTGTTTAGAACAAATGAAAATAGCCCGTTGCCACCCGTAAAATCACGTTCAAAGAACTCATGCCCCGGGCATGTTGCCAATGCTGGGTGACGAACATGATCCACTTCTGGGCGATTAGCGAGCCAGTTTGCGACTTCTAAGCTATTTTTCTCATGTTGTCTTAGTCTGACATCTAAAGTTCGAATTCCGCGTAATCCAAGGTAGGCATCATCAGGAGAAACACACTGTCCTAACAAGTAGCTATTTTCGCGCAACTGATCCCAATATTTTTCTGAAGCTACTGCGGTACCTAGCATGACATCTGAGTGGCCAACGATGTATTTGGTTGCTGCTTGAATTGAAATGTCGACGCCAAATTCAAACGGAGAAAAGTTAACGCCAGCTCCCCATGTGTTATCCAGCATGACAATCACATCAGACTCGTGCGCAATACGTGAAAGTGTCGGAATATCCTGTACTTCCATCGTGATAGAACCTGGGGATTCGGTAAATAAAATTCGTGTGTTCTCTTGAATAAGGTCGCGAATTCCTTCACCAATTAATGGATCGTAATAGGTGGTTTCTACGCCCATTTTCTTTAACATCACATTACAGAAATCACGCGTTGGTTCGTAACAAGTGTCAACCATTAAGATATGATCACCCGCTGAGACAAACGAAAGAATGGCTCCTGTTATTGCCGCGGTGCCACAAGGATAGAGAGCACACCCAGCGCCACCTTCAAGCGTCACCATTGCATCTTGAAGAGCAAAGTGAGTATTGGTACCACGACGGCCATAAAATAGCGTTTGTTTTTGTCGATTGATTGTCGCCTGATTTTTTTCGGCTACGGTATCAAATACGATAGTTGATGCTCTTTGGACCGGGGGATTTACCGTACCATTGGTCCATTTCTTACTTCGACCAGCGCCAATTAATTGGGTTTTTTTCTCTTCTGACATGGTAGTTCCTTGTAAAAACGTGTTGTCTATTTAAAACATGTCAACGTTAGGGATTCAACCTTAGATTGAAAACTTATAATAAAGGGTTGAACAGGTAATAAATGCGTTCTAGAAAACGGTTAAATAATGGCCGAGATTGCCACTGTTGTTTTTCGATTAAATAAGATTGATCGATATATTCTTGTTGTAGTTGAAAAAGCTGTTTTGTGAACACTTCATCGTCAACGGCGAGTGTTACTTCAAAATTCAGCCATAGACTGCGCATATCCATGTTTACGGTACCGATTAAACAAAATCGTTCATCAATTACGACAGATTTTGTATGAAGTAGGCCACCATAAAATTCATAGATATTGATTCCTACCTCTAATAGTTCCCCATAGAAAGAGCGAGAAGCCCATTTCACCATAGTTGAATCATTCTTATGAGGGATAATAATATCTATTTTTATACCACGTTGTGCGGTCATTTTTAGTGTCGCAAGCAGATCACGGCTTGGTACAAAGTAGGGCGAGGTAATTCTGATTGAATGATTTGCCTGGTGAATTGCAATGATCAGCGCTTGGATAATGAGTTGCTCAGGCATTGCAGGGCCTGAAGGGACGACTTGAACTGGGTGCAGAGAAACTGGATTATCTAGTTGGCATTCAGGTAATTGAGGAAATGAACGCTGACCCGTTTCAATTTCCCAGTCCCAACTGTGAATCGCGGATAAGATATTTACTGTCGGTCCGGTTACGCGCACCATAATATCGACCCACTGGCCCACATCGGCATCGAGCTTAAAGAATTCAGGGTCAATCATGTTCATTGAGCCGGTGTAGGCGATTTGATCATCGATAACCACGATTTTTCTATGCTGGCGCAGATCCAATCGACTTAAAAATATTCGCCATGGTTTTACGGGCAATGCTTGTACCACTTCAATGCCAGCACTGCGCATTGTTTTTGCCCAGCCACTGTTAAAAAATCGGTGGCTGCCTGCTGAATCGAGCAGTATTTGTACTTTTACTCCTCGCTTAGCGGCGTGGATAAGTGCTGATGCAACAGTATCGGTTTTTCCCCCAGGGTGCCAAATGTAGAACACCATTCGAATACGATCATTTGCTTGCTGAATATCTTCGACCATCGCATCGATGATTTCATTTGGTGTTTTCTTTAGATCGAGATGGTTACCACTGAGTGCGGGAATACTCATCCTTTGGTTGCACAACTCGTCAATCTTATAAATATGTGTTCCCAATGTTTCAGTGACATGCGCCTGACAATCATTAAGGCTGGAAAACCAATCGCGAAATGGTGTGAACATTTCTCGTGCACGTTCAGCTCGGCGACGACCTAAATTAAGTTCGCCAAAAAGAAAATAGGCAATGACACCAATAAAGGGGAGAACATAGATCATTAAAAGCCATGCCAATGAGACACTTATGGCATTCTTCTTAACCACAACGCGAATCGTCACCGAGGCAACTAATAACCAATAAACAACAAAGCTTAAAAGTACGATGAATTGATAAATTTTGTCCATTGGGCGATCAAACAAACCTAAAGAAAGAAACAATATGATAGTAATCGCATTGGTTTAGGATTGAAAGCGAGATTTGAACAGGGGTGTTGAAAGCTTGAACGTTACATCGATTGGTGAGGTTTTGGATGCTTTTTGCTCGAAATGTGGCTTGGTGAATAATGTGTCGTGTTAATTCGTTGGATTGTATCTATGGTCTAGTTATACTCGTGCTTCACGCTAAGAGGTAACTATGTTCGACATTCTTTATCGTCACGATGATTTTATTGTCATTAATAAACATTTTAACGTTTCAGTACATAAAGATGATGGTGAAACCATGTTGGTGTCAGACGTTGCTCGTGCGTTGAATTTGCCAAAGCTCTATTTGGTCCATCGTTTGGATAAGATGACATCCGGTATTTTATTGCTTGCGACAACCTCTGAAAGTGCTCGCCAATTGTCGGCTAACTTCTCGAATAGAGATGTTGAAAAATTCTACTTGGCGATTGGGTGTAAGAAGCCGAAAAAAAAACAAGGTTTGATTAAGGGTGATATGACCCGCTCTCGTCGTTCAAGTTGGAAGTTACTTACCAGTCAAAATAATCCAGCAATCACTCAGTTTTTTTCGCTTTCAAGTGACAACGGGCAGCGAGCTTTTCTGTGTAAACCCTACACTGGAAAAACCCATCAAATTCGTGTTGCGTTGAAATCTGTAGGCTCGGCAATTGTCGGTGACCGAATTTATAACAGTGCAGATAGTGAGAGTGACCGAGGCTATTTACATGCTTTTGCGATTCGATTTAAATATGATAATCAAAGATTTGAGTTTATCTGTGATCCTCGATGCTACGAAGGGTTTGGGTGCTTATGGTCTCAACCCATAATGTCGAATGCTATTGACCAATGGTTGACCCCTTGGGACTTATCTTGGCCCAGTGTGAATCCTCCTTCTGTAAGTAAACTGTCTATTAGTAAAAAAGTGAATCCATGAATATACAACAATTGCCAATATTCTTTGGCGAGTTAGAAAAACAGCTTATTGAAATACCTAATGAAGCAAGGCGTTTATTTCATGGCCGGGGTCAGTATTGGGAAGGATTAGAACAACTGACCGCTGACTGGCTTCAAGGTCAATTAATTGTCTGTGTTTATAAACTTCAAGATGAAGACTTTATTGCCGCTCTCCAACAAGGCTTAAGTCAATTTTGCCAATCAAGTGCGTGGCGTGATAAAGCTGGCTCTTCAATTGTATTGCAGCATCGTTATCGTGATGGTGCGCCAGCGGAAGTGATTGTGGGTGAATTGAATTCAAACCCGATTGTTGAAGAAAATGGTTTGAAATATCAGTTGAAGTTAGGTCGAAATCAGAACATGGGTTTGTTTCTCGATATGCGTTATGGGCGACAGTGGGTCAAAGACAACTCAGCTGGTAAGCGAGTTCTCAATCTATTTGCATACACATGTGGTTTTTCTGTCACGGCGATGGAGGGCGGCGCGGAGAGTGTCGTCAATGTCGATATGGCTCGAGGAGCGTTAGATACTGGAAAAACAAACCATAAGCTTAACCAGCACGATCTTTCAACGGTGCACTTTTTTGCTCATGATATTTTTCGATCATGGGGCAAAATCAATCGCTATGGGCCTTATGATTTAATCATTATCGACCCGCCATCATTTCAAAAGGGCAGTTTCGCGCTAACAAAAGATTACCGCAAAATTTTACGTCGGCTACCAGATATGCTTAGCGAGGAAGGTCAAGTATTTGCGTGCGTCAATTCACCAGTCGTAAAACAAGATTTTTTGACCAACAGTATGGCGGAAGAAGCGCCTATGCTGCAGTTTGAAAGACGTTTAGACAACCCTCCTGAGTTTGTTGATATCGACCAAGATGCCAACCTCAAAGTCTTGCTATTTAACAAACAAGATTAAAGCTTGCCACGTAAAATAACCCGCTTTATGCGGGTTATTTTATAAATTATGAAATCAAAGGGTTAGCGTTACTTTTACTTTGATTTAAACGTCAGGGAGTGATCTCGATTTATTAACACCATTTCATCATTTTTTACGCTAAAGGTGCTCCATTCAGTTAACACTTTTCTTAACTTATTATCTAATCGATTTTGAGCTTTATTACACAATTTCATTGTCGAGCCCATTTTCGGTAGACTGAATTGGTCACCTTGAATATTCGCCTCACCAAAGAAGGTATTACACCCAGCATAACCTTTCGCTTGCATCTGTTGATCGACACTTAACCATGGTGCTTTTTGATTTGGTCCAAGTGATAAGGCTTGGCCATCAATTTCGACTAGAACCCACTGAGATGCGGCTAAGTTATCAGTCGTAGCTTGACCACCATTACTTGAACAGGCTGACAGTGTCGCTACTAGAGCAACAGAAAAACATAAAGACTTTACAGTGAATTGCATGATACCAACCAATAATTATCGAATCTTGATAATAAAAATAAGCACAAAAATAGGATAAATCAAACTGTTTGAAGCGAAGATGTGCAATGGTAAATATGAGATTTGAGTCATTGATTGATGAAGGTATGGTTTAAACTTGTTGAAGATTGAATTAAGGTAAATATGAAAGGTATTTATTATTGAAACGAGAGTCACACCCTATGGAGCAATT
This sequence comes from Vibrio phycocola, assembly GCF_054404255.1. Lineage (NCBI taxonomy): Bacteria > Pseudomonadati > Pseudomonadota > Gammaproteobacteria > Vibrionales > Vibrionaceae > Vibrio > Vibrio phycocola. Next base: position 313,736 of record NZ_JBTAMQ010000004.1, read on the forward strand.
AGATTTTTTTGATGTTAAGAGCCCATGTATTCGAGTTTGTACGGTCGATGATAAAGGTTACTGTACTGGTTGTATGCGCAATCGTAAAGAGCGTTTTGGCTGGCTTTCAATGTCTACTGCAGAAAAACTGCATGTGATTAAATTGTGTCGATTACGGTATTACCGCAAAAAAGCACGACCTAAGAATGATGAGTCTGCAATAGATGAAGTGAGTCCACAAAAGGATCTATTTAGTTAGCCTTCAGTTTGTTTAAATACCCCTTCCAATTTCTCCCCTGAATGAATCTTAAAGTAAAAATTTCCCGGTTAGTGATACATATATAATTAATATGGGTATTTAATTGTTTATAATCACTATTTTAATCATGAGTAAACTAGATAACTCAAAAATCTAGTCTATAGTTTATTAATAAACTATGCAGGTTATAAGGATCGTATTTTGCAGACTAAAAACGTGGTGAAACCGCTGTTAATTTTCACTTTGTGTTTTTATTCAATGTTTGGGTGGGCGGCTTCTGGTCCTAGTGTTGTTTTTCTTAATCCAGGCGAACCGACCGACCGCGGTAAAGGGATGTTCTGGGTTTACACTGCTCAGGTCATGGAGGTTGCTGCAAATAATTTTGGTTTTGATCTCGAAATACTCTATTCCGAACGAGATCATCTATTGATGTTAAGCCAAGCGAAAAGTGTGGCAAAACGAGCGACTCTTCCTGATTACGTAATTCTTACTAATGCAAAACTGCTTGGCCCTAGATTAATGGAAGTCTTCGCCAACACCTCGGTTAAAATACTCTTAATTCATAACGATCTCACGACTGAACAGCGTCGAAAATACGGTAACGAACGTGAACACTTTTCGAATTGGATAGGAACAATAACAACCAATGAGGAAAGTGGTGTTTCTCGTATGATGGATGAGTTGTATCGACAGCTCGGTGATCGTGAACCCCAGATCATTGGTATTACAGGTGACCGAAGTGCTCCTGTCGCCCTCGAGAGAGCAATAGGTGTTGAGGATTTTGTTTCAAAGTCAGAGCGAGGGGAGATACTCCAGTTAACTTATAGCAACTGGGCGGTTGAAGAAGCGAGAAAAAAAACCGAAGTATTACTCTCACGATACCCGCAAACCAATATTATTTGGGCTGCCAATTATGCAATGGCACAAGGAGCGTTACAGGCTGTTAAGGAGCGTGGTGTCAATGTATTAATTGGTTGTGTTTCTGTTGCACCCTATTTAAAAACCAAGATGGAAAACCAGGGCATATCTGTCAGTATGGGAAGTCACTTTTTTATAGGGGCGTGGGGGATGGTTTTACTCCATGATTTTCATAATGGCGAAGATTTTTCTCAGCATGGTGGTGTCAGATTAAAATCGGATTATTTGCATGTTATCAACTCTGATAATGCGCCAACTTATTTCCATACGATTGACGATAATATCGATAAACTCGATTTTAGTCCTTATTCTCAATTTATATCTCCTAACCCTCACGGCTACTCCTTTTCCTTAGCGCCTTTTTTGGGAACTAATTAGTATGTTTAAATCAAAGTTAAAGCGTTACTCATCAACTCGATTGCATACTAAGTTAATGTTAGGGTTGGCAATTCTAGTTTGTATTGCAATGGTCTCGTTTACTTTTGTATTTATTGAACAAGAAAGAGAAACCCGTCTAGCGGAGTTGGAGCGTCGAGCTGACCGTGTCACAACGTTAGTCAGTCGTTCAATCGCATATGCAGTATGGAATATCGACTTTGTTGCAATTGATGAACAACTTGCATCACTTATCTCAGATCCAGAAATCGTTCATGTGAGTATATCTGCAACGGGATATGGGGAGTTAAAAGCGGCGACTAAGCCCTACGAAATTTTGGTTGATCCCATAGAGCGTGAGCAGCCGATATTCTTCTCAAACGAAGGCTCGAATATGCAACAGATCGGTACTGTTCATGTCGTTCTAACTCGCGAAGTGGTTGAGAACGCCATTGCTCTTGGTTATCGAGTCGCGATGATATTTGTGTTAGTCATTTTGTCCGTCGTTACTGGGGCTACGTACATTCTTCTGAGAATGATGGTAGGGCGTCCCGTTAATCATTTGCAAAATGTCGTCGAACAAATCTCTGAGGGAGATTTCGAGGCGCGTTGCATGGTGGAGTCAGGTGACGAGCTTGGTAGCTTAGCGACGCGAGTAAATTTAATGGCAGACAGGCTCCGAAATTCAGACCGAAGGATGAGAGATAGCCAAGAAAACCTAGCCATCACACTTGATTCGATAGGTGATGGTGTCATTGTTACCGATGAACAAGGTTTAATTACTCGAATGAATCCAACAGCAGAATCGATGACTGGTTGGGCTCAATTTGACGCTCTTGGATTACCGTTAACCGATGTCTTTCATGTTATAGATTCAGAGACTCGTGAAAAGTCGGTTAGCCCGGTACAACAGGTTATCGAGCATGGTCAAGTCATGGGGCTGACTACCCACACTATTTTGATTTCACAAGACGGTCATGAGTATCAAATTGCTGATAATGCAGCACCGATTCGTAAAATCGACGGTGAAATAGTCGGTGTGGTTCTTGTGTTTAGTGACGTCAGTGAACAATATGAGATGCACAGTGAACTCAGTGCTACTCAAGCCCACTTGCAAGCCGTTTTGGATGCTATTCCTGATCTCTTATTCGAAGTCGATATCGAAGGGAGATTACTTCTTTGTCATGCCCATGATAGTAACTTGCTAGTGGTTTCAGCTGAGCAACTTATTGGAAAACTGATTGGTGAAATATTGCCACCAGAAGCGACGCAAATATGTATGGAAGCCATCGCAGAAGCGGCTAAAAATGGCTCGTCGTCTGGTGCCATCTATTCATTAGACTTAATAGAGGGAGAAATGTGGTTTGAATTGTCGATCGCGGCAATGCAAAAAAGCGAAGATAAAAGCCAACATTTCATTATGCTCTCTAGAAATATTACCGAAAGGAAAGAAGCTGAGGCTAAGCTTCAACAAGCGGCAAGTGTATTTGTTAATGCTGGTGAAGGGATAATTGTAACCGATACCCAAGGTATAATATTGGATGTGAACCAAGCATTCACTCGTATTACAGGCTTCGAGCGAGAAGATGCGATTGGCAAGAAGACCAATATTCTTCGCTCAGACCGCCACGATGACAGTTTCTATAAAATGATATGGAGCGAATTACATCGAGTCGGTTCATGGAGTGGTGAAATATGGAATCAAAGGAAAAATGGTGAAGTCTTTATTGAGCTATTAAGCATAAACTCTGTGCGCGACACTAAAGGAAAAGTATTGCAGTATGTCGCTCTTTTCTCTGATATCACGTCAATTAAGGCTCATCAACACCAATTGGAATACATCGCTCACTTTGACGCACTCACCAATTTACCTAACCGAGTACTGCTCGCTGAACGTTTACTTCAAGCGATGGAGTTATCGAAAGAACATGGCAAGCAGTTGGCGGTGGCATTTTTAGATTTAGATGGCTTTAAAGAAATTAACGATGTTCATTCTCATCAGATGGGTGACAATGTTTTGGTCACTCTTACTCAACGTATGACAGAAACATTGCGTGAAGGTGATACTCTAGCTCGTATCGGTGGCGATGAATTTGTTGCCGTGTTTAATGGCCTCGATAGTCTTTCAGATAGCTTACCGTTAGTGGGTCGTTTACTTACTGCTGCTGCACAACCGATGCAAATTGGCTCTTTAAATTTACAGGTATCGGCAAGTATTGGACTTACCTATTATCCTCAAGACCAAAACATCGATGCCGATCAATTGCTACGTCAGGCCGATCAAGCCATGTATCAGGCGAAAGTTTCAGGCAAAAACCGCTACCACATATTTGATGCCGACCATGACAGCAATCTGCGTTGGTTCCATGAGAGTTTGGATCGCATTCGTTTGGCATTGGAGAACGACGAGTTTGTTCTGTTCTATCAACCGAAAGTAAATATGCGCAGCGGAAAAGTTGTCGGAGTAGAGGCTTTGATCCGCTGGATGCACCCAGAAAAAGGATTAATGGAGCCAATCTCTTTCTTACCAATCATCGAAGATCATCCTTTAGCGGTCGACATCGGTGAATGGGTTATCGAAACGGCGTTAGCTCAATTGGATGAATGGCAACGCGCTGGTTTAGATCAATTAGAAATGAGTGTAAATGTTGGCGCTCGTCAGTTACAGCAAGAAAGCTTTGTGTCTAGCCTAACGTCAATATTGAACAAGTACCCTAACGTTGACCCTAGCCAATTACAGATTGAAGTACTTGAAACCAGTGCATTAGCAGACATGGATCTGGTATCGAAAGTGATTGGTGAGTGTGCTGGCATTGGCGTGTCGTTTGCTCTCGATGACTTCGGTACAGGATACTCATCGCTGACATACCTTAAGCGTTTGAATGTTGCCATGCTTAAGATTGATAGAAGCTTTGTGAGAGACATGCTTGATGATGCCGATGACTTAGCGATCTTACAGGGCGTGATTGGGTTAGCAATGGCATTTAAACGTCAAGTTATTGCTGAAGGCGTTGAAACGATTGAACATGGCGACGCTTTGTTACAGCTTGGTTGTGAATTAGCGCAAGGCTTTGGTATCTCTCGTCCAATGCTTGGAAAAGACATTCCTGATTGGATTGGAGAATGGCTACAGAGCGAAACGTGGAACAAGCTCAATCCAAATAAATGGGGCACTCAAGCGGATATTATATTCGATTAATGACAGAAACTAGGTACCACACAACAAATTAGTCTATATTCAATGAACACAGTAACATACTGATAATTTGGTATTTTATTGCTTGGTCTTAATCTAAAAATCTTCGACTAATATTGAGAATAATTAGTTGGGCGATTTGAGATTATAGATACTCATTTAGAATATGAAGGCTTGTGAATGATTTTGTGTGATAAAAACTATAGTGTTGTTTTACTAGCCTTCTTATTATCAGGTTGTGATGATACTGATCTCGTTGAAGCGGGTACTGATTATCTTTCTGATAATGTTGAAACTGAGTTCACCGCAGATACTGAATACACTTCCGAGCCCATCGACACTACTGAATCTTCTATCACACTGGAAGCATTCAATCTTACCGATATCATTGCGTCGTCACTTGACGCCAAAGCGATTACCGTTAGCTGGACTTCAGCCTCCGAGGAACTAGGGGTAACTTACACAGTGTGTAAGAAAGATGCTGACCATCCCGAGAACTGCAATACGCTTGCTTCAGTAATCGATGCGTTAACCACCACAGCAACCGTAGATAGCTTGGCGGAGGCATTAGTGGCTGATTATTTCGTACTCGCCAGTGCTGGTGGCAGTTCAGTTCTTTCTTCTGAGGATAACCTTACCTCAGAATCTATTACCGAAATGGTCGGTTACTTCAAAGCGTCAAATTCGGGAGCGAATGATTATTTTGGTTATAAAGTTGCGCTTAGTGGGGATGGAAACACCTTAGCCGTTTCGGCGCGTGACGAGGAGAATGATGAACAAGGCGTAACCATGGGACTCGGCTTTACAGATACCAATACCGCTGGCGATTCTGGCGCGGTATATCTTTTTAGTCAAAGCAATGGAAGTTGGGAACAAACGGCTTACATCAAAGCGTCAAATTCCGATGCGAGTGACCGCTTTGGAGAAAGTATTGCTCTAAATCTTGATGGGACAATATTAGCTGTCGGTGCTCCTCTTGAGGATAATGTGGGCGCAACAGATTCGAGTTCTGGCGCAGTTTATGTATTTAACTACGAGAATGACATCTGGGACGAAGTGGCTTACCTCAAGGCGTCCAATCTAGGTAGTGGTGATGAGTTTGGCAACAGTATTGCGTTAAATGACTCCGGAAATATTTTAGCAGTTGGTGCTTACAAAGAAGACAGTAGCCAAGGGGGTATTGATGCCACTTATAATGAAGCCGCTGCAGAATCTGGCGCGGTCTACATATTTAGTGATATCGGTGGAACCTGGGGACAGACGGACTATATTAAAGCCTCCGCACCAATTGCTGGTGATAATTTTGGCTATAGCATCTCACTTGATAGTGATGGCGTAACGTTAGCAGTTGGCACTTATAAATATGGTGCTGATGATGCCGGAGCGGTTTATTTGTTTAGTGATAGTGACGGTAGTGGTTGGCAGCAGGTTGACCTGCTTCAAGCGTCGAATGCGCAAGGATTAGATTATTTTGGGAATAGTGTTTCACTCAATGGTGATGGAACACTGCTAGCTGTGGGAGCCTATTGGGAAGACAATAATTTTAATAGTATTAGTTCCACTATCCATTTTTCTGATTCGAGTACCATAAATTATTCAGGAGCCGTGTATTTGTTTGAAAACAGTGGTGGCACCTGGGATCAAACGACTTACATTAAAGCTTCGAATGTTGGTTCTGGCGACAACTTTGGAAACGATGTCATGTTGAGCCGAGATGGCAGTACGCTCGCCGTTGGTGCGTATATGGAAGACAATGGTGGAGTTGGTATCATTAATGATGTCAACATTAGTGATGACTATTATTCACAAAATGCAGGCGCGGTGTACATGTTTAGTAACGGCATATCGGGGTGGGAGCAAACTGCTTATATAAAGGCATCTAATACAGGTTCGCGCGATAACTTTGGAAACAGTCTTGCATTAAGTGAAGATGGGAATACGTTAGCGGTTGGGGCACATCAAGAAAGTAACAGTGTATCTGAAATCTTGACCGATGGTTCAGAGATAATCAGTTCTAATGATGACGCCTCAAAATCTGGAGCTGTATATTTATATTAAGTCGAATAAGTGGATGTCCACATAGTAATACGATCACCTTTATAAATTCCAATTCTCTAATTCATCAGTATGCATGTGATCCACCTCTCACCTTGTGTTCAATTTATATTCAATTCAATAAAATTACCGCTGTGATGTTTTACACATCATGCCATTTAATAATACAATAGCATAATTGCCTATATCCACGACTTACCACCCCTTTTTATTTGAAGAAGAGAATCAGTATGAGCGATCAAAAATCTCTTGATGCCATCAGGAAGATAAAGCTAGAAAATGACACGTCAGCAGGAAACCTTGTTGATATTATGCCAATCGAAGTTCAGAAAAGAGACTTCGACCTTTCATTTTTAGACAACCTTGCAGTAGAGCGCCCACGCTTACTTATTCAAGCTAATGATCTTGAAGAGTTTAAAGCGAAAGTAAAAGCAGACCCAAGCTACTGCATGTACGATGACTTTATCAATAATTCGACTAAGAAGTTTTTCGATACCGAACCGTATGACGAGCCTCAGGCTTATCCTGAAGAGACTGTAGGTAAGGCGTCATTGTGGCGTCCATACTGGCGTCAGATGTACGTTGATTGTCAAATGGCGATGAACGCAACGCGTAATCTTACTATTGCAGGTATCGTAAATGAAGATGAAGCGCTGATCGCAAAAGCAAAAGCGTGGACATTGAAACTGGCAACGTACGATCCAGAAGGTGTGACATCTCGTGGCTATAACGATGAAGCGGCATTCCGTGTTATCGCGGCGATGGCTTGGGGTTATGACTGGCTAAACGCGCACTTCACCGATGAAGAACGTGAAACGGTTAAAAATGCCCTGATTGTTCGTTTAGATGAAATCATGCACCATCTAAAAGTAACGGTCGATCTCTTGAATAACCCGCTAAACAGTCACGGTGTTCGTTCAATTTCTTCTGCGATTATTCCTACGTGTATCGCGCTTTATCATGACCACCCGAAAGCGGGCGAGTACATTGCCTACGCACTAGAATACTACGCAGTTCATTACCCACCATGGGGCGGTGAAGATGGTGGTTGGGCTGAAGGTCCTGACTACTGGAACACACAAACCGCATTCTTAGGCGAAGCGTTCGATCTACTAAAAGCGTACTGTGGCGTAGATATGTTCAACAAAACATTCTACGAAAACACTGGTGATTTCCCGCTTTACTGCATGCCTGTGCATTCACAACGTGCAAGTTTCTGTGATCAATCGTCTATCGGTGATTTCCCGGGTTTGAAACTGGCGTATAACATCAAGCACTACGCAGGTGTGAACCAGAAACCGGAATACGTGTGGTATTACAACCAGCTTAAAGGTCGTGATACTGAAGCGCACACTAAATTCTACAACTTCGGTTGGTGGGACTTTGGTTACGACGATCTTCGCTTTAATATTCTTTGGGATGCCCCAGAAGAGCAGGCGCCATCGAACGATCCTTTGTTGAAAGTCTTCCCAATCACAGGCTGGGCGGCGTTCCACAACAAGATGACAGAGCGTGATAACCATATTCACATGGTGTTTAAGTGTTCTCCATTTGGTTCTATCAGCCACTCACACGGCGACCAAAACGCATTTACTCTTCATGCATTTGGTGAAACGCTTGCGGCAATCACGGGTTATTACGGTGGTTTCGGTGTGGATATGCACACTAAATGGCGTCGTCAAACGTTTTCGAAAAACTTGCCATTGTTTGGTGGTAAAGGTCAGTACGGCGAGAACAAAAACACCGGTTATGAAAATCACCAAGATCGTTTCTGTATTGAAGCGGGCGGCAACATTTCAGACTACGATACCGAGTCTGACGTGAAGATGGTTGAAGGTGATGCAACGGCTTCTTATAAGTACTTCGTACCGGAAATTGAATCTTACAAGCGTAAAATTTGGTTTGTAAAAGGTAAAGTGTTTGTGATGCAAGACAAAGCAACGCTGTCTGAAGAGAAAGATATGACGTGGCTAATGCACACGACGTTTACCAACGAAGTTGCAGAAAAATCATTCGCGATTCGTGGTGAGAAAGCACACTTAGACGTTAACTTTATCAATGATTCTGTCGACGGCATTGTGTCAATTAAGAACGTTGAAGGGTTTGGTGACGTTGACCCATATGAGTATCAAGACCTTGAGATTCACCGCCATGTGGAAGTTGAATTCAAAGCGTCTAAAGAGCACAACATCTTAACCTTGTTGGTTCCTAACAAGAACGCTGGCGCTCAAGTTGAAGTGTCTCAGAAACTTGTTGGTAATACTCTAGAACTAACGGTTGATGGTGAAACGGTAACTATCGAGTTATAAGTTGAGCGTTACATTTACAATAATAAGAGAAACCACCGCATCGCCGGTGGTTTTTTATGCCTCAAAGGTTTAAGGAAGTCTCGTTTATCTAGAGAAAAAATGAGAAATAGGTTACATATTATTAGGTTAAGTATGAGTATCATTGGGATAACATGCCAAAATTGAAAGGCGTTTTGAGTTGGCTCGTTTTTCTGGTAGTAAATTGGGTGAGAGGTTAATATTTATCCAATATAAAACAGTTGGTTGGCAGTTTCTGGGGCTATAAAGTTAGCCTGTGAAAACGAGCCGGCATATTATTGAAAATGTTATGTGTCAGTGTTTTACGGAGAGTTGAGAATTGAGTCATAGTTTTTACGAACAACTAATTCAGAATCCGACGTTTTGTGAAAAACTCGGTCGCCTTACTTTGATGGCAAACCAATTAGAATCAGTTTTGAAGTCATTAATTAAGAGTGCTGGAATCACAAAAAAATTGGATAAAGCAACTCTAGGAGTGCTTAAGCAAATTTGTGAGGATAATGAAATAATCGATGATGGTGTGATTGAAGATCTTATATTTATTCACACACGTAGAAATTATCTCATCCATAATCTTTTTCCTTTATTCAATGAAGAGATTGATGTCACTCTTTTACCAAGAGATAACTTGTCAGAATTAGACGCTGAACACTACTTTCCTGAATGTGTTGAAATATTAATAGACCGAATTCAATATGTTCTATCAGATCTGTCGGTGCAAAAATAAACACATAACAAGCGCTTTAAACGGAACAAAAACAGTTGGTTAGGTTCCGCTTCGCTCCACATTATAACCAACAATTTTCGTCCGCTTAAGCGGGCGTTATGCGTATGAGAGAGGAGGTCAATTGGCTAATTTACAGTATAAAAATCAGAAAAAGCCTCTACTTGTTTCTAAAAAAGAAATAGATAGAGCTGCAACTTCTATTCGTCACGGAGTTACCGAAGGCGAAAGATTAGCTGCAATAAAAACGATTCAAAATTTCAGAGAATTTCATCTTTACCCGCTGATGCTCTTGAAAAATCATTTAGTTCGAACATCTGCTAAGGTTTCAGGTAAAACAAACGTTGCACGGCGATTAAAACGTTTATCGACAATTGTCGACAAACTAGAAAGAACTACGCTTGATGGGGAGAGTACCAATGCAATCAAGCTTACAAGAATGCAAGATATTGCTGGCTGTCGAGCAATCGTTAAGGATTTAAAAAAGCTCAAAGCTTTACAGCAGCGTTTAGAGAAAAGTACGTCTGTTCATAGAATTATCAAAACTAGAGATTACTTGGTTCCAAAGCCGAGTGGCTATGGTGGTGTTCATTTGATTTATAGTTGCTACGAAGGGCAAACTGAGCCACATGAATGGAAAAAAGCCAAAGTTGAAGTTCAGTTACGGACTGAATTACAACACGCTTGGGCAACGAGCCTCGAAATTATTGATACATTAGAACAGATAAATTTAAAAACTAGCCACGATGGTTATGAAAAGTGGCGTGAATTTTTTTCAATAGCAGGCAAATTAGTAGCTCATCATGAGACTGCGTGCATTATTGAAGATCCCAAAGAGCTGAATAACCTCAGGGTTAAGCTTACTGATTTGTCTAATGATCTAGAAATTGTATCAAAAATTGCACGATATACGTTGGCAATTAACTTTGCAACTGACAAGAAAGTACCTAAACGAAGCAAGAATGGGCAAGGTATGTTTTTGGTCAAAATGTATCACCCTGATGTAGAACAAAAGCAACTTAGAGTAGCGGTTGAATTTTTCCGATTAAAAGAAAGTGATGCTGCTCTTGAAAGGTTGAATGAAGCAGATCTTGATGAAACTATAGCGATATCAGCTTTAGTTTCCGCATCAGATGTTCGTGCTTTAAAGCAAGCGTATCCAAACTACTTTGGTTCAACTAAAAAGTTTATTGAATTTTTAGCAGATCAAGTTCAGTTGATCGAAGACTAAAATACGCATAACAAGATAATTGGACTCCCGCTCTAATACGAAGCTAACCTTAAAGGCGAGCAAATGACTCTGGGAGAAAGCGATGAATACGACAATTATCGGAATTCCAAATCATTTGATATATCTAAAGGCAGTAACACGTTCAAAGGAATGATGATGAAGTACATAAGCGAGTTAACGGAAGAGCATCTACAACAGCTTCTGACATTGTATCAAAACGAATGGTGGTCGAAAGACCGAACCATAGAAGGGACAAGAACGTGTGTTGAGAACTCCACTGTTATTATCGGAATTGTTGATAAGTCGAACAACCTTATTGGTTTTACTCGGGTACTTAGTGATGGGGTCTACAAAGCAATAATTTTTGATGTCATTGTAGACCCAAACTATCGCGGTAAAAACCTTGGGCAATCGCTAATTATGAAAGTGAAAGACCACGAATTGTTGAAGAATGTACAACAATTCGAATTGTACTGCCTTCCGGTAATGGTCCCATTTTATGAAGCGCATGGATTCACCACTGATATCGGCGACATCAAACTGATGAAATGTGTTTGTGGTTAGTCAGCGCGATTGATCCCTCTAAACTTTATTATAAAGAACGGGCGTTTTACTTTTCCAACGATTCCATAGTTCGGCGTCGTTTAGCAAATCCGCCATAAACCTAGCGACGTTAATTCGACTCGTTTGTTGGCTCTGAAATATTGGGTCAGACAGCGGAGAAGGATAAACCTCATAAGCCGATGCGCTTTCCTGATCAACTAAGCTATCTGGCCTTACCGCGACCCATTCAACTGGAATTGTAGATTGAGTAACGCTATGTAACAGATAATTGGCGGCTTTTTCATTATCGACATGCGGTGGAAGCAGGCAGCGAAGCAGTCCGATGACGGCTTGGTGCTTGAGGCTGACTTGCTCATTTTGTAAATGGTTTTGATATCCTGTGGTACTCATTAATATGAACTTTATCGGTAAACTCGGATTCAGTTTCTTAATCGCTTGGCAAACGGTGGTGGTGACATCGGAAACCAGACACCGAGGATGACCGTAGATTCCACGAAATGTTAAGTTATGTCCAAGACAAGATACTACTGCGGTACAGTCATGCAGTTGCTCCATCATGTCATTTTCGGAAAGTTGGTGCACGTTAGCGAGCGTAACGATTACCTTGTCATTATTCACAAACTCCGGCATCAGTCGGTCGAGTGAACGTACGATAACCTTCACGGTTTCCTCTTTATTTAGCAGTGATTTAACCACCTGTTTGCCTGTCGCACCTGTAGCCCCAAGAACTAGAACGGCCATTAATGTTTTCCTTGTGTTGAATCGATTAAGGGGTACTATATCTATACATATTTGTAATTTAAATTAGCCAAATTAGTATATGGGTATGCGTATTTGTATGAACTGGTCTTCGATATGTTTTGATTGGAATCGCACTAGAGCCTTTTTAGTGACCGCTGAAGAAGGAACGTTATCTGCGGCCGCTAAGGCTCTGGGCATGACTCAACCGACGTTAAGCCGGCAAATATTGGCGTTAGAAAGTGAAATTGGCGTGTCACTATTCGAGCGCTCGGGACATCGATTGATACTCACGTCGAGTGGGGTTGAGTTACTCAATGTAGCTCGTGATATGGGGGAGGCAGCGAGTCGATTTTCAATGATTGCGAAAGGGCATTCAGAGGATATTGAAGGAACCGTTGTTATTTCGGTATGTGAACTGGATGCAACGTATCGGATGCCAGCGATTTTAGCGAAGTTAAGAGTAGCAGAGCCCAAAATCACCATCGAAGTGGTCGTGACCAATGATGTCAGTGATTTAAAGCGTCGTGAAGCCGATATCGCGATACGCAATGTGAAGCCAACTCAGCCCAACCTGATCGCGCGAAAACTTGGGGAAGAACGCGTTAACTTGTATGGTACTCATCAGTATTTATCGGCCTTTGTGGACTGTCGTTCTACGAAGGATATCCAAGACGATCTGCAAATTATTGGTTTTGGCCAAAATCATCAAATTATCGAACAACTTAATCACCATGGCTGGCAGCTACATGATGGTAACTTTAAGCTTTCGACTGCATTTCAACCGATGCAAATTGAATTATGCCGAGCACATTTAGGCTTAGTATACTTAACAGAAGATGTTGGTGATCGGGACTCTCAAATACAAAGGGCGTTTGAAACTTTAGTGCCACCAATACATTTATCTGTTTGGCTCGTATGCCATGAGGAACTGCGTACAAATTTACACATTCGAAGGGTGTTCGACTTGCTTGCAACTGAGTATCAACATCATCTAGATTGCGAAAAGTCATGAATACAATCAGAACATTACCGCGAAATGTAAAAACTGATAGCCTTTTATCTAATTGTTGGTCACGATAGAGTTATTATTAATGATTCCTGGACTAATAAACCGTATTGATAGAGTAGGCGATGGCATTAAGTAGACTAAAACGCTCCCGTAAAAATAATTGGCGAAATGAGGGCTGTGCGCCGGATTATCGCTTCTCCCTAGCAAACGAACGAACCTATCTCGCCTGGATTCGAACCGCTTTAGCCTTACTTGCGGGCGCGATCGGTATTGATCAACTTACTCCTGAATTGGCAAGCCCAAGTATTCGTATCATGCTTTCGGCATTTTTATGCTTATGTTCTGGCTTATTAGCGGTATTTGCCTACCGTCGATGGTCTGCAAATGAGAAAGCAATCCGCAACAATAGTCAGCTTGGCTATACCAGTTTCTTGAAGTTAATCAGCGGTGTTATGCTCGTGCTAACTTTGTTTGTTATCTGTGTTATTGCTCTATGAACCGAGATCCCGGACTTCAACCAGAACGCACTTCGATGGCGTGGCTAAGAACTCAATTGATCATTATTGGGGTCGGTATTATGCAGTTTAAAGTCGGTGAACAACATGGGTTTATTGGGCTGGAAATTACGGGCATAGCGATGATTGTGTGCTCAATCCTGAGTGTGATTTATACACAAAAGCGTTTTTCGAAAGAATTTGGATGTGATGAGAGTGTGTCGACGGCTGAATATCGGATAAAACTGGTGACGTCGGCTCTAGTTATTGTTAGTTCGATTATCTTTGCGTTGTTTATGGTGAGCGACTTTATTTCTAATTAAGAAATTCCAACTCTTAGGACTCAATGCGATTTCTACCATTATCTTTAGCTTGGTAGAGCATTTTATCGGTTCGGCGCAAGGCGGATTCAATATTTTCATCCGGTGAAACTTCGATCAAACCAATACTAACAGTCATTGGTGGAATTACATCGTGGTTGTTAGATTCTTGAGCCAAAGAGCATTGAATACGTTCACCAATGATTTTTGCTTCTTCAAGACAGGTATCAGGCAGCATGAGAGCAAACTCTTCGCCGCCAAGCCTTCCCAGTAAATCGGGTGGGCGAACAAAACGTTTGCAGATTTCCGCAAAGAGTTGCAGTGCGAGGTCACCCGTGAAGTGACCTTTGGTGTCATTAATCGCTTTAAAGTGATCAATATCGAGCATCATAAGTGACAGCTTTGTTTGTTGCTGCTTTATGACTCTGATTTTATTAGTAGCACTTTCGAGAAAAAACCGACGATTGCTCACTTGAGTAAGATCATCGGTGCGAGAAAGTGCGATTAACTCTCTCTCCATCTTTTTCCGAGTACTGATGTCTCTGATAACCCAAATCACACCTTTGTTTAGATCCGAAGGAATATTCTTATCTATGGCTCTACCAGAGATAGATACCCATATCGACTGACCACTTTTATCTTTGATTTGAAACTCAGCTTCCGATACTTCTTGAGTCGTCAGGTTGGCATAAAACCGTTTACCAAACTCCTCAAAGGCTTCTTCGCCAAGATGAAAACCTTTGGTCGACTGACCAATCCATTTATCCGGTGTGCCACCAATCATATCGGCAAACGTTTGGTTCATCCGATGAATATAACGTCCATCTTTAAGGACAAGTATTCCCACAAGCGCATTGTTAAATATGACTTCAAGTTCGTTATACGCTTCGTTTAAATCGATTTCAGCTTGCTTTAGCCTTGTAACATCGTTAATAACCCAAACAACACCTTGGTTGAGCGAGGGAGGGTTTTGTTGAGAGACGAGGCAGCCAGACGCACTTATCCATATAATAGAGCCATCTTTCTTTTTAAATTGAACTTCTGATGTGACGATCTTTCTCTCTAAGATTGTCTCGGTATAGAGCTTGGTAAACGCATTGGCGATCGTTTGTGATATATGGAATTCTTGCAGATTTTTTCCTATCACCTGTTCGGCGCAATCATAACCAAGAATATTTGCTCCGGTGTGGTTTGCAATGATGATATTACGATGCTTATCAACCAGCGCGATACCGACCAGAGAGTTATTGAACATCGAATGAAACTCGTCGTTTTTTCGTTCAAGTTGTCTCTGTATTTTCTTAATATCGCTAATATCACGACAGGTGGTGATTCGGTGTTTTTTTCCACCTATTTCAACGGTTTCTCCTTGAAGCAACCCAATAAACTTTGAACCATCTTTACGCACCAATTTAAGTTCATAGGACGAGGTGTATTCGTGTTCTAATCGCTCCATAACAATGGGTAAATCATCGGTGTCGATTAAGAAAAACGGCTGCTTTCCGATTACTTCATCAGGAGAATATTGAAAGATTCGAGTAAATGCTGGATTGATATCGACACAATACTGGTGATCGTCATAGATAGCGATTGCTTCAAACGACTTATCTTCAAACAATTGTTTGTTGGATTGATATGTATTAATTGTCGATTCCATTGATACCACGTAATTCGATGTTATTGCTTGTCATTTTTCAATCGGTGTCTCTATCGCAACATTTGGATACAGATAGCAGGCCTTTTTAATGCAGCCTAAGCATAATATACCTTGAGTCGGCAGCAGTAAGAAAGCGTTTGGTCAATAAAGGAGTAACTAATATACATTGTTGAATTAGGTTGTATATAGCGGATACTATCAGCCTCACCGAGAGGTGACTAATGTCTCAAAATGTTCATTTAGTTAACTCATTTCCACTTTAATTTCCTCACGTATATGGTTTATCAACTCTCGTGATGCGGGAGAAAGCAGTGTGGGTTTTGTGACCAAACCAATGGAGGTTTGAGGCAGCGCGGGAAAACCATCGGCTTCTCTTAGGATCCGAAGATCGGGTGTGACTGTGATTTGAGACATCACCGCGACCGCAAGGCCCGAATGAACAAACGCCGATACACCATCGTGGCTGGGTGATGAATAGGCGAGACGATAGTTAATACCTGTATCATCAAGAGCTTGTTGAGCCCATTTCCCCCAACGACAAACCCCTTCCAATGCTAACGGAAGCGGTGACTGCTCATGTGTAAGTTTATTAGCCGAACTCACCCAAACAAGCGGGCAGGTCACTAAAACTTCGTAGTTTGCCTCGTTGGCGAATAAGTTCACCAATGAGAAGTCAAACTCGCCTTGCAGGGTATGTTCAATTAATTGGCTACTGCTGAGTGAGTGAAGCTTGATGTGAACATTTGGGTACTTCTCCGCAAAGCTCACCAATATAGGCGGAATAAGGCTCGTCACGTAGTCATCACACACACCAAAGCGTACCTCGCCTTGTATTTCAGGGTTCGCCAAAGTTGACATGACCTCATCTTGTAATTTGACAATACGTCTTGCATAGAGCAATAGATTTTCACCTTGTGAGGTAAGCACTGAACGCCGTCCTTGTTTTTCAAAGATGGGCTGCTTTACCACCTCTTCTAAGCGTTTGACCTGCATGCTTATCGCCGATTGAGAGCGATGTACCGTGGTTGCTGCGCCGGCATAACTTCCTGTGTCGGCGATGGCGATCAGTGTGCGCAGTAATTCGGTATCGAGATTATCCGCCATTTTATTACCTCAACAAAATTGATGTATAAGTTTAAATTTATTCGTTTGTTTAATGTTTGTCAAAGACCTAGATTAATAATTATTCAATCAAGGGAGATTAGAAACATGAAAACACTCTTCGCCGCCATCGTATTTACCACCGTTTTAGCGCCTGCTTATCTATCTAAACAGACCGATCAGACACACGTAAATCACGCGGATTGTTTATCGAAAAATGACATCATCTGGTACCAAAATCGGAGCAAATCTGGCATTGCTCGCACGTGTACTGAACAGGTATTGGCCAACAACCTCAGCAAGGGGGAATGAAGAATGAGAACATTAAACCTAAATAGAAATCGCGTGCTCTTCGCTGAAAGGCAGTCTCAATTGAACCTCTCCAATTTGATGACAATTGAAGGAGGTAAAACGGGTGGACGTGTTCAACTTTGGTTTGAACGAGCAAAACAGAGAAGAACATTAAAGCAACTTGCCCTGAATCCTCAGTTTCTTGAAGACATTGGTGTGTCGTATCAAGAGGCCATCATTGAATCACGTAAACCGTTTTGGAGAAAATAGGTGGGTTGGTACAAAACAGAAGAGAGCGGGATAAGCTCTCTTCTGTAATATCAGATATAAAGTATCGAGCTTTACAAAATACTCTTCGGGACCACAATTCGCGATTTCACTTTTAATCGCTTACCTAAATTGACTTCAGAATCAGGATTCCATTGCAGGGTAGTTTCCCATGCGTTTTCGGGTTGCATCTCAACTAACATGGACGCTTTGACTTTTTTGGCAATCGCTTCTGAAGGAATAACAGTAATACTTTCGGTATTTAGATTTGCGCTACGCGGATCCATATTAAAGGTGCCGATAACGGTGATATGGTCATCAATCACCATCGATTTAGCGTGCAAGCCAAAAATAGGGGTGGTCGTTAGCTGAGTCTGCATCTCTTTCGACATCACCTTTTTTCGAATATGGGCATCGGGCTTAAATTCAAAAATGCGTACTCCAATTTCGAGAAGAGCTTTACGTTCTCTTTGATAGCCGCTAAACGCTTCTAAATTATCGTTAGACGCTAGGCTATTGGTTAAGATTTTTACCTCAATCCCTTTTTCTATTAGCGCCTTTAATAGCGATTTTCCGACATCGGTCACCACTAAGTAGGGTGTTTGTATGGTTACGGAGTCTTCGGCATGCTCAAGTAGCTCGATCAACCTCTGTGTCGAAAGCCCACTGCCGCCGAGAAAGGTTTTACCGTCATTTTTTCCCGGTACGTCGGAGACATATTCGACATTATCCAGCCAATGTAAATCGCCATCTTGTACCGCTTTTTTAAACGCCAGTGGCATGGCATTAATTTGCTCTCTAATTTCAGGAAGAAAGTTCTCAGGGTTACAGGCGTATTGATGCAAGCGCTCAAAATTGGGTGGTGATTGTTGAGAATCTTCAACCTCTAACAGATCGGTAACGGGAACGCTTAAACTGTCTTGCCAAAACTCTTCAAATGAATGTTCGATGGTCTTTGCAGTTTGGCCAAGTACCAACACATCTCGATCTCTGAAATTGTACTCATGGTCATAGCCGAAATATTCATCGGCAACATTCCGTCCACCGGTAATGGAAACTAGGCTATCGACGGTAAAGGTTTTATTGTGCATCCTTTGGTTAAACGCATGAAAGTGAAGCGCTAGGTTTGTCAGCTTTTGGACGATATTTTTCCCTACATTGGCGAGTGGGTTGTAGATCTTAATCGAAATATTGGGATGAGCGTTGAGTGTTAATAGCTCGTCACCGCTCGCTTCTAGCATTATGTCATCGACCAATATACGGACTTTAACGCCACGTTCCGCTGCTCTAACCAAGTAGTCGATGGCCAATAATCCAATATTGTCGGTAGAAAAAATAAAGTACTGAACATCGATAGTGTTTTGAGCGTGTTCAGTTAACCATGCCCGGGTGAACATGGCTTCAGTGCCTTGCTCTAATACATAGACGCCGGTTTGGTTGTTCTCGAGTTGAGAGGAATATGGAGCAAGCAGTTCGGCAAACGAATTATTATTATCAAACGTAACTTCCTGACAAAAATCCTCAGTGGTTTGTTCAATTCGTTCCGTTGGGGGAGAGCACGCTGAAATTAACCAAACGCTTGTGATGATAGTCAGTATTTTAATGCTGTGTCGTTTCAAACTTAGAAAACCTTGTCTTGTATGCATAACGAAAACCAAACTCACTATTTTTATAATGATGACAATGCAAATATACTCGTTATCATCTTCATGTCTATGTCTAGAAGGAGTACAAATTGTTAAACTCAATTCATCATGTCGCGATAATTTGTTCGGATTATGAAAAGTCTAAGCACTTTTATACGTCGATTCTAGGGCTTAATGTTATTGCCGAGAACTATCGGGAAGCACGACAATCTTATAAACTCGATCTTGAATTACCCGATGGTTCTCAGATAGAGCTCTTCTCTTTTCCTTATCCACCTGAAAGGCCAAATCGACCTGAAGCATTAGGGTTAAGGCACTTGGCGTTTACTGTTGATTCGATTGAGGAAATGACAAGATATCTAATATCCAAGGGCGTATCTGTCGAACCCATTAGGGTTGATGAATTCACAAATAATCGATTTACATTCTTTCGTGACCCTGATGGATTGCCAATAGAGATAGTGAGCTCTTAGTTCTAACCGAGTTCGTTCGACGATTACCATTATGCGTTGTATGCTGCGGCGAGCTGCATTCTTCACTGGTGATAATAGAGGTGTAATTAGTATGGCAAGATTAATTTTAGTTTGTGGTCCAACAGGCGTGGGTAAAACGACGTATTCACTTTCTCTCGCAGATGAAATTAAGGGCATACGGTTTTCGATTGATCCTTGGATGCAGACCCTGTTTTCCAAAGACATGATAGAGCTTGATTTTGAATGGATGATGGAACGAGTAAACCGTTGTTCAGACCAGATTTGGCAAGTCAGTGAGCAAATCTTAGCGCTTGATGGCAATGTCATTCTAGACCTTGGTTTTACTACCAAAGCACAAAGAGACATATTTGCCGATAGAGCAAGGCAGCTAAATATCGACCCCGAGATACATTATTTAAACGCTTCCAGCGAGACACGAAAGCAACGAGTCCATAAACGCAATAGCGAAAAAGATCCATCGGTATACGCTTTTGAAGTGACAGACATGATGTTTGAATTTATGGAGCCAAGGTTTGAGGCTCCAGGTGAAGAAGAACTTAAATTTGGCCGAACTGTTAGCACATAAGGCGATAACAAAAGTCGTCAACGCTATGGTTATTAAACCGACAATGTTTGGTAAGTGGTGTTATTGAACTTCGCTTACTGAGCCGTGTCTTAATCGAATAAATTTAAAATTGGAGAGGTAGAATGAGTAAGTATTTATTGTCGGTTTTTACGGTATTGGTTGTCGCAGGTTGCAGTAATGAACAATTATATAAAGCCGGTCAAGACTATCAAAGAAGCCAATGCCTAGCAGACGCTTCGTCTGGACAGCACCGAAGCGATTGTGTCAATTCTGAAGATATCAGCTTTAAAGAATATAGTCGCGAGCGTTCAGACAGCATTCATTAACTCGTGGTGCTTGGAGACGCTTCTTTTGGTTCTGATGGCGTTTTCTCTTGACTCAAAATGACGCCAAAAAAGATCACTCCAATCGTAATCCATTGTATGGCATCTAAACGCTCGCCCAGTAGTAGCATCGAAAAAATCAACGTAAAAGCTGGAAGTAAGCTGACGTATCCTGCTGAAGTAGAAGCTTTAATGTAAGAAAGCGAATAGTTATACAAGCCATAGCCACCCAGAGATACGATCAAACCTAAATAGATGATGCTACCAACCGCGTTACTTGATACCTGACTTGGCCAGTCTGATGCCAATGCTAGCGGCAAGAAGAAAATCGTACCGGCAAAGCTTTGAAGTGCGGTTAAAAAGAACGCCGAATATCGTTGTGTTAAGTGCTTAATGAGTAGGGTATAACCCACCGCCATCACCATCGCACCAAACTCAAGTAAATTGCCCAGTATTGGATTAGGGGCTTGTTCACTTTCTGTCCCGCTTAGAGTCATCCACACCACACCAAGAACGGCAATAAGCAATCCAACCCATTGTCGTGGCGTGTTACGTTCTTTCAAAAGAAAATATGCCGCCACAGCCACCATCAAGGGCAACATAGCCGTTACCATTCCAGCTTGACCTGCACTGGTGTAACGCATCGCTTGAGCTTCGAAAATAAAATAGAAACAGGGTTCAAATAGGGCCATTCCCACCAACAATTTCCAGTCACCAGCTTGATAGTCGATTTTGTGATTAATCCATTTCCAGATAATCAGAAACGTCAGTGAACCCAAGACCATTCGAGAAAAGATCACGATCATTGGTGCGACTTCGCTTACCGCAACTTTTAAAGCAATAAACGACGTTGCCCAGATAACAACCGCGGTAAATACCGCCAAATGGGCTTTAAATATTTCTCGATTCATAAGGGTTCCAAGAGGAGTGAAACGTGGTAACCAAGATAGCGCTCAAAGGTGATCATAGCGGACGACATGGTAAGTAATAACTTATGATGCCTAAAATTCTATTGGGTTACAAACAATGGTTTACGGCTTTTTAAAAGTCACCCTTAATGACGGGAGTCACGAAAGCAACCTGAAAAACAGCAGTATGTCTCAGCTTGAAATAGAGCAATATGATCCGAGTCCAAAATGACAATGTTGTCATACTTGTTGCGAGTTCGATGGGTCAAATGAGATACTTTATTTCTCTTATCAAGGTCTCCCATTCGATGAAAATATTACTTGTTGAAGATGAACAGAAAATTGCTGATTTTGTTTGCGAAGGTTTGCGGACTAAGCATTTCACGGTCACTCATTGTTCAGATGGCAACCGAGGCTATGAAGTCGCGAAAGAAAATCGACACGATGTTATTGTTCTCGATATCATGCTTCCCGGTCGCGATGGTCTGGATATCCTCCACTCTCTTCGACAACAAGGTATCGATACTCCGATTATTTTACTCACCGCTCGTAACGAACTAGGCGACCGGATTAAAGGCTTAGAGTTAGGCGCCGACGATTACTTGGCGAAACCGTTTTATGTGGAAGAGTTGAATGCTCGTCTTCATGCCTTGCTTAGGAGACACGAAGGAACACAGCAACACATGGTTGAGGTGGGGGCGTTGCAGCTTGATTGCATTCATCGCAACATTCATTGCCATGGACAATCTGTGGATCTGACCAGTCGGGAGTTTAGTTTGCTTGAGTATTTAATGCGTTCGCCAAATCAAATATTCACACGAGGACAATTGTTGGAGCATGTTTGGGGCTACGATTTTGATCCCTGTACCAATGTTGTTGATGTGTGCATTAAACGGATTCGCCGAAAACTGGCCTCTTTGGAGAGTGCCGGGAAAATGGTTGGCGCGATAGAATCGGTACGTGGTACTGGCTACCGTTTAAGCCCTCGTTGAGGAAGTAACATGTATTTTCGTACTCGGATCTTTGCTATCTCGATTCTAACGGTGAGTGTCGTGCTTGCGGTTGTGATTACGTTTGGGTGGTCTCGAATTATGAAGGTTGAGCTCGATCATCTCGATTCTCGCCTGTGTATGGAAGCTAAGCGAGTCATGCCAACTACGGGTGACCAGTATTCTCCGATTAACGTTACTCAATTAAGTGGTCACGATGTTCAGGGTGGCAAACTGATTGATGACTTGGTGGATAAATTAAGAGTCAATCTACCGAATGAGTTGATGGTATTTGTTGAATCCAATGACCATCATATTCTAACCAAATCAGACAATGCGGATGTACAAACGTTTACAAATCGGTTTGATTGGGAAAACGTTGATTCAATAGAGTCAACCACGTCAAATAACACTCATCTTTCATGTCAGTTTATTTTCTTCGAACATCAGCAGAATGAATGGCGAGCCAGTTCATTTACTATTCCGGGTGTACAAAGTGTGATCGCTGTTGATATTTCGGCCACGACCAGCGAGTTAAAAAGTACCGTAAAATCCGCTCTTATTTTTATTGTGCCTTTCTCATTGATCCTCAGTATTCTTGGTGCTGGGTTTATTGCCACCAATTCCATTCGGCCAGTGAAGCGCTTGCATAAATCTATGGGTAAGGTGACACAGAAAGATCTGAGTCATCGTTTATCGACTCACAAAGAAGATAAGGAATTTAAAGCACTAATTGATACCTATAATGAGATGTTAAATCGATTAGAAAACAGCTTTCAACAATCCTCGCGATTTACCGCCGATGCGGCTCATGAATTAAAAACGCCACTTACTATTTTAAGAGGAAAACTAGAGCAAGCGGTGATTAGTGAAGACCTAGCGCAGGTAGACCTTAGCGCCATTCTTGATGAAGTCGGACATCTTTCCGCGATAACTCGAAAACTACTGCTTCTTTCTCAAGCCGATTCTGGCTCGATGGCACTTCATCTTGAGTCGATAAATATCACCGATTTACTCGATGAGTTAACCGCTGATATGGAGCTATTATCGGATGATTTAGTGTTGAAATGTACGATTGAACGAGAGCTGACTCTTAAAGGTGATGTGGTGTTACTAAGACAGCTCCTCAATAACCTGCTGGTGAATGTGATGCATTATAGCCTTCACGATAAAGGCGTCACTATTCAAGCCAAGCAGTCTGAAACGACAATTGATGTGCTGATCATCAATGCGTGCAAGCCCATTTCTAACCAGACTCGAAGCCGACTATTTGAACGCTTTTTCCGAGGAGAACCTGACTACACACAAGGTATCTCTGGTAGTGGTCTGGGTTTAGGTTTGGCTCGCGAAATTGCGCGTGCCCATGGCGGTTCTCTCACCATTGAACCCTGCGATCAAGAGACGTTTTCTATCCGTTTAGTACTGCAAAAACACAAAGCCTAATATCGTTAAATGACAGCATTGTCATCCTTCTCAGAAGCCCACTGTATAGACTTAAGGTAACGCTTACATTGTTACCTTAATCACTATGGACACTGGGTTATGAATCGTAAAATCATTGTTTCTATCGCAAGTATGATACTGCTTGTTTCGTCGTCAGTAACCGCCGATGCTTTACTTGAACTGACCAGTTCAGCCTTTTCCGATGGTGATTCGCTACCGATCTCCTTTACATGTGAAGGAGAGGGGATTTCTCCACCATTAAGTTGGAGCGGTGTGCCGGAAGGAGCGCAGTCTTTGGTTATGATCATGGACCATCAACCGGAGTTCGAACCAGAACCTAAGTCAAACCCAAAATCTAAGTTAAACCCGAAACCAAGGCCCGCCACAGAAATGATGCAAGCTAGGGAGGGAAAACCGGAAGGACTTCGTTGGTACTGGACGATGTACAATATTCCCACGGATGTATCTGGTGTTGATGCTGGGAAGTCAGTTGGGATCCTAGGTAGCAATGTGGTCACTGGAGGTAACGAATACGCCTCACCTTGCTCAAAAGGCCCAGGTCCAAAAAAGTATACCTTTCACCTTTATGCCCTGTCAGACTCATTGGCAATCTCTCAATCTGAACCCGTTTCAGAAGCCACACTTAGAAAGCACATGAGTGGCATTGTTCTGGATTCGGACTCTCTAACGGTCAGTTTTACACGAAGCTGCCGCTCTCAATCAAACATGCTCGACCAACCTCGACGTCAGCCGATAGGTTCAAAGAAAGATCACAGCGCTGGGCAAGCAAAACATCAACGTCCTTCACCTTCAGAGTTACCGTTATGTTCACAAGTTGAAAAAATATCCGTGTTCTCACCAATTTAAGCCAAACAACCGACAAAAACCTGAGAGATTAAGATGAAGAATAAACGTTCTAAAGTTGTGATATTGCTCCTTGTCTTCGGCAGTATTGCGGCCGGTATTACCTATAAATACCGCGTGACAGGAGAAGATCATCCGGTGTATACCACTGATATTGTTTCACGAGGCAACATTGAAAATGTGGTACTAACCAACGGCGTGTTATACCCATCAAAATTGGTGAGTGTGGGTTCTCAGGTCTCTGGTCTAATAGAGAGCATTCATGTTCAACTCGGCGAACAAGTAAAAGCAGGTGACTTGATTGCGCAAATCGATAATCTGACGCAACAAAATGCATTAAGAGAAGCTAAGGCATCCCTGAAGAGTAATAGTGCGCAATATCAGGCAAAGCAGGCTCAGATAAAAGATGCATTATCTGAATTTAAACGTAAGAAAAAGATGTTGAAAGATGGCGCGACGTCGCAATCGGATTACGACACTGCGGAGCTCGTATTGTCGGTCTATCAAGCAGAGTTGGAGCAGCTCGACGCTGAGAAAGAGAAGTCGATTATTAGTGTCGATAATGCGGAGTTGGAGCTTGGTTATACCACGATTGCCTCTCCCATTGATGGCACCGTCATTTATGTCTCAGTTGAAGAAGGACAAACCGTAAACAACAACCAAGGTACGCCGAATATTATCGAATTAGCGCAGCTGGATGTTATGACCATCAAGGCACAGGTGTCGGAAGCTGACATTATTCGTATTCGGGCAGGGCAGGAAGTTTACTTCACAATATTGGGTGCAACGGGAACGAAATTTCGTGGCACATTGCGCGCCATTGAACCAGGGCCAACATTGCTAACGGGCGATGATAGCGATCTGATGATTGGTGATGAAGAAGCCATTTACTATAACGCTCTGTTTGATGTTGAAAACCCGGAAAACCTGCTGCGTATCGGAATGACCGCTCAAGTCTCAATTGTGTTAGATAGCGCAAAGGATGCTTTACTAGTTCCGTCGCAAATCTTGCTCAAGAAGCACGGACCAAATTCATCTTATCAAGTCAAAGTGAAAAACGGATCGACCGTTGAATACCGTGATGTTGAAGTCGGGATCAACAATAAAATTTATGCTCAAGTTCTATCGGGTCTTAAAGCAGGTGAAGAGATTGTAGTCGGTGAATCGACCGGCCGCAGTATTCAGACTTCTGGATTATCAATGATTAGCGCTCAGCAAGGCGGTATGCCAAGGCAAGGTGGTCCTCGTCCTGGCGGGGGGCGATAGGTTATGACTGAAGCACTATTGAATATTGTCGGTGTGAGTCGTTGCTTTGCTGCCGGAGAGCAGGACTTGACGGTGTTAAAGAAGATTGATCTTAAGATTCACCGTGGTGAAATGATCGCGATTATCGGTACCTCTGGTTCAGGAAAATCTACCTTGATGAACATTCTTGGTTGTCTTGATAAGCCAAGTAAAGGCCGTTATTTCATCAACGGACAAGATACATCGGCTATGGGGGAAGATGATCTCGCGAAACTGCGACGAGTGTATTTTGGTTTTATCTTTCAACGCTATCACCTTTTAGGAGATTTGACCGCGCTCGGCAATGTTGAAGTCCCCGCTTTGTATGCCAATGAAGACAAGCATTCTAGACAAGAAAAGGCCGCAAAATTTCTTACCCGACTCGGATTAAGTGATCGCTTAGATCACAAGCCCAGTCAACTGAGTGGTGGGCAACAGCAGCGTGTCAGTGTCGCCAGAGCCCTAGTGAATGGTGGTGATGTCATTCTTGCCGATGAGCCAACCGGTGCATTGGATAGCAGCAGTGGCGAAGAAATGATGAAACTTCTTCAAGAACTGCATAAAGATGGGCACACCATTATTTTAGTGACCCATGACCCGCATGTCGCGAGCTTTGCTGAACGAGTGATTGAAATCAAAGATGGTGAGATTATTCGCGATACTCAACATTGTGCAATAGACAGCAATAGTCAACGTCAAGTACCGAGTGCCAAAGAGAGAAAGCCCAAAGTAAAAATGGCCATTAACTGGGCAGGGCATATGGAAGCGTTGAAAATGGCACTACTCGCGATGTCGAATCATCGCTTACGTACCTTTCTTACCATGCTCGGAATTATTATCGGTATTGCCTCTGTGGTTTCTGTGGTGGCGTTGGGCACGGGATCGCAGCAAACGATTTTGGATAATATTGCTTCAATGGGTACCAATACCATTGAGATCAAACCCGGAACAGGACTAGGGGATCGCCGAGCTGGGCGAGTTAGGTCACTCACAGCAGAGGATGCCTTAGCACTCAAGACATTGTCATTTGTTGATAGTGTGACGCCCACGGTACGAGCCAATGTTGTCATTCGGTATTCGAGTGAAACGGTGAGTGGTTCTGTTCAGGGAGTGGGTACTGAATTCTTTCGGGTGCGGGGGTATTCGTTAGCGCAAGGGCAGTATTTTGACCAGGCAAGTGTCGATACGTTGGAACAAGTTGCAATTATTGACGCCAACACAGAAGAAGAACTCTTTTCTGATGGTGACGCACTCGGCAGTGTTATCTTTCTTGGTCGCCTTCCGGTTCGAGTGATTGGTGTTGCTGAGCCGATTGAAAGTGTGTCAGACAACAGTGATGAACTTAATATCTGGTTGCCTTACACCACGGTATCTGGGCGGATATTTCGGCAAAACTACGTAAACGATATCACGATAAGAGTGAAAGATAATGTTTCCAGTGATGCAGCCGAGCAGGGGATCATTAGCTTGCTCACTATGCGTCATGGCTTGGTTGATTTCTTCACGATCAACACTGATACGGTGCGCAAAAGTATCGAGCAAACTTCAGAAACCATGACATTACTCATTTCAGCCATTGCCTTTATCTCGCTTGTGGTTGGTGGTATTGGGGTAATGAACATTATGTTGGTTTCCGTGACCGAACGAACACGAGAAATTGGTATACGAATGGCCGTAGGCGCAAGGCAAATGGATATCATGCGCCAGTTCTTAATTGAAGCGGTATTGGTCTGCTTTTGTGGGGGTGGTTTGGGCATTGGGCTCGCCTATCTCGTTGGCGTTATTTTTTCCTATACCAATAGCGGCTTTTCGATGATCTATACCAGTTCCTCCATCATTGCGGCATTCGCCTGTTCAACATTAATTGGTGTTTTGTTTGGCTATTTGCCAGCCCGAAATGCCGCAAAACTCAACCCAGTTGATGCACTCTCAAGAGATTAAGGTGAGGAAGATATAATGAAAATAAGTAGATTCAATTTCATTACGGTGATGTTGTGCTCGACAACGTTAATTGGGTGCAGCACAACTCGCAGTGACTTTCATTCACCAGAACTCGATATACCTACAAATTGGTCTCAGACACAAGGCGAGAAAATTGAAGCGGTGCATCAGCCAAATAAATGGTGGGAATTATTTAACGACTCACAGCTAGACAGTTTAATTGATCAGGTTTTTGCTTCAAATAGTGACTTGGCAAAGGCCACGTTGACCTTAAGAAAAGCTCGATTAGAAGCAGGGTTAAGCGAGAACAACAAATTGCCTAATCTCGGATTCTCAAACAAATCGTCACTTGAGTATGATATTGGTGATGACTCAACGGTGAGCTCTAGTTCGAGTTTGTCTCTAAGCTATGAATTGGATCTGTGGGGTCGTGTCGATGCGGTTGCCGATGTGGATGAATGGATGGTGAAAGCGAGTTATCAAGATAGAGAAAGCACCGCACAAAGCTTAGTCGTGACCACGGCAACGCTCTACTGGAAGGTAGGGTATCTCAATCAGATGATAGGATTAACCCAAAAGAATATCGATGGGACTGAGCACGTTGCAAAATTGACTCAAAATAAATACGACAGCGGTTCAGCGACTCGTTTGGAGGTCTTAGAGTCGAAGCAAGCTTTGTTTACTCAACAAATACAACTAAGCAAACTGCAACAAGAGTTAGCGGCAGCTCAAAACGCGATTTCGATCTTGGTTAATCAACCTTTACAGGACATAGGAATCCGTATTGACCAATTGTCGACGATACCGGTACCCGAGGTAGAAGCGGGGATACCTTCGGATCTGTTACTGCGCCGGCCGGACGTAAAAGCGACTTTATATGCGTTGAGATCTTCTCTTGCTAATCAAGATGCCGTAGCGTCTGGCTATATGCCAACAATTACCTTAACCAGCTCATTGAGTTCTTCTTCTTCAAATCTAATAGACTTACTTCAAAACCCCATCGCGAAATTAGGAAGCGGCATAGTTCTCCCTTTTCTAGAATGGAATAAGATGGAACTAAACAAACGTATTTCTGAGATAGATTATGAGATTGCGGTGGTAAATTATCGAGAGACCATTTATCAAGCGTTGGAAGAGGTTGCAAATCTGCTGACAACCAAAGAGAGCTACCGCCAACAAGGCAGCGTGTATCAGCAGCAGTATCTTAATGCTCAGGAGATCGAACGTATCTATTCCAGTAAATACCAAAATGGCGCGAGCGATATGATTGACTGGATTAATGCGATGGAATCACGGCGGAGTATCGAATCGACGGTGTTAGAAAACCGATACAATCAATTTGTTACCCAGATTAAACTCTATCAATCACTCGGTGGTGCCGATAGTGTTCCTCAAAGTTAACGGATTCCTTGGCAAAGTTAAGGTCAGAGATGTTACTGGCCTTAACGTCGTC
Organism: Vibrio phycocola; assembly: GCF_054404255.1. Taxonomy (NCBI): domain Bacteria; kingdom Pseudomonadati; phylum Pseudomonadota; class Gammaproteobacteria; order Vibrionales; family Vibrionaceae; genus Vibrio; species Vibrio phycocola. The sequence goes on from NZ_JBTAMQ010000004.1 coordinate 343,154, forward strand.
ATCAACTCACGACCGAATCTTTATTGAGTTATCTCCTAACAGCCTAAGGTTGTGTTTTGTATTTGTTATCAAGTAGCCCATCTGACGCCATTAAGTTCGGGATAATATTGTCACGAAACCATTGATGGGCGTGATCGCTGTTATGTTTCTCATGCCAGTAAATAGACCAATAAACGTTCGGTAGATCAATGGGGATGTCTATGTAGGTAAGGTTGAAATCTGACGCAACTGCGCGAGCGTGATGGCGTGGCACAAATGCCAACATATCGCTCTTATTTACCGCAGAATACATTGGGAAATAGCTTTGGGTATTCAGCTTTATATTTCTCGTTAGCTTTAATTTCCTTAGTTGCCTTTCTACCTCTTTATCAATTCCACTGCCAGTGAGTACACGTACAAAAGGGTAGGCGAGTATATCTTCCATGGTGGGCTGCTCGAGATGAGTTAAAGGGTGGTCATTTTTCATTAGGCACACCCAAACCCCACTGTCGACGCGCTTGCGCACAAAGTTTGCGCCAAAATCCTCTTCAATTGAAATAACAAAGTCGACACCTCCATCCAAAAACAGTTTCCTCGATTGCTGATCCCAATTCAAAATAGAAAATTCAAGTTCATTATCATTGTTAAGGTATTCACTGATTGAATCGTAGAGTGCATAGGCTGACACATAGTCTGGACATGCAATCACAAACTGTCGCTTGTCTTTTTCTGGGTGGAATACTGAGAAAAACATCTCATTGATTTCCGTTACTAAGGTATCTAAATCGGGTTTTATAGCGAGTGCTTTAGGCGTGAGTTGATAGCCATTTCCGACTCGAACCAATAGGTTGTCATCCAATAATTCACGCAGAGTGGCTAAGTGACGGCTCATGGTAGGTTGGGTTGAATTCAAATATTCAGCCGCAGCACTCACACTTTGTAAATCTAACAGTGCTTTTAGTGGGACCAATAAATTTAGGTTGAATTGTGCAAGTGTTTTGAGCTCATTCATGATAACCGTTCTCTATAGGTATTCATATTATGGATATTTAGTATGTACATTACGGCATAGGTGAACATTGTCAATAGCGATACCATGGCGTTAATTAACCTATCTTAAGTATAAACGTCGGGAGATAACATTATGCTATTTGGTCCTATTTTGAATGGTGTGGCTGTGATAATTGGCGGCATTGGTGGTGCGACTATTGGTGAGCGAATTCCGAAGCGAATGCGTGATAACTTACCGATGATCTTCGGCTTGGCCTGTATTGGTTTAGGCTTGGTTATGACAGGTAAGGTCGCTTTTTTGCCAGCGGTCATATTAAGTCTGGTTTCCGGTTCTATTATCGGCGAGTCGATCAACCTAGAGAGGATTATTGATAGCAGTGCCAGAGGAGCCAAGAAAGTCGTTGATGGATTGTTTAAGGCCAATACCAGTGATCTCTCTGAAGATGAGTATATGGAGCGATTCATTGCAGTAACGGTTCTGTTCTGCGCCAGTGCAACCGGTGTGTTTGGGGCGATGAACGAGGGGATGACAGGAGATGCTTCATTGCTGATCACAAAATCATTCTTGGACCTTTTTACTGCGGCGATCTTTGCTATTAGCTTAGGTTTTCCTGTTGCGGCGATTGCTCTACCTCAGTTTATTGTTCAGGCAATTCTTTACTTTGGTGCGCAATCTATTTTGCCTCTAACAACTCCTGAGATGATTGCTGATTTCTCTGCGGTTGGCGGCTTAATTATGTTTGCAACCGGTACGCGAATTTGTGGCATCCTCTCTTTCCCTATTGCGAGTATGTTACCTGCGTTGGTTGTTGCAATGCCTATCTCCTTCCTTTGGGCCACTTATGCCGTGTAACGCATAGTGTCACTTATCGATGTCGTTTATCACCGAGTGCGGAGTTCGTTATGATACTGCCGCACTTATCCAACCGTGGCCTAGGGCACATAGAATCCTGCTGCGGTTCGGCAACCTAACTGTCACGCGTAACACTCGAAATGAAATCGAGATGACTTTCCCTAATCAGGAACTGCTGTTACTTTCTTTGAGAGTCATACAAATATTTAAAATGTTGTTCCAACGTTTTCTCGCCATAGGTTGGTGCGATCATATCTTGGGCACAGACCGTCAGAAAGAACTCGAAAGGGCCACCAATACGTTCCGGGAGACGACGGGCGATAAGTAAAGAGGCGGTTCGAACCCAATCGGGTAAACAGGTTATCTTGGCGGGATTTTGTTGAGTTGAAAACCCAAGTTCAGCAATGTCATTGATTGAGAGAATGTCTTGTCCACCGACATCTAATTCTGTGTCATTTCTATCGATGGCTTCGAGGCAGAAATTGGCCAAATCACTTCCGTGAATAGGGTTGAGCTTAATCTCACCTTGACCAAATACGTAAGCTCGACCTTGCTGGGCCATCTTATAGTACTCTTCCAAATCTGAGAAAAAGCCATTCGGTCGAATCACACATGGGGTGATTGCTTGAGCATTGAGAAGTTCGCTTGCAAACATTTCTTTCGCTTTAAGCAATCGTACACCCTGATAATTTGGAGCGTTAAAGGCAGAGATATAGATGAATTTTTTTACGCCCGATTTTTGTGCTTCCTTCAATAGGTTACTGTTCGCCTGATAATCCACATCTTGATAGCCTAAGCCATCTTTTTGTTTTGTAATCCCGACACACGAAATAACGACATCAATATCGTCACAGCACCCTATCAAACTAACGGGGTTGGTTACCTCTGCGATGGTGATCTGTTTATCGCTCAACCCCATTGTTCTTAGTTTGTGGTCGTGTCTGGCGAGCGCATAAAATTCAGCACCTGAACCTTGTAAAGCTTGGATGATGTAACTGCCTAGATAACCTGTGGCCCCAGCGACTAGAATGCGTTGCTTCAAATCGTTCATTCTCAAATCCTCTTACTATTAAGTCGTCGGTATTCTCAACAAATTGATGGAAATTTAAATCACCATATCTGGTGATTCTAAGCTTGGTCATGATTGTTAATCTGATTCTTTTTACAGAAAAGGAGACAGCTTGTCATGACTTCAATTAAACAGGCTCAATACGCGCTTGTCGTGAACCTAGTATGTTTTGCTTATGGTTTCGCTCTGTTGGTGGGAAATTTTACTTACCTTGACGGGCCTTTTAACCATAGTCACACGATACTCGAATCCTTGCTATCTGATGTTTATCTTTACATCAGTTGGAACGTGGCGATTTATTTTGTCTATGGCATTTCCTTATTTGTTCTGAGTCTCTCATTTTTTAATTTAACAAGAAAAGTATCTCCAGACGTCGCTATCGCGATGCTAATTATTGGCAGTATTTGGTCTGGTTTTATGCTTCTAAGTGGTGGTATTTCGATAGAAGCCATTCATCAAATTTCTAAGTTGTACCCTGAAAATAGCCAAGCTGCAATTGACCTTTGGCTAATGCTTGGCGTGATTCAAGAAAGTGTTGGTGGAGGCAATGAACTGGTTGGTTCGATATGGATTTCTTTGGTTTCTCTTTTATTGGTCGCAGAAGACAAACTAAGTCGGACGACAAAATGGATCGGGTTCTCGATAGCGATAATAGGGCTCGGAACCTTGGTTGAATCTGGAGATGTGTTTGCCAGTCTATTTGGCGTCGCGTTCATTGCTTGGTTTCTTCTAATGATTAAAGTGCTGCCATTGGCCTTTGCGGTTCAGCGTTAATGACAATGCTACGGACTAACTTGGCATCCGGTCAGAGCAACAGGTGTTGTGCGGTTATTTTTGCCGATCTTGAGTTGCACAGTGATGTCGAATATTGCATCTTAGATCTTAAATTTAGACTTCATGCTGGCTATTAATACCGATTAAGGGTGTACCATGATTATCAAAACGAAGCTCTATTGCCCAGTACTTAAATCTAACGCCATTGCTAGGCCAATATTGACAGAAAGGCTTGGTAGGGCGTTAGACATTAAACTCACGTTAGTTTCTGCTCCTGCCGGTTTTGGTAAAACTCAGTTGGTTGCCTCATGGTGCGCTGAAGCAAAAAACACGATTTGTTGGGTGTCGTTGGATTCAAAAGACAAAAATACCGATACCTTTGTGACTTACTTAATCGCCGCAATCAGAGAAATGGATAGCACACTTGTACTAGAGGCGTGGAACCTAGTGCAAGCAGGAAATGCGAACCACCAACATGTAATTACCTCCCTCACGAATGAATTAACGTATTACTCAGATCAGATCACGATAGTGTTAGATGATTATCACCTTGTGGAGTCACTACAGGTAAACGAGTTAATGAATGCCCTCATTGAACAATTACCGCATAACGTTCACATCGTGCTTATTACGCGATCCGATCCCACGCTAGCTTTGGCAAAGTTAAGGGCATCAGGTGAGCTTCTTGAAATTAGGTCGTCCGATTTAAGGTTTAGTGATGATGAAGCCAATGAGTATTTAAAGCTAAATACGACTGCAGACTTAAACCGAGCAAATATCGTTGCGGTGAATCATAAAGCTGAAGGATGGGCGGTTGGTTTGCAGTTGTCTTCTTTACTGTTTTCTAACAGTGACACGATTGAAGAAATCGTATCTCAGTTTACAGGTTCCAATACCTTTGTTCTGGATTATCTGACCGAAGAAGTTATCGCCAACCTGCCAAATTCAATTCGTCATTTCTTACTCGAAACCTCAATACTTAGCGAGTTATCTGTCGAACTTTGTAATGCTGTTTTGGATATCGACAATAGCGCTGAACACCTTAGCTATTTAGAGCAAAATAATGTTTTTTTAATTCCTCTCGATAATCAAAAAACGTGGTTTCGTTACCACCATTTATTTGCTGACGCGCTTATGACTCGAGCGCAAATGACCACAGAGCGAAGAGAAGAACTTAATTGGCGAATTGCAACCTGGTATGCGGATCGTGGGCGTCTATCAGATGCGATTTCCTATGCCTTTGCGACTCGAAACACAGAGAGAGCATTAGAGCTTATTGAAACCCATTGGCCTCAACAGCGAGCTGATGGTCATGATTCTATACTGGTTGAATGGTTATCAAACATTGATATAGACGTTATTCAGAAATTTCCCGTGTTGGCTGGCTACTATGCACTTGCCATGCTCTATTCTAACCCTGAAAAAGGCATGTATTTGCTTGATACAACCAGAATATATTTTGAGAATTTAACGTCACGATTCACTCCTCAAGAGAACACAGCATTTGGCATTGTAAATATCGGAGAAGCCTATATTCATGCTGCTCAAGGCAATACCGAAGAGGTGTTATTGAGAGTGCGAAATGCACAAGCGGTGCTCCCATTCGAAGAGCAGGTGTGGCGAGGCTCCTCCAGAGCGCTAGAAGGGATTGCCTTATGGCGCCAAGGAAACATTGAAAAAGCAGAAGATTGCCTTAAAGCCGCCGTTGCCAATATGGATCATTCCAATGATCTAAGTGCTCAAATCACCAGTCGTTTTTTACTCGGTGATTATTACTATCAATTAGGTTGGCTAAACAAGGCGAAAAAGGTTGCCGAGACAGCGGTGACAATGAATGAGCAGCACTCTGGATATACCGTCGAAGGAAGTGCAGATGTGTATCTATTGCTGGGCGAAATAGTGTTTGAACAAGGTGATATTGTTAGCGCGCAAAACCTTCTTGATATCGCTAAGCAGTTCGGTGTGCTGGGTTTTATGCCCGAGGCTCGATACCGATATCTATTAATTGAAGGGAGAATAGCCTTAGCTCAAGGACAAGATGAACAAGCACAGCGTTTGTTTTATGAAGCTGATCAATGTTTCTGTGAACCGCCTAATCCGTGCCACCGTCCACCCTCTTTTTGGTTGAAGTTATATCAACTTAACAAGGGTAACTCGACCAGCGTGACACAAACTCCTCCTTTTGAACTTTCGGTTTCTAGTCATAGTTATTCTTATCTTCTCTATATGTTGGCAGAGCCGACCTCGCGGCTTGATGTCCAACAAGCTCTGCATTCTTTACCATTGAATCGGAGTTTTCCTTGCTTACTGTTTACGCAAAAAATTTCTGAAGTGTTAAACGCTGTTGAAGCAAAGAACAGTGAGCTTGTTAGAGAGACGTTCGATCGACTAATACTCATTCAACAAGAACACCAGAATACGATTTGGATGAGTGAGATCGGTCCGATCCGTGAACTTATCGAATTGAACCAGATCAATGTTGAAAAACCTAATTCAGAGGTTATTGAAACGACGCTACTCGACCCATTAAGTACAAAAGAAACTGAAGTGCTGAAATGGCTAGATACAGAGCTAACCGGCCCTCAGATAGCATCTAAATTGTTTGTTAGCCTGAACACGTTTCGCACTCATACAAAAAGCATATATTCGAAGTTAGATGTGTCCAACCGTCGAGCGGCCATTAACAAAGCTCGCCAATACCAAATCCTCAATTAACCTAAATTATTAAATATCACATCATGTGGTGATGTGGGTAATCTGCACTGTGAGTAATCTAGTGGTTAAGCAATAAGGCTTAACCATTTTAGAAATTAAGGACTCACTATGAAGAACACTTTTAACACTGTTGCTATTGCCAGCTTATTACTTTTACCGTTCGGGTTTGCAAATGCGACCGGTGGAGACGCGTCTGTTAAAGTACTACTAGGTACCAAATCCCTTGAATCCGATTGGGGAGACGACGATGTGATGGACACTATCGGGTTTCAGTTTACCTACTTACCATCCTCTATGCCGCTAGGTGTTGCACTCGACTTTTACGGCAGTGGGAGTGAGAACAAAACCAATGGCGTGAAGACAGAAACCACTGTTGGTGAAATTAACCTAGGTTTACGTTGGCAAGCTCCTGTCTTAGCCGACTCATTTATGCCTTATTTAGGTGGTGGTGTAAGTTTCGCTGCAGCAGAACTTCAGACTGTCAATTCAGGCTCTAAGAATACTTATGAAGATGAGTCAACAGGCTACTGGGTTGGCGGCGGCGTAGATTACATTGTTGCTGACAATTGGTCTGTTGGTATTAATGCTCACTATTCAAGTATTGATGTAAAACTGAATGGTAATGAGCAAGATGCTGGTGGGGTAACTTGGGGTGCGACTGTAGGTTATCATTTCTAAGTAAGATAAAGGCAGAAGCGCATGACAGATTCAGCAATGGATACTCCTAAAGCATATAAAATCTATGTAGCCGAAGCTCTTTCGTCTGATTGGCAAAAAACATTCACAAATTTGGCAATCAGACACCGTGATGGTGGGACATGCATCACCGTTATTTGTCGTGACCAATCTGAGCTCCATGGGGTGATACGCATGGGGTTCAATATGGGTCTAACGCTGCATGCTGTTGTCGAAGAAGGCTACTTCATTGATTAGTAACAAATTTGGCATCGCGGCTTCAAGGTTTCAGTTTGTGAGCCTTTGGATAGCCGCGGTTCATTTAAAGCATCTTAAACGTTTCTAATTTTAACTTTTTATCCAGTCCGTTCACATAAAAGCGGACATGTATAAAAACGGACATGTATAGAATAGGTTACCTATGATCGAACTTGCTGCAGTTTTGTATTCTGTAATGATTGTCGCCGTGATTATCTTTCAATTTTGCTTAATTGGCGGAGCGCCTTGGGGAAGAATAACACAAGGGGGCACTCACGAAGGTTCTTTGCCAATTACTGGCCGAGCCTTCGCCCTAATATCTGTTTTTGTACTGTTCGCTATGGGAGCAGGAATTACGTCGGCTGCTAATATTGAACCGAATTGGCCGATCTGGACAACTTACGCCGCCCTAGGTGTACAAGCTCTTAGCATGATATTGAATTGGGTCACGCCATCTCAACTTGAAAGGCAGTTATGGGCACCAATTACTGCGCTGATGTTTTCATTGGCTGCTTATGTGGTACTAGGATGAAAACGATTATAGTTGCGCCACCTTTAAGGGGAATATGGCACGCCATCACCACACCAGGAGATAAAGTTCCTAGTCATGGTACTGATGAATGGGGAATGACTTATGCTTATGATTTTATTAAAACACAAGCTGGAACCGACGGTAAACAGAGCTGGCATCGAAAATCAAACAGAGATTACTATTTAGGCCAAGTGACGTTACTTGATACTTATGGTTGGGGTGAACCTATTTATGCACCGATGAAAGGAAAAATCATCGCCATTGAAAACCACGTACAGGAGCGTCATCGTTTAAATATCTTCTCTGATTTAGGTTTAGCGATTATAAATAACCTGTTTTTCTCGTATCAATCTGGTGATATAAAAAAGTTAAGTGGGAACTATCTTATGATCGAAGGTAAGTGCTGTGTTGCGTTGATCGCTCACGTGAAAGCTGGCTCCATAAAACATAGTGTGGGTGACATTGTTGAAGTGGGTGAACACATCGCACAGGTTGGACATTCAGGAAACTCGACTGCACCACACTTACACTTTCAAATAATGGACAATGCCGATATTAAACGAGCAAAGGGGCTTTTATGTGGTTTTGAGGGTTATGAAATATGCAAAAATAATGTGTGGCTTACTGCTACAGAAAAGGTCCCGCGCAGCACCTATCCAATGAAATTTCGCGTTTAACTTTTCGTTTTACATTCCAACTCTTAGTAAGGTAATCCGATGTTTAGACTAGAAACGAATCGCATGATTCTTCGAGACATGAAGCCAGAAGATGAGAGTGTATTTGTTGAAATATCTCAAGATCCCAAGTATCAGCGTTTCTACGATGAAAGGGATTGTGAACCGAGTAAGTATCGAGAGCTTACTCAGTTGTTTATCTCTCAGGCTTTTGAAAGTCCGCGCCAGACTTATCAACTTTCGGTTGAAAGTAAACGAACAGGAAAGTTTATTGGTACCGTTGGCCTACGTCTTGAAAAGAACCAACAGGCGTCTATGGGGTGCGCTTTCTCCAGGGAGGCTCAGGGAAGTGGATTAAGTCTTGAGGCAGCAAAGGCTCTTGCTCATTATGGCTTCACAGAGCTCGGTATTCATCGAATCTATTGTGAAACGATCAGTAAAAACTTAGCAGCAATTAAATTATGTTATTCGCTAGGTATGAGGCAGGAAGCGTATTTTAAAGAGCATCGATTTTTCAAACAGCAGTGGTGGGATACCGTAGTATTAGCAATGCTGCGAACGGAGTGGAACAATATTACGAGTGACCATTAAATCAGATAGGTAATCATTAAAGAGTGAGTTAATAGGTGAGAGTTATGGAAGATAAAAGTCAGGTATATTTGGATGCGTATCTAGGTTCTTTGCCTCTAGAAGATGCGAAAAAATACACCTCGTTCAGTAGCGATTATTTTTGCGCTGATGAATATAACGCCAATGTTTGTGCTGATCTTATTTTGCGTGGAGAAAAGCGCGCATCGTGCAGTATGGAATATTGGTATAGCCATGAAGGTGAGTTAATGCCAGAAGTTGGTCATCTCCAAGTCGTCACGGATTGGAATGGTAAACCAATCTGTATCATTGAACTCACTTCTGTGACCAAAAGTAAGTATTGTGATATTACCGCCGAGTTTGCTGCCGAAGAAGGCGAGGGCGATAAATCATTAGCCTGGTGGCGGGAAGCCCATTGGGAATTCTTTAGCCTAGAGTGTGCAGAATTGGGTATTGAGCCAACAGAAGATATGTTGTTGGTGTTAGAGCACTTCAAGGTTGTCTATAAGTGAATATTTGCAAATATTTCTTTCGCTTTTAGTAATCGTATATCCTGACAATCAACATCTTGATAGCTTAAGCCATCTTTTTTAGTCGGTGGCCCTTTCTTGCAAACGCAAAAATTGAGTATATGAACCTTGTAAAGATTGGATGATGTAACCGCCTTAATAATCAGTGGCCCTAGAGACCAAAATGTTTTGCTTCAAATCGTTGATTCACAAACCCTCTAACGATTAAGTCCTCGGTTTTATTTTCAACGAATTAACGGAAATTTAAGTCACCATATCGGGTGACTTTGGATTAGCAAATTGCTGGGGCAGTTACTGAGTTTGGGGTAAATGGCTAACCAGTAACGCTCAAATGGTGGATCTGTGGCGCTTCTTCTAGTGCGTTTTGGTAATACTCAAAGATAGGCGTAATGTAAGGTTGAGCATAATGTTCTTCTAGTGCAGCGTGATCTGCCCACGTTTCAACTAGAACCAATTGTTTCGTGTTTTGTTCTTCATATACCTCAAAGCGCAAGCAGCCGTCCTCCGCTCTTGTGGCCTCCACGATATTTGTGATTTTATCTTTGCAAGCTTGGTAAAACTCAACTTTAGGTGTGATAAAGGCGACGATGTTTAACATTTTAGATTTCTCCTTTGGCTAATGTATTAATTAAAAAGTGGGTAAATTTCATAACAGAAGAACTAAGTAGGTATGCTGCGGTAAATGCGGCTGGCCATGCGTTTACAAATGCAAATGCCCATCGATCAATAAAGTCATGGGTTAACCCAATATTTATGTACGTTACCCAAGCTGACACAATGAAAGAAAGGCAACATGAAAACAGAACTGTAAAAATTAATTTGGTCATATGTTTCTCCTTGTGTTTGTATGTTATGAAGATACCTTCACGCTGACTATGTCAGATTTAGAACTCTAAGATTGCTAGGATTTACATGCTTGATGACTTTTTATTATTTGTTGAAGTGGCGCGCCGAGGCAGTTATGCCAAAACGGCGCACGACCTTAAAATTACGGCTCCAACGCTTTCGAAACGTATTCAGTTCTTAGAAGAACAGCTCGGAGATTCACTTTTTATTCGTTCATCACGAGGGGTGAAGTTAACCAGTTTTGGTAAAGGGTTGTTCGATAAACTTGGAGAGATGACATTAGATTTACAGTCAGCGATATCTGAAAGTAGTGAGCAAGAAAGTGTTTCTTTTGTTTTACATTGCCCACAAAATTTAATGACAGGGCTTCTTTATCCCGCAATTGAAAAATTTGTGTTGGAAAAGCAGCAAGTCAATATGGTGATTGAGCCTGCAAATAATAATGTGTTGTTGAGTCAGACATCATTTGACTTGGCGGTTCGGATAGGTAAACAAAAAGATTCGAGTTTCTATCAAAAACGTATTGCTGATGTGGCTGTGTGCTTAGTTGCGAGGAAGGATAGTAATAACAAAGGGCGGTTACTTATCCCATATTCAGATTCACAGTTACAAGGGAGTAAATTAAGCCAAATAGACAAAATGTATGCGCAAAAAAACTTTGTAAACGATATTACCTTGGTTCGAAAATTGGTGGCGTCTGGTGCGGGTGTTGGTTTATTACCGATGACAGAAATCAGTGAGTTATGTGACGGTTTACCAGGTCAAATACAATATCAATCGGATATTCTTTTTACTCGTCCAGTCTATGCTCTATGGGCGAACAAGCCGAAACCAACTCTATTAGCGGCTTCTTTAATTCGTTCAATAGAAGAGTGTGTTGAGAATACATCTGCGTTGCAAGGCAAAATGATCGCGACGGAATAATATAACGCTCCACATTATAACCAACTACTCTAGTCCGCTTAAACTGGTATGTGTATATGTCAATTTTCATTTTGTAGGAGATAAAATGAAGTATATAACGCTATTATTTTCTCTTTTTTCATTTTCTCTGTTTGCTGGAGATAAACATATTAATGAACCATACCTAAAAGACATCTATCTGATAGGGAATACGGCTATTAAGTTACGCTTTTCAGAAAGAATGTCTGGAGAGGCGTTATTAAACTTTGAGAGTTACGTGCTAACGGGGAGCCAGCAAACAGGCGTTGATCATTACACTTCTAGAACTTTAACTATCAGTTCAATAGAAAGTGTTTTAGGGGAAAGTGAGAAGACAGTGATCCTTGTTACTTTTATTGAGCCACTTGAGTATTTTGAAACAATAGTAGTCACTGTCGTTGGGGTTAAAAGCAGAACCGGAATTATGATTAATCTTGATAGAAATTCGTTAAGTGATAATTCATTCACCCCGCCTTTACTTATATAGTAAACAGCCATTTAATAAGATATTTGGCCCCTCGTGGGCAGAATCCCTATAGCCACGTTATGTATTTCAGTTAAGGATTGAATCACCTGTGAAAAGTTCTTTAATTCAAAAGCAAAAAATTGCAGTAGAATTTATTGAAACTGCTGTTGAACTTTTTGAAAAAGGAAAATATTTTTCTTCTTTACATTTAGCGGGTGCCGCAGAAGAAATTTTTTAAGCATACAAGTGTCTCAACAAAACTTTTAACTACATCTATCTAAAGGCCTAACCATGATTAAGCTCAGACCAATGGTCTCAAATGAATACCCAGCGTATTGTGATTACTTCATTGATGATTACAGCCGTGAAATAGCTGAAAACTATGGTCACTCAATGGATAAGTCGACTGAATTGGCTAAATACGAGCTCCTTCGTAGTTTTCCCAATGGTTTGGACACCGATGACCATGAATTATTGTGTATTGAATCAGGGTCAGACTTGGTTGGTTACTTGTGGCACTCGATAAACGCAAATGAGAAATCGACGTTCATTTACGACTTCTACATTTTTCCAAACTGCCGCAATAATGGTTATGGGAAATTGGCCATGACTATTCTCGATTTACAATTGAAATCGATTGATATTGAACAAATAAAATTACGTGTTGCGTATCAAAATCAAAGAGCGTTAAAACTGTATCAAGAGGTGGGTTTTGCTATTTCTGGCTACAACATGTCAAAGAAACTCGTAAGTTAGCGGTCTCGATATAACAAATACATCAACAAAATTTACGACACCATGAACCGTTATATGTTTATTCAAATCAAGGACAAGTAAATGAAAAAATCACTTTTATTTCTTTTGGTTACATTTAGCTCTCTAGCCAATGCTTACGAAGGTACGCCTTTAGATCAAGTTGGTGCTTTCTTTAAAGAATTAGGCTCTAATTCAAACAAGGCTGTCGATGAGTTGTATGCCAGTAACCCGTCTATCTCTCAACAGCCTCAAGCATTGACTATGATGAAGGGGCAAGTAGGGCAAATAGCGGCTTTGTATGGCGAATATTTAGGGTCTGAAATTATTTCGGTTGAAGAGCTATCACCATCATTAATAAGAATCTCTGCTTTGGAAAAGCGTTTGCGGCATCCTCTTACATGGGAATTTTACTTCTATAAACCCGAAGATAATTGGTTATTGAGTCAAGCTATTTTCGTAGATCAATTTCAAAATTTGGGTGTTAAAAATTAATATATAACAATTACTTAAACACTATAGTAAGCACATTTATAGCCTTATTAATGTTTGTCCCTTTTGTGAATTTTGTCATGATTTTCGTTCTAGGTGCGAAAGGGAACGAATGGGCTTGGAAGAATCGAACTTGGCGTGATGTTGGTGCACTTCAAAGTTTGTCGAAAGATGACATGATACTCGTCTCTTAGCTAGCGTTTTCTACGCATGCTCCTAACCGGTTATGTCATCTTCCTTTTACGGTTTTTCATCTCTCCAATATAAATAAGCCCAGACAAAAATCCGGTATCGTAACTTGATTTTATTGTTGCCTAAATTAGAACAATTTGTTGGTTAAATAGCACTATTCCTGCCCGATTGCCTATGGTCTAATCAAAATAGTTCAAGTTGTTTATCTATGTATGCAAGGACGCAAGTGTAGAAACTGATTCTTTTTTATTTGCGTGAATAACATATAAAGATCGACGTAATTTATATTTAATAAGGAAGTTAACGTATGGATAACTTAAAAAATCAGTTGGGAAACTGGAAACTGCACCTTTTGGTTATTGGCATATCGGTTGTTGCTGAATTGGTTGGTGTATTAAAAGTGCCACTTGGTGGTGGAATTGTCATCGTTCTATTGCCTCTATTCTACGCTTTTATCATTGGGTTGTTGTTTAACCCGAACGTCGTTAGTAAAGCAAAAGTGGTTCTGACGTCGAAACAAGCAGAACGCGCCACTCCAATTATTATCATTTCAGTTCTGCCTTTCTTAGCCAAATTCGGTACGCTTATTGGGCCATCACTCGATAAAATATTAGCGGTCGGTCCCGCCATGATTTTTCAGGAATTGGGAAATCTAGGAACGCTAGTTATCGCAATACCTGTTGCTGTCATCATTTTGAAAATGGGCCGAGAATCCATTGGCTCGTGTTTTTCCATTGCCCGTGAGCCAAATATTGCGTTAATTTCCGATAAATATGGCCTCAAGAGTCCCGAAGGGATTGGTGTTATGGGGGTTTATGTCATGGGTACCATGTTTGGTACTTTATATTTCTCGATCTTAGCGTCTTTCTTAGCGTCCACCGGCTGGTTTGATATTCGCGCTCTTGCGATGGCTTGTGGTGTGGGTAGTGGCAGTATGACAGCAGCATGTTCAGGTTCTCTGGGTGAAATGCTACCGAATATGAAAGAAGAGATCATTGCGTTAGCTGGAGCCAGTAACTTGCTCACCAATGCGACCGGTTTATTTGTGGGTCTATTTATTGCGTTACCTTTAGCCGAGCGACTCTATAAAATTTGTTCAAAAGTAAGCACGAATAAAACCTCAGAAGAAACAGTAGCGGAGTAATGACCATGACAAATTCAGCAGTTAATAAAAACGTAAATTCATCGATTGATCTTGTGAATTATACTTCGACGTTAGTGATTGTGTGTTTGGTTGCGCTAATCAGTAACTGGGCGGGCACGGGTACGACGCCTCTCGCTTCTCTACCTGGGATGTTTATTATCTTTTTGATGGTAGTGGCGAGCTTAGTTATCGCTAAAATTGTGCCATTTTATTTACCTTCAGTTGCTTGGCTCTCGTTAATCAGTGTATTACTTACCATACCAGCGTCACCTGTTTCTGAATGGATGTTAGGATATATTAGTGAGGTGTCATTCTTAAGCCTTGTAAGTCCTGTTCTTGCTTATGCAGGTATCGCAATCAGTAAGCAAGAAATTACGACGTTTAAGTCGTCTGGCGTGAAGATTGTTGTTATTGCAGTGCTTGTGTTTTCAGGTACATTTATTGGCTCGGCACTGGTTGCGAACCTTCTACTGTAGTGCGTATTCATTAAGTTGATATTCACCAGCGTTTTTCTAAATTTAAATGAGCGAAGTTAAGGCTATGATAAAAGATATTGAACATAATTCTGAATTCCACGAACAGCTGATTCAATGGAGAAAAGATATTCATGCGAATCCAGAAACAGCTTACGAAGAGTTTAGAACATCTGACATTGTTGCTGATATTTTGAGTGCAAACGGGCTACAAATTCATCGTGGCCTCGGTGGTACAGGGGTAGTCGCAACTCTACATGGTAATTTAGGCGCTGGTGATTCTATTGCACTTAGAGCCGATATGGACGCATTGAACTTAACCGAATTAAACTCTTTTTCTCATTGTTCTAAGCACGAGGGAAAAATGCACGCTTGTGGGCATGACGGCCACACGACGATGTTGTTAGGAGCCGCGATCACGTTAGCGAAAAACCCTATATTTAAAGGTACGGTCCATTTTATTTTTCAACCTGCGGAAGAAAATGAAGCGGGCGCAAAAGCAATGATTCAAGATGGGTTATTCGATTTATTCCCCGTTAAAGCTGTTTATGGTTTGCACAACTGGCCTGCATTACCTTCAGGAAAGGCAGCCGTACATGATGGTGCAGTGATGGCCGCGTTTGATACGTTCGACATCCGTATTATTGGCTCGGGTGGGCATGGCGCGATGCCACATGAAGGTGCTGATCCTGTTTTGGCGACTAGCCTTATTATCACGGCGTTACAAGGTATTGTAAGTCGTAGTCTAGACCCTCAAAAAGCTGGCGTTGTAAGTGTAACTCAGGTCAATGGCGGTCATGCGTATAACGTGATCCCTGAAGATGTCACCATTAAAGGGACAACACGATCATTTTGTCCCGATGTTCGTGACTTGATTGAGAAGAGAATGGCCGAAGTTGTCAATAGCATCGCTGCCGCTCAAGACTGTAAAGCTGAAATTACCTACACAAGATGCTATCCCGCAACCGTCAATGTTCCTGAGGAAGCTCAGAAATGTCGAGAAGTGTTGGAATCGATGTCAGACATTGAGAGTGTCGTGGTCAATCCTGCCGCGAGTATGGGAGGTGAAGACTTCGCCTTCATGTTAGAGCAATGCCCAGGAGCGTACATTTGGCTTGGAAATGGCGATGCTGAACACTGTCATAGCTTGCATAATCCTAACTATGACTTTAATGACAAAGTATTACCTATTGGCGCGAATTTCTGGGTCAAGTTGGTACAACATATTCTGGCAGCATAATATATTTAAATGACAATTGATTAGGCTGAATTTATAAGATGGATAATCGTGCATTAAAATATTTTGAAGTGGTCTGCAATACGGGTAGTGTTCGATCTGCGTCAGAAGTACTGCACGTTTCTCCGTCGGCAATCAGTCGCAAAGTAGCTCAACTTGAATCTAAGCTGGGTGTGAAGTTGATGGAGCGAGTAGGGCGAGGGATAAAAATTACCGAGCCGGGATTAAGGTTAGCGGAATATATTCGAGATGTTAACTTGCGTCAAAACATACTCATCACAGAACTTTCAGAGTTAGATAATCTAAAAACAGGGACGCTCCAAATCTCAATTGGTGGCGGCTTTATTCCCGATTTTGTCGATACGGCTTTGTCTAAGTTTTCGAGTCGACATCCGGGAATTAAAACTATTCTTCATGTTGGTGGTGGTGATGACATCATTGAGCGTATCACCCACGATGTAACCGATATCGGAATACTGCTCAACGCTAAGCCAGATCCCAGAGTTGAGGTGCTTTATTCATGTCGTTTTCAGGAACTGAGTCTACTTGTTCCTAACTCAAGCCCGTGGGCAAAGCTTAAACGTTGTTCATCTCAACAGTTAACCGATATCCCATTAGCGATTCTGAATAATACTTTCGACATCCGAAGAGCGATTGACCTGTTTGAAGTTAGGCAGGGAATTCGTCTAAAACTGGCGATGGAATGCAACTCTTTTGAGGCTCTGAAACAATACGTTGAAGCGGGATTAGGGGGAACGTTGTTGCCACAAGTCTGTGTGACTAAAGAGTTACGTAATCATCATTTTACGACGGTACCTGTTGATGGAATGCACTCACTGGATACGACAGTAGATCTAATTATCCGCAAAGGTAAGGCACAAAGTGCGTCGGTGAAGGAAATGAAAGCGTGTATTATTGATAATATGGGAGCTTTCAATATCAAAGATAATTGCACTTGTGGGACAAAAAGCTAGCTGTTTTATTATTGATAGTGAATAATTTAGATTCTAGAGAGCTCTATATATTACGAGGATAGATAATGAAACTCCAGCAACTGCGTTATATTCGAGAGATACAAAGAAATAGATACAATATATCGTTAACGGCTGAGACGTTATTTACTTCTCAGCCGGGTATAAGTAAACAAGTTGGCTTACTCGAAACAGAGCTCGGGGTTCAGATATTCGAAAGGAGTGGTAAGCATTTATCCGGTGCAACAGAAATTGGCCAAGAGATAATTCGAGAAGCATGCCAAATGCTCGATATCGAAGATAGAATCAAGTCTATTTCTTCCGAGCTAACATCGCCCGATAAAGGTCGTCTAAATATATTTACTACCAACGCAATTGCGAATTTTCTTTTACCAGAAAGTGTCGGTTATTTTATCAAACGCTATCCCAAAGTTGCTCTACACATGGGAACGATAGAGCCAGGTTCAACGAACAATACCTTAGATGCTGGCCCACATGATTTGTTTATTATCGCCCAGGATATTGAAGAAAATAGCGATCTTAGAGTGTTACCTGTTTACAAATGGTCTCTGAGCCTTGTTGTGCCATCGGATCACCCACTCGCAACAGAAGAAAACCTCACGCTAGACTTAATCGCAAAAGAGAAACTGATCAGTTACGAACCCAAATCGACAGGGCGTATGGCCGTCGACAGTGCGTTCCAAGCTCACGGGTTAGATCCTGAATACATTATTACCGCAATGAATGTTGAAGTAATTAAAGAATATGCGAAAACGGGGCTTGGTGTTGGAATCGTTGCGTCCGTTGCGAAAGATAAAGCGGATGATTCGCTTACTTTCCGATCATTAGATGGTTTAATTCCAGATTGTTATGCTTGGCTCTGTTACAGCAAGAATACGTATTTAAAAAAACATGCTTATGACTTTATAGAGAAATTTGCCCCGCACTTAACTCGTTCCGTTATTGAAGAAACATCGACAATGAGTAAGGCAGAATTGGTCGAACGATTTAAAGATTTGGTGACGTATCGGTAGGGTGTCAGTTCAGACAATTTAAAAGTGATTCGTAACGTCTGGCATTGCACCTTTGCTTAATTCCAGCATCGTTGCGAATCACTTTTAAGCTCACAAAATATTGGACAGGAACTTTTTCAATCTTGGGTGAGAAGGGTTGTCGAAAAAGTTTTCCGGCGTGTCATCAACAAGCAGTTGTCCATCTTCCATGAACAATACTCGGTCGGCAACTTCATTAGCAAACCCCATTTCATGAGTCACCACAACCATTGTCATCCCTTCTTCTGCCAAGGACTTCATGACATCGAGAACCTCACCGACCATTTCTGGATCTAGCGCTGATGTTGGTTCGTCAAATAGCATCAGGTCGGGATTCATCGCCAGTGATCTGGCAATAGCAACACGCTGTTGCTGCCCACCGGATAATTGACTTGGGAAAACATCGACCTTGTCTGCGAGACCAACTCGCGTAAGCAGTTTTACCGCATCTTTATCAACTTGCTCTTTATCTTGGTTTAATACCTTTAGAGGAGCGAGCATGACATTTTTCTTCACCGTTAGATGAGGGAAGAGGTTAAATGATTGGAACACCATCCCGACATTTTCACGCAGCGTATTAATGTTGGTAGAGGGGTCATACATATTGATCCCATCGATAATAATCTCGCCTTCAGAAACGGTTTCTAGCTGATTTAGCGTACGTAAAAATGTCGATTTACCTGAGCCAGATGGGCCAATAATCACAACAACTTCACCACGTTTAACTGTAACGGAGACCTTTTTAAGGGCGTGACAATTATTAGCGTAGATCTTATCGACACCAGAGGCGATCACCATATCTTCGCCTTTATATTCAGTTCTAGTCACTGTTTGATAACCTCTTCTCGATACGTTGAACACCAAAGGACAATGTGGAAGTCAGTACAAGGTAAAGCGCCGCGACTGCAAACCATACTTCAAAGGTGGCGAAACTGCCGGCAACGACCTCTCGGCCTGCCTTGGTTAGATCGGTGATGGAGATAACAGACACCAGTGATGAATCTTTGATCAGGTTAATTAACTGCCCAGCCATTGGCGGTAGGGTACGTTTAAAGGCTTGAGGCAAGATAACGTAGGTCATCGCCTTTGGGTAACTCATTCCTAGAGAGCGCGCGGCTTCCATCTGCCCAGGAGGAATAGATTGAATGCCCGAGCGTATGATCTCGGCAACATACGCACCGGTAAAAATCGACAATGCGGTTATACCAGCGGTAAATCTATCTAGGTCGAAAATGGTTCCCAAGAAAAAATAGACAATAAATATCTGAACAAGCAGTGGTGTACCGCGAATTATTTCAACATATAAGAAAGAAAAATTTCGGTTGAGCGGATTACTTGAAATACGCATCAATGCTGCAATTAGACCAAGTATGATTGCGAAAAATAGAGAGATAACAGAGAGCTTAATGGTCATTAATAGACCTTTTAATAGCACCCCCATACTTTGCTGATCGACGCTAGAGATTCTGTCGCCGGCAAAAACAATGTCGCCATCACTCACAAACACTTCATCCGCTTTTTCAATCACTAAAGCGGGATCACCATTGTCAAAATTGACCGTCATAATGCCCGTATCACTAATGGATACCTCACCATCACTTTCAACAATCGTTTCTATCGGAGATGAATCGATTATATAAGGGACAATTCGACCCCATTGCCAAGTATAATCAATCTTTTGCGATGCAGAATAGACTGCATATCCAACCGCGAGCAAGGAGAGTATAAATAGTACCGTCCACTTCCAGTTGCTTTTTTTATATTGCATTTTAATACCAAGATAAACGTGACAAGTAGCCAGACACACAAAGTATCTGGCTTAATGAGCTTATTTAATTTGCTTTAACCAAGCGTCACTCTTGAACCATTTGTCGTAGATGCGATCATAAGTACCATCACCTTTGATCTGGCTAAGGAAGTTATTTAAAAAGTTAAGCATATCTGGATCGCCTTGTTTCACAGCGATACCGAGTGGCTCAAATGTGAAGGGTTCAAGTATTGATGCGACTTTATCGCTATTTTGAGCGGCATAGATAGAGACAAATGGCATATCATAAATCATGGCATCGGCTTTACCATTGATGACTTCCATTGCAGCATCGGTTTCTGTTTCAAATGCGTTGTATTTTGCTTTGCTCAGCATTCTCTTAACTACTACTTCACCTGTTGTACCAAGCTTACTGGTTACCGTGTGTTCAGACGTGTTCAGATCTTTATAACTCTTTATTTTACCCTCTAGCTTTGGGTTAAGAATAATAGATTGACCAACGATGATGTACGGGTCTGAAAAGTTCACTTTCATATTGCGCTGCGCATTGATAGTCATGCCCGCAATGATCATGTCACATTTACCTGTGATAAGAGCTGGAATAATCCCATCCCACGCGGTGTTCACTGGCACATATTTTACGCCCATCTCCTTTGCCATCACTTTACCTAAGTCGATGTCAAAACCTACGTAGCTGTTATTTTTTGATTTCATTTCAAATGGCATGTAGCCAGCGTCAAAACATGCGCGTAGCTCACCAGATTCGGCAATGCGATCCAATCCTTCACTCGCGTTTGCGGTAGCAGAGCAAAGCACTATTGCACCAAGAGCGAGAGCTTTATTTAATGTCACCTTCATTCTATCAATTCCTTGTTATATTTAAATACTATATGGTATGAATGATTATTCATTTATCTGCATAAATTTTCATTTTAGCGGAATAAAAATGTATTATATTTAATATTATTATTTAAATATTGATCTCTCAGTGTATTTATATGCATTCTGGTGGTTGTTTGAGCAATATGTCTGATGTTTGTGATGATATCCAGTTATTTGCTCTAGCTTTGACGGTGAGCTTTAGCGACTTTTTCTAGATGACAAAACGTGTTTAAACTGGATATGGGTGGTAGAAATAAGCTGGCTGGCGAATAGAAATGTTATGTTTTTGAGGAAAAATCATGTTTACATTAGAAGTAGAGCAGGGCTTAGAATTAGCGCTCATAGAACCTAAATTTGCTCCTTTATATTTTGATATCGTATCAAAGCAGCAAGAATACTTGAGTGAGTGGCTCGCGTGGCCGGCTCATGCTGAAAATGAAGAGTTCTTCCTTAGGTTTATTAAGCGTTCACTACACGACTATGCAGACGGAAAATCTCTTGTATGTGCGGTGCTGTACAACGAACAGCTGGTAGGAAATATTAGCTTTAATAGCATTGATCATTCATTACAAAAAGTTGAGATTGGCTATTGGTTGAGAAGTGACTATCGAGGTAAAGGGATAATGAGTAAATCGGTTTCTAAATTGGTCGACTTTGCTTTTACCGAGTTAGATATGCAAAAGATCCAAATTTCGGTCGCTGTTGAAAATAACCCTAGTCGGAGTATTTGTGAGCGTCTTCAATTCAATTTAGAAGGTGTTGTCACAAGAGCAGAAAACTTAAATGGTAAGGTTGTCGATCATGCTATTTATGGGCTTAGCCGTACAGAGTGGGTCAAAATTCATTGCTTAGTCCCACATGGAGTAAGGTGATCGACATACCATTTAGTTTTTTGCAAATAGTGTAATGGCTTATGGTGGAGGTTGTCGAAAAAGCTTTCATCCTGGGCTAATATGTACTCAGTTGATTAATCGTTAGATTCAGTCCGCGTTTATGATATTGCTTATATGATATATGACGAGGCGATTCATAAGATCTGCAAGTTATATTTACAGGTAAGTATGGTTACACGTAAAGAACATAGTCGAAGAGTTAAACGTAAAAGATTAATAAATAAAGTTTTAATTTCGATAGGACTGTTAGTGTTGATTCTCTTGTTAATTGGGGACTATTTTGATAACCAAAACAATGATATCACGATAAATTATGAATCTTATGAATGTAAACCTAACGTGTGTAATTATAGCTTAACTATTCAAAACACGACTAAATTAAGAAAACCCGCTTTTGTTAGAGTAACCGCATATAATAGGAAGTTCCAAGATGGTGTTGATACATATCCGATTGTGAGTTCAAAGCGTATTGAAATCAATTTAGAGCAGCTGGAAGAAAGGGAACTTACTGGTAATATAAAAGTTCCTGTAAAAGCTCATATGGTGAAGTTTAGTGTAGGAACGATAAACTGACTCGGTAATTCAAACTTATGTCAAAGTATCACTCAGAATAACTACTTTAAAAATTTAATTCTCGTTTGGTACTGCTAACAAGATTTTGTCCAAATGCTTGTTATGGCTAACTCAGAAATACCCCAAAACGTTTCAGGAGCCATGGTAAAGCCCATAGGATTAGCGAATGAGCAACTACCAAGGAATCCTCAGTAGTTGGAGAATTTGCTACAACTCCTCCATGCCCTAATTCTCCAACAGGCTGTTGGAAAAAACTCTAGTCTCCAATTTTGCAAGAGGGTCTTGCACAATTGCGAAACAACCTGTTTCGTGAATTATTTCTGCCCCATTCCCAATTTAACGCAATTACTCTGTGGGAGATCGTGCCTCTGGAATCACCATATTTTTGTTTATGGTTATCATCATAGATATCGTGACTAGCTTCCATTTTCATTTACGCTTTTCCTGTCTACTATCACATTTGCATATACCTGCGGGCGATACTGACACCGAATCCAGCTAAAATGCCTACATCGGTTAGTGGTTAATAAGAGTGTGCTTATATGCCCAATCTTCGGGCGTGTTCTATTAAGAAAGGAAAATAAGTGATGTTTAATGTATTCAAAAAACAAGTATCTTGTTATGGATTTGCTTCAAATGCTTTGAAAGTGTGCCGTTCCGTTCTAAATCATATCTCTAGGGGGGAATTTTCTATATCTCCTAATAACCCTGAAGATGGGACATTAAGTGAACATGAAACAATTAGGGCTATGCACTATGAAACTAATCATCTAACTATGATAAACGCGATCAATAACTCTCAAGATAAAGTGAGGCCATTAGTTGTTGCATTAGATAATAAATCTACAAATGAAGCTATCCAATATGCTGTATCAATGCTTACTGAACTAGATAATTGGTGGAATCACTTGGTTCCAGATGTCAATGCTACAAATAGATTTTCAGAGCTGCAGGACATGCATATAAAATTAAATGAAATATGGAGAGATACTGAATCTGGGAAAATAATCATGATTGATGATTTCGAAGAACGTAGTTAGCGTGAAAACACCTACAACAAATTACTAATGTTTGGTTGACTGTTTTTTCTTAGCTTACAATTCTGTTGTATCTTAGGTGCTTCGTTTAACGGTGCTTTTGACGTTTGAGATGCTTTTTCTAATGCTATCACTTACGCCAAGACAATTGCATTGAGCTGTCAATAAACTACGGTGTTTTGGATGAGATGCGAAACCAATTAATCCAAGGTAGTTCTAGGAATGTCTCGATTTTGTCGCCATATACGCTAAGTGTTTGCTTATATTGTGGTTTGTTGTTTTTTATCAATAAAAGTGTAATCAACTTAACTTGTAAAGTCAATCTAGATACTATATGTTGTAGCTTACTGGTTTAGATTGCACTACATATAGCATCATAAGATTCGGACGATCGAGGGGACCTATGAGCATTCAAGCAAAATTTATTAAGTTTCACGATAAGATTAAGATAAGCCGTGAAGATAGCGAGTACAAAGATGCTCGTGAAAAAGATGACAGTATCTTAAAGGCTATTAAAAGTACCTTGAAGGACGAAGGCTACCCAGTAATAGAAGATTTTCTTCAAGGGTCTATGTCAACAGCTACTGGGGTCAAGAATCCGGGTGAAGATTTCGACATTGATAGAGCTATAGTGATTGCTTTTGATGGTTCACCAGATGACCCTATCAAAGTTAAAGAAATCGTTCTGAAAGTACTAGAAGACCGAGGCTTCAAAAACGCCAAGATTAAAAAGCCATGCGTAACCGCCGACTACGCTAGTAAAAATCTACATATCGACATCCCGGTTTATCGGGAGCAAAACGGTGAGTATGAGTTAGCTGTAGGCAAAAAGAACTCTAGCGAAGGCAATAAGGAATGGTCTGGCTCGGATCCTAAAGGGCTAAAGGACTGGATAAATGACTCTTCAACTCACCTCGGTTCAGCGAGTAAAAAGCTTGGGCAATATAAGCGTATCGTTAGGTACCTTAAGCGCTGGCGAGATTACAAATTTAGTACAGATGTTTCTAAGAAAGTT
This sequence comes from Vibrio phycocola, assembly GCF_054404255.1. NCBI lineage: Bacteria > Pseudomonadati > Pseudomonadota > Gammaproteobacteria > Vibrionales > Vibrionaceae > Vibrio > Vibrio phycocola. The sequence goes on from NZ_JBTAMQ010000004.1 coordinate 367,548, forward strand.
TTTTCCATCGGCTTAACAGTGATGGCAAAAGAGCAATTTTCGCCAAGCTTGGATGATAGTGATAAAGCTAACGATTTAGTTGCACTTCGAAACACAGTAAATGCCATGTTGAGTGGTGGTTATTTTAGTGATCAAGGTGACGATCTTTATAAGGTGAGGGTTTATTTACCCAAATCACCATGGAGAGATATCTTTGATGGTAGCAGTCTAAATACCGGAACTCAGTTCTATAACAAGCTGAAGTCGTTAAGAGATAAGTTAGATAAAGCTATTGATGAAACAGATTTGGTTAAGCAGTGCGAGATACTGAACCAAGCGTTTGGCAATGATTTTGAAGTACCTAGTAGTTCATCCAATATTAAAAAGGCTGCATATTCAACAGCTGGAGCCTCGGGTACATCACAGGGGGCTTAATGATAGCATCTGACGAAATTGTCGAGCATTTGATCAGTAGAGGCTTTGATTGCAAAGCACAGGATTTTAATGGGGCTGGCGCTATTACAGTCAGCCTTGAAATTGCAGGAAAAAAAATATGTCTGATACATTTTCTAACATCAGAGATCACTCACTTACCTGTTTTTTTGCTTATAAATCCACGCGATATAGGGCATCTGGCGCATGTCCTAATTTTCAAAATTGCTGACGTTGAGTATGGCAGTATCTGTGTCAATGATAAGGATTCTGTTTCAGTAAACTTCAATATGCCATTGCTGGCGATTGAGGAGTCTCTTAATCGCCACATAGGTATTTTGGATAGAGCGGTTACTGACCCCGACTGGAACCGGAAAGAGCTGTTACGAGAGTTCAAGTCTTGCTGGTTAAATGTTTGTGATTTTGATGAAAGACCTGTACTTCTTACTAATGATAGCGGGGCACTGGAAGAGATAGATGTTTATAAGCCTGTAAAAAATTTTAAGTTTGGTGTTGGGTCTTACTATTTGGCGCAATCTGAAAGTACTGATCTAGCAGCAGCGGCGAAAGTTTACTGGCAGGATAGTTCAGGAAGAAATCTTGCTGGTAAAGCTGTGGTTTTGCCTCTCACTGAAATTGAGCCAGCACCGTTAGAAACAGACCAGCTTACAACTTGGTATTTAGCTGTATTGTTGAAACAAGAACCTGACCTTCTCAAAATGTTGAGTGACAATTATGGGAGGTGGAAGACTCATGAGTACTGGATTGTTTTCAATGCTCAAGTACCTTCAGGAACGGTCTGGTTTTGCTTATATTTCAAAAGTAGAAAAGGTAAAAAACATTCTCTGCCGTTAATTGAAGCTCAGTTAAGACACTGGAAGATTAAGGCTGTTCCTATAAGGCTTTTTAATAAAGGAGCTGTGCTGCCAAGAGGTGGTGCAAATTTAGATTTAGCGACAAGCAAGGTTGCCTTGATTGGAGCTGGATCTGTTGGGAGCGAGATAGCACACAAGCTTTCTGCGGCCGGGGTTCAAAACTTAGATATCTATGACAATGATATTTATCAGACAGATAACTTGTACCGGCATATTTTACCTGAGGAGTATTTAAATCTAGAGAAGTCTTATGGCCTCAGTTACCACCTAGCTCGTCAGTTCTTATGGTCTAAGGCTGTTCCCTCGAAAAAGAAACTACTGGAACTCAGAAACTCTCAGTTGATTAGCTCTTATGATTTGATTGTTATAGCCATTGGTAGCCCAACTCATGAGCGACTTTTTAAAGAGTATCTTTTGGAAAAAGGCATAAAAGTTCCGGTCATTAACACTTGGCTTGAAGGTTTTGGTGTAGGTGGGCATGCTGTATTGGATATGCCGGATAGCGCTGGTTGCTTACTTTGCGCCTATGTTTGCCCTGATATGTTGACCAGAGGGCTTAACTCTAACCTTAACTTCATCGAGCCAAACCAAGACGTCACAATTAACATGTCTGGTTGTGGTGAGCAGTTTATTTCCTATAGCGCTATTTGCTCTGCGCAAACAGCTCTAATTGCGAGTGATTTGGCTATCAAGTGCCTGGAAGGGAAGATTACTGCCAGTTCAAAAGTTAGTTGGAAAGGCAGTGAACATGATGCAGTGTCTCATGGAGTATCGCTGACTAATAGGTTCTATCAATTTAGTGACTCTTTGCAGGTTAAATCTCTGATTCATGAGGATTGTGATGTCTGTAACTGATGAAGATATCTTGTTTGTAGGTTCAAGTGTCGAACTACGAGTCAACAAGCAGGTCTATGAATGTTGGCTAGAACACCGCCAAATCAAGAGAAAGAATACAGAACAGTTTGGGGCGTTGATAGGTTCACGAGTTGAAAGTGAATGCAAGATTTGGATTGACAGGTGTACAACACCAAAGATAAAAGATATTAGCCAGCGAGCAAGGTTTGTGATGAGAGACCCATGTCATCAACAGGCAATAGACAAAGCATTTGAACAATCAAATGGTGAGCTGGGCTATATTGGAACTTGGCATACGCACCCACAATGTGTACCAGAACCCTCATCTATTGATTTGAATGACTGGGCTCAATGTACGTTGAGAAATCCTGACAGGCAACTTGTGTTTGTAATAGTGGGTAATGAGCAGGTGAACGTTTACATTAACGTTAACGGTAATTTAGAAATAGCAAAGAGGAGCATTGATGGGTAACAAGGCAGATCAATTCTGTAATCAAGCGGCAAGCTCACCATTAGATTCGATGGATACTTTTTGTCAGTATCTCGACAATCTGCGAAACTTGGTTAGTTGGAACCGTGTAGGGATTTTAACTGACGAAGGTGATAGGAATACCATCATTTTGCTAATGTTAAGCGAAGAATTGACTGCCACAATGCGCCTTTGCTTTGAGCCAAGTCAGATTAAGTCTTGTATAAATACCTTATCTGGTGGATCTGAAATAGTCACTTACAGATGTATTCAAGGTTATGCAATAACGCGCGATGATTTAACCAATTTATCTAGTATAGCGAGTATCTGGGAGAAAGCCGAGGAACAGAGCACTCAGCTAACACAAGATGATTTAGAATTGTTGTTCACTCGTTTTGAAGGAGAAAGGAAAAAAACGGGCCGTGGTCCAGATTTCACAAAAGGCACCAAGGAGACCGTTTGGCGGGATAGTTTTGGTCGTTGCATGTTTACTGGGTGCGGTGAAAAGCTTGATTACGATGAGGTTTCAGGTACTTCAGGCAACTATGCATACTTGGCTCACAATGTTGCATCGTCTGAAAAAGGCGCAAGAGGGATTACCGAGTTATCAGATAAACTGTCAAATGATCCGAGCAATGTATTGCTTTTATGTGATAAACACCATCGGTTAATTGATAAGGTTGCCGCTAGTGATTATTCTGCATCGACACTGTCTGCGATGAGGAAAGAATTCGATCTTATCGCAAATAGTTTGTTAGATGGCTTGAAGTACCAACCAATCCCTGTTTACGCTGTGTTGTGGCCTGTAAATTCTCAAACAGTTTCTCCCCCTTCATACCTGCAAGTTGCAAATAGTCTTTCTAGAATTAAAAGAAGGATGCACCAGCAGATCAATATATTGAGTCATAATGAAGAGCTTTTAGTTGATTCTCCAGATGTATTTTGGGCTCTAATGCCGAATATTATTCAGGCTTCCGCCGATAAGATTATCCAACAAACCAAAGAGTTTGGATTTAATGCTGCGTTGTTTGGTTTTGGTCCAACTTCAGCTCTTATTGGTTTCGGCGCAAAAATTGGGAACAAGAATGCGGTTACTCCGATGCTTAGATTTAGAGAATCTGGCAGTTGGTCATGGCCTGCAATAGATCCTATCGGTGAGTTTTATGAAGTGGTTGGGTTTGATGAATTAGAGAAAGGAACTGATTTTGTTATAAATATTGCCTTAACGGCTGAACCAGAAAGCTTGGTTCAAGCTTCTAATTCAGTTTGTGCGAAGGCAGGTGCCCAAATGATTACAATTCGCGCGAAGGAACAGTTTATGGGCAATAGTGCAATATCGCATCCAGATGACGGAAAGGCCTTTGCTGCTGTTCTTCAGTCAATGTTTCATACCCTCAAATCAGAGTATGGCGCACAAACTATCCATTTGTTTCCTTGCGCGTCAAACGCTGCATCAGTGTTTATTGGACAAGCATATGATGTGCACCACCCTAAGGTGATTGTATATGATTTTGACAGTGGAACGATGGTTCCAAGAATATGTTTAGAAAGTGAGAACCACAAGTGTTCTATATCATCAATTTAATACTGTTACTGAAGCTGTCCTATTAAATAGTAAGATCGTGGTAGCCCCACAGTGTCAGGATAATTGTCCAGATCTTAAAATGATCTGCACCAATTAGACTAGACACTTTACGACGCGATTTTATGATACAAAAAGTTATCTATATTCCTATAATTTAAGTAGCTACTCTAAGAAGGTTTTGTCCAAAAACGTGTTTAGGGGAAAACGTAGAACAACTCGTTTTCCTATTTCTAAGCTACTTTTAATACTTAAGGTTTCTGGGCGAGAATAGGCGTGAATTTTGGGATTTCAAACTACTGTGTTGTAGTGGTAATTTTATTTAATTACTTAGGTGTCTTAGATGTTTTAGCTCTCCAAAACGGCGAAAACCCAGATGTTGGTAGCATCTGGGTTTTCTAATTTTTAGATGTCTCGGATGGTAAGGCCGATAATCTTTATGCAAAAGGCTGGATTAAATCCGGCGTATTCCTTGGTAGGGAATTAAACGCGGATGAAGTCCATGTGTTCAACTTTTGGCTTGAAAGCGTGACGTTGAACGTCTTGAGGCTTAACTTTCACTTCTTTGCCGTCGATCACTAGAACGATACCTTCGTAGAACTCAGGCTTGTCCATTTGGTTGATCACGTTTGAGTGATCAAGAGCGATAGATACTGGTGCTGCTTCACCACCGTAAATAATAGCTGGGAATTGACCAGCATGGCGTAGGCGGCGGCTCGCACCTTTACCTAGTTCAGTACGTACTACTGCTTCAAATTTCATAGTAATTACTCTTAAATTTGTGTAATAAAATTCACGTGAATAATGCGACCTTATTCTACGCGGTTAAACTTATGACAAAATTATGCCGATAAGCGAGCGCGGATACTAACACTCACGGGTATTTTGAGCAACATCTTCACTACGAAAACCGAGTAAATTATTGAATTGCTGATTGTTAGAGATAAGTGTGTCATCAAAAGTGTTGGAATTCATGCCTACTGGCTGAGTTCGTCATCAAATATCTTATCTCGCAGTTTCCAAAAGCGCCCCGATTTTCGAGCGATAACAAATTGAGGAAGCCTAAATCGATGTTGGTTATTGGCAACTTGAGTCGGAGAGCTGTGGGAAAAAGGGCGATGTCGATCTGCAAGGTGAGGGCGTACAAACTTGCTTTCGAATGCGACTTTTTGAGCCTTCGTTCGCAACGACCAAAACTCGTGAACTTGTGCGTTGTTGTCACCAATATAGGTTACTTTGAGTTGGGTTTTATCTTGTTCATTTTTGACAACCGACAACGTCATATCTCTACACTCAAACACCAAGGCATCTTTTAAGTTTAACGCTTCTTTTAGTTTCTTGTCGGGGTCGACTAGTGTCGTGTCGCACTCATGGCATATTCTTGCGGCAATGTCGTTATCTGCGCCGCATTCAGAGCAATATTTGGCGCGAAAACGGTAGCCACAATGTTCGCGTTCCCCGGTCTCTTTATCTTCAAAATAGCCCTGACAACGGCGACCAAAATGCTCAAGTAGGAAGCCATTACTATCCAATTTCCCCCAGAAATTATTGTTAAAGCCACAGGCAGGGCAGGGAATGGTGACGATCTCACTGTCACTGTCTGGTTTTTCAGCGCCGATTTCCGGTTGATATAAATCGTATTGGTTACCCGCATAATCGAGCACCAGACACTCAGACTTACCTTCTGCAAGACGCAAACCACGGCCAATGATTTGTTGATATAAGCTGACCGATTCTGTCGGGCGCAAAATTGCAATTAAATCGACATGCGGCGCATCAAACCCAGTAGTTAACACCGACACGTTCACAAGGAACTTAATCTCCTGTTGCTTAAATTGCGCAATGATCGAATCGCGTTCAGTGGCAACGGTATCCCCGATCACGATTGCACTGTGTTCCGGTGGAAGTAACGATAGAATTTCCTGAGCGTGACGCACAGTTGCGGCGAAAATCATTACTCCTTTTCGAGTGCGAGCCTGCTGAATGATCTGTTCCACGATTTGGGGAGTCGCACGTTTGTATTGGTCGATCACTAAGTCAAGTTCCGACTCTTTATAACGACCAGTAGACGCCGGTTTAAGCTGAGAAAAGTCATAGCTAAGAACTGGAGCGTCAATTAACTTCGCGGGGGTGAGGAAACCTTCATCTAAAAGATAAAATATTGGAAGCTCGAAGATACAATCACGAAAGAAGCGGGGTGTTTCGCTGCGAATTAAACCGCGAGTGTGATATTGGTAAATCCAACCTACGCCTAATCGATAAGGGGTCGCGGTTAACCCTAGAACTTTGATGCCCGGATTGACTTGTCGAAGATGTGAAATCACCTTTTGATAGCTACTGGTTTTTTCTTCAGGAACGCGGTGGCATTCATCAATAACCAGAAGTGAAAATTTATTGGTAAATGCGTCTAAGTTGCGAACCACCGATTGTACCGAAGCAAACACCACTTGTTGATCGGTTTCTTTGCGACCGAGCCCAGAGGAAAATATCGCGCCTTGGAGGCCGTAGCTTTCGTATTTTGCGTGGTTCTGTTCAACCAGCTCTTTGACATGAGCAAGAACAAGGACGTTGCCTTTTGCTAAACGAGCCAGTTCAGCAATCACCAAACTTTTTCCGGCACCTGTTGGGAGCACAATCACTGCCGGTTCCGAGGTACGGCGGAAATAATGAATAACGGCTTTTACCGCATCGGCTTGATAAGGACGTAATGCATACATAGTAAATGAACGCTGCAACAAAGCAGTGAAATGACTCAACTAAAACCTATTGGGCGGGTATAATAGCGCACTTAATCACAATGAGGTAAGTATGCGTCTCGATAAGTTTTTATCTGACACTTTGGGAATTACGCGTAAAAACGCGACTCAGTTAATTAAATCCAAAGAAGTCGAAGTCAACAATATTATTGCCAAAAACGGCGCACTCAAGCTAACCGAAGAATGCGAAGTGACGTGGCAAAATCGCACTTTAGAGTTACGTGGTAACGTATATATCATGCTGTATAAACCCGAAGGCTATGTTTGTTCTCATGAAGACGCGTATAACCACTCCGCCTTTTTATTACTCGATGAAGCGAATGTTCAAGACCTGCATTTTGCCGGCCGGCTCGATGTAGATACCACTGGCTTAGTTTTAATTACCAACGATGGAAAGTGGTCGCACCGAGTGACGTCACCGAAACATAAGTGCGATAAAACTTACCGAGTCTGGTTAGCCGATCCCGTTCAAGATCATTATTTTTCAGCTTTTGAGAGTGGTATAGAATTACGCGGTGAGAAAAGTTTAACTAAGCCTGCACAGTTAAAGGTTCTTGATAGCAATGAGGTGTTACTCACCATTCATGAAGGAAAATATCATCAAGTAAAACGAATGTTTGCCGCGTTGGGAAATAAAGTCGTTGGGTTGCACCGCGAACGTATCGGTACGATTGAGTTAGATGATATGTTGGAGCCGGGAGAATATCGGAATTTAACTCCAGAAGAAGTGGCGTCTTTTTTGCCGTAGCGAAATGATCGCGAATAGATTAACAGTGAATGAGGGTTGGTTAAGCGAAACCATTAACAGCCTTTTAATATCGTAAATAGTGTGTGGAAGAAAAGTACCGTGACTCAATATTATCAAGAGATTCAAAATGTCGTAAACCAAGCGCTAGAAGCGATGGAAGCGTTACATCAGCAAGGAAAACTGATTGATGCTCCTAATTCAAACAAGCAGTTTTTAGTGCGTTGGGTCACCAAGGCGATTAAAGATCAGCGCTTCGATACCTGCGTCGCACGTGATCTGATTAGTTGGCAGAAAATGGGACGTTCACAAGGAAATGGCCTGGCGCTTGAGCAGATCTTTAAACGGATATCTAAGTTTTATGCTCAGTTCTTTACCGAGCAAGCAAAAAACATTACTGATGCAAATATTGAAGCGTTTCTTGATTTGATGGAAAGTTTAGATTGGGAAGTCTCGACATCGGAAGCGATTGTTGGCCAAGGTAAAGTACAGATCTATAGCGAAGGGCAAAACTCGTTCGCATTGTGTGCTGACCAATGTGATTCGTGTTTTGATGGTGAACAGTTGGTGAAACCAATGAGTTTCTTCGTCCGTGGAAATCATGCTCAATTTGTTGAACAAGCGAGTCAATCGGGCTTTATGCTGCATAAACGTACCGATTATAAATCGAACGTGAAATACCATGGCGAGTATCTTATTTTCCCGAGTAATCAGGGCAAACAATTGGCAGAGATACCTTTAAGCTTTAACGTTTAGTAGGAATTAGAAAAACGTTGGCGCACTTTTTTTGCTGGCGTTTTGGTTAGCTTTTGAACAAAGTCAAAAGGCACAGTTGAAAGTTGGTAGCTGTGCTGAATCTGAATGAGCATTTCGAGCCAAACTTTTGCTGTCATCTCTGAATCGTATAGTGCGCGGTGAAACTCTCCATCGCTGGGAAGGTTAGTGTATTCAACTAATGTACCCAACTTATGATTGGGCGCATCTTGCAATACTCTTCTCGCTAACAGCATCGAACAGACAAATTGCCCGCTATATTGATGCGAAATACGCTCAAATTCAGCATCGAGAAAACGTTTATCGAATGATGCGTTGTGTGCGACTAGGTTGGCGTTTCCAATGAAATTAGCAAACTCTAACATCACCTCATCCGCTGGTGGGGCATCCATCAACATCGCATTACTGATACCAGTATAGTTTTCGATAAAGGGGCTGATTCGTCGGCCGGGATTCATCAGAGCTTGAAAACGATCGGTAATCTCTCCGTTTTCTATGCGCACAGCACCAATCTCGATGGCACGATCCCCCATATCTGGTGATAACCCGGTGGTTTCAAAATCGAGTACGACAACGGAATATGCATTGGCCATGGGAACGTTCCTTACTAACTAGAGCCGGATGTTGTGGAGAATATTGTCACTAACGGTAAAGTTAAGCGGCGATTTAACCGCTTTGAAAGCTGCTACACACGAAGCGCTTTTTTCACAATGGCACGTACCATACCACGAAAAATAAATAAGTGAGCAGGCATCATGGCAAACCAATAAAGTAACCCACGGAAGCCTTGTGGGTGCCACCAAGCGGTAATGTTTAGCTCGCGCGTATCGCCATGGTCGACAACCGTGAACTCCAACCGGCCTAATCCTGGGCCTTTTAGACCAAATAATAGTGAAAGAAAACGCTGTTCTTCACAGCGGATAACTTTCCAAGAATCAATAAAATCGCCCGCTTTGACTTCGTCGCCGGCAGGAGAACGCCGAACAGGGACTCGTCCACCAAAGGGTACATCGAGCCATTCACGTATACGCCAGAGTGCATTGGCGTAAAAATACTCTTCTTCTCGACTGCCTATTTTTTTGATGACTTGCCATAACTGCTGGGCAGATGCCTGAGTGGTTATCTTGGCTCCGGTCTGTTTAGGGTAATAGCCATATCCGGGTTGCCAACGTTTTAACGCATTCGGGTCAAACCCCCACACTTGGCTCCGAATGAAGGTGCCTTCTTCTGCAATTGTATGGTGAACCGAATCGTAATAACTCAACAGTGACTGTGGATACTTAGCGTGAATTTCTCTGTTGTTGGCAACGTAATCATGAGATAGGCCAGCCAAGAGCGCTTTACCAATATTACTGGGTACAGATGTCACCATGCCTAGCCAATAAGAGGCGAGCTTTGGCGTTAGCAGTGGCGTTGAATGGAGTCGAAATGGTTTATGTGCAAGTTGACAAATAATTCGAAACTGTTCTCGATAAGTCAACGTATCAGGGCCGCCAACTTCAAATGTCTGGTGTTGATCTGGCGTGTCGTCGATAAGTTTAAGCAGGTAAAAATTGAGGTTTTGCAGCGCGATTGGGTTTGCACTTGAATATACCCACTTCGGCGTAATTAATACGGGTAAATTGTAGACAAAGTCACGCATAATTTCAAACGCTGCTGAGCCGGGACCGATGACGACACCGGCGCGTAATTCTGTTACCGGAATCGGTAATTGACGCAGGAGTTCTCCTGTTGCTTTGCGAGCTAATAGGTGCTCTGATGCTGCCGATTGCGGCTGAATGGCACTGAGATAGATAACATGTTGAGTCGTACTTTTTTTGAGTGCAGCGACCACGTTTTTGGCCATGGATATTTCGTAGTCGAGAAAATCATCGCCGTGGTTCATACCATGAACAAGAAAAAAGACGAGATCGTAACCTTGGAGCTGCTCTAGGGTTGAGTCTGGATCGCTAAGATCGAGGTATTGTAGCTGCAAATTAGGGTGCGGTTTTGTCCGTGCGCTTAAGTAATCTATTTGTCGACCAGATGCGGTGACATGGTGGCCTTTGTTGATCAGCAGTGGCAGAAGTTGAGAGCCAATATATCCAGAAGCGCCTAAAACCAAGATCTTTTTCATTTTATAGTCTCGCGAAAATGAGCTCTTTAATCTAGCGTGATTGATTCAATCAGTGAATGAATATTCCAGAGAAGAGTCACAAAACCTTTATTTCGGCTGATTCTAGAGAACAATTTGGTGTTAATTTTACTATTTCATGTCGACATCTAGCACGAAAATAGCCCGAACACTAGCTAATTAGTCTCAATTTTACGGCTAAAACTTCCTCATTTCTATTTTTTGGTGTAGATTCACATTCCCATACGGAAATTATGTGAGTTGGTTAATGTTATCTCTGAAAGATCTCTGCAAAGGTTACGTTGATGGTGATGAATTTCATCCTGTCTTGCAGGGTGCCAATCTTACATTAGAACGCGGCCAACAATTAGCATTAATGGGAGAGAGTGGTTCTGGAAAAAGCACATTGCTCAACCTTATTTCAGGTCTCGATAAAATAGATTCAGGTGAGATATGGTTTCCTAACTTTTCGATGCATAAAACATCGGAGCATAAAAGGGCTGCATTTCGTCGACATACTATTGGCCATGTATTCCAGCAATTCAATCTTCTTCCCACGTTGAATGTTGCAGATAACATTCGATTCTGCCGTCAATTACGCGGATTGCCTGAGGATAACAACCTATGGCGACAAATCATTTCTAATTTAAACTTAATGCCGTTGCTTGGTCGTTATCCAGAAGAAGTTTCGGGTGGTCAGCAGCAAAGAGCAGCCATTGCAAGGGCGCTCTATATGGAACCCAAGTTGCTACTTGCCGATGAACCTACAGGCAGTTTAGATGAACGCAACGCAGATGCGGTTATGCGCCTCTTAACATCGCTGACTCGAGAACTCGATTGTACGCTTTTGCTTGTGACACACAGTGAAACTGTCGCCAGCCATATGGACGGGTGTATCCGGTTGCAAGGGGGCCAGCTGCATGTTGTTGCCCGTAGTTAAAGCACTATTAGGACACTATCGTCGCTACCCTTTACAATTTATTCTGGTTTGGTTGGGGTTAACACTGGGTGTTTCTCTGCTGATTGGTGTTACCACCATTACCTATCATGCCCAGGTCGGTTATCAAGAAGTTGATCAGCTCACGGCGAATCCATTTCCGTATCAAATAAAAGCTAAAAAAGGGGAGGCGATTCCGAACTCTCTGTTTGAAACTGTTTCAAATGCTGATGTTGGCCAGTGTACCCCTTATGCTCAAGCTAAAGTTACGACTGACTTTGGCGCAGACCTGACTATTATTGGGATTGATAGAACGATAGCGAATCGCGCTTTTAGCTCGCCTATTCCAGATAAGTATCTGGTTGTCGTTAGTCGAAAATTTGCGCAACAGGCGCTACTTGATTCCGGCGATTCTTTGGTTTTAAAAAACGGAAAAACACTTGGGCCAGTTTGGGTTGAAGATAACAATATTGTTTATGGTCTTCGTGCGGCTTCCAGTATTCAATTGGTTCAATCTCTCAATGACAAACAGTCTTTATCTATGGTGGCATGTGCTGATATGCCTCCGTTTAAACTCACAAAACTCAAATCGATCTTGGGAGATAAATACAAAGTTAAGCGCAATTATCGCTCGGAATTAAGCGCATTAACTCAAGCTTTCAATATGAATTTAAAGGCGATGGGTCTGCTTGCTTTCTTAGTGGGGCTGTTTATCTTTTCTCAAGCCATTTCACTGTCGTTTATTCAACGCCAGCGTTTGGTCGGGATGCTACGTCAGGCGGGTGTTGCGAGACGAGACCTTACCAAAGCGATCGTTATTGAATTATTGTTTTTTATTATCATTTCTTGGTTGTGTGGCAATATTTTCGGATTGGTGTTAGCGAACCAATTACTCCCTAGTGTCTATGGCTCTGCAGGGATTGTGGAAAATCCGAATATGTTTTATGGAATCGATCTGTGGTGGTGTTTCTATAGTTTGATATTAACCATCGTCGGAGCTGCATGCGCATGTATCTGGCCGTTAATTCGCCTACTAAAATCCGAGCCTATTCGATTAACCGAACGTTTATCTTTGATCCGGTTTGCTGGCTCTGAGTTTACGGTTCAGACCTATTTTTCTATCGTATTTGCGATACTGGCCATTGTGCTTTTTTACTATATCCATATCCCAGAGGTTGGGTTAGGGGTGTTGGTGTTAGTGCTGGTGAGTGTGGCATTTATTACGCCTTTTATCGTATGGAAGTTATTTGATTTTCTCTCTTATAGTTTGAGTTCGGTTAGGCTTCGATGGTTTTTTGCCGATTCCGCTGCCAGTATGAGTTACCGTGGTATTGCGACCATGGCATTTCTGATTGCACTTGCTACTAACATTGCCGCAGAAACCTTGGTTGGCAGTTTTCGAGAAACCACTTCTCAATGGTTAGAACATCGTCTTGCAGCTGACCTCTATTTTCATGGTACCGCAGAGCAGTCTCAGTATATTGATGAATGGTTACGAGATCAGCCAGAAGTGAGAGATTTCTGGCAACGCTGGGAAACGGATGTCACTACCGATAATGGAACTGTGCAAGTGGTGAGTGTCGGAAGAAGTGACGTTGAGCTTCAAGCGTTAACCATTAAAGTGGGCGCTCCTGATTATTGGTATAAGTTACATCACAGTAAGACCGTATTACTGAACGAATCAACGGCGAGTAAATTGGATTTGCGACCTGGAGATCACCTGAATTTGCCAAGTGAAATGGGTGATGATTGGCTAGTGGGGGGGATCTATTATGATTATGGGAATCCACACTTCCAAGTCGTGATATCCGACTTTGAATGGCGGCATCATTTTCAGACTAATGGAGATTTGATTTACGCTGTTGATCTTCATCACTCAAGCTATTCAGACTCAGTTCGCTCTAAGTTGGATAACATGTTCCATCTGACGCCTGACCAAATTTATGGCAACAGTCAGATTTATAATGCGGTGATTCGAGTTTTTGATAAGACATTTTTGGTGGCAAAGAAATTAGGAAATATCACACTTTTCATTGCTATCTGTGGTGTGTTTGTTGCAACACTCGCCGGAGAAGCCGCCCGTCAACGTCATTTTACTCTGTTACGTTGCTTCGGAGTATCTGGTAAAGAGCTCATTCTTATCGGAAGTTTGCAGCTTCTGACGTTTGGGCTTATCTGTTTAGCGATAGCAGTACCGCTTGGTATCGGACTCGCTCAGTTAATTATTAGCACTTCTATAAAAGGCTCGTTTGGTTGGTCTATTCCTTTAGATTACTTCAGCGCAGACCTATTTTCTATGGCGGCATGGTCGTTGGGCGCCTTAGTGATTGCAGGCGCATTTCCTATCATCCGCCTCGTTCGTCGGTCACCAATGAACATTTTACGCAACTCAATGTAACCTCAAAAATCATTTAGTTCGATATTTCCGAGGTTTAACGCTTTTTAAATCGATTTTTATATTCCTTTCAATCCGACTAAACTTTTACTATAACTAGTTAAGTCAGTGTTGGTTAAAAAAGGTACGAATATGGATAATTTTCTTCGCGATTTTTTCAAGAACGACTCATCAGGTGGGATTCTACTCGTTCTCGCGACCGCGGCAGCTATGATGTTGGCTAATTCAGGTTTTTCTGATGTGTATCACGGATTTCTTCATGCCAAAGTTGTCGGTATGTCATTGAGCCACTGGATCAATGATGGTTTGATGGCGGTCTTTTTTCTTTTGATTGGGTTAGAAGTTAAAAGAGAATTGCTTGAAGGTGCTTTAAAAACACGAGACAGCGCCATTCTTCCGGCTGTGGCAGCATTAGGTGGTATGGTAGTACCTGCGTTAGTGTACGCCAGTTTTAACATGGGTGACCCAGTGACCTTGAGTGGTTGGGCGATACCTGCGGCAACGGACATTGCGTTTGCTTTGGGTGTTATGGCACTGTTGGGTGATCGCGTACCTCTGAGTTTGAAAGTATTTTTGCTCGCACTCGCGATTATTGATGACCTTGGGGTTATCGTTATTATTGCTTTGTTTTACAGCAGTGACCTATCCACACTTGCGTTGACAGTTGGTTTTATTGCAACGACTGCCTTATTAATCATGAACTATTTAGGTGTGACTCGTTTGGCAGCTTACCTTGTGGTTGGGTCAATCTTATGGATTGCGGTGTTGAAGTCCGGGGTTCATGCCACATTGGCAGGGGTTGTTATCGGTTTTGCGATTCCTTTAAAAGGTAAAACTGAAGATGCACCATCACCATTGAAATCTCTTGAACATGCATTACACCCCTATGTCACATACGCGATTCTACCTTTATTTGCATTGGCCAATGCAGGGCTAAGCCTAGAGGGCGTTTCTATCGAAAGCTTGAGTAGCGCTGTTCCAATTGGTGTTGCGTTAGGCTTGGTGTTCGGCAAACCTGCTGGTATCTTCTTGTTCAGTTGGCTAGCAATTAAGTCGGGTGTGGCAAGTTTGCCCGTTGGTGCCAATTTACGACAAGTGTTTGCTGTTGCGTTACTCTGTGGTATCGGGTTTACGATGTCGATCTTCATCTCTTCGTTGGCCTTCGGTCAATTGCATCAAGACTTGGATACATTGGCGAGAATGGGGATTTTGATGGGTTCAACTATTGCGGCGGTCTTAGGTTATGTAGGACTTTCTCTATCACTACGAAAAGCCTAATGTAAAAGATTAATACACACTGGTTCCCATCGGATAAATCCCTAGCTTGGTCATTGGCTAGGGATTTTTTATTAGCGCTAACATTTTGATTTTAGAATGACTTCATTTCTTATGTTGATTATGTTGTTAATTACACAGCAAAATTCATTGCTTTTATCTCTATTTTTGTGGTAATTTCCGCAACAATCTCGGAGTAATTGTGATCTGGGGGATACGCGAAGTGAGCATTCAAGCTGATTGTGTCATTTCGTAGGGTAGGTACTGATAAAAGCCTATTTATCAGTAGAAGGGATACTCTTGTCGTGGGAACGGCATTAATTATGGGAAACCCAACAGTGAATATACGTACAATACCTTCAATAATCAGCTTTTTGCTACCAGAATGCCCTGTTTTAGAAAATAGAAGCATTACCGAACCTTGATTATCTAGGTCTATTCAAGTTTGCCATTTTAATTGGCTATTAACTCATCCTATTTTGCGAAATTTGGGTGGTTTGATGTTCGTCCGTTTTATTAATTCTTCAGTTTGATGGATGAAAACGGTTCGGTTTTGACATTTTTATAAGGGGCGCCTAATGAGCACAGCCTTTATCGTTGATGATACATTATCATCTCCATTTTCTAATCAAGTTCCTACGCCAACAGGAATTTATGATCTTACACCCGATCAAGTCTTGCTTGATCAAGAAGAGAATGAGTCTGCTGTTCGCTCATATCCTCGTCGTTTACCGATAGCGATTAAACGCGCCTCAGGTTTGCTGGTGGAAGATACGCGTGGTCAGGTTTATCTAGATTGCTTAGCGGGTGCAGGTACTTTGGTACTGGGCTATAACCATGCTGAGATTAATCAAGCATTAAAAGATCAACTTGATTCCGGTTTACCTTATCAAACACTTGATATTACTACTGAAACGAAACGAGATTTCATTAATCAAGTTAATGCGTTTCTGCCTAAAGAATTAGCTGATAACAGTGTGATTCAGTTCTGTGGTCCCTCTGGTGCCGATGCTGTAGAAGCGGCGATCAAGTTGGCGAAACAGACAACAGGTCGCAATACCATGTTTTCGTTTCGCGGTGCTTATCATGGTATGACAAACGGAACCATGGGCATGATGGGCAACTTAGGAACAAAAGCGCGCCGCACTGGCTTGATGTCAGATGTGCACTTTATGCCTTTTCCATATAATTTACGCTGCCCATTCGGCCTTGGCGGTGATGAGGGGGCGAAAGCCAGCATTCGTTACATCGAGCGCCTATTAAATGATGATGAAGCTGGGATAATGAAGCCAGCTGCCATTATTGTAGAGCCGGTTCAAGGTGAAGGCGGTGTTATTCCTGCACCTGCATTTTGGTTACGCGAATTACGTCGTATTTGTGATGATCACGGAATCTTATTAATTTTTGACGAAATTCAGTGTGGCGTTGCGAAAACCGGATACAACTTCGCCTTTGAAGAGTCGGGTATCGTTCCTGATGTTTTGTGCTTGTCAAAAGCGATTGGTGGTGGTTTACCCATGTCTCTTCTTGTTCTTAAGAAGGACATTGATACATGGAATCCAGGAGAGCACACTGGAACGTTCCGTGGTAATCAATTAGCGATGGTGTCTGGCGCAAAGGCACTCGAAATTATTCAACGCGATAATTTAGTCGAACATGCCAATATTGCGGGTCAATATTTGCGCATGGGATTGGAAAAAATCCAAAGCCGAGTTAATTGTATAGCGGAAGTACGTGGCAAAGGGTTGATGCTTGGCGTTGAAGTTAAGCAAACAAGTGGAGAGCTCAATAAGTTTGATGAGCCTCTACCGGATGGTGATCTAACCCTAAGAATTCAACGCGCAGCTCTGGAACGAGGATTGATGGTAGAAAAGGGTGGCCGAGACGGTTCGGTAATTCGATTCTTGCCGCCTATTATTATCTCGTTTGAGCAGATTGATTTTGCACTACGTGTACTTGAAGAGGCCATAATTGTGGCTGGTGGTGACTATAAGTCATCAAGCGATACGACCAGTGATTGGAGTGATCACTTTGTTCAAACTGGTCTATCGGGAAGCAATGAATTTGCGGCAGTACTCAATCACACTGCTTCATCTTTGAAGACCGTTTTTGAATCTGTGGATGCTCCTTATTCTGGCTTTGAACCCAAATTATTAGAAAAGATAATTCATGAAGTCGATATGGATCATCAAAATGCGCCATTGAAAGATGTGGTAAGCAATATGTCGGAATTGATCGCAAAAAATTCCATTATTGTTCAACATCCCGACTGCATTGCGCACTTGCATACACCACCACTTTTAGCATCGATTGTTGCTGAAACCATGATCGCGGCGTTAAACCAATCGATGGACTCTTGGGACCAAGCTTCGGCGGCAACGTACGTTGAACAGCGGGTGGTTGATTGGGTTTGTGATAAATACGATTTGGGTGATCAGGCTGATGGTGTGTTTACCAGTGGCGGAACTCAAAGTAATCAAATGGCGTTGCTGCTTGCTCGTGATTGGATTGCAGATAAACTCTCAGATCATTCTATCCAAAAACTCGGCTTACCGGATTATGCAGATAAGCTGCGAATTATTTGTTCCGAGAAGGCGCATTTTACGGTGCAAAAATCTGCATCGTGGATGGGATTGGGAGAGAAATCCGTCTTAACCGTTAGCTCTAACGCAAATGGCACAATGGATGTTTCATTGCTTGAACATGAGGTTACAAAGGCAAAAGAGGAAGGACTCATTCCGTTTGCGATTGTAGGCACAGCAGGAACGACCGACCATGGTGCGATCGATAACTTAAATGCTATTGCAGATGTCGCTGAAAAACATCAGCTGTGGATGCATGTTGATAGTGCTTATGGTGGCGCGCTGATGTTGAGTAGCCATAAAGCGCGGTTATCTGGTGTGGAGCGGGCGGATTCGGTGACGGTAGATTTCCACAAGATGTTCTTCCAAACAATCAGTTGCAGTGCGGTGCTGTTGAAAGATAAGTCACGCTTTAAGTATTTACTTCATCATGCGGATTACTTAAATCGTGAGCATGATACTTTGCCAAACTTGGTGGACAAATCGATGTCGACAACCAAGCGCTTTGATGCTTTAAAAGTCTTTATGACAATGCAAAGTGTTGGCCCTACAGCCTTGGGTGAGATGGTTGATCATCTCATCACACAGACAAAACGGGTTGCGGATAAAGTAGATGCGCTACCTTCGTTTGAGTTATTGGCAGAGCCGTCTTTATCGACTGTACTGTTCCGAGTTGTAAATGAAGAAGTAACAGATCTGGACGCCTTGAATCAAGAATTACGCCTTGAAGCGTTAACTCGTGGTATTGCAGTACTTGGTGAAACGGTTGTTGATGGAAAATCAGCACTTAAATTTACAATTTTGAATCCATGTTTAAAAATGTCGGATTTCGACGCATTGTTAACAAAAATTGAAGATCTAGCCGTGAGGCTAATCCAACAAAGGGACAGAAACTAATGTCTATTTTACAGATTGGCGCAGGTGGCGTCGGTTGGGTTGTTGCACATAAAGCAGCACAGAATAACCATATTCTCGGTGATATTACGATTGCCTCTCGCACGATAGAAAAGTGTGAAAAAATTATTGAGTCAATTAAAGGTCGTAATAACTTAAATGACTCGGCTAAGAAGCTCGAAGCTCGCTCGGTAGATGCCGATGATGTCGGAGCATTGGTTGTTCTCATTCAGGATGTTAAACCGGACTTGGTGATAAATGTCGGTCCTCCTTGGGTTAATATCACCATCATGGAAGCGTGTCATCAGGCGAAAGTGTCGTATCTTGATACCTCAGTAGCCGTCGACCTGTGCTCTGAAGGACAACAAGTACCACAAGCTTATGATTGGCAGTGGGAATTCCGTGACAAATTTAAAGAGGCGGGTATTACCGGTATTTTAGGGGCCGGCTTCGATCCTGGAGTGGTGAGTATTTTTGCCGCTTACGCAGTGAAGCACCTTTTCGATGAGATCGACTCAATTGATGTGATGGATGTTAATGCTGGCGATCATGGCAAAAAATTTGCGACTAACTTTGACCCAGAAACCAATATGCTTGAAATTCAGGGAGATTCGTTTTTCTGGGAAAATGGTGAATGGAAGCAGGTAGAGTGTCACTCACGGATGCACGAGTTTGATTTCCCGGTTGTTGGCAAGCATAAAGTGTATTCAATGGCGCATGATGAAGTGCGTTCACTAAAAGAATTCATTCCCGCGAAACGCATTGAATTTTGGATGGGCTTTGGCGACCGTTACTTAAACTACTTTAACGTGATGCGTGATATTGGTTTGTTAAACCCAGAACCAGTAACGCTACCGGATGGTCGTGAAGTTCAACCTTTGCATGTCTTAAAAGCACTTTTACCAGAGCCGACTTCTTTGGCTCCGGGATACAAAGGTAACACCTGTATTGGTACTTGGGTTCAAGGCACCAAAGATGGAAAACCTCGTAGTGTATTTATCTATAACATTGCGGATCATGAAGTGGCGTATAAAGATGTTGAACATCAAGCTATCGCTTATACCACAGGTGTTCCTGCGATTACAGCCGCGATTCAATATTTTGCTGGGAAATGGGCAGAGCCTGGCGTGTTTAATATGGAACAGCTCGACCCGGATCCGTTCTTAGACACAATGCCTACGCTTGGTCTTGATTGGGATTATCAAGAGTTGGATGTGCGTCAACCGGACATTCAGATTCTTAAGTAACGTTGTAACAGAATTAAAAGCACTTTATGTAAGTGCGCTTTTGTTATTGTAAACCTCAGCCATGGTAAATACTGTGGCTGTTTTTATTTTATTCGGAGCGATGAGCTGCTGAGCCATTATTCCGATGATTAGGAGTCGAGTAAGATGGAACTATCATCTCTTAATACACCTTATTTTATGATCGATGAATCTAAGTTGATTCGAAACCTCGAGATAGCGGCACGGTTGAAGACACTCTCTGGGGTTAAGCTGGTGCTTGCTCTTAAGTGTTTCTCGACGTGGGGCGTGTTTGACATCATTAAACCCTATTTGGACGGTACAACAAGCTCTGGGCCTTATGAAGTAAAATTAGGGCATGAGACGTTTGGTGGTGAAACGCACGCGTATAGTGTTGGCTACAGTGAGCGGGATGTTGTTGAAGTTGCGGATATCTGCAACAAAATGATTTTCAACTCGCAAAGTCAACTTGCCGCATACCGTCATCTTGTTGAAGGTAAAGCTTCAATCGGACTGCGATTAAACCCGGGTGTGAGTTATGCGGGGCAAGATTTAGCGAATCCAGCGAGAACTTATTCACGCCTAGGGGTACAAACGAATCATATTGAACCAGCGGTGTTTGAGACAATCGATGGTGTGATGTTCCATATGAATTGTGAGAATAAAGATGCCGACGCTTTTATTTGGTTACTTGATTCAATATCTAACGACTTTGGAGAGTACCTCGATCAATTAGATTGGGTCAGTTTAGGTGGTGGTGTGTTCTTCACATGGCCCGATTATGAAATTGAAAAGCTTGCTGCGGCACTGAGAGCCTTTGCTGATAAACATGGAGTTCAACTTTACCTAGAGCCGGGAGAAGCCATTATCACCAAGACGACAGACTTAGTGGTGACGGTTGTCGATATTGTCGAGAATGAAATGAAAACTGCCATCGTCGATTCTGCGACAGAAGCTCATCGGCTTGATACGTTAATTTATAATGAACCTGCGGAAATTTTAGAAGCTTCAGAAAATGGGCAATATGAATATGTCATCGGGTCGTGCTCTTGTTTGGCGGGGGACCAGTTCTGTGTTGCCAAGTTTGATCAACCCTTAGAGATTGGACAAAAGCTTCATATCTTAGACAGTGCAGGTTACACAATGGTCAAATTGAATTGGTTTAATGGTTTGAAGATGCCTTCGGTGTATTGTCAACGCCAAGATGGACGAATCGAAAAACTTAATGAGTTTGGCTATGATGATTTCAAACGTTCTCTTTCTCAGTGGTCGGTGAGCTAAGTGCTAGTGTTTGAAGTAACTGAAGCAAGCTAACTGATTGATTTAAGGTAATAAAAAACGCCAAAAGATTATTCATCTTCTGGCGTTTTTATTATCCTGTTGTTTTAGGATCGAGTATTGTTTGACCGAGTGTTTAAATCGTGAACTGGGCAAGCCTGTCATCGAGTTGACGAGACATATCCGCAAGTGTTTCACTCTCGCTGGCCAAATGATTGGCCGCTTGAGACATTTCTAATGCTGAATCACTGATTCCAGCGACATTACGGTTCATGTCTTCTGTCACGGCATTCTGCTCTTCAGCAGCGGTTGCAATCTGTACAACACTTTCATTAACATGGCGAATGTGTCCTTCAATTAAATCAAGATCAGAACCACAACTCTCTGCTTGTTTAACACTGTTATGAGCTAAGTCTTGACTGCGCTTCATTACATCAGCAGTACCCAAAGCTAAACCTTGTAAGCGGTTAATGGTGCTTTGAATTTCTTCGGTTGACTGGCTGGTTCTTGCAGCTAGGTTCCTAACTTCATCAGCAACAACGGCAAAACCACGACCTTGTTCACCGGCACGAGCTGCTTCAATTGCTGCATTAAGTGCTAGTAGGTTGGTTTGCTCTGAAATACCGGTAATTACGGAGGTGACTTCACTAATTTCCATCACGCCTTCTTTGAGCTTTTCGACTTGATCTGTTGCAGAATCTAGTTCAGTAACCAATGACTGAATACTCTCGACATTTGAAACTAAATCTTGGCTGCCTTTTCCTGCTTCACGAGTCGCTTCTTCTGTGTCATTTGCAGTGGATTCGGCATTATTGGCAACCTCAGCGACTGTCGTGCTCATTTGGTTCATCGCCGTGGCTAATTGATTTAATTGGTCGCGTTGACTCATTACAGCGGTCGATGTTTCTTCGGCTGAAGAAGCAATTCGAGTCGCTGCGTCAGCAAGGTTTCTCGATGACTGAACTGAGCTACCCAATGCTTCTCGAATTGACGCTAAACTTTTGGTAGTCTGTAACGCGACTACGCCAATCTCGTCAGTTCCATACGTGGGAATTTCGGCAGTAAGATCGCCCTTAGCAACTTTGTCCATAGCGCCCTGAATGGCTTTAAGTGGCACAACAATCGCTTTGCTAATAATGTACCCGCATATGCCCATCACAGCAGATATTGCTAATGTAATAAGCCCCATTTGAAGGTATTGCTGATTGATTTCTGCATTGATGGTATTTGTTAACATTCCAGCGCCAACAATCCAGCCAAGTGATGGAACCGAATCAACATAAGCGAGCTTGTCTGCTGGTTTACCATTGGTATCTTGCCATGGATACATTACAGTGCCACCTGCCACACCTACCTCGACCATCTGAAACCAAAAGTGATCCTTGGCATTGACATCACGACTCCCCATCTGTTTACCAATCAAACCTGCATTGGGGTGAGCCAAAAGATAGCGATTTGTGTCAATTACGTATAGATAATTATCTCCGTCAAAGCGAGTTGCATTGATAAGTGCTTTCGCTTGAATTTCAGCTTGGTCAGTGGGAAGTGTATTGGTGAGGTACTCGATTTGTGAAATAGTGGAATGAACGACCGCACTAAGACGTGCTTCTTTTTCATGGAATAAGTTTCGTTTAAGAGCGTTTTCGGATATGACGAGTAGTGCGATAAACCCTACAACACCCACACCAATGATCAAAGCAGGCTTGCAGCTCACTCTCATATTTTTTAAAAACATCAATGTTACCACCTTAGCCAAAGGACAAATTAGTTATTACTTTAAATGTATATATTTGAGTCTAAATTTATATTTTTTATTATGAGTATTGGTTTATATAAATATGCAATCAATTTCGTATTAATATTATGTGTTTAAGTTCGTATGTATATTATTGTCATTTAAATCATTAGCTTAAATAATAATAACTATATTTTTTATTCTTCTAACATATAGTTTTGAAATAGGTGATTTGCAAGATTTATTCGTCATAAGTGTATGAATTAAATAATATTTAGCATATGGCATTAATGTTTTATTTACATTGTCTATTTTCAAGCATTACCTTAGTTTCTTCACTTAATGATTCCAGCTCTTTTATTATGTCGTCGATAGAGAGTAGTTTTGGAAGTTTTACCGAAATATTAGCGGTAAAAATGGTTGAGCTTATTCCTGAATTACCCGTTATAAAAACACGCTGACAATTGAGATCGAGCACACGTACTCGTTGGCTGTCGAGCAGATGAGTAATGTCATTTACAATTCCAGCTCGATCTCGAGCATCCATACGTAGTTGGTAGATATGTTCATCGTTGTTATCGATGATTTGATTGCATTCGCTAACCTTGGCAGTTAAATTGGGATGAGAAATAAACGCATCAATTACCGCGTCCTTATGTTCAGTGGGTAATTCAATTTTAATTACGGCAGCGACTTGGCTATCGAGAAAATTGACTTTGCTGACGAGCCAAGTTCCAAAGTTTTCATGAGTTATGGTTGCCAGCTGTTGAATATCGCTCGGGTTTGCTTCACCGATGAAACTCACGATAAATGTAGACATCATAATTATTCTCCGACAGTTATATATGAGGTGATTCGTTTTATTCCTTATACTGTAATAGTTTAGATGCAGCAGTTTGAATTGCCGTGTTGTCGCTAGAAATTGCTGTTGGGATCTAACTTCATTGCGATTAAAATACAAAAAATGTGGATTAGGTAAAGTAAACCGTTATGTCCATTTCATTAAGTTCGCGTCATTATTGTCGATAGCACTAACCATCTAAGTTGAGAGTAAAAAATGTTAAAACTGGCAATGTTAAGTACTGGTGAAGAAGTGTTGCATGGGGATATTGTTGATACCAATGCTTCATGGTTGTCGGGTCTTCTTTTTGAAGAGGGATTTAGCTTATCAAAACGTTCTACGGTCGGCGATAGTCACCAAGCTTTAACCGAAGAGTTGATCTTACTGACGTTGAATTCAGATGTCCTAATCGTCAATGGGGGGCTTGGTCCTACATCCGATGATGTTACAACAGAAGTTGCTGCTAATGTCGCTGGTGTGGAATTAGAGCTGTTTCCAGATTGGCTCGAGCAAATGAATGCTTTTTTCGCAACTCGCAACCAAGTTATGCCCGATAGCAATGTCAAACAAGCCATGTTGCCAGCGGGCTCAACATTTATTGATAACCCAATTGGAACCGCATGCGGTTTTCAGTGCGTGATCAATGAGTGCCTTTGTTATTTTACACCAGGTGTACCGAGTGAATTTAAACGGATGGTTGTAGAACAAATTGTTCCTGATCTTCAACATCGTTTTCCAGAACTTGTTGGGTCGGATTGTCATCGTATATATACGGTCGGGAGTTCTGAATCTGAACTTGCTCAGTGGTTAGAGACCATTCCGTTACCTCCTGAATATCAACTTGGCTATCGTTCTTACATTCCTTTTATTGAAATCAAGGTTTTTGGGCCTAAAGGGGATTATGAAGGTGCGCTAGAGCTGATTGAACAGATTAGAGATAAGGTAGAAGACAAGGTCGTTAGTATCGATCAGACCATGTTGACTCGTTTAGGAGATTGCGTTGCCAAAACTGAAGTAACTTTAGCACTCGCGGAGCAAAGTACGCGTGGTTGGTTAAGTAATTGGTTATTTTCAGACCCGAGTATCAGCGAAGCGCGAGGCAGTTGCTGGATACTGAGTTCACACGTTGCTGGTGCCATGGATGATAAGGATGCGTTAAGTGCAGCATTAGCATTAGCTGCAGCGACAAAAGAGAAAAGTGCAACAGATATCGCCATCGCGACCGGAGAATATCGTAACCGAACCTTTACTTTAGCCCTGTCTACACCATACGGAGAATGGGCTCAGAGTCATTCATTCAATCGAGATTATTCCGATGAAGATAGTAAAATTGTTATTGGTACCATTGCCGCTGATATGTTGTTGCGCTATCTAACAGGTAAACCGGTATTTGGCGAATATCGTTTTTCTAAAACAATTAAGAAAATCTATTTGCCTATCGAATCATTAAAGTAGGTGAATTTTGAGGATTTATCAGCGACTCAAATGGGCAACATGCCCACTTGGGAAGCGATAAGACTGGAAGGTATAAAAAAGGGCAGGCTATGCCCTTTTTACATTTAAATGAACATTAACTTCTTCAAGTTCTACATCACCATTGGCTCGGCTAATACATGGGAGTACTTCGTCTCCAGAGGTATAGGCCATGGCAAAACCAACGTAATCGACGTTGCCTTTCGCTAATTTGCAGCGACACGCACCACAATGCCCTTCTCGGCATTGATATTCGACTTCTAAACCTGACTGTTCCATGGTTTCAAGAAGTGTGTTGGACGAGTTAGACTCGACGACGATTTTTTGGTTTATCCGTAGTTGTGACATTAGAGTTCGAAGTCCTCAAAGTCATCTAGGCTAACTTCATTATCAATTTGACCGACAAGGTATGAGCTTATTTCAGCTTCTTGTGGTGCAACTTGTACGTTATCAGAAGAAAGCCATGCATTGATCCAAGGAATAGGATTGCTAGTCGAATCTGGGTAAGCCACGCCTAAGCCAACGGCTTGCATTCGAATATTTGTGATGTATTCAACGTATTGGCACAGAATATCTTTGTTTAATCCAATCATTGAACCGTCTTTAAAGAGGTAGGATGCCCACTCTTTTTCTTGTTCTGCAGCTTGCTTAAACAGGTCAAAGCATTGCTGTTTACATTCCTCAGCAATTTGAACGAACGCAAAGTCATCTTGGCCATTGCGCAACATATTAATCATATGCTGTGTACCCGTTAAGTGAAGAGCTTCATCACGGGCAATAAGTTTGATGATTTTTGCATTACCTTCCATGAGCTCTCGTTCAGCGAATGCGAAAGAACAGGCAAAACTAACGTAGAAGCGGATGGCTTCTAAAGCATTTACGGACATTAAACAGAGATAAAGTTTTTTCTTCAAATCCATCAATGAAACTGTGACGTTGTCACCATTTAGTTTGTGTGTGCCTTCACCAAAGCGATGATAGTCATTGGTTGCTTGAATCAATTCATCATAATAATACGCAATATCTTTTGCTCGTTTGATGATTTCTTCATTTTCGACAATGTCGTCAAACACAGTACTAGGGTCATTAACGATATTACGAATGATATGAGTGTACGAGCGTGAATGTATTGTTTCAGAGAATGACCATGTTTCGATCCAAGTTTCGAGTTCTGGAAGCGATACCAAAGGAAGGAGAGCAACGTTAGGGCTGCGGCCTTGAATCGAATCGAGTAGAGTTTGATATTTTAGGTTAGAGATAAAAATATGTTGTTCATGCTCAGGAAGCTTATTGTAATCGATGCGGTCGCTTGAAACGTCGACTTCTTCTGGACGCCAAAAGAAGGACAGTTGCTTTTCGATTAGTTTTTCGAAGATTTCATATTTTTGTTGATCATAGCGAGCAACGTTAACCGGTTGCCCAAGAAACATTGGTTCTTTTAATTGATCATTTTTGTTCTGAGAAAAAGTGCTGTAAGCCATGTTTTGCCTCAACTTTCATAAGCCCTCTACCGAGGGCAAATAAGTGGAATCTAATAATTAGGGAAATGCAGGTTAGATTTTGCACGCTCCGCCGGAACAATCATCGTCTGCTGATGCAACGTCTTTCTGATCATCTTGAGCACCGTCACGCGTATTATGGTAATAAAGCGTTTTAACACCATATTTGTATGCAGTCAGTAAGTCTTGAAGAAGTTGCTTCATAGGAACTTTGCCGGAGTCGTAACGACTTGGATCGTAATTCGTATTGGCAGAAATCGCTTGGTCGACGAATTTTTGCATAATACTAACGAGATGCAGATACCCATTATTTGAACCGATATTCCAAAGCAGTTCATAGTTATCTTTGTATTCGATGAACTCAGGGACAACCTGTTTCAAAATACCGTCTTTAGACGCCTTAATCGAAACATAACCACGCGGTGGTTCAATCCCGTTGGTCGCATTTGAAATTTGTGAAGAAGTTTCAGATGGCATTAATGCGGTCAACGTTGAATTACGTAAACCATATTCCATGATCTCTTCACGCAATGCATCCCAATCGTAATGTAATGGCTCATCACAAATATCATCGATATCTTTTTTGTAGGTATCGATTGGGAGTAACCCTTTCGCATAATTGGTTTCGTTGAAGAGAGAGCAACGGCCTTGTTCTTTTGCAAGTTCCACTGATGCTTTGAGTAGGTAATATTGCATCGCTTCAAACGTACGGTGGGTCAGATTATTGGCGCTACCATCAGAGTATTTCACGCCATTTTTCGCTAGGTAATAAGCGTAGTTGATTACACCAACACCTAACGTTCGGCGATTCATCGATGAACGGTGTGCTGCTGGAAGCGGGTAATCTTGATAATCGAGTAGTGCATCAAGTGCACGAACGACTAGATCCGATAACTCAGCAAAATCATCGAGAGACTCAATAGCACCAAGGTTAAACGCCGACAGTGTACACAGGGCGATTTCACCAGATTCATCTTCTACGTTTTCAAGAGGCTTGGTTGGAAGCGCAATCTCAAGGCATAAGTTTGACTGACGTACAGGAGCCACAGAGGCATCAAATGGGCTGTGTGTATTACAATGGTCGACATTTTGGATATAAATGCGGCCGGTTGACGCTCGTTCTTGCATTAATAACGAGAATAGCTCGATTGCTTTAACGGTTTCCTTCTTGATTGAAGGATCGTTTTCGTACTTAACATATAGGCGTTCGAATTCTGCCTGATCTTCGAAAAAGGCATCGTACAAACCGGGGACATCCGAAGGGGAGAATAACGTAATGTCACCGCCTTTTACCAAGCGCGCGTACATTAACTTATTTAACTGAACGCCATAATCCATATGACGGACGCGGTTCTCTTCAACACCACGGTTGTTTTTTAACACGATTAACGATTGGGATTCACGGTGCCAAAGTGGGTAGAAAACAGTTGCTGCACCACCACGTACGCCACCTTGAGAACAACATTTTACAGCTGTTTGGAAATACTTATAGAATGGTACACACCCAGTATGGAATGCTTCGCCGCCGCGAATTTCTGATCCTAATGCACGAATTCGTCCCGCATTGATACCAATTCCGGCGCGTTGCGAGACATAACGTACAATTGAGCTTGCGGTAGCGTTGATTGAGTTTAAGCTATCACCACATTCCACCAATACACACGAGCTAAATTGGCGCGTAGGAGTACGAACGCCTGACATAATCGGCGTTGGTAATGAAATTTTGAAGTTAGATGTCGCATCGTAAAAGCGCTTTACGTAGCTCAGGCGAGTCTCTTTTGGATAGTTAGCAAATAGACAGGCTGATACTAGGATATAAAGAAACTGAGCGCTCTCATAAATATCTCCAGAGACTCGGTTTTGGACAAAATACTTCCCCTCTAACTGCTTAACAGCCGCATAGGAAAAATTAAGATCACGACGATGATCAATATACTTTCCAAGTTCGATCCACTCTTCTTTCGAGTAGTCTTCCATTAAGTGCTTGTCGTACTTACCTAACTCAACTAGCGCAGTAACATGATCGTACAACTCTGGTGGAGTGTACTGACCATACGCTTTTTTACGTAAATGGAAGACGGCTAGGCGAGCGGCAAGATACTGATAATCTGGCGATTCTTCAGAGATTAGATCGGCGGCTGATTTAATTATGGTTTCGTGAATGTCGGATGTGGTAATGCCATCATAAAATTGAATTTGAGCTTTAAGTTCAACTTGGGATACAGATACATTGTTGAGATCTTCTGCTGCCCATGTGATCACTCGGTGGATCTTTTCAAGATCGATGGTTTCTTTGCGGCCGTCACGCTTGGTGACTGTAAGTTGCTGGTTCATTCTACTATATTTCCCTAACAAAACTGAAAAGCCGAAGGGTTAAATTTCTTATTGTAAAGTTTCTACTGTCGGCTTTGTGATATAAATTCACGTCTACATATAATGCTTGAGACACTATATGTAGGGGTAAAATCAATTTCGAGTACCAAGATAGTGCTATCGTAACGTCATTGCAAGTAACAATCGTTGGACAGGTTGTGGATAAGTAAAATTTTCCATCAAGAAAGTTAGTGGTTACTTACTGATGGTTTTAGAAATGAAAAGCACTTGAAGAAATGTAATGATAAAGTTGCTTAATTTATAACTGGTAACAAAAAAAAACAGCTTGATCTTTGACAAAAATTTGTCGTGAAAGATCAAGCGTTAAAATGAGATCCTAGTACACAAATGTTGCACAATAATGTGACCATATACAAGTGATGTGCTAGCGGAATTTTATGGTTTCAATGTGTGTACAATATAGTTCACGTCAACATTTTGACTGAGCTTGTAAGAGTCGGTTAAGGGGTTATAGGCAATGCCTGTAATACCATTAGATTGAAGCGGGGTTTTGTCAATTTTCGACATCAATTCTGAAGGCCGAATAAACTTTTCATGATCGTGCGTACCTTCAGGAACGATTTTTAGCAGTTTTTCTGCTCCTACGATCGCAAACAGGTAAGATTTAAAATTTCGGTTGAGCGTGGAGAAAAATACGTGACCGCCAGGTTTAACGAGCTTAGAACATGCTTGGATAACAGATAAAGGATCTGGAACATGTTCTAACATTTCCATACATGTTACTACATCATAGCTTTCTGGGTGCTCATTGGCATGAACCTCCACAGGACACTGGATATAGTTGATGTTCTTGGTTCCTGTTTCGAGCGCATGTAATCGAGCAACTTCAAGTGGCTCTTTACCCATATCAAGTCCAGTAACGTGAGCACCTTGTTGCGCCATACTTTCTGATAAAATGCCGCCACCGCAGCCTACATCAAGAACTTTTTTACCGAACAAGCCATCGCTTTTGGTTAAAACATAGTGCAATCGCAGCGGGTTGATTTGATGCAACGGTTTAAATTCACCATTTAGATCCCACCAGCGAGATGCCATATCAGCAAATTTTTGTATTTCTTTTGGGTCGACATTGTGTGGTTGATTCATGTTTAACTCTTTTTAACACATCAATACTCATTGATACCGACGAACGATACCAAGGTTGGGTTTAAGCTCTTAAGATTAAAATAATATACCTAGTCGATGCAATCTGGCTAGAGAAAGCCAATTTAAAGCAAAATACGGTCGTAAAATAGGGAGGTGAATCGACATTTAACTATGGATTGAGTATATTATAACCAATTGATTCACAACAAATGTCACATCCCATTAAAACCGATGGGAAAGAGATGCCCCCATGTGTAAATCTATGCTATATTTTCCAACCTTATACGTATAAGAATACGAAAGAACAAATAGAGGGATATTGGCTCTATGAGCGAGTTAGCTAAAGAGATAACACCCGTCAACATCGAAGAAGAGCTACGTGGTTCTTACCTTGACTATGCGATGTCAGTTATCGTTGGTCGTGCTCTTCCAGATGTACGAGATGGCTTAAAACCAGTACACAGACGCGTACTTTTCGCGATGAATGTACTAGGCAATGATTGGAATAAAGCATACAAAAAATCAGCCCGTGTGGTTGGTGACGTAATCGGTAAATATCACCCTCATGGTGATGGTGCAGTGTACGATACTATCGTTCGTATGGCTCAACCGTTCTCGCTACGTTACATGTTAGTGGATGGCCAAGGTAACTTTGGTTCCATTGACGGTGACTCAGCTGCTGCGATGCGTTATACCGAAGTTCGTATGGCAAAAATTGCGCACGAGCTTTTAGCTGATCTAGATAAAGATACGGTTGATTACGTACCTAACTATGATGGCACGGAACAGATTCCTGACGTTTTACCAGCAAAGATACCGAACCTTCTTGTCAATGGTTCATCGGGTATCGCGGTTGGTATGGCAACCAATATCCCACCGCATAACTTAACTGAAGTAATCGATGGTTGTCTTGCTTATATTAATAACGAAGACATCACGATTGATGAGCTTATTGATTATATTCCCGGACCGGATTTTCCAACTGCAGCTTTGATCAGTGGGCGCAAAGGTATTATTGACGCTTACAAAACGGGTCGCGGTAAAGTTTACATGCGCTCGAAAGCGGATATTGAAGCCGATAAGAACGGTCGCGAAACGATTGTGATTACGGAAATTCCTTATCAGGTTAACAAAGCTCGTGTAATCGAAAAAATTGCTGAGTTAGTAAAAGATAAGAAAGTCGAAGGCATTAGTGCACTACGTGACGAATCTGATAAAGAAGGTATGCGTATTGTTATTGAATGTAAGCGTGATGCTGTGGGCGAAGTTGTATTAAACAACCTATACGCTCAAACTCAGCTTCAAACCACATTTGGTATCAATATGGTTGCGCTCGACAATGGCCAACCAAAACTGTTCAACTTGAAAGAAATGTTGAAGTGTTTTGTTAACCACCGTCGCGAAGTTGTAACTCGTCGTACTATATTTGAATTACGCAAAGCTCGTGACCGAGCTCATATCCTTGAAGGACTTGCACTCGCGCTTGCGAATATTGATGAAATCATTGAATTGATCCGTAAAGCGCCAAGTCCAGCAGAAGCGAAAGCTGGCTTGTTGGCTCGTGGCTGGGACCTGGGTAATGTTGCTTCGATGCTCGAACGTGCAGGAACAGATGCAGCACGTCCTGAGTGGCTAGAGGCTGAGTTTGGTATTCGTGATGGTCAATACTTCCTCACAGAGCAACAAGCTCAAGCGATTCTAGATCTTCGCCTACACCGCTTAACCGGTTTAGAGCACGAGAAGATTTTGAACGAGTACAAAGGACTATTGGAAGATATCGCGGCACTAATGCTGATTCTTTCAAGCACTGAGCGCTTGATGGAAGTTATCCGTGAAGAATTAGAGACAGTTCGTGATGCCTTTGGCGATGCTCGTCGTACCGAGATTACCGCTGCTACCCATGACATCGATATGGAAGAGCTTATCGCTCGTGAAGATGTTGTAGTGACGTTGTCACACGAAGGTTACGTGAAGTATCAATTGCTTAATGAGTACGAAGCGCAGCGTCGTGGTGGTAAAGGTAAGAGTGCCACTAAGATGAAAGAAGAGGATTACATTGAGCGTTTATTAGTTGCGAATACGCACGATAACATTCTTTGTTTCTCGACACGTGGCAAAACGTATCGTCTTAAAGTATATCAACTACCACTAGCGAGTCGTACTGCTCGTGGTAAACCAATCGTGAATATTCTTCCGTTAGAGGAAAACGAGCGCATTACCGCTATCTTGCCTGTGAGTGAGTTCTCTCCTGAGAAATTTATCTTTATGGCAACAGGTGATGGTACGGTTAAGAAAACGTCATTAGACCAGTTTGCAAATGTTCGTTCTAACGGATTGATAGCGTTGAACCTGCGTGAAGATGATTCATTAATCGGCGTAGACATTACCAATGGCGACAGTGAAATTATGCTGTTCTCGAAAGCGGGTAAAGTTGTTCGCTTTAAAGAAGCAGAAGAAATTCCTGTTGTTGATGAAAATGGTAACCCTGTTCTTGATGAAAACGGTAATCCTGAAATCAAGTTTAAAGGTGTTCGCCCAATGGGTCGTACTGCTGCTGGTGTCCGTGGTATGAAACTCGCAGAAAATGATCAAGTTGTTTCTCTGATCATTCCATCGAGTGAAGCTGATAATGTACTAACAGTGACCGAGAATGGCTACGGCAAACGTACAGCTTTGACAGAGTACCCAACCAAAGGTCGTGGTACTCAAGGTGTGGTTTCTATCAAAGTGTCTGAGCGAAACGGCAGTGTTGTTGGCGCAGTTCAAGTCTCAGATGGTGATGAGTTTATGATGATCACCAACGCAGGTACATTGGTACGAACTCGCTCGGCCGAAGTAAGCCAAGTAGGACGTAACACTCAAGGTGTCACATTAATCCGAACGTCTGAAGAAGAGCAAGTCGTTGGTTTACAACGTATTGATGAGATCGAAGAGTTGGAATTAACAGAAGAAGAGCAAGCGGTGTTAGATGCCGATGCTGACGATTCTGCCAACAGCGTTGATAGCTCTAACCCTGAAGATGATAAAAATGACAATGACGTCGACGAGAAATAAACTCTAGACCGTACATTGATACCGGGTCGATAAGGCCCGGTATTTTTTTATCCTTATTTCGTTGAACACTGCGTCGAAATGATTCTTTGATATAACGAGATTCAAGGTTATTTCTAAGTTGCTTTGTTATAATATAACAAACGTATTTGGTCGTTTTATTGAATTTAACTGCATGTCGACTCATGGTTGTCTAGGTTACAATTGACGATACAGTGCTAGTAACAATCATTATAATGTTTAAAGCTAATTTTCTGAGTGAGAGTATGTATGGCGGAAGTTAGAGCCAGAGTTGATCTAAAAGTCGGTGCAAAAAGTAATATAGAGGCTGAAATCCTCTCGTTTAGTGGTCTTAAGACGGAAAAAGAACACGTAGCGATCATATTCAAATCTGCCGATAAGTCGCAGTCTACGCCATTTGTGAGAATGCACTCCGAATGTCTGACGGGTGATGTGTTTCATTCGTCTCGTTGTGATTGTGGTGAACAGCTTGAAGAAACCATCAATAAGATGGGTGAGCATGGTGGGATTATTTTGTATCTGCGTCAGGAAGGGCGTGGCATCGGTTTATATAATAAGATCGATGCTTATCGTTTACAGAGTGAAGGATTAGATACCTATCAAGCGAATCGTCACCTCGGTTTTGATGATGATATGAGAGACTTTAGTGAAGCGGCGCAAATGTTAGAAGCGTTGAATATCAATTCGATTAAGCTAATCACTAATAATCCAAAGAAAGTTCGTGAACTTGCCGAGCATGGTATCGAAATCGCAGAAGTGGTTAATACACTTGCTCACATAAAGCAGGGTAATGAAGACTACCTAAAAGCGAAAGTTGATCACGGGAACCATAACCTCGATATTTAATCATTGAGCCTATTTTTTCAAAAGTAAGAAAG
The DNA here is from genome assembly GCF_054404255.1 of Vibrio phycocola. Lineage (NCBI taxonomy): Bacteria > Pseudomonadati > Pseudomonadota > Gammaproteobacteria > Vibrionales > Vibrionaceae > Vibrio > Vibrio phycocola. Next base: position 401,711 of record NZ_JBTAMQ010000004.1, read on the forward strand.
CCCTAACGTTTGTTGGGGCTTTCTTACTTTTTGTAGTTGAAAAAAATATTTTTATCATTAGTATAGTCGATACAATTGCCAATGATAATAATTTGCATTAACATTTATAGCAACAAAATAACAAGGAAGAGTCATTAATGAAAGCCAGATTAACTCTATCAGTATCGACAGCTGTGGCACTTGCCCTTTCAGCAACCAACGTAAATGCAGCTCAAATTACCGAAAGCCAAGTTGTAGAACACTATGCGAATGTGGCACACGCCGTATTTGAAGATTCGTTGATAAGTGCTAAAAAACTCAACAATTCTATTGAAAATTTCTTAGCAAATCCGACTCAAGAAACTTTTGCACAAGCGAAAGTCGATTGGCTTGCTGCTCGAGTTCCATATCAACAGTCTGAAGTGTTCCGTTTCGGTAATGCCATTGTTGATGATTGGGAAGGTCAATTAAACGCATGGCCTCTTGATGAAGGTCTGATTGACTATGTGGCAAAAGACTACCAACACGAATTAGGTAACGAAGGTGCAAGTGCAAATATTATTGCTAATACCTCTTTGACTATTGGTGCAGCGACGGTTGATGCTAAAGAGATTACCCCTGAGCTTATCGCCAGCTTAAATGAAGTCGGCGGATCTGAAGCCAACGTTGCATCTGGTTATCATGCGATTGAGTTTCTTTTGTGGGGACAAGATCTCAATGGAACCAATGCCGGTGCCGGCAATCGCTCATACACCGACTATCTGAATGGCGATCAGTGTACCAATGGTAATTGTGAACGTCGCGGTGATTACTTACAAGCGACGGCACAACTATTGGTTCAAGACCTTGAATGGATGGAGCAGCAATGGTCTGCACAACAATCTGATAATTACCGTCAGACATTACTAGCAGAAAGTGCCGAAAATGGCCTACGTAAAATGCTGTTTGGTATGGGGTCGCTTTCACTAGGCGAACTGGCTGGTGAGCGTATGAAAGTGGCTTTGGAAGCGAATTCAACAGAAGATGAGCATGATTGTTTCTCAGATAACACTCATAACTCTCACTTCTATAATGCTCAAGGCGTATACAATGTCTTTACTGGAGAGTATGCCCGTATTAATGGTGAAGTGGTTTCTGGTCCAAGTATCAAAGATCTTGTCGAACAAAAGAATGATACTGAAGCTGTAGCTATTCAAGGCGAATTTGATAACACCCTGAAGCAAGTACACGCGCTTGTTGATTCTGCTGAGAAAAATAATGTCTATTTTGATCAGCTTATTGCAGCAAATAATAGCGAAGGGCATAAAATTGTAAACAGTGCTATTTCTGCTTTAGTTATGCAAACAGCCGCTATTGAAAAAGCAGCAGGAATCTTGGCTATCGATAATTTGAACCCTGATACCGCAGATCACGAATTTTAATATATTTGACGTTAATATATTAGGTAATTCAGAGTAAATATTGAACCCAGAGCCTCGCAATTTTATATAATTCGAGCTCTGGGTTTTGTCGTGTTAACCAAAAGAGTAATTTATGATACAACTTCTTCCAACAGTGGCTCGTCTATCGATTGGCTCAATGATGGCGTTGATGATTGTTGGTTCCGTATTTGCTGAGGCTCCGTATTCGGGTGGGAAAACGACGACTCAGCAACGTGGAGCGAATGCTTATTCTCAAGCAGCACCCAATTTACCTCTTTCCAAGCAATTGGATTTTAGTGTTGGCAACAGTTTTTTTCGTAATCCTTGGGTGCCAGCACCGTCATCAACCGATGCGCGAGATGGCTTAGGACCGCTGTTTAACACAAACGGTTGTGAAAACTGCCATCTCAAAGATGGGCGAGGCCATGCTCCTTCGAATCAAACCGATCTTGCTGTTTCGATGTTGATTCGAATGAGTATACCTGTTGAGTCGGAAGAAGAACGGCGGTTGTATGCAAAATTGGGTGTTAACCCAGAGCCAACATATGGAACTCAGTTGCAAGATTTCGCGTTACCAAACCAGATGCCGGAAGGTCGGGTTGAAGTGAATTATCAACCCGTAACGGTTACCTTTGAGGATGGCGCTACGGTTGAATTGAGAAAACCAAGCGTTACGATTGCAGACCTTAATTATGGGCCACTTCATCCCAATACAATGATCTCGGCTCGTATCGCTCCAGCCATGATTGGACTGGGTTTGTTAGAGAATATTAGTGAAGAGACTATTTTGTCATTCGCTGACCCTGATGATTTGGATGGTGATGGTATCTCCGGTCGACCAAATCGTGTATATAACGTTGAAACTGAGCAACAAGAATTAGGGCGATTTGGATGGAAAGCTGGGCAGCCGACATTAATGCAACAAAATGCCGCCGCGTTTAGCAATGATATTGGCCTCACAAGCCGTTTGTTTCCCGCGGCTAATTGTAGCTCTAAGCAAGAGATATGTGCAGAGCAGCCTAATGGCGGTGAGCACGAAGTTAGTGATAATATACTCAATTTCGTCGAATTCTATAGTCAGCATCTTGCTGTCCCTGCTCGTCGAAATATGAGTAATGAAGAGGTTGCTCGTGGAGAAACGATATTCAATGAAATCGGGTGTGCTGGGTGTCATAAGTCGAATATTCGAACCGCAGAAAATGCAGAGTTACCAGCACTTAGTCAGCAGCTTATTGACCCGTACACAGATTTGCTTTTGCACGACATGGGGCCAGACCTAGCAGACAATCGCCCTGAAGCGTTGGCCAATGGTCGTGAATGGCGTACCGCCCCATTATGGGGGATAGGTTACAGCAAAGAAGTGAGCTCAGAGGCTAACTTCCTTCATGATGGCCGAGCACGAACACCATTTGAAGCCGTATTGTGGCATGGTGGTGAAGCGGACTTAGTGAAACAACGCGTATTAAAGCTCTCTCGTAATGAACGTGAAGCATTGAAAGCGTTTATAAATTCTTTATAGGTGAAATGAATGCGAATAAAAAATCTGATCATAGGCTTGGGATTTCTCGGGTTGGCAGGATGCTCAACATCTGACACGCTTTCTGGGTTTAAGCCTCAACAAACAACGCATATTAGCCAACCTGTGTATCTTGCCGAGTTTAATGCGGCTCAGGAGTTCTATACACAAACTGAAGCTCTTACTTCTAGTTTTCAGCAATACTGTAGTCGTGAAACATCACTTGAGGATGTGCAACAAGCATGGCGCGCGACTGCTTCAAAGTGGATGGCACTTCAAGGACAGGAGCGCGGCCCAGTAGACGCACTTGAGCAAAATTGGAATATTCAATTTTGGCCAGATAAGAAAAATACCACTGGGCGTAAGATGACTGAGTTAGTCAATACGAGTGAATCTCTTAGCTCGGAATATATGAGTCAACAGAGTGTGTCAGTCCAGGGGTTAGGTTCAATGGAGTGGCTCTTATTTGACAGTGCTTCACCCATCTTTAGCAGTACTCAAGCTGATGCGTGTCGAGTTGGTATCGCGGTTACGGAGCATTTGTCTAGCAACAGCAGCATTATTGTTGATGCATGGCAGAGTAATCCGTGGTTAGAGCTGGATGAGACTACATGGGAGTCGGAATACCTGTCCTTAATGTCAAATCAGCTTTCATTTGCGACGTCGAAGTTGACACGTCCTCTCGCTAATATCGGCCAACCTCGACCATATTTTTCTGAAGCGTGGCGATCGAAATATTCGTTGCATTTACTGCGGCTCAATATAGAAGCACTGAGTAGGTTATATCATGTAGAGAATGATGGTTTGGATACTCACCTCAGAGCAGAAGGGCATCAGGTAATCGCAGATAGAGTCGAACAGCAATTTTTGAGCATACTTAACGAATGGCCAGAAAATGACGATCTGTTTGACTCTCTGCAAACTAAGGCTGGCTACCGCCAAGCTTTAGCTTTATTGAATAAAATTGAACAGCTTGATTACTTATTGAACCAAGAAGCGGCAGTAGCGCTTGGTGTTGTGATAGGGTTTAATGCTACCGATGGTGACTGATCGTTCGAGACGAACTTTATTAAAAGCGGCGTTATTGGGTTCGAGCTTACCACTATTGCCTCTAGGTTGTGCGAGTACGGCAATCCAAAAGAGATCAGCGCTGATAGGGTGTTCGTATTCTTCTCGCAGTGATTATCGCGTGGTGGTGGCCAGTCTTGATGGCAAGATGCAGCGAGAGTTGCCATTGCCGGGCCGAGGACACGGCATTGCGATTCACCCTACTCAGTCTCATGCTGTTGCGTTTGCTCGACGACCAGGGCAATACATGTTGGTGTTTGACTACTTGACTGGTGAGACGATTAAGCTGCAGTTAGCCACAAAAGATCGTCACTATTATGGTCATGGTGTGTACAGCTTAGACGGTGCTCTACTTTACGTTACGGAAGGTGAAAGTGCGACTAGCCAAGGTATTATTGGTGTCTATTCAATTGAGCAAGGATATAAGAAAGTAGCTGAATTCACTGAGTTTGGTATCGGACCTCATGAGATTGTTATTAAAAATAATGGACAGTTAGTGGTTGGTGTTGGTGGTGTTCAAACTCAGAATCGAAAACCGACCAATCTTGATAGCATGTCACCATCACTGGCGTATCTCTCTGATGAAGGTGAGTTGCTCGATCAAGTGAGGCTAGGGGATCATCACCTTAGTATTCGCCATCTTGCCCACGATGGTGCTGAAACCATTCTTTGTGGTCAACAATACCGAGGTGAACCCGATAACTATCCAGCTTTAGTCGCCATGCATAGGCCGGGGCAAGCGATGGTTGAACTTAATGCGGAGCCGGAGCAATGGGCTCGATTTAACCATTATATTGCGAGCATCGCGGCGAATAACGACTACATTGTTGCCACGTCGCCTCCCGGTAATTGTTATGGCATTTGGGATAAACACAGTGGTGACTTAGTTGAATTAGCCTCCTTACCCGATGCGTCTGGAGTTGTCGTTGCTGATGAGGCTTTTTATATAAGTTCCGGTTCCGCTAAAATTGTGGAAAGTCATTTCCCGGCATCTCCCATTATACATTCGGGTTCTATTCAGTGGGATAACCACTGGTCATCGATTCCTAGTCAACCAAATTCGTTTCTTTCGTAATCGACGTTGAAAAATCAACGCTGTATTAGGGTGTAATGTTTACTTGTCAAGTTACCGGAGCAGTGTCATAGTTCCAGTATAAAAATACAGTAAATAAGGTGAACTATGTCTCTTAAATATCAGATTGTTCCAGTGACATCCTATGCGCAAAATTGTTCGATCGTTTGGTGCGATGAAACGATGAAGGGTGTTGTGGTCGATCCCGGTGGCGATGCTAAACAACTTGGAATGATGATCGAAGAGTTGGGCGTCGAGGTTGAGCAACTTATATTAACTCACGGACATCTCGATCACGTTGGTGGCACATTAGCGCTATCTGAAATTTTAGGAGATGTTTCGATTGTTGGGCCTCATAAAGATGACAACTTCTGGTTACAAGGGTTAAAAAACCAATGTGAAATGTTCGGTTTTCCTCAAACCGAGGTGTTTGAACCATCAACATGGTTGGTTGAAGGCGATACCATAGCATTCGGCAATCAAACGTTGGATGTTTTGCATACTCCGGGTCATACACCAGGACATGTGACATTTTATAGCCAAGGTGCTCAGCTTGCGTTTGTTGGTGATGTTCTATTCCACGGCAGCATCGGGCGCACTGATTTTCCAAAAGGGGACTTTGATACCTTGATTAGCTCTATCAAAACCAAACTGTGGCCTTTAGGCAACGATGTCACGTTTGTACCTGGTCATGGACCAAACTCCACGTTTGGTAAAGAACGTGCTTCCAACCCATTTGTTGCAGATGAAATGCCGCTTTACTAGTGTGATATTAATCGGGCTCGGCGGCAGCGATATAGCGCCGAGCCAGACCGATAAACTCGTCTGCATCGCAACCTAAATCATGAATCGAAATAAAGATGTCAAAACCAATCGCTTGTCGTTGGTAGTGCATTCGATTTGCCATCATAGCCAGTAACCCTTTATACATCTTGCCGTTTGGACTGGTATATGGGCTGTCATCGAGCATATAGTCTTCAAACTTACTTCGCATCCCTTGTTGTTTTAATCCAGAATACAAAAGTGCACGTTGCTCTAGTAATTGGTCACTAATGATACGGGGACAAATACTATCCAAATATGGGTCTGGTTGTTTTAGTCTAATGCCAATCCATGGTAATGGATGCGAGTAACCTTGCTGATCGATGTAACACATTTCAATGCTTGAGATGTTATTCCATTTTACCACCCAACCACCTTTAAAAAAGTGCTGCTGAAAGTGGCTTGGTGTCATGGTGTACTTCACTAATAACTTCTGAATAATAAACCAAGCTATTAACGCTATTCCGGAAAAAAGCATGAGGATGGCGATCGCATTGCTGAATTTATCGACTTGAACCGCGGCGATCAGAGCGATGGCTAGGTACAAATAAAAAATGAGTACGCGCCAGCGTGGTGTTAGGCCAATTTGTAGGTTTGCGAATTGACGAGTCTGCATTTAATCACTCTTAAATAACGTTGGACTCACTATATAGTTATCGTAAGGAATCAACCAACAAGTTTTTATCAATGATGAGAGCCCGAGTCTTAGCATTATGGCTATATTCAATCAGCACTGAGTGTTTTTGCGGCAAATCGCCTAAATAACTATTGAAAGGTGAAAGCAAAGTCTTGTTTTTTGTCTCTCTTTCTAGTTGAATACTCGTTCAGTTATTATTTTCTCAATTTTAAGGCATTGTGTAATGGGTCGTCCTAAGATTCCAAGAATTATATGCGGTTCTCCAGCAGATAGTTGTTTTAAGCCTAACGGTATTCCTATGAAACAGCTAGACCAAGTTTTTTTACAACCTGATGAATTTGAAGCGTTACGCCTTGTTGATTATCAAGGAATGTTACAACAAGAGGCGGCAGTTGTTATGGGCGTCTCACGCCAAACACTGGCCAACTTAGTCAAAGCCGCTCGTTTAAAAGTGACAGATTGCTTGGTAAACGGAAAAGCGCTCATGATGCACACCGCCGAGTCGTAAGAACAGCCACCTCCTTACGCGTCTTTCCTTACGGCATTTCATTTAATGCTGTAGGGCTTCCACTGATTACTCCCACTCTTAATCGATTTTTTATCTCATTTCTTTGGTCAAAATAATTGGCATATGATATTTACACGTGTATGTTTAGCATATGCTATTTAAATAAGGAGTACATTATGTACATAGCGATGCCATTACAAGATAAATCTCTATCAAATCATTTTACTAAAGCAAGCTCATTTGCGTTGTTTAACCAAAACGGTGATTTCATCAAGCAGTTTGAAAATCCTGGATTGCAAAAAGGCTGTGAAGGAAAGAGCAAACTGGTTGAATTACTCAATTTGTATCAAGTGAGTCAAGTTGTCGTAAAAAACGTTGGTGAAAGAATGTTAGGAAAACTTCTCGATTCAAAAATTGTGGTTAAGCAGGTCAATCAACGTGGATTGGACGTGGTGAGTATTTTTGAACATATGGAAGCATTGCCTACGTTAGCCACTGCTGACCAAGGGCGTGAATCAATAAACTATCGTGAAAAGCAAAAAACGGGAGGTTGTTGTAACCACGAACACAAACATGCGCATAAACACGAACACAAGCACAAGCACATACATGGGCGAACTAACGGTGGTTGTTGTAGCGATGACGAACGTCAACAACATGGACAAAAACAGGGTAAAGGAAGATGTTGCCAACGATGAGTCAAATTATGGTGGGTGTAACACAGGATTTAGACAGTCTAAACGACGCTCAAAGATTGCACCAACACTGTTTTGTATGTGGTTCGAGTATTGATGTGCCCGCTGGGCTCGGGATTAGCTATTCACCGGTAGATGAGCAGTCGGTACAGGCTGAGTTTGTGGTTGAAGTGAGACATCAAGGTTACCAAGGGTTACTACATGGTGGAATAGCAAGCTCACTAATCGATGGAGCAATGACACATTGCTTGCTTCAGCAGAATATTCCCGCGTTAACGGCTGAATTGAATATGCGATTTCATCAACCTATTAAGCTCGGTGATACTGTCAATATCAGTGCGACGGTTACTCGTCAACGACGAGGTATTTATTGCGTAGAAGGGGAGTTGACGGTTTCTGGGCTGTGTTGTGTGAGTTCAAAGGCCAAATTCTTACAGCCCAAGCTAGCGTGACAGTTATTGAAATTAGTACGACTCGTGAAATTGTTTTCGAATGAGTAAAGTAAAAGTGCCACCAGTAATCCCAGTTACTATAAGGTGGCACTTCGTTTATGTTATGCGCTAAGCTTAAATTCTTTCAGTAGTGAGACCATCTCTTGTGCTAGTTCATTTAATTGGTCTGCGTGTTGATAAATTTCACTCGATTCGGATTGGAAAGAGTGCGTTGTTTTAGCTGCGTCATCGGTGTTGCCTGAAATTTGTCCATTGGTAACCGCTTGCTGTTCCGCTGCAGCTGCAATTTGTTCAATTCGAGCATTAATGGAGGAGATGGCGCTCGAAATTGACGAAAAGTTATGATGTACCGTATCGGCTCCGCCAACGGTTGAGTCGGCTAGATTCTGACATTTATTCATGGTATCAACAGCTTGGTTGGTTGTGGTTAATAGACTAGAAATCATCTTGGTTATTTCTTCAGTAGAGTCATGAGTTCGTTGGGAAAGTACACGAACTTCATCAGCAACTACGGCAAACCCACGACCTTGATCTCCAGCTCTCGCTGCTTCAATTGCAGCATTAAGCGCGAGTAGGTTCGTTTGTTCAGCGATGCCACTGATCGTAGCAACAATACTATTAATATGTTGACTGCCTTTTTCAAGCTCTTTAATGATACCGGATGCTTGATTAACCGATCCTGCGAGAACGTGAATGGTTTCTTTAAATTCTCCAGCGGTTTGCATACCTTCAGATGCGAGATTGACGCATTCTGCAGAGCTAAGAGAGGTTTGCTCGGCACTTTCCGCGACTTCATTTGTTGCGGCAGACATGTCTTGAAGTGAGTCAGATATCGTTGTCATGCTTGCTTGTTGATTCGAAGCATCATCCGATAAGCGCTCTGCGGATTTATTCAAGTTAGACGTGTGCTGAGCGAGGTTGGTTGAGACTGTATTCATGCTTATCAAAGTGCTTGATAACTTACTAAACAAACTGTTGGTTTGATCAATGAGCACGGAATCATCAACATTTTCAATTCGAGTAGAAACATCACCTTGATAACCTTTTTCAATCGCACCGATGACAGACTCAGATTCCACAAACTTTTTATTTCCTTCCAGTACATAGAATGACGCAACTGCAAATGCCAAGATGCCAAGAACTAGATGGTAGGCAAGTGGTGCCAACAAACCATACGCCGTTTCATCACCCCAAGAGAACATTATCAATGGGATGTTGCCAAGCTCGGCTCCGATAGACTGACAGTAAGTAAGACCAACGTGATAAACTACACCAAGAACTAACCCTACAAGCGTAGGAAGGTAATCGCGATATCGTGAAAGTATCATAAAGTTTAGAAAGTAAGCGAAATGACCTTCACCTAGGCCATTGGCTTGTTGAGCGGTAATGGCGAAGAAAGCGGTAATAGCTGTAGCCATAATTACTCGAGATGCGACTGTTCCCCGGATTGTCATATAAGCGATGACTGAAATTGCTGTGATAATACCACCGCCGATGAGACCGAGGTAAAAATACCCGTTTTGCCAAGAGGTCACACACGTTACTAGGAAGAAATAAGCAAATATAATCTTCAACATGACGCCATCAGTGAGTTTAAAGTCACGATTAAATGCCTCGTTGATATTCGTTGATAGCTTATTGCTATAGCAGATAAAAAAGTATTTAAGCATAGTTATGGTTCCAGTTTTTGAAGGTCTGAACTTAATTGCGCAAGCGTGTATTCATTTGGGTTATAGGCTCTAATTATCGACCACTCGTCTTGCTCTCGTTTTAAAAGGTAACTCCTGGCCATATGAGTGATATCATCTTTTAGTTTGTGAATATTCAATCCAAAGTCGGCTTTATATTGGGCAAACTCTGTTTCACTCGGCATATGACCAATAAATTCTGAATTGTATGCTTGTGCATATTCCATCGAAGCATACTGGGTACTGTCTTTATCGATGTTAATAAAGATAACTTGAGGCATTTTCACCTCATCTTTATCCCAATTCTGTTCCAGTTGAGATAAATAACTCAATGTTAGAGGGCAAGCGCCACTGCAGCTGGGAAAGCCGAAAAACACAATTGCATAGGGATCAGGAATGTCAGTATTAGGTAAGCGCACTTTCTGGTTCAGTGTGGCAGGAAGCAAGGCCACAGCAGCAATTACACCGACCAACATAAGCCATAGTGAGCTCCCAATGAGCCACATTTTTGTTTTTGCCATAGGTTTCCTAGTTATTGCGTTTCGCTACTAATTTAAGCGTAGGCGCATAACTGAAAAACTGCCAAAAATCTATAATATTAATAAGGCTGGGAAATGAGTCAAACCAACAACGAACGATAGAGACTAGATAAAAAAGAAGTGGACAATATTTTACGTATATTGACGTTATTTAAATTTAGTTTCCTTCTAAAATTCGGATGGAAACACTCGCCGCTGCGGTGCGGTTGTCTACGTTTAATTTCTTGTATACCTGTTCTAAGTGCTTGTTAACGGTCCTCGGGCTCATTTCTAGGATTTGTGCGATTTCCCAATTTGTTTTACCAAAAGATAGCCAATACAAAACTTGAGACTCGCGTTTGGTTAACCCCAGTGCGGCTTGCAAATCCTGTTCTGAACCTGTTTTCTTTGGTGTAGAAATACGCACCAATGAATGCAAGCTATTGTAATTACCCGCATAGTGGGCTTCTAAATTTGGGGTGAACTGCTTGAGAATCAATGGCGTAGATTCAGGGGTTTGCATTAACCAAAGCGCAATATCTTGCTGGATGGTTTGCCAAGTATCAGAGCTCTCTTCACCAAGTTCATTGAGCAACTCTTGGGCATGAGGAGTTGCCCATTCAAGATTACCGTTATTGGATACGCAGAAAATATACTGACCAGCATAGTCGAGTGCAGCTTGTGCGGATTTAGCTAATTGCGCGGATTGGCTGTGAACGCGGATCCTTGCCAGTACTTCATCGGGGACCACTGGCTTAGTAATATAGTCTGTGCCACCTGACTCAAAACCTTGAATAACGTGTTTAGAATCATCAAGCCCGGTCATAAAAATAATCGGTGTAGCAGGCAGTTGTTCCTTGAGTTTGATGCAGGTTTCAAACCCATCCATTTCTGGCATCATCGCATCAAGCAAAATTACATCGGGTTGAACTCGCTCGACGATCGACAGCGCTTGCTGACCGCTCAATGCCACGAGCACCGTGAGCCCTGCTTGATTGAGCGTGGCGTTTAACATTCCCAGTGATTCGGGGGAATCATCCACAACCAAAACAATAATATTATTACTCGGGATAATGCTCATTTAATAGTCCGTTAATGTGGATGATGATGTTATCAAAATGGCAGTTTTGAACTTCCTCTTTGAAGTATTTAATTAAACTTGGCGAGATACTTTGATTTTGTTCTATCGTCGTAAGAGTTTGGCTAAATCCGGACATAAATCCTATTTCAGCTTGCTCGCGTAATATTATTAATTGCTGCTTTGTCGGTATGGTATGGCAGACGTCGTTGTCGACATAAGCGTTTCGAACACTACTTTCATCATAACACCACTCAATATCGAGCAAGCGGCTCAATTTTGCCAGCAACAAGGAAATCGACACTGGTTTGGTAAGGTAATCATTGTGATAACGTAAGAGCTGGTTGTTGGTTTCTAATTCTTGGATATTGGCCGATAGCATTAAAATAGGTTGTTTACATTCAAGTTTTCGAAGCTGAATAGCGAGTTGCCAACCATTAACTTGTGGCATGAAAATATCGAGCATAAACAGGTCAATTGTCTGAGAATTTACGAGTGAAAGAGCCTGCTGAGCACTATCAGCAGTAAGAACATTAAAACCAAGAGGGGTGAGGATACGCTGAATCAGCAAGCGTTGATCCTCTATATCATCGACGACTAAAATCGTTTTTCGGTTACCCAGATAGCCAGTTACTGCTTCGTTAATGAGTTCCGGTTCGGGCAATTGATTACTAACCTCAGGTAGCATTAACTTTAATACGAATACACTGCCGAACCCGCTTTGACTTGTGCAGGATATTTCGCCCCCCATCATATCGGCCAACGCATTTGAGATGGTTAACCCTAAGCCAGTACCCGGTATCGCATTTGTAGCTTCATTTTGAATGCGTTCAAAGGGTTTGAATATCTGCAGCAATTCACTTTTGGATAACCCGACTCCGGTATCTTGAACAGTAAAGCGTACTACTTGATTGCGATAGTCGATACGAAACGTTATCTTTCCACTCTCTGTGTATTTAATCGCATTGCTTAATAGATTAATTAATATTTGGCGTAAACGTTGTTTGTCCGCAGCAACAAACACAGGAACATGGCTAGCGATCTCGAATTCAAATTCAATACCTTTCCGTGTTGCCTGCATTGAGAACATATCAGCTAATTGATCCAATAAGACGCTGAGACTGAATTCGTCTCTATGAAGTTCAAGTCGTCCAGCTTCTATTTTTGAAATCTCGAGTAATCCTTCAATGAGATCGGACAGATGCTTGCCATTTCGCTTCAGGATTTCGGCATACTGGCGTGTTTGCTCATCCAATTTTTGATCATTGCTTAATAGCTGAGCATACCCAAGTAAGACGTTTAATGGTGTGCGTAGCTCATGACTTAGACCCGCCAAATATCGACTCTTTGCATTATTCGCAGTTTCAGCACTTTTCTTCGCTTGCTTTAACGCTAAGGACGTTTTTTGGTGCGCGTTGACTTCTGTTGTTAGAAGGACCGTGTGAGCTTGAACCTCTTTTAATGCTGTGCGATTACTTGTTCGTGCAAGAACAAACAACCAGCTTACGATTCCAATGGGGATAAGTAACAAAGCAAATGCTTTCAACAACCCGCTTGATACCGCTTCCATTTGAGCAGAATCCAATTGTGGAACATGTGCATAGGCAAGGGCGAGTATTGCTCCCATTGCCGCGCTGACAATTATCATCACGCCGATAAACTGAGCGACGGTGGATGAAAGGCCATCAATCCAGCGTTGCGGCATGTAAGGGGCAAGTAGCTGTTTTGTTTGAGCGTTAATCGTGGCGTCGGGGCGACATTGATCGTGGCAACGAACATCTAGAGAGCAGCAAAGTGAGCAAATATGACCTCCATACGCAGGACACCAAGCCATATCTTCATGTTCAAAATGTAGCTCGCAGACACTGCACTCGTGCTCTTCTTTATCTGTAACAATCGTCGTCTCGGATTCAACAAGGTAGTAACGGCTCTTGGTCAGCAAGGCAATAAGTGGCACTGTCACAAATGGTAAAAGAAAAGCAATATATGACGCAAAGGCTTTGAATATTTCGCCATAACTGTTGAGGTGTGCAAATATACCAATAACCGAGGCTATGATCATTGAACCTACGCCAACAGGGTTGATGTCATATAGCTTCGAGCGTTTAAATTCGATAGTTTTGGGGCTTAACCCAAGTGGTTTGTTGATGACTAAATCGGCGACGATAGAGCCAATCCATGCCAATACCAAGACAGAATATACCTGCAGTGTTTCCTCAATTAGCTGATAGACACCAAGTTCCATGAGTAAAAGCGCGATAATGACATTAAACACCATCCATACGACACGACCGGGATGATGGTGGGTTAAGCGCGAGAAGAAATTTGACCATGCCAATGAGCCGGCATAAGCATTTGCAACGTTGATTTTAAGCTGAGAAATGATGACAAATAGCCCAGCACACACGATCGCAAACTGAGTATTATCCGAGGTATAGGTAAACACTGTGTAATACATATGAGAGGGATCGCCAGCTAGGTTAGGCAGTACGCCATGGCTTATTGCGAGCCATGCCAAAAAACTACCAAGCACCAATTTTGCTGAGCCAAATAACATCCACCCTGGACCGCCGAGTAACATGGCACTCCACCATTTAACTTTGCCACATTTTTCTTTTTCGGGTAGAAATCGAAGAAAGTCGACCTGCTCACCAATTTGAGCGACAACGGATAGCAAAACCGCAGACGCTGAGCCAAATAAAAGCCAATTAAACTCACTACCAGAATCATTGATTCCGGCATAGTCAAGCCATTGGTCAATATCAGCATCGGCGTGAGTGAATACATACATTAGAGGTACGATTTGCAGCAGTAGCCATATGGGTTGCGACCACATTTGAAAGCGGCCGATATTGGTAATTCCAAGAATAACCAGTGGAATAACAACAACCGCACTAATGATATAGGCAACGGGTAAAGGAATACCAAATAGTAACTCAATGGCCATCGACATGATTGCTGCTTCAAGAGCGAAGAAAATGAATGTAAAAGAAGCATAAATCAGAGAAACAATCGTCGAGCCAATATAGCCAAACCCCGCACCACGGCTGAGTAAGTCGATATCAACCCCATGTTTGGCTGCGTAGTAACAGATGGGGATACCAGAAAAGATCACCACGATGGCGACAGCAAAAATAGCCCATAGGGAGTTTGTGACACCGTAATTAAGAGTGATGGTGCCGCCAAGAGCTTCTAACACTAAGAAAGAGACAATGCCGAGGGCTGTATTGGCTATCCAGCTTGCCGACCACTTGCGCGCTCGTTTTGCAGTAAAACGTAACGCGAAATCTTCGAGTAATTCGTTGGCGACGAGTTTGTTATAACGGCGTCGTGTTACCGGGACTTTTTCCATACTACTGTACTATCTTCCTTGATAGAGCAAATGTAACGATAACCTACTAACGCGCGATTATACCGCGGTCGTTTTATTAAGACTATGCGTCATTCTACGTAGTTTTTGTGCCCTAACTGCGCATACCCATTCTGTCTAAAGTGGTAAATACTAATTCCAGTTCAATTTTGTGTTCATCATGAAATGAACCAACCCCCGATACTTAATGTTGTTATTTCAAAACGAATGGAAGGAAGAAGACCAATGAAAAGGAATTTTCTCGCGACTTCAGTACTAGCGGCAACGCTACTTAGTGGTCATGCAATGGCTGAAGACACTATCAAGGTAGGCGTTCTCCACTCTTTATCTGGCACTATGGCGATCAGTGAAACGACGCTAAAAGACACCATGCTAATGCTTATTGATGAGCAAAATAAAAAGGGCGGCCTTCTTGGTAAGCAGCTCGAAGCCGTTGTTGTTGACCCAGCGTCGGACTGGCCATTGTTTGCAGAAAAAGCACGAGAGCTAATATCAAAAGAGAAAGTAGAAGCTGTATTTGGTGCTTGGACTTCCGTATCACGTAAGTCAGTTCTTCCGGTATTTGAAGAGCTTGATAGTCTACTGTTCTACCCAGTTCAGTATGAAGGTGAAGAGTCGTCGAAAAACGTATTCTACACTGGTGCTGCGCCAAACCAACAAGCCATTCCAGCGGTTGATTATTTGTTCGACCAAGGTGTCGAGCGTTGGGTTTTAGCGGGTACAGACTACGTTTACCCACGTACCACCAATAAGATTTTAGAAGCATATTTAAAATCGAAAGGCGTGGCTGAAGAAGACATTATGATCAACTACACCCCGTTTGGTCATTCGGACTGGCAGTCAATCGTATCCGACGTTAAGAAGTTTGGATCGGCTGGCAAGAAAACCGCCGTTGTTTCGACCATCAATGGTGATGCTAACGTTCCGTTCTACAAAGAATTAGGGAACCAAGGCGTATCAGCAGATGATATTCCAGTGGTTGCTTTCTCTGTTGGTGAGGAAGAATTGTCAGGTATGGATACATCTGCACTTGTTGGTCACTTAGCGGCGTGGAACTACTTCATGAGCGTTGAATCCGACGTCAATGATGAGTTTATTGATAAGTGGCATGCGTTTATTAAAGATGAAGCGCGTGTAACAAATGACCCAATGGAAGCGCACTATATTGGCTTTAACATGTGGGTAGAAGCGGTTAAGAAAGCTGGAACAACGGATCCATCTGTCGTCGGCGATGCACTGATTGGTGTGACGGTACCTAACTTGACTGGCGGTTATTCTGCGATGATGCCAAACCACCATATTACGAAGCCCGTTCTTATTGGTGAAATTCAAGACGATGGTCAATTTGAAACGGTTTGGGAAACATCTGGCTTAGTTCCTGGCGATGCTTGGTCTGATTATCTTCCTGGTTCAAAAGACCTGATTTCAGATTGGAGACAACCTCTTTCTTGTGGTAACTACAACATCACAACAGGAAAATGTTCTGGCCAGAACTTCTAAATTAGCTAAGGAGTTCTCGTAAGAGTTCCCCAACGTTAAACGTAATTTTGCAAAATGTGGTGACAGTGATATCTATAGTTACGCTGTCACCACTTTGCAGCTTGCCAGTTTATTATTTCTCCTTCAACTCGAGTATGTATCGATACTGTTTTATGAAGAAGAATTATTCGTTTAACCTGAGGTATGTCAGTGATGTCTTTCACTATTTTTCAGTACTTAATAAAACAATTTCGGCATTGGAGTTCATCTTTGATAACTCTCTTCGCCACAATACTTCTTTGCTGCGCACCATTTGTTAGTGCAGCCACCTCTGATTTTGAGCAACAACTCGAGCGCCTTACAACGCGCGATTTCAAAGAAATTACCCTTGCAGTCACCGAACTTGGTAAGAGTCAAGATGCGCGAGCGATCACCGTTCTAGAATTGTTATTGGACGGGAGTATCTATCTCGACAAATCAAAGAAAACACTGGTAGAGGTTGTCGATAAGAAAAGTGGTCGTTACGCCATAAGACCATTACTCACAGAAGATGCGACCACATCGGTTAAATCCAGAAGTGTTAAAAAAATAAGCATTAATAACCGCTTACGAGGCCAAATAAAGGCGACGTTGGCAGGGTTAAATATTTCTCACCCTAATGTCGATGTCCGTATCGCGGCAGTGACGCAATTAATGGGCTCGCTGGATGAATCTGGATACGCTCTATTAAACAACGCGCGTCAAACAGAGCAGGATTCCAGTGTTATTGATGTACTCGATACCGCTATGGCGATTTATCAACTCAATACGTCGGAGCAAGAAAGTGAGCAAGCACAGGCAATTGAGCTATTAGGACAAAGTTATCAACCGACTGCACGAAATGCACTCACTCGCTTTTTAGAAAAAGAGCCGAGTGATGAGCTTGCTGACGCGACGAATAAGGCGTTAGGTCTTATCGAGCAACGAGCCAATATCGCCAATTTAGGAGAAACCCTGTTCTTTGGTTTAAGCCTAGGCTCGGTGTTGGTTTTAGCTGCAATTGGTTTGGCGATCACATTCGGTGTAATGGGCGTGATTAACATGGCGCATGGTGAACTGATCATGCTAGGGGCCTATACCACATATATGATGCAGTTGCTGATGCCAAATCATATTGGTTGGGCTGTTGTGTTGTCGATACCGGTTGCTTTTCTAGTGTCGGGGTTTGTCGGTATTTTAATCGAACGCGGTGTGATGCGATTTCTCTATGGTCGTCCACTTGAAACCTTACTCGCTACCTTTGGTATCAGTTTGATTCTTCAGCAAACGGTACGAACTATTTTCTCACCTTTGAACCGCTCAGTTTCAACTCCAGATTGGATGCAAGGCGTGATTGAAATTAACCCATTGCTAAGTCTCACACTTAACCGACTCTACATTATTGTGTTTTGCTTAATTGTTTTTGCACTGCTGTTTATGGTGCTGCGATACACACGTTTAGGAATTGAAGTTCGTGCCGTATCGCAAAACCGAAGTATGGCTCGAGCGATGGGAGTTCGTTCTGAGTGGGTTGATGCCATGACATTTGGTTTAGGCTCGGGTATCGCAGGTATTGCGGGTGTTGCCCTCAGTCAATTAACCAATGTTGGTCCAAATCTTGGACAAGCCTATATCATCGATTCATTTATGGTGGTGGTGTTTGGTGGCGTGGGTAACTTGTGGGGAACGCTCGTCGCAGGAATGTCGCTTGGGATTGCGAACAAGGTTCTCGAACCGTGGGCAGGTGCAGTATTGGCGAAGATCCTTGTACTGGTCTTTATCATTCTATTTATTCAGAAGAAACCTAGAGGCTTATTCCCTCAGAAAGGTCGCTCAGCGGAGGGCTAAAAATGAATCTTCAATCAAAATTGTTCGACCGCTCTACCTTAATGTTTTTAATCGTGTTGAGTGCTGCTCTTTGCCTAGTTCCGAGTTTGAACCTATTTTTTGAACCGGGTAGCGCACTGCATATTTCAACCTACACCATCACTTTAATGGGTAAATATTTAACCTATGCACTGTTGGCGGTTGCCGTCGATCTCGTATGGGGTTACCTAGGTATTTTAAGCCTTGGGCACGCGGCATTTTTTGCACTTGGTGGCTACGCCATGGGGATGTACTTAATGCGTCAAATTGGCGACCGTGGTGTATATGGAAATCCAGAGTTACCTGATTTCATGGTGTTTCTAAATTGGCAAGAATTACCATGGTTCTGGCAAGGTTTTGACCAATTCTGGTTCGCTATGTTGATGGTGGTTCTAGCACCAGGCTTACTCGCGTTTGTCTTCGGGTGGTTTGCCTTTCGTTCTCGGGTAACGGGAGTGTATTTATCCATTATTACACAGGCACTGACTTATGCATTGCTCTTGGCATTCTTCCGCAATGAGATGGGATTTGGCGGTAATAATGGTTTAACCGACTTTAAAGACATACTTGGATTCGACCTTAAATCTGATATGACGCGCCTTACTTTATTTGGATTATCAGGCATTGCGTTAGGGCTCGGTTACATTGCTTGCCGATTTATTGTGGTGAGCCGTTTGGGGCGCGTTGCGATGGCCGTGCGAGATGCCGAATCTAGGACTCGTTTTACTGGGTATAAAGTGGAATATATCAAGCTAGCGATATTTACTTTTTCTGCGGTGTTAGCAGGGATAGCAGGGGCTTTGTACGTTCCACAAGTTGGAATCATTAACCCTTCAGAGTTTTCACCGCTCAATTCAATCGAATTGGTTGTGTGGGTTGCATTAGGTGGGCGAGCAACTTTATATGGTGCGGTAGTGGGGGCTCTGGCAGTGAACTACGCCAAAACTTATCTAACCGCAGCATTACCGGAAGTTTGGTTGTTTAGCCTTGGTGCCATGTTTGTTTTTGTTACATTATTCCTACCTAATGGGGTCACAGGTCTTATTAAACGCAAAGAGGTTCAGTCATGAGTGTAGTGGATTATGCCAAAGCCTTAACCGATCGTAACCATGTCTACGACTTCATGCAGCCAGTAGTAAATCCAATGCTTACCGTTGGGCAAGGTTATTTGCTCTATCTCGAAGGTATTAGTGTTTCGTTTGACGGTTTTAAGGCGATTAATGACTTGAATTTGTACGTCAAAGAAGGGGAGTTACGTTGCATCATAGGCCCAAATGGAGCGGGGAAAACCACGATGATGGATATCATTACCGGTAAAACTCGTCCTGATTGTGGTAGTGCATGGTTTGGTCAAAACATCAATTTGTTGTCGATGAATGAGCCTGAGATTGCGCAAGCGGGGATTGGTCGCAAGTTTCAAAAGCCCACCGTATTTGAAAGCCAAAGTGTGTTTCATAACTTAGAGTTGGCCATGGCGGGCCCGAAAACGGTGATGTCGAGTCTATTCGCCACGCTAACGTCGAGTGAAATGGATCATATTGATCACGTACTCAAGCAGGTTGGGCTCTATGACCAACGCACTTTGTTGGCTGGCGCGTTATCTCATGGGCAAAAACAGTGGTTAGAGATTGGAATGTTGTTGATGCAGAATCCGAAGTTGCTCTTGGTCGATGAGCCGGTGGCAGGAATGACACACCAAGAGATGGACCGAACCGGAGAACTCCTCACTTCTCTTGCTGGCGAACGAACCATTATTTTGGTTGAGCATGATATGGATTTTGTTCGTTCCATCGCACGAGACGTGACAGTGTTACATCAAGGTCATGTGCTTGCCGAAGGGACGATGGATCAAGTTCAAAGTAACCGAAAAGTGGTCGAAGTGTATCTTGGAGAAGAGGCATGATTGAGATTAAAGGTTTAAACCAATTTTATGGCCAAAGTCACACGCTGTGGGACCTCGATATGCATATTCCAGAAGGTCGATGCACCGTGCTTATGGGGCGTAACGGGGTAGGTAAAACGACATTATTGCAATGCATTATGGGGCTTCTTCCGACCAAGAGTGGCGAAATTAACTTTTTGGGTAACAACATTGCGACGAGCGCTGCAGAAAAACGAGCTTCGATGGGGATTGGCTATGTACCGCAAGGGCGTCAGATTTTTCCCCTGCTCACTGTAGAAGAAAACTTACGGATTGGGTTGCCAATGCGTGGCGATAAAGCCAAACACGTCCCTGAATTTATTTATGAGTTGTTTCCTGTATTGAAAGAGATGTTACATCGTCGAGGTGGTGATTTATCGGGTGGTCAACAGCAGCAGTTGGCGATTGGTCGAGCCTTGGTGATCAACCCTAAATTACTGATCCTTGATGAACCCACAGAGGGTATTCAACCCAATGTCGTTGCTGAAATTGGCGATATTATCCGACGACTAAATAAGGAGATCGGATTAACCGTATTGCTAGTGGAGCAGAAGCTACCCTTTGCCCGCAAAGTGGCCGACAACTTCTGCATATTGGACCGAGGACGTCAGGTTGCAATGGGCGAGATGGGTGAGCTCAGTGACGAGCTCGTAAAAAAATACTTAACGGTGTAATGGATATGAGTAATACCTTTGATATGTCTACCCAAGCTCAGCGCCATTGGCCAGCGTATTTGTCGTTAGGATTTGATAAAGCCGCGGATAAGACACGAATGAAGCACATGGAGTTTCATGGACCACTGCGCGTGCAACGCCCTTTTTATCCAGAAGACGACGTTTGTCATGTGTATTTGCTTCATCCACCGGGTGGGCTGGTTTCCGGTGATGATCTTAGTATTCATATTCATTGCCAAACCGACAGTCATGCACTGATCACAACACCATCGGCAGGAAAAATTTACAAAGCTGACAGCAAAGCGATTGAGCAAAAACAGCATGTCGACATTGAAGTCGATCATGCCGTTTGTGAATGGATGCCAATGGAAACCATCGTATTTGATGGCGCACATGGCAAACTGAGTACCCAAGTCAACTTATACGGCAATGCCAAATTTGTTGGCATCGATGTGTTCTGTTTGGGCCGACCGAAAAGTCACCTTCCGTTTGTTCATGGCAGTGTCGAACAACGTCTTTCTATATATCAAGATGGCAAACCGATATTACTTGAACGTCAATTTCTTGCGGCAGACGATCCCTTATTAACGGCAGTAAGTGGGTTCAATGGCCACTTAGTCTCGGGAACATTGGCGATCGTTGGTTTGGAACAAACTGGTATAGAACAGGGCAATGAGATGGTCAATCAACTTAGAACGCATTTTCAAGCGGACCAAAAAGGGTGTTTAAGCATTACCTATCGCTTGAATGTATTGTTGGTTCGTTATCTTGGCGATTGTAGTGAGCAAGCACAGCAGCAATTGCGTCAGTGTTGGGAGTTGGTTCGTCCAACCCTATTAGAGCGACCAGCTTGTGCCCCCCGTATTTGGTATACCTAACAACTTGGTTTATCAGGATAAGAACGATAGAAAACCACCTGGCTAGAGGAATAATACATGGAACTCTCTCCAAGAGATAAAGATAAGCTTCTGCTTTTTACTGCGGCTTTGGTTGCAGAGCGACGTTTAGCACGAGGCGTGAAGCTTAATTACCCTGAAGCATCGGCTTATATTTCAGCAGCGATTATGGAAGGGGCGCGCGATGGAAAGTCGGTTGCGCAATTAATGAGTGAAGGACGAACATTACTCAGTAAAAACGATGTAATGGATGGAATCGCCGAACTGCTTGAAGAAGTCCAAGTCGAAGCCACATTTCCCGATGGAACCAAACTGGTTACCGTCCATAATCCAATTCAATAGGAGGAATGATGAATCCTGGTGAATATATTTTGGGAACCGACTCTATCGAGCTTAACAAAGGCCGTAGAACGGAACAAATTGCCGTAATTAATCATGGTGATCGCCCAGTGCAAGTTGGCAGTCATTATCATTTCTTTGAAACCAACCCCGCACTTGAATTTGACCGAGAGAAAACTAAGGGCATGCGCTTGAATATTGCCGCTGGTACAGCGGTGCGCTTTGAGCCTGGACAAACTCGTAATATTGAGTTGGTTGAGATTGATGGTGACAAGACCATCTACGGTTTCCGTGGCGATGTGATGGGCAAACTTTGACAGTGATATCACTAGACAAAAATGGTTAGGGAGAACAAATAATGGCAGAAATTTCTCGTCGTGCGTACGCAGATATGTACGGCCCTACTGTCGGCGATAAAGTCAGACTTGCAGATACAGAGCTGTTTATTCAAGTCGAAAAAGATTTCACGACATATGGCGATGAAGTGAAATTTGGCGGTGGTAAGGTGATCCGTGATGGTATGGGACAAGGTCAATTGTGTCGTGATCAAGTGGTCGACTGTGTGATTACTAATGCGCTGATTCTTGATCACTGGGGTATCGTTAAAGCGGATATCGGAATTAAAGATGGCAAGATTGCCGCCATCGGTAAAGCAGGCAACAAAGACATTCAACCCGATGTAACAATTAACGTTGGTGCGAGCACCGAAGTCATTGCCGGTGAAGGCCACATTGTTACCGCGGGCGCTATTGACGCGCACATCCATTTTATTTGTCCTCAGCAGATTGAAGAAGCACTGATGTCGGGAACGACGACTATGATTGGTGGCGGTACTGGTCCTGCAACCGGGACGAATGCAACCACCTGTACCCCGGGCGCGTGGAATATGCAGCAAATGCTCCGCAGTACCGATCAAATGCCAATGAACTTTGGTTTCTTGGGTAAGGGCAATGCAAGCTTGCCCGAGCCACTCGCTGAGCAAGTAGAAGCAGGTGCATGTGGCTTGAAGCTACATGAAGATTGGGGAACCACACCAGCTTCTATTGATAATTGTTTATCGGTTGCCGAACAATACGATATTCAGGTCGCTATCCATACCGACACACTCAATGAGTCTGGTTTTGTTGAAGACACACTCGCGGCATTTAAAGATCGAACCATTCATACTTACCATACCGAAGGTGCGGGGGGGGGACACGCGCCAGATATTATCGTTGCTTGTGGCCAACCCAACGTTTTGCCTTCCTCAACGAATCCAACTCGCCCATACACTGTGAATACGGTTGATGAACATTTGGATATGCTGATGGTATGTCATCACCTTGATCCAAATATTCCCGAAGATGTTGCGTTTGCCGATTCTCGGATTCGTAAAGAAACCATTGCTGCTGAAGATATTCTGCATGATTTGGGGGCATTCTCGATGATTGCATCAGATTCTCAAGCCATGGGGCGTGTTGGCGAAGTGATTTGTCGAACCTGGCAGACGGCTCACAAAATGAAAGTACAACGTGGTTATCTTGAAGAAGATAAAGAGATTGAAGCGGATAACTTTCGCGCAAAACGTTACATCGCTAAATACACGATTAACCCAGCGATAGCCCATGGAGTATCACACATGGTTGGTTCATTGGAAGTTGGTAAAATGGCTGATATCGTCTTATGGAAACCGGCTTTTTTTGGAATTAAACCTGCTCTGATCATTAAGGGTGGCTTTATAGCAGCTGCACCAATGGGAGATGCAAATGCGTCGATTCCAACGCCTCAGCCAGTTCATTATCGTTACATGTTTGGCGGCTTTGGCTCTGCTGCCTCTGCAACCTCGGTAACCTTTACTAGCCAAGCGGCGACAGAAAATGGTCTAAGAGAATCACTTGGCTTACAAAGAGAACTCGTCGCGTGTAAAAACTGCCGGGATGTCACTAAAAATCACATGATTCACAATGATTATATGCCAACGATTACCGTCGACCCGCAAACTTATGAAGTGAGAGCTGACGGCGCGTTATTGAGTTGTGATCCGGCAACTGAATTGCCATTGGCCCAACGTTATACGTTGTTCTAAACACGCATTTACTAGAAGGATAATGAGTATGTTTCGAGTAGTAAGTCGATCTGATCACCATCATGGCGAAGTTCTGGATTCGGTTGTGTTAGCGTACGAAATGCGCCAACGTGGACGTTTTAGAACAGAGAGCCACAAAGGACACGATGTCGGTATTTTTCTTCCGCGCGGTGATGTATTGCAACACGGAGATTGTCTGTTTACAGAATGCGGCAAAGTATTCCAAGTTGTCGCCAAAGAAGAGCAAGTTGTTACCGCGGTTGCAAAAGATTGGATTTCATTTTCTAAAGCGTGTTATCACATGGGGAACCGTCATGTCCCCATGGAAATTGGTGAACAGTGGCTTCGCTTTCAGCCGGATCATGTTCTAGAAGAGATGGTTGAGCTGTTTGGACTCGAATGTCGCCACCATAAAGGTATGTTTAATCCAGAAAATGGGGCGTATCACGGTAGTGGGCATTCGCATGGACATTCACATAGTGATCATTCCCATAGCCACTCCCATAGTCACGGGGAGCATAGCCATTAATGAATGTTCAATCTCTGCTTTCACTGTTACACCTCAGCAGCCCAAGCTTACCTATCGGCGCATTCGCTTACAGTCAGGGCTTGGAAACTGCGGTTGAGTTGGAGTGGGTAACGGATGAGGCTTCGCTCCAAGAGTGGTTAGAACCAATATTAAATTTTGCACAAGTACATCTTGAAGTTCCGCTATTGATTCGTTGTTATCACGCATGGGAGAACAACGATCTCGTCGCTCTAGAGCATTGGCAAGCTGTGTTGCTTGCCAATCGTGAAACCGCGGAGTTGGTACAAGAAGAGCGAATGTTGGGCCAAACTTTTTTTCGATTGCTAAAGAGTTTGGATGTTGAATTACCGCCTGAAGCAAAAGGTATGAGCTATTTGCCATTGTTCGCTAAGGCGTGCCAGCATTTTGGTGTCTCAGCCGAACAAGCGGTTACAGGTTGGCTTTGGTCTTGGTTAGAAAATCAAATTACAGTAGCGTGTAAAACAGTGCCGCTTGGCCAAACCTCTGCACAACGAGTATTACTGGTATTGATGCCACAAATTGAACAAGTTTTATTAAAAGGGGTTAAGGTAGAGGACGAAGCGATCGGCTTGACTCTGCCAAATTTTGCCATGGCTTGTGCCTGGCATGAAACTCAATATTCACGATTATTTAGGAGTTAACCATGAGTTCTCAATGTCTACGAATTGGGGTTGGCGGCCCTGTTGGCTCGGGTAAAACCGCATTATTACGCCAGTTATGTCTAACGTTGCGTCAGCACTACGACTTTGCTGTTGTGACTAATGACATATACACCAAAGAAGATGCCGAATTTTTATTGCGTAATGAAGCTCTGGAAGCCGATAGAATTCTTGGGGTAGAAACTGGCGGATGTCCCCATACGGCGATCCGAGAAGACGCATCTATGAATTTAGCGGCGATTGATGAACTGCAAGATCGTCACCCAAAACTTGAATTTGTTTTGGTCGAAAGTGGCGGTGATAACCTAAGCGCGACGTTTAGCCCAGAGTTATCTGATTTGACGTTGTACGTGATCGATGTGTGCGCAGGAGATAAAATACCGCGTAAGGGTGGGCCTGGAATCACCAAATCAGATTTGTTGATTATCAATAAGACGGATCTTGCCCCCATGGTTAATGCGTCACTTGAGGTAATGGACCGAGATGCGAAAAAGATGCGTGGTAACAAGCCCTTCGTATTTACGAACTTGATTCGTGGAGATGGGTTAGAAGTTGTTATCGATTTTATTATTGAACGCGGCATGTTAGAGAAGCGCGACGTCGTGATTGAAGTTACAGAAGTATAAGGAAAAAAGTATATGAAGGGATTATTAAGAGGTTTGTCTGTAGGGTTGGTTTTGGTGAGTAGTAGCAGTTTTGCGCATACAGGTCATAGCGCACACGGAAGTTTTGTCGAGGGCATATTACACTCATTAACTGGATGGGATCATCTGTTAGCTATGGCATTGATTGGCTTGTTTCTTTCTGAGTTCACGTTCCGTAATGCAAGCAAGATTTCTGGTGTTATTATGGCTGCGATCGCGAGTGGTTACATTATTGGTCTTTCTTGGGGTGGGGCGAGTTCTGTGGAAGCGTTAGTCACAACATCGATCTTAGGACTGCCATTGGCTTTAGTTGCGTTAAAAAAAGGCGGAACGAAAAGTGTGATGGCGATAGCCGCTGTTGCGTTGTTTAGTGTTTCACATGGTTTAGTGCAAGGTGCAGAAGCACAAGGTGGCGCAGTTCAATTTGGCCTTGGTGTCATGCTAGCAAGTACACTCGTCATCAGTTTGACTTACGCTATCGGTCGACAGGCTGTCGCCGCTAAAGCTCGTTCAGTACATCAATAAACTTAATTTTGTAGTGTTGCTTTCAATGCCGGCTAACGTCGGCATTGTTGCTTAGTGTATAGCGACTTTCAACGAGCTCCATTTCATTCTAATCCGATATATTTTCTAGTACCGGACCTTCTCCAGATTAATTATTTCTCCTCACTAACGAAAGACGTATCGTACTTAAATTTGAGTCACCTTAAATTTTAACGGTTTCAACGAGTTGCATTACCTCTTCCTAATTTAAAAACATATTGAGTGTTAAATGTACAAATTGCACCAATTCCCCACCTTGGTTTCTTGAGAATGAAACATGTGTTTCACAAACCATACATGTCAAACATAACAATTATTAACAATTCACATACAAATAAATAGGTGTTATACGAAAAAACAACCTCTTTAATTGAGTTTATTGTCAATAGGGTTGTGTCTATTGGTATCTTAACGAGTGATTGTCTCGAATTTGATACTATGGGGTTTTACTCGATTAAGGTGGCCGATTAGTATTGTGCAAGTAATATAAGATGCCGATAATGAGTGCCAATGTGAACTTTCCGTCATAAGCAATACAGAGGAGTGTAAGCGCAAGTTATCGTTGAGAGAATTTAGAGGCCTTCAAATACGCAACCATACGCCGTTTGCCGCCAAATTAACCCATTGCTTAAGATGAAATTGAAGAATTTATACACGATAAGAGTAACTCTGCTCTCTCTGGTTCAGCAGGTTCTGGAAATACTCTTGATGTCATCACAACTTTTGGGTAAGCCCTTATTAACTTTAGATTTAAGTTAGTTTTAATAACATAAATAATTAGGTTTTTTGCATGCAAGATGAACTTAAAGATTCAAACTCAGAAGCTATCGTTGACTTCTCGCATTACATCAAAGTGATAAAACAGAGCTGGGTAAAGATAGCGCTATTTTGTTTCATGGTTTCAATATTATTGGTTCTGATCGTTCTGCAACTCGCACCAAAATACACTGCAACTGCAACACTGTTGATTGAAGCCCAAGAGAAAAAAGCAGTATCGATTGAAGAGATGGTAGGGTTTGATTCCAGTCAAAAGGAATACTATCAAACTCAATATGAAATAATGCAGTCAGATCCGATTGCTCAACGAGTTATCGAGAAACTGAAACTTGCTAAAAATCCAAAGTTCAATAAAAGTCTTACGGAATCACAATCGATTGCCGAATTCTTCAGCTGGTTGCCTTTTACGTCTTCAACGGTTGATGAGAGTGATTTCGGACCAATGCCAAAATCTGAATATGAGCAGATTGACGATAAGGTTAGTCAAGACATTTTACGCGACTTTAAGAAGAGTCTCGAAATCATACCTATTCGTAATACCCAGTTAGTAAAAATCAGCTTTACCGCTGAAGAGCCTGAGTTGGCAGCCAAAATTGCGAATGAAATTGGACTTGCCTATATCGAGAAAAACTTAGAGGGGCGATTAGCGGTTACTAAATACGCATCTAATTGGATCAATGCGCGAGCGGCTGAGCTGCAATTACAATTAGAGAATTCAGAGAAAGCTCTGTCTGATTATCTAGTAAAAGAGAAATTGATTGATGATAGTGGCATTGATGCATTAGCCAGTCGAGAGCTCGCTAATTTAACACAGCGCTTATCGGATGTAAGAGACCGACGTATTGAAGTAGAGTCAGCATATTCTGCATTGAGTACGTCAAGTACGAAAAATGTGGCTTTGATTTCATCAATTCCTTCGATTTCATCTCACCCACAAGTTGTCGCAATCCGAGCTGCTGAGCTGGAAGCGCAAAATGAAGTTAATGAATTACGCAAACGTTACGGCGAAAAACACGACAAGATGATTGCTGCACAAGCTCGCTTGGATGCGGTTAAAGAACGTGCATCGACGACGACTAACTTACTTATTAGTGGTTTTAATAAAGAGCTTCAAGCCCTTCGTAAACAAGAAAATTTAATTCAATCGACGATCAATCAACGTCGTGGGGATTTCCAAGCTTTATCAATTAAAAGAAATAAGTATGAATCGCTTAAGCGTGACGTTGCAACTAACCGCGATTTATTAAATGTATTTTTAACTCGTCAGAAGGAAACAACTGCGACTAAGGACTTTAATTCTACGATTGCTAGTGTAGTCGCTGAAGCAAGGACGCCACATTATCCAAGTGGAACAAGTCGATTATTGATCGTAATCGCTGGCTTAATATTGAGTTTTGGTTTTGCAGTCGTATTAGTGATTATTAATGACTCCCTAAGAAACACCATTACGTCGAGCGCCGACTTCGAAGACCGTTTTGGTTTAATTCCACTCGGGGGAATTCCGAAAGTCAAAGCGGCACGTTTTGAGAAAAAACCTCTCGATAATAGCGTTTTTCATGATGAAAATGAGAATACGTTCATCGAATCGATACGTTCGATACGCACATCCTTAATGCTGAGTAACCCAACTCATAAGCGTTTAGCGATTACCTCTTCAGTTGCATCGGAAGGGAAAACGACGATTGCGATCAACGTAGCCATCGCACTCGCCAATATGGAAAGTACTATTTTGATTGATGGTGACTTACGTAAATCGGCGATCGGCGAACGTTTTGGGTTGAAAAAAAACCAACAAGGTTTGAACAATCATTTGATTATGGGCACCGATTTATCTGAATGCTTATATAAGGATGAAAAATCAGGGTTAACAATTTTACCAGCAGGTATGCTCGCTAGCGATACACAAGAATTACTAAGCTCCGATCAATTTGCTGAACTGCTTAATACTTTAGAAAAGCAGTTTAAATACATCATTATCGACACGCCACCGACGCTACCAGTGAGTGACTCGCTAATTATTGGCCAGCTTACCCAGAAAATGCTGTTGGTTGTGAAAGCGAATGAGACTAAGCAAGAATCAGTTAAAAAGACGTTCGCTAAATTACGTAAACACGATATCAAGATTGAAGGTGTGGTTGTAAACCAGATTAGCCGTAAATTAGCAGGAGCTGAATACGGTTATGGGGAATATGGTCAATACGTCAATACAAACGACAAAGCATAGGACAAAAGAGTATGAAATTTTTAGTCACAGGAGCCGCAGGCTTTATCGGAAATTTTGTCGCTGAGCGTCTTTGTAATGAAGGTCATGAAGTGGTGGGCATTGATAATTTAAATGACTACTACGACCCTAAATTAAAACATGCTCGCTTAGAACGCATTCAATACTTAGATAACTTTCGTTTCATAGCGATGGATGTGTCGGATAGAGAAGCCGTAGCTGAATTATTTTTAAACGAAAAGTTTGAGCGAGTGATTCATCTAGCGGCTCAGGCGGGAGTTCGTTATTCCATCGAAAACCCTATGGCTTATGTCGATTCGAATTTAGTTGGTATGACGACGATTCTCGAAGGTTGCCGCCATAATAACGTTGGCCATTTAGTTTACGCATCTTCAAGCTCAGTCTACGGCATGAATGATAAAACCCCGTTTTCAGAAGATGACCGTGTCGATAGCCCTGTTTCTTTGTACGCTGCGACAAAGAAAGCGAATGAGTTAATGGCTCATACATACAGTCACTTATATAAATTACCAACGACAGGGTTACGCTTTTTTACGGTTTATGGGCCGTGGGGAAGACCCGATATGGCACCGTATCTGTTTACAGATGCTATCGCAAATAACAGGCCAATCAATGTTTTTAATAACGGTAAAATGAAAAGAGATTTTACGTATATTGATGACATCGTCGAAAGTTTAATCAGAATTCAAGATGTCACTCCTTCTGAAAAGTCGAACTACTACAGTCTATACAACATCGGAAACAATAGCCCTGTCGAGTTAGGGTACTTTATTGAATGTATAGAAAATAGTTTAAATACTAAAGCAGAAAAGAATTTAATGGCTATGCAACCAGGCGATGTAAAAGTGACTTATGCTGACTGCTCCAAGTTAGAAGCCGCAACCAATTTTACACCTAGTACTGAGCTACACGTTGGTATCGATAAATTTGTACAGTGGTTTAAAAACTATAATAAAGCGTGCGATTAACCATGAGAAAAAAGATAGCATTCTTGATTAACTCTTTGGAAGGCGGTGGTGCAGAAAGAGTTTTTACTAACTTGGTCAATTATCTTTCTGACAAAGATGAATATGAGATCGTTGTTATTCTCATTGATAACTTAGAGCAGAAATACGAAATTAATTCAAACATTGAACTCAAGGTTATTGCAAATAGCGGAAACATTACCAAGTTAGAATTATACAAACTGTATAAAGAGCTTAAACAAGGTGACTATGATTGTGTTATATCCTTTTTAACCCGAGCGAATATATTAAATTGTATTTGTAAGAAGCTAATTGGATATAAATCTATAATCAGCGAGCGAGTTAATACATCCACTCATTTAGAAAGTGGACGATTTTCTGACTTAAAAAAACGCTTAATTTCGATTACCTACCGACTATCAGATAAGATTTTTGCGGTATCAAATGGTGTTAAAACAGAGCTGGTCGACAATTTTAATATTGAGAAAGAAAAAGTTGAAGTGATCTACAACTCGATTGATATCGACCGAATATCTGCGTTGGCCAATAATAATTCTCTTGTTTCTGATATTGATGATTTTATCTCATCAAATACCTTGGTTTGCGTTGGGCGTTTAGTTGAAAATAAGAACTTTCAATTGGTCATTGAAGCTATCAAGAGCCTTCCAAATAATTTAATTATTATAGGTCAAGGACACCTTGAACCTGAACTAAGAGCGTTGGTAGACGAGAATGATTTAAACGACCGTGTAAAATTCACAGGCCATATGTCTAATCCTTTTTGCGTAGTGCAAAAATGCATGGCTTATGTTCAAACTTCAAACTCAGAAGGTTTTCCTAATTCATTAACTGAAGCTATGGGTTTAGGAATCCCTGTTATTTCCACAGATTGTAAGTCTGGGCCAAGAGAAATTCTAAATCCAGATTGTAAAGATAGTACATTATTCTCTCAAGATGTTGAATTGAGTGAGTATGGTATTTTATATCCAGTAAATGATGTCGAAAGCTTAATTAAAGCAATAAAAATAATAAATACATCTCCAGAAATATTAAGTAGATATTCAAAACTGTCAACGGATAGGGCTAGTACATTTAAACCTAATGTAATTTTTGATCACTATTTAAATAGTATTCAGGAGATAATATCATGAACGAGCAAATTGCAGTTATAGGATTGAGAGGAATCCCTGGCATAATGGGAGGTATTGAAACACACTGTGAAAAACTTTACCCATTAGTCAAAGAATTAGATCCTGATTTAGATATAACCGTATATTGTAGAAAGTCCTATGTTTTCGATCGAATACCGTATAAAGGTATAAATCGAATTTCAATATTTAGTACAAAAAATAAAAATATTGAGACGCTGTTGCATACATTTCTTTCTATATTACATGCTCGTTTTATTAAAAATATAAGAATTGTTCATATTCATGCTATTGGGCCTGGGTTGTTATCTCCGTTTGCTAAGTTACTTGGTATGAAAGTAATCGTTACTCATCATGGTGCTGACTACAATCGGCAGAAATGGGGACCGTTTGCAAAATTCGCTTTAAAAGCAGGCGAGTTTCTGTGTGTTAAATTTGCTAGCCGAGTGTTGATAGTCAGTAATAGTTTAAGTAACAAGCTGAGTGCTGTGTATAAATCAGATAACATGTTTTTTGTGCCTAATGGTGTGAAAAATATTGAATTTGAACCGAGCGCTTGTTCTATTGATGATGATGTACTGAGCTTAATTAATAATGACAATAGCCCTGGTTACATATTAGCTGTAGGGCGATTAGTCCCAGAAAAAGGCTACCATGATTTAGTCGAAGCCTATAAAAAATTGACGAATAAAAAGTACAAACTGGTGATTGTTGGGGATGCAGATCATCCTAACTTTTATAGCAAAGGTTTAATCGCAAACCAAAGTGACGACATACTCTTTCTTGGACGTCGTAGTGGTGCGACTCTTGATATTCTTTATAGAAAAGCATCGCTATTTATATTACCAAGTTACCATGAAGGGCTGCCTGTGGTTGCTTTAGAGGCTGTAAGCTATGGGCTGCCGATCCTCTTAAGTAATATCGATGAGAATTCTGATATTGGCTTGAATCATCCATCTTACTTTAATGTGGGTAATGTTGATGAGTTAAGTGCTAAATTAGGTGTGGATAATTTTGATGCTTATAAGAGTGATTATGAAATCATACTTGATAAATACGATTGGAAAAAGATTGCCAAATCTTTAGTTGGTCATTACGAAGATATTAGGTAATTTCTATGTCGGTATTATCAGCTGCAGTCATTATCCTTAGTATAATTATATCATTATACTATGCAGCACGATTAAAGTTGGACGATTCGGTTTGTTTTTTAATCTATGCCCTTGGTGGTCGATACGCACTTTCTTTTGTCCATGAGTTTTCATTTAGTCCTGCTTTAGCTGGTCAATCTCTGAACTCTTTATTTTCTATTTCTGTCGTATTATTGGGATTGATGTTTTTTATTAGGTTTTATGTAAACCTCAAATACATCAATTCGGTTGGTGTTTTAATTCTAGTTGCATTCACTAGTTCCTTTATTAATTCAACTCTTGGTGAGTTTTTACAAGAGTTTACCAAATGGGGTTACTTTTTCTCATTAACGCTCTCAATTTATCTATTGATGAAAAAACATAGTGGCGAAGTCATATTAAAAGTTATTGCTCCTATATTTATTGGCGTTGTTATTAGTCAACTATTATCAATAGTATTGAATACCCCAAAAATGACCGAGCAAATACTATCGGATTCTAATTCGGCAAGTTATATTGGCGGATATGGTCATGAATCGGCTTTTTCATTTATTTTGTTGACAGTCGGGGTGCTGATTTTACAAGCTTCAAAATATTGGAATAAGTCATCTACTGCGTTTTTTTGCTTAACCGTATTGTTTATTTTAATTGTCTTTGCAAACTATCGTACGAGCTTGATGGCATATTTAGTTCTATTTATTATGTATATCATTTATTTTATTGGAAGAAAGCAGGTCCCAGTTAAAATTATAAGTTATTCTATCGCCATACTTGTTGGTTTTTTAGTCACTACTTTATTTTTAAACGAAATAACAAGCCGGTTTTCCGATATCGGTGATCTGTTTACTAAATTAGATTTCAAACTCATATTGGACCCGTCTACTTTCACGGTCGAAGAAAAAAGGCTGCTGTCTTCTCGTTTGTATATCTGGAACTTATATTATTTTGAGTATAAATCCTTTCCATTGATCAATTTGATTTTTGGGTCTGGTCCTGGTTCATGGAAGCAGTATTTTGATCTTTATGCACACAATAGTTTTGTGGCGTATTTGTTTGATATGGGGATTGTTGGAGTCCTATGTTTGATCGTTTTCTATCTTCAGATTTACTTTACCTTATTTTTTAGAAAGCTATGTAATGCGCATATGCAAGGTGCATTTTTCAGCTTTATCGTATTAAACTTAGCAACTATGCCGTTATGGAATATTGAAGGCCTAATTCTGCTGGCATTTATCGTTGGAATTTCAATGTATAATTTAGAAAATGAGAGTGGACATGATAAGAGATAAGCACAGTTACTTGCTCTATAAAAATGAAGATAAAAAGGCTTTGGAGCTCACTCGTAATATTTACTTTGAATGGTTATTCAATGATATATGGAGATTTCAAAGAAATTTACGTAGAACAGAGTATTGGTTCAATTGTAAAAACGGCATCGTTAACAAGGTTATCTACTATATGCTAGCGTTGAGGACAAAAAAATTGGGCACCAAGCTCGGTTTTTCTATCCCAATCAACGTTTTTGGTAAAGGGCTCTCTATAGCTCACACCGGTACTATAGTCGTGAATTCTAACGCTCGAGTAGGTGACTATTGTCGTATCCACGTCTGCGTCAATATAGGTGCTGATATTTCAGATGGAACTCTAGCTCCTTGTCTTGGCGACAACATTTACATTGGCCCAGGAGCTAAAATATATTCAAACATTGCGATAGGTGATAATACGGTCATCGGAGCCAATAGCGTTGTAAATAAAAGCTTCACTGATGGAAATTGTACGATAGCCGGTATTCCTGCAAAAAAAATCAAAGACGTTGGTAAAGACGTTATTCGCGAGACTTCAGTTTAAATATATAACGATCGGTGAATTGGCATAAATGATAAATAATAGAATATTGCAGCTAATATGGGTGTTCACCGAAAGGTTTGGATTGATTGTTTTAGCGACAATCTCATTCTATGTGTTTGCGTTAGAGTTAACTCCAGAACAGTTAGGTAAAGGCGTTCTCGCGTTATCTATTATTGAATTTGCCGGCTTGTTTTTTACCGCAGCACTCGAAGACCCATTTGTCCGGCAAACAAAGTTAGATTCAGAGAAGGACGGGACTTTATTTTGGTCCAGTCTGATCATCTCGCTTGTTTGTTCAATCTTAATTATTTCTGGAATTGCTATTGTTAGTGATGACAGTGCATTTATCTACTTAGTAGCCTTCGCGACTCTTAAACTTCCAGTACTATTATGTTCACGTGTTTTCGTAGCGCATTTACGTCGTGCGGGGAAATTTAAAGCGTTAATGATAAGAACCATATATGGCAAAGTACTTGGTTCGATATGTGCGATTTATCTTGCGATGACCGGAGCTGGAGCGTGGGCTATTGTCGTTCAAGCGGTTGTTATGGATGTTGTAGCCTTTGTTATTCTTCTGTCCGTTGATCGCAGACCATTGCCACTTAAAATTAATTTTAAATTCTTACATGAACTGCTTTCAGTAGGGGTTGTGACAAGCCTTAAAGCGATCAGTATGGATATGATGGGACGCGGTATTAACCTGATGGTTGGTGTCGTTGCTGGTAACGAGGTGTTGGGTATTTTTAATATGGCCCAGCGTCTGATAGAGCTCTTACGTAGCTCTATATATACAGGTTTAGCGAGCTATGCCTTACCTGTTATGTCTAGGCGGCAAAATGATATTGCGCGTCTATCTAAGTTTTTTATGTCAGCAACAAAGTACACGCACTTAATGATTCTACCGCTTTTCTTAGGGCTAGCTGTCGTCGCCGATGATGTGGTTGTGCTTATTTTCGGTATGAAATGGCAACCTTCTGTAGTGGTATTACAGTCTTTGGCTGTTATCACCGCTGTCGGTTCAATACTGGTTCTTGTTCCTAGTTTGTTACTTGCAGTTAAAAAACCACAATTGACTCTAAAATCGGAAGTACTCGGCTCGTTGATTGCTGTAGCGAGTATTTTTATCTTTGGGCCATTGTATGGTGCATTAGCCGGTGCTATTGCGGTAATCGTGAGGTTCATTTTAATTTTACAGCCTAACTGTCGTGCGCTTAATCAAGTTGCCAATATTGGTTCTCGCGATTTTTTCAAACAGTTAATTCCCATTTATCTATCAGGGTTCTTGATGGTATCAACCGTTTTAGTATTGAATAACTATTTTCAATATGACGCTTTGATGTTACCCGTTAAAATAGTCGTTGGTATGCTCAGCTATGTTGTTGCGTTGTTTATATTTGATCGATTTTGGTTGAAGGATATGATGAGATTTATTAAAAATGATTAATATCCTTGCAGACTGTAATCTGCATTTAGATAAACTAGAGACTTAACAATGAATAAGTTGGTTGTGGTTTTTTTTGTAATCCTGTTTTCCTCGCAGACATTCGGGGCTAAAGATACGGAAAGCAGCATTACGATAAGCCACACTCATAATATAAAGCATAGTATTCAATTGCTTATAAATAGGTTGGAAACGCAGAAGGTCAAGACGGAGAGAGAAGTAGAGAGTATATTGCTACAACTCGAATCCAAAGGAGAGCTCAGTTATTATATTCCTAGTTCATTAAATGTAGACGTAAAATTAGCCGCTTTTCTCTTATTCACTGCTGTTGCGAACGAACGACTGGTCGATGTTATTGAAGAAAGCGTTAGCCAACATTTCGATGTCAACTCTCTTCTACATCTAGCGTTTATTCTCAATACTGATGATCCATTACAATTCGCTAAAAACATTCTTTATTCACGATCTCTAGATTTCGAGAAAGTGATCGAATCATTTTCTCAATATACGGGCATCAATTCGCAACCATTGAGCGCTTATGCGGAATCTTTGACGGAATCATATCGAATAACACCTCTAATCGAATCGGCGAGTATCACACTATACCGTCGCTCTGAACATGAAACTGCACAGGTTTCATTTCGAAAGAAACACTCACAGCAATGGAAGCAATCCTTCGATTTACAGTGGGAACCAATCAGTCGTTCACTATCTGGCAGCATTGTATATCTAGAGCCGAATACTGAATATGATGTAAAGGTTACGTTGTTCAATTCATCAGAGAGGCTTAGTACGAGCTTCTATTCATTTACAACTTGGCCTAATACTCCTCCTATAGACAACAATAAAGTATTTAAATTATCAGATATCTATGAAGGTGGGCCGTTAGATTTGACCAAACTCGGTATATCTGGCAGTAAATCGGGATGGGCCGTGATTGAGGGGGATCCCACTACGCCGATTGTGGTTGAAGAGGGAAGTGACTCTGCGATTAACATCGGATCCAATTCATATGTGTACTTCAAAAATATAACGGTAAACGGAGGAGTTAGAAACGCAATTCGTAGCGAGCAAGCTCATCATTTATGGTTTGACGGGTGTGATATCTCCGGCTGGGGAAGAACTGGTGAGAAACTCAATGATGGCCGCTATTATGATGAGAAAAGCAGAGACTTAATTAACTACGATTCCGCATTTTATCTCAAGCAGACAGGGGTTGTAGTTGTCGAAAATTGTCATGTACACAGTCCAAAAGGCAGTGCAAATAATTGGTCATCCGGTCATCCTGCTGGTCCAAACGCCTATTTAGCATGGGCAAGTCATCCTAATTCTGAGCTTAGTGGACAAGTGGTACTGCGAAATAATCACTTTTATGGCAAATCAGATCATCGATTTAACGATGTAATCGAAGGATACAAAAATGGCTATGTTTATGGTGGCTTTGTTCGAGACTCTGCTATTTATAACAATAAGCTGGAATATGCTAACGACGATATTATCGAAATCGATGGTGGGCAAAGTAATGTATTACTTTACAACAACGATATATCAAATGGATACGTTGGTATTAGCGCTATTCCCAATGTAAAAGGACCATCATTTATATTCAATAATCATGTCTATAGCTTAGGTGACGATTCAGGGAAATCATGGGCCTCGATTAAGCTTGGTGGTTTAAAAAGCCGACCTAAAGGAAAGACTAATATCTTTTACAATTTGATTCGTACTAACAGCAACGGTATTTCTTATGCTGGATATTTAGGGGATTCAAGCTTTTGGGCTGACGCTCGTTCGAACGTTATAATTCATGACTTTTACTCAAAAAATCGTGGGTTTAGTATTTACGATAAATACCCATCTGGCTTGTCTAACTTTTCAAACAATTACATGTTTAATATAATAACTAAGCAACCATTATTTGATGCCCAAATAGCAGCAGACTTTTATGATATTGAGTTAGTTAACGATAATATTGCTAATAGTATTTGGCATTCACCGGAGTTATCGACAACATTCAATATACCGGAAGCGCTGAGAGTACCCAATATGACCAAGGTCGATGGTTCAGGTGCTGTCATCATTGGGTATACCTACCCTTAATACACTTTTAATAACAGGTGCTAAGATTTAAAAATCTGGATAATTAATACATGCGATAAATAAAAGTGTGTAGCAGATCATTCTAAGTAATATCTGATACAACGACTCTCAGTATTGAAACCCACAATTGACATATTTTAAAAATTAACGACTAATCAAAACTTATCTCGTTGGGCGTAAAATTCCATTTATTAGTTACATCAAAGGACGATTCGCCATTTTGATATAATCTATTTTCAGATAATCTTCCAGAAACAAATTTATTCCTTTCATTACGAATATGGAATAAGCTCATTCCATGCAATGGTGATATTTTTTTCTCTGTGTAACCAAAATACTTTGTTAATGTAGGAAAAATATTAAAGTGAGACAATTTATTTCTGTTGAATTCTGCGGCATTGGCTAGGTTCAACAATTCTTCTTTATTATCAGTAAATACAATAAATGGAACTGTAGTTTCATAAGGAACAATACTTTCTACTGAGCAATGTGTTATAGAACGGCCGTTATCAAATAAGTTTTGCCCATGATCCGATGTATAAATAATTATTGTGTCTTTATATGAAACACCGTCTAATAAATTTTTAAAGAAAGAGTCAGTCAAATAATGAATAGAATTTTTATAATTTAAAATTCTTCTTTCTTTTTTATTTTTTTCTTTCCTTTTAAACTTAAATAATCTCTCATTATCTGGTGTTAATGGACGATAGGGGAAATGCACACCGCTTTTCACTGCGTAAATAAAAACAGGTTTGTTACTCTCTTGTGATGTGTACTGTTTAATCAACTTAGCAATATTCGTGTCTTTGTCATAACTCGTTTCGCCTTGGATGCTCAAATAATCATCGATGTATCTTTTTTCTTTAAGTTTCATGCCATTGTTCAATTGGCCATCATCCATTTGCCCCTCCAACATAACTGTTTTATATCCAGCATTTTGCGCGTATTGCCAGATGTATGGATTGGTAACATAGGTCTGACTAAAGTTATCTTCATTGGGACCGAATCGTAAAATTTGATTACTTGCCGAACTGCAGTTTGAGCCCGATATGGCGGTTCCGAAATTCACAAATCTATTTTTTTGAGAAACCAAGTAGGGAGTAATACCTTGATCTTTGTTGATATCTAAATAGTCTGCGCGGACACTTTCATCAACAATTAATATGATGTTTTTTCTTTTAACTTGAGTAGATGAAATGTGTTCATTAACGGGTAATCTTTTTGGAGAGGAAATTACAACTTTTTCAAAATATATGATCGAAGCTAGAACAGGAAGCTTGTATTGAATTGGAGTTTGCTCTAATCCATACCCACCTCTTGGCCATGAGACCGCAAATAAAATAAAGAACGGGAGAATGGCGAATATATAGCTCACTTTTCCAATAAAAAACCTGTCTTTTATCTTAATAGTAACTTTGGGGGGAGGTAAAAGTAACGTAAGACTGAACAATGAAATTGCGACTGCAGATGCTATTTCGGTAGAAAAATGCTTTATGCCTTTAGAGGCAAAACTTATGTTTTCGATTAATACATAGAGACTATCGTATGTGATAGAAATACCACTGATATCTAAATAACTAAGGCTTATCAATGTTGATGAAAAAAATAAAATCGTTGCGAACAAGCGAATAACGAAGTGTGAAAAGAAAGAAAATGAAATAAGTGAAATAAAACATAGCAACCACAAAGACAAAAATATGCCTAAATAAATTACACCGTGAGCTTTTAGAAGATCATCAATACGTTCACCAAAAAAATAATTATCTGAAAGAAATAGTAACGCAATAATACCAATTAGTTTAAAGATAACGAGAAACGTATTTTTGTGCAAACTCATAAAAATCCTACGAAATTTTTCGTTCGATATAAAAAACGAGCCAATAATAGTGAGAATAATTGGGTCGGTCAATCAAATATAGTCTCAAAGCTAGGACTATAGAGAGTATAGCTCAAATTTTTTTTAATACTCGGGTATCTCATCTATATTGATGAATTAGTTAATAAAACATAACGCCATAGTGTTTGTAGAAAGACATGAATACGATAAAGTAACTAATACATGATATAAATTAATAAGGTATACAATGATAGTCGGCTTTCATGATATGGAGGACACCGTTAGCTTGGGATTCTCCGTTATTGTTGCGAAGGACAGTGATGGTTTTGTCTACGTCAAACACCAAGATAGAACGACATGGGAAATCCCCGGAGGTCATATTGAACCTGGTGAAACTGCTAATCAAGCCGCTTGCCGAGAATTAAGAGAAGAAACAGGTGCTTTGGAGTTTGATATTCAATCTGTGTGCGATTATTCCATAACATTAAATGGTAAGGTTTCTTATGGTCGATTGTACTATGCTGAAATTCATTCTTACACAGGCATACTTGAATTTGAGACTGAGCAAGTTTGCTCCTTTTCTAAGATGCCAATCAATTTAACCTATCCAAATATCCAGCCATATATCTTTGATGAGGTGCTTCGTCGGTTAGCGAAATAGTTTGGCTGATCCATGTTTATCGTTCGATGTGAAAATACAAATGGTATAAACGAAATGAGTTGTAATATGTGCTTATTGTGTCAGTAGTGAAACTCTTATATTCAAAGACAAATAATATACGAAAGTGATCTGTTGTCGATAAATGAGGTTTTACTGTTACTTGTATGAGAACAACGGAATTTAATCGATAGATTCTTATTTTCTTACTATCAATCTAAAATTTATACGATTAAGTTAGCGCTCTCATAGCAACATGTTTCTTAAATGGAACTCCAAACTATCGTTAAAAATTTAGGTAATTATATAGAGGGTAATAAATGACGTTAACAAAAAAGTTAGGTGCTGAGTTTATCGGTACGTTCTGGTTAGTACTTGGTGGTTGTGGCAGCGCAGTGTTGGCGGCTGCGTTTCCAGATGTTGGTATTGGTCTAATGGGTGTTTCATTGGCGTTTGGTTTGACCGTTTTAACCATGGCTTACGCGATTGGCCATGTTTCTGGCTGTCATCTTAACCCAGCAGTATCATTTGGGTTATGGTCTGGTGGACGCTTTTCTTCAAGCGAACTCGCTCCTTACATAATTGCGCAAGTGGCTGGAGGTATTGCAGGGGCTACTGTCCTATATGTTATCGCTTCTGGGCAAGCTGGTTTTGATGCTTCAGCAGGTTTTGCTTCGAATGGCTTTGGTGAGCATTCTCCAGGTGGTTATAGCCTTGTCGCTGCTTTAGTGACTGAAATTGTTATGACGTTTATGTTTTTAATTATTATTTTGGGTGCAACAGATAGTCGTGCGCCAAAAGGTTTCGCACCTATCGCGATAGGATTGGGTTTAACGCTAATTCACTTGATTAGTATTCCGGTTACGAATACGTCGGTTAACCCTGCCCGAAGCACTGGGGTAGCATTATTCCAAGGTGATTGGGCTATATCTCAATTGTGGCTATTTTGGGTAGCTCCTATTATTGGTGCAGTGCTAGCTGGTATCGTCTATCGCTGGTTTGAAAGCGAAGAATAATATTAGATACTGACGATGTGGGCCATTTGAAAACTTCAGATGGCCCATTTTTTATGAGAATAGGCAAGACGCTATAATTAGGTGTCGCTCCGGCTTTCACATTCGGCAGCACATAATATCGGAGGTTTCATTACGTAAGGGGAACCATTTAAACCTTAGATACTCTAAACTAACTATGAAGGTGGGTGGACACTTCATGTTCTCAATGTGTTCGCTTTCGATGTTTAACAGTTTGAGGTATTACTAAGAGAGGTTGATATGAGTAAATTGGTGGTTTTGACAAAATTTTCTTTTCCTCTCGATGCAAATATTGCGAAAGCAAATTTGGAAAGTGTCGGAATTCCTGCGTTTATCGCTGATGAGCATACGATCAATATGCAGTGGCTCTATTCCGATGCAATGGGTGGGGTTAGGTTGCTGGTTCCAGAGGAGCACTACGATGAAGCGCTCGAACTCATTGGAGAAGATTTTTCTAACGTTGTCGAACCTGAAGAACAAGATACAAACCCAAGTGATCTGCATGAGATAAAATGTTGTGGAGAATGCCAAAGTACGAATATCAAAGAGTACACTAAAGGTAAGCAATCAGCTTTTGTGGTTTTTCTTCTTTTAGGATTCCCATTATTTTTTTATCAGCATGGCGTTAAATGTGAAGACTGTGGGAGCTTTAAAAAACACGCTTAATTTATATCTTAATACTTTGCGCCTCTAATCTACGTCTTAATGTAAACCTGAAAATAATATGTGAATTGATTTACGTTCACTCAATTCAACTATTACCTGTCCATTATCTACGCCTAAATGTGATTAAATAACATAAAACGAATTAGAATAGGGAAGTAACACTTCACTATTCTATTGAGTTGCCGATCATTCGTGGTAAAGTAAATTTTGTGATGTGGTTCAATAAATACTTTTAATAGTACTTCATACTGTTAATTGTCATTGCAATTCATTTTCCACATAATTAAGAAACGATCGAGCGCAGAACGGAGTCTGGTAATGGAATCAAAATCTTTTAGCATTATATTAGTTATATCTACGATGTTGACAGGTTTGCTAGCTGGATTTTTCTATACGTGGTCTTTTACTATTATGCAAAGTTTGGATCTCGCGGGGCCAATTTCAGCTTCTAGAGCTATGGTATCAATTAATGCACATATTAGGGACGGATGGTTTGGTACTATTTTCTTTGGGGCACCAATTTCAGTAATAATATCATTAGTGGTGCTCTTAAGAACAAATCAGAATGGTGTGAAGTGGGCATTTATTGCAATGTTTTTTGCCATGTGTTCATTAGCGGTGACATTCACTCAACACCTGCCTCTAAATGAACAATTGGCAAATGGTCTTCGCTGGAGCGAATACTTTGAAGTTTGGACACAATGGAACCATGTACGAATGACAACATCAACGTTGGCTTTTATCTGTATGTTGTTTGTATTGATATCGAGAGATTAAGTTGTTGATATTATTGAGATAATTTCATTGGTGTGATAAGCGTTTACATACTTCTGCTATGAGGTCATCAACTGCTAGTTCTCTTTTATATACTATAAATTACCGAACAAACGCACATAATATCTATCATTTACTTCAACAGTGTAAAATATCTACTCTTCAAAAACTTGCTAATACTGGGCATGATTTTACTGATTTAAATGCGATCTATATCTCAATTTAAATACTTTTTAGTCGTAATCATTATACAATTATAGAATAACTTCCTGTGTATTATGTATGACTAAATGAATAACTTCATATTACATTACCATACTCTTCCTTAGTTCTAATACTGTGCTTTTAGGGCGGAAATCTTTCAAAATTCCTATCCTTCTTGTAGAAGGATAGGGATGCACTGGTTGACGTCATCTCACATCAATCAAACTTCAAACTGAATAAAATAAATATGAAATGAAATAATTCGATGTGTATAACGTTATTGATTTGGGTAATTGATTATGATCAATTATTACAACCATAAACGGTTATTAAAGGACTAAGTTAAGGTTTTTTTATAACTTTTATTACGTTTTCTAAACTTTATTTAAGTTTTTGTTTAGAGTTCTTCAATCCGAATTAATATCAAATTAACGGGTATCTCAATTAGCATTTTTAAAGTATTAATAATTTCACGTTATAAATTTAATACCTTAAATTGAAGATCATGATCACAAAATTGTACAGAACAATGCGTGACTTCAAATTAGCTATCTAATCACATTTACAGTAGTGCTCTCTCTATAGTAAAACGGACTTTATATTGTACTACAATATTATTTCCATACAGGAGTATTGTCGTACAAAAGTACTTATAAGTGGAAGTTCAATTCCCTCTTTGAGACCTATGGAGTAATCATGTCTACTGTTAAACTAAAAAATCTTGTAAAGCGTTACGGCGACGTAACTGTTGTTCAAGGAATTGACCTAGAAGTTCAATCTGAAGAATTCGTTGTATTGGTTGGGCCTTCTGGTTGTGGTAAATCTACCACGTTAAGAATGCTTGCTGGATTGGAAGAGATTAGTGATGGCCAAGTAACTATCGCTGACCGCGTTGTTAACGATGTAGCACCAAAAGATCGTGACGTTGCAATGGTTTTCCAGAACTATGCGCTTTATCCGCATTTAACGGTTGCTGACAACATTGCATTTGGTCTGCGTATTCGTAAAGTGCCAAAACCTGAGATTGAAAAAGCAGTAGCGGATGTAGCTGAAATTCTTGAGCTAACACCTTTATTAGATCGTCGTCCTGCAGACCTATCTGGTGGACAACGTCAGCGTGTTGCAATGGGACGTGCGATTGTTCGTCACCCTAAGGTCTTCCTATTCGATGAGCCGTTATCCAACCTTGATGCTAAGTTACGTACACAAATGCGTGCTGAAATTAAAACTCTTCACAAACGTCTTGGTGTTACGAGTGTTTATGTAACGCACGATCAGGTTGAGGCAATGACGCTCGCTGACCGTATTGTTGTAATGAGTGCTGGTAAGATCGAACAGGTAGGTACACCGATGGACCTGTTTAATAATCCAGCGAATACTTTCGTTGCTACCTTTATTGGTTCACCACCAATGAACATGATCGAAGCTACTGCCGAAGTAACTAGCGAAGGCTCATTTGCATTGTTTGATGGACAACGTTGTCGTATTCCCGCATATGAAGAGTTAAACAATGGTGACGAAATCATTGTTGGTATTCGTCCTGAATATATC
Source organism: Vibrio phycocola (assembly GCF_054404255.1). Classification (NCBI taxonomy): domain Bacteria; kingdom Pseudomonadati; phylum Pseudomonadota; class Gammaproteobacteria; order Vibrionales; family Vibrionaceae; genus Vibrio; species Vibrio phycocola. The sequence continues at coordinate 446,564 of NZ_JBTAMQ010000004.1, forward strand.
GACATCGAGCCTTCTGAAACTGCAAGCGAAATCAACATCAAGATAGATTTAGTTGAAACATTGGGTTCAGAAGCATTACTTCATGCAAAAATTCAAGATAAACCGTTCGTAATCAAAGTGGACACCCACGGCGAGCTAACTCACTTAGATAATCTGAATAAGCTCTATTTCCGTCAAAATGTAATGGCTGTTTTCGATAAGAAAACGACCAAAGCTATGACTCGTTCAAAATAACGCTTATTAGTTAGGGAAATATTATGCAAGATATTGATAATTCACTAAAGCAAGAGTCTGAGTTAGCCAGGAAATTAAAATGGGCGAAAATGCATTTTAAGAAAGAATGGCAGCTTTACGTAATGCTTTTACCGACGGTGCTTTGGTTCGTAATCTTTTTATACAAACCGATGTACGGCTTACAAATTGCCTTTAAAGACTACAGTGTGTTTAGAGGTATTACTGGAAGTCCTTGGGTTGGATTCGAACACTTTTATACACTCTTTGAAAATGATCAATTTATCCGAGCGATAAAAAACACGGTCATGATTAGTGGCGCAAGCTTAATTTTTGGATTCCCGATGCCGATTCTTTTGGCTTTAGGTTTTAACGAAATTATTAATGCCAAATTTAAAAGAGCCGCACAAACCATCGTTTACTTGCCGCACTTTATTTCAGCAGTAATCATCGCGGGTATTGTTATTACCGCATTTGCACCATCAACGGGTGTGATTAACCTGATATTGAATGCATTCGGTTACGACTCTGTTTACTTCTTAACCAAACCAGAATGGTTCCGCACAATATTCGTCGGTACTGGTATTTGGCAGGAGGCAGGTTTTGGTTCCATCGTGTTCTTGGCGGCTATTGCTGGCGTTAACCCATCGCTCTATGAATCAGCTGTAGTTGATGGTGCGACTCGTTTCCAAATGATGTACAAAATCACTCTACCTTGTATATTGCCGACCATTTTAATCATGTTGATTATTCGTATCGGTAACATCCTAGAAGTTGGTTTTGAAATGATCATTATGCTTTACCAACCTGCAACGTACGAAACTGCTGACGTTATTAGTACCTTTATTTATCGTCAGGGTTTACAAGCAGCTCAATATGATTTAGCCGCTGCTGCTGGATTATTTAATGCTGTGATTGCGTTCTTCTTAGTTGTTGCTGCAAATACAATTAGTAAACGTGTATCTAAAACGTCTCTTTGGTAAGGAAATATTATGAGCGTAATAACAAATATGAATTTATATTCAAAGAGCGATAAAGCATTTGTTTATTTGAATATGTTCTTAATCGGTATGTTTACTATTAGTACTCTATACCCATTTATATATGTTGCTTCATTGTCATTTAGTTTAGGTGATGCGGTAACGTCTGGGCAGGTCTTATTAACTCCGGTAGATTTCACATTAGCGGCTTACGAAAAAGTATTATTTGACCCTGCATTTTGGCAGTCATATATGAATACTTTTATCTATACAATTGGCGGTACAATTACCAGTCTTTGTATTATTATTCCAGGCGCCTATGCACTTTCAAGACCGCAATTATTCGGTCGAAAATACTGGAATATGTTGATTGCATTTACCATGTGGTTCCATGCAGGTATGATTCCTTTCTTCTTAAATATTAGGGATTTAGGCCTGCTAGATAGCTACTTCGGTATTATCATTGCGTTCGCATGTAATGCGTTCAACATTATCTTGTTAAGAAACTTTTTTGAAGCGGTTCCATCGTCATTTGAAGAAGCGGCTCGTATGGATGGTGCAAATGATTTTCAAGTACTGTGGAAAGTATTTATTCCACTTGCGAAGCCTGCACTTGCAACCATTACTTTATTCTGTATTGTTGCTCGATGGAATGGATTCTTCTGGGCAATGATCTTATTACGAGATGAAAGTAAGGTTCCTCTTCAAGTATATTTACGCCAGATAATTACACAATTATCTGATGATGATACATTTGCAAGTACATTGCTTACTGCCGACTATTCATTTGAAACGGTGAGCTCAGCAATAATGGTATGTTCTATTATTCCAGTATTATTAGTTTACCCTTGGATCCAAAAATACTTTAATAAAGGTATTATGTTGGGCGGTGTGAAAGAATAACACCAACTTAAGTGTTAGAAGTTAGTTATAACAAACAGTGAAACAATAAATATATTATAAAAGGTAGAATTTATGAAAAAAGTTAATACCCTACTTACCACAATGGCGATTGGCTCTGCTGCTCTAGCTATGCCTGTTATTGCCGCTTCACCAGACGGCGCATACAGCGTAACTGATAAGCCGCTAACGCTAGATATTCACTTTCACACCAAAAAGTATGTATATAACAACGATTGGCCGGTAGAGAAAGAAGCTGCACGTCTAACAGGTGTTTCTCTGAACAACGTTGCTTCAATGGCAACAACGAAAAGTGAAGAAGCGTTTAACTTGCTTATCGCTTCTGGTGACTTACCAGATATCGTTGGTGGTTCAGCGATTCGTGATAACGTAAACCGCTATGGCCCTGAAGGTGCTTTCATTCCGATGAATGACCTTATTGACAAGCATGCTCCAAACATTAAAGCGTTCTTTGAAAAAAACCCTGATATCAGAAGTTCGATTTTGGCGGCAGATGGAAATATTTACTACATTCCATATCTTCCAGATGGTAAATACGGTCGTTCTTACTTCATTCGTTATGACTGGCTGAACAAGCTAGGACTTGAAGTTCCTAACACCATCGATGAACTGCATGATGTACTAGTTGCTTTCCGTGACCAAGATCCAAACGGCAATGGCAAGAAAGACGAAGTGCCACTGTTTATGCGTAACTGGGAAGAGTTAATTCGTATGGTTACCCTATGGGGCGGTCGTATGTCTGGTTCTGATATGTTCCATGATTTTTACGTAGATAATGGTGCTCTTAAGCATGGTTATGTTGGTGAAGGCTACCGTGATGGTATTCGTGAGCTAGCAAAATGGTACAAAGAAGGTTTGATTGATGCTGAAGTATTTACTCGTGGTAGCCGTTCACGTGAATACCTATTATCTAATAACCTAGGTGGTATGACTCACGATTGGTTTGCATCAACAGCGGGTTACAACGATTCATTGGCTGATAAAGTACCAGGGTTTAGCTTCAAAGGAATGCTTCCACCAATCGGTACTACTGGTAAGCGTATCGAAGAACACCAGCGTGCTAAAGTGAAAGTTGAAGGTTGGGCAATGTCGTTTACGAACGAGCACCCAGTTGAAACTATGAAGTATTTAGATTTCTACTTCACTGAAGAAGGTCGTCGTTTGGCTAACTTCGGTATCGAAGGCGTAAACTACGACATGGTTGATGGTAAAGCAATCTTCAAGAAAGAAATGTTAGAAGATTCTAAGCCACTTAACGCTCAACTGTGGGAAATTGGTTCTCAGATCCCACGTGGTTTCAAGCAGGATTATGGTTACGAGCTACAGTGGTCTAACAAAGTTGCTCTAGAAGGTATCGCGCTTTACGATACCGTTCCAGACCTATTAACTGAACCGTTCCTAGGTGTGTCACTTAACGAAGAAGAGAAAGCGACATTCGATAAGAACTGGGCAACAATCCGTGACTATATGCTTGAAAAACAACAAGCTTGGGTACTCGGAACTGGCGATATCGATGAAGAGTGGGATAGCTACTTAGCTCAAATCGAACGTATGGGTTACGCAGACGTAATTAAAGTAATGAACTCTGCATATACACGTGCATACGGCAAGTAAGATCTAGTTAACTTAGTTAATTAGTAATACAACGGAGAAAGGCGATGGTTGATACCATCGTCTTTTTTCGTTTATAGGGTGTGAAAAATATGTTCTTAAGCAATTTAGCAGGATAATATGAAAATAATAAGTAACTAGTGCGTATTAAATGGACTAAATGTGGCTAAATATTTCCCTATTTTTGGACTTGCTTATCCTCAAGAAGAGTGGATAACTGTCGATCTGTCAGAGACAAATTCATATCTAGATTATGCTCGTACGGCTGAACCTGAGTATCTTGCTCAATTCATTAATAAACAACTCTCGGTCGAGCACCCAGTAGCTTACGGAGGCTACCAAGAAAAAAGAGCAACCTATAGAAATGCAGCACATTTTTCTGATAAGCCCGAAGAGCAGGTTCGTTGTATTCATCTTGGTATCGACTTATAGGTTGAAGCTGGGGCTTCAATTTACGCACCATTGATGGGTGAAGTACATAGCTTTAGTTTTAATGATCTACCGTTTGATTATGGTCCAACAATCATACTTAAACATGGTTCGGGAGAAGAGGTATTTTATACGCTGTATGGTCATTTGAGCTTAGATTCATTAGAGGGAATTGAAGTAGGGCAGATCATAAATAAAGGTCAAGGCTTTGCTACAGTAGGAAGCTCTGACGTGAATGGTGGTTGGCCTCCACATCTCCATCTTCAAGTTATGAAGAACATGTTTGGTTGGGAGGGAGATTTTCCAGGGGCGACAAGCGAAAAAGAAAGAGAGAAGTATTTAAACAACTCCCCAGATCCCTCGTTTCTGCTCAATCTTTAAAACAGCTCGATTTTCGAGAGCGAATTCACTGCATGTTTGTTAAGTTTCATTTAATAAAATAAATTGATAAAACACACTAATTATTGGAATAAGAATGGATACATTGGATCTAAACATATTGGCGTTGTATCGACATGACACTAAAATTAGTGCAGAAAAAATAGGTTCAATGGTTGGATTGTCGATCTCTGCTGTTCAACGCCGAATCAAACACCTTAAGAACTCTGGGATCATACAAAGGGAGCTTGCACTACTTGATAGTGACAAGTTGTCGTTTCAGATGCAGTTTATCATCAATGTTGATCTAATCAATGAACGGGTCGATGACATACAACTTTTTGAAAATAAAATGAAATCCAATCCGAATGTAATGCAGAGCTATTACGTGACGGGACAAGCCGACTTTTGCATCGTGATTGCAGTAAAAAATGTTACTGAATTTGATTTATTCACGCAGACAATATTGATGTCAGATGAAAATGTTCGTAATTTCACATCCTCATTAGTAATTCGAAAAACTAAATTCGATCCTTCTTCCTACGTCGATCTTTTGCTTGATTAGACCAATTTTGCCGCTCTTTGCTTTAATTAGTCATTTCTACAGTGCAACGCGCTTAATAGCTGCAATTTTTGTTGAATATATAGAGCACTTCGTTGTCGATGTTGCTTAGCATAATGACTCTAAGTTGAGGTTATACAAGACTTACAATTCATTAATAATACGACAAAAATAGGATATAGACTTATGTCAACAGTGATGACTATATTAACTCCCGACACCGATCATTCTGGCTGCCTTCGACAAATAGCGGACCCTGTTACGTTGTTTGACAGCAATTTTTTACAACTCACTGCCGACTTGCATGCGTCACTAACTGAGGTGCGTCAACGTCTTGATTTTGGTCGAGCAATGGCAGCGCCACAAGTGGGAGTGTCGTTAAGAATTGTGGTGATAAATCTTGGTGCAGACCCGATTACATTAGTAAACCCGGAAATTATTTGGCGCAGTGAAGAACATCAAGAAGTTTGGGATGATTGTCTGAGCACTCCAGAGACTCGAGTCAAAGTTAGGCGTCACAGCAGCATCAGTATCACGTTTCAAAACGAAGTGGGAGAAATCCAATGCTGGCACCATTTACCTGCTGACATTTCTGAGCTTCTTCAACATGAGTTAGAGCACCTAGATGGCATATTGATGGTCGATTATGCTAATGAAAACAATACCGTTTTGGCCCACGAATCACATTTACTTTCTCAAAATTTAACATCACATCGACTTAGCCTCAACAATATAAAGCAATCACGAGGACGAATTGATCCCCTATTTTTAAATGGATCATTAAGAGAATCTAAAGTGTTAGGGAATATGTTTGGAACGAAGTTGTATTTGAAGGATGAAACAGACAACCCATTACGTTGTTTTAAAGGTCGAGGTGCTGAAAACTATTTGTCGCTTCTTGAGCAAAAGAATGAAGTGACACCGTTAGTGTGTGCGAGTGCGGGCAATTGGGGAATGGCGTTAGCTTGGAGTTGTCGTGAACGTTCTTATCCATTAACCGTTTTCGTCGCAACCAATGCCAGTCAAGTGAAAGTCGAAAAAATTAAGGAACTTGGAGCAAATGTGATCGTATTTGGTGACGATTTTGATAGTGCCAAAAGTAGAGCTAAAGCGTATAGCCAAGCAAGAGGGTATCAATTTGTCGAGGATGGTCAGATTGGCGCTGTATCTGAGGGAGCAGGCTCTGTTGGTGTAGAGCTAACGTCGAGCGGCATATTCTTTGACGCGATATATATTCCGGTCGGCAACGGAGCCTTGATCACTGGAGTGGCACGTTGGATTAAAGCGTCGTCTCCGGGAACTAAAATTGTGGGGATAGTGCCGAAAGGAGCTGACTCTATGTATTGCAGTTGGAAGAGTTCATCACCAATCAATCGTGAGAAAGTGAATACTATCGCTGACGGCCTCGCAATTCGTGTGCCTGTTCCTGAATCTGTTGAAGATATGATTGGACTTGTTGATGATATCATCCTCGTCGACGAAGAACAGATCGAATCAGCAGTTAAATTGGCTGAATTTGAAGAAAGAATGTTGCTTGAGCCATCAGGTGCAGCAGGAATTGCTGGAGTTATGGCTGCACATCAACAAGGGAAATTAGACGATAGGATTGCCGTTATTATAACGGGAGCGAATCGAGCTTGAGGCTTTAATCTAAAGCCGAAAAAGAGTAATAACAAAGCTCACGCCTGAGCTTTGTTATTTTAACTTATGATTAAGCGAGAATATCTTAGTACACTCAATCAGAGCACTTTACAGGCAAACCCTTTCAGATAGAAACCTTCAGGGTAAGCGGAGTCAGTTGGGTGGTCTGCTGCTTGTTCAAAACGCTCCACAAATTTCACTTCGCGCTTAGCATCGAGAGCTGCATCTGCGATGATTTTTTGGAACAAACCATGGTCCATAAGGCCAGAACATGAATAAGTGAGTAGGGTGCCACCTGGTTTTAAGATTTGCATCGCCAACATGTTGATGTCTTTGTAACCACGGCATGCACCATTTAGCTGAGCTTTGGATTCAGCAAATTTTGGCGGATCCATAATAACGACATCAAACTGAGTACCTTGGTCACGATATTCACGCAGCAGTTTAAAAACGTCGGCATTAAGAAATACCGCGCGTTTCTTCGATATGTCGAAGTCGTTAAGAATTGCATTTTGCTTGGCATTATCCAGTGCGGGTTGTGAGACATCTGCATTTATAACGCGTTTGGCTCCACCTTTTAGAGCGTACAAACCAAAACCACCCGTGTATGAGAAGCAGTTTAAGACTTCTTTGTCCTTAACGTATTTTAGTGACTGCTGACGGCTATCTCTTTGGTCTAAATAAAAGCCTGTTTTGTGGCCATTAACAATATCTACGCCAATTTTTACGCCATTTTCTTCAATAACAACGATCTCTGGTGGCTCTTGACCATGCAATACGCCTACAGAAGGTTTTAATCCTTCTTTTTTACGAACGGCCACATCAGAACGCTCGTAAATTGAACAGGTAGGGAAGCATTGTTTTAAAGCTTCAACTAGCTTATCTTTCTGATGCTCGGCTGGGGCACTTAATATTTGGCATACAAGAAAATCTCCGTAACGATCGATGGTTATACCTGGTAAACCATCATTTTCAGCAGCAATCAGGCGATAGCCTGTTAAGCCATCCCGTTCAATGATATCGTCTCGTAACAATTGAGCTCGTTTGATCTTTCCAACAAAGAATGAAGTATCTATCTCTTGTTTGATAAAGCTCCATACTCGTGCGCGGATTTGAGATTCTGGAGAATATCCAGCCTTTGCCAACCACTGTCCTGAATGAGTATAAACATCGACAGTTTGTCCGAGAGTAACATCGCCTTCGATTCTCTCTATGCCTCGTGAAAAAATCCAAGGGTGTCGACGTTGTAGAGATTTTTCTCTTCCTTTTGCTAAGTAGATAGCGGCTGTCATGGTAAATGCTCAATCTGAATAAGGGGCTGTATTGTTATAGAAGTATTGGTAAAAATCAAACTTGATTACGATGAATATGCGTCATAAATTCGTAATTGAATATTGAGATGCTAATCAAATTCAAAATCCCTAAAAAAGCCGATAATAAATGTGTTTAATTTGAAACAGAGAAGGTGAAACTAATGAATAATTACGAGAAATTTACCGTGTCTGGAATGGTTCAAGGTGTTGGCTTTCGTTATTTTACTTCTCATCAAGGGTTGAAGTTAGGTTTGACTGGGTACGCTAAAAATTTATACAACGGGGATGTGGAAGTTGTAGCTTGTGGAGATGAAGAAAAGCGTGAAGCACTGTTTCAATGGTTGCATCAAGGCTCACCTGCAGCGCAAGTCGCTCGTGTAAAGCGAGCAACATATCAAAGTGACAAAATCTATCGTGGGTTTGCAATCATCTGATGCATTAGAGACATTTAGCTGGCTTGGGCAATCCAGCCAGTTTGGTGGCTTGCTTAGCAGGGCCTTTACGAAACAACTTAAACAGGTATTTGCTGTTTCCTTTTTCAGGACCGTACTCTTTCTCCATCGCTTTTACTAGCATCCGAATGGCTGGAGAGGTGTTAAATTCTTCGTAAAAGCGACGTACAAACCATATCACTTCAAGATGATCAGAGGTTAATTCTATTCCTTCATCAACCGCTAGCAGTTCTATCATTCCCTCATCCCACAGGGTGTAGTCAAGTAAGTAACCTTGATTATCTGTTTCGATTAAATTTCCGTTGTAGTTGAGCATGATGACCTCGGTATTCAGACTTGCAGCGTGGTTTTCGAAAAGGGAGGGGATTATAATATGAGTTCAGGAAATAAAAAAGCTCGGACAGAGTGTCCGAGCTTTGTTTAATCAAGATGTTCAACGAGAGATTAGTCGTCGTTCATAACACCAAGTATGCTTAGTAAGCTAATGAACAAGTTATAGATTGATACATATAAACTTACTGTTGCAGAGATGTAGTTAGTTTCACCGCCGCGAACAATGTTTTGCGTAGTAAGCAAAATAACACCAGTAGAAAACAGCACAAACATGCCGCTCATTGCTAGGTGTAGCATTGGCATTTGAATGAAGAATGAAGCGATCATTCCAACGACAATGACAACGAAGCCAGCCATTAACATACCATTTAGAAATGATAAATCACGCTTAGTGGTTAGAGCATATGCTGATGCTGCAAAGAATGTAAGTGCAGTACCACCTAATGCGGTAGTAACAACTTCACCCATACCTGCGCCAATATACATATTGAGTATTGGACCTAAGGTATAACCCATGAAACCAGTAAGCGCGAAAGTAAACACTAAGCCAAGGCTACTATCTCGATTTTTTTCAATCATGAATAGTAGGCCATAAAAAGCAACTAACATGATAATCATGCCAGGGTGAGGAAGGTTGTAGGCCATCGCTACCCCAGCAATAACTGCAGACCATAACAATGTCATAGAAAGCAGGGCATAGGTATTTCGTAATACCTTATTCGTTTGCAGAACACTGTCTTGAGTTGACGTGCGAGAATACATTGGACTGTTCATACTCTTCCTCGAATGGTTATTGTATGTATTTATATAGACCTTTATGGGGCAAAAAGTTCATCTATTCAACCCCTAATCATTTTTTCTTTCATTTATAATAAATAAAAACAAAAAATAATGTTGAGTAAAGTTGTAACACAATTTTACGTTTCTACAGGTTCAAATAAAAAGGGCGCTCTTTGCGCCCTCATATCATAATTAACACTGTCGTTTAAATAAAAACTAGTGGCTTAAAATCTGAGACAAGAAGTTTTGCGTTCGATCAGATTGTGGGTTTTCAAAGAATTCAACAGGGTTGTTTTCTTCGATTATTTCCCCTGCATCCATGAAAATTACTCTGTCAGCGACTTCTTTAGCAAAGCCCATTTCATGAGTTACACATAACATTGTCATCCCTTCGCTCGCTAATTCGACCATAACATCAAGTACTTCACGAACCATTTCAGGATCGAGCGCTGAAGTAGGTTCATCAAATAGCATTACTTGGGGGCTCATACATAATGAACGAGCAATCGCAACACGCTGTTGTTGACCACCTGAAAGTTGACCTGGGTACTTATTGGCTTGATTCGGGATCTTTACGCGTTCCAAATATTTCATCGCGATTTCTTCCGCTTCAGCTTTAGGCATTTTCTTAACCCAAATAGGCGCTAGAGTGCAGTTTTCCAAAACTGTTAAATGTGGGAAGAGATTAAAGTGTTGAAAACACATTCCTACTTCGCGGCGAACGGCTTCGATGTTTTTGAGATCTTCAGTAAGCTCGGTACCGTTAACGACGATCTTACCTTTCTGGTGCTCTTCTAGGCGGTTGATACAGCGAATCATCGTTGATTTACCAGACCCAGAAGGACCACAGATGACGATTTTCTCGCCCTTGGTGACTTTTAGGTTGATATTCTTTAATACATGGAACTCACCGTACCACTTATTCATATCCTTAATACGGATCATGAGTTCTTCTGATTTTTGTTGCGTCATAATACGTTCCTTTAAATTTTATTATCGTTTGTGGCCGGTGTGTAGTTTGTTTTCTAACCACATCGAGTATCTCGACATGCTAAAACAAAATATCCAGAACACTAACGCGACAAAGATGTAACTTTCTGTTGAGAAGCCTAACCATTCTGGGTCAGTGTTGGCGGCTTGACCGATACCCAACACATCGAACATACCGATTATCAATACAAGACTGGTGTCTTTAAATAGACCGATAAAGGTATTCACAATGGAAGGAATCGTAATCTTAAGAGCTTGTGGCAAAATAACCAGTCGTATCTTCTTCCAATAACCGAGTCCTAGAGCATCGGCGGCTTCATATTGCCCACTTGGAATCGCTTGTAGGCCACCACGTATTACTTCAGCCATATAAGCAGCACTGAACAGTACGACCCCAATCAACGCTCGAACCAGTTTATTTGTTTCAGAACCCTCTGATAAGAACAGAGGTAACATAACTGATGCCATAAACAATACTGTGATTAATGGTACACCACGCCAAAGCTCAATATAAACTGTACTCAAACTTCGGATTACCGGCATTTCTGAACGGCGGCCTAATGCGAGCACGATTCCGATAGGTAGCGAGACAACAATACCCACTAGAGCGATAATTAATGTCACTAATAATCCGCCCCATTTATGGGTTTCTACTACTGGCAGTCCAAATAACGATCCTTCTAGCAACTCACCAATAAAAATTGGGTAGACTGTAACAGTGAATAGAAAAATCCAACCGCGTTTTGGTGTTTTGTCATACGCCAGCAAACCCACGAGAATCGCTAGAGATGCGAAAAATAACTGTGGTCGCCAAAGTTCTGCTTCTGGGTAAAAACCATACATAAACTGGTCAAAACGAACGCTAATAAATACCCAACAAGCGCCGTCACTGGTACAGGCATCGCGAGTTGTACCAACCCAATCTGCATTAATAAATGCCCACTCTGCTAAAACCCACAATCCTTCAAAGGCCAATATTCCAATTAGAACCGTCGCGATAGAGTTAATTGGATTATTGAATAGGTTTTTCAGCATCCAACCCATCACACCAGTAGTATTCGACGGTGGTGGTAAATCAGGTTGAAATTGATGTACTTTTTGTACTTTCATATTATCTCTCCACCAAACTAACTTTACGGTTATATAGGTTCATTAGCACTGAAGTTAAGATACTCAATGTTAAATAGACACCCATCGTCATCGACATGATCTCAATGGCTTGTCCGGTTTGGTTTAGTGTTGTACCCGCGAATACCGCAACTAAGTCAGGATACCCAATCGCCATGGCTAATGACGAGTTTTTGGTTAAGTTTAAATATTGACTGGTTAACGGCGGAATAATGATACGTAGTGCTTGAGGAATAATAATTAATTTAAGTGTTCTAGTTCGAGGGAGTCCTAGAGACATTGCCGCCTCAGACTGACCATGACTCACTGCGTTAATACCTGAACGTACAATTTCAGCAATAAATGCCGCGGTATAAATTGAAAGTGCGATAAGCAACGCGCCTAGCTCAGGAAGAATACTAATTCCTCCACGGAAATTAAATCCTTTTAATTCTGGATAATCGGCAGAGATTGGCATTCCAGTAATAAAGTAAACCGCAAGAGGCATAACAATACATAAGCCAATAAAATAGCGATAAACAGGTGTAATTTGCCCAGTTTGCTTTTGTCTTTGGCTCGCCCATCTCGCTACCCAAATCGTGAGTGCAATACCGATAATCAAGGTAGCCAAAATTAGACCACTACCTGATTCAAATATTGGAGCTGGAATGGATAGACCGCGAACATTTAAGAAAATGGCCTCGCCAAGTGACATACTTTGTCTTGGTGATGGCAGTGCTTGTAAAACGGCAAAATACCAGAAGAAAATCTGAAGTAGTAAAGGAATATTACGAAATGTTTCAATGTAAACCGCAGCTAAGCGACTTATTAACCAGTTACTCGAAAGTCGAGCAATACCTAATGAAAATCCGATGATGGTCGCAAAGATGATGCCTAAAACGGACACCAATGCAGTGTTTAATAATCCAACAACAAAAGTGCGCCCATAGGTATCGGTTTCAGTGTAGTCAACCAATGATTGGCTAATGCCGAACCCAGCAGGTTGATCTAGAAAAGCGAAACCCGTTGCGATACCGCGTGATTCTAAGTTAGTCAGGGCATTGTTGACGATCGTAAATATAAAAAGAACCAATGCACATATTGCAATGATTTGAAATGCTATCGATCTAAAAGTGGGGTTGTAAAAAATATTTGTGCTTGTTGACGGCAATGTTTCGTCCGCTTCAGACACTTTATCATTATTGGGTTTCATACAGCGTTAACCTCTAATCCATGTTTAAAAATACATGTTCAAAAATAAAAGGGCGGACAGCGTCCGCCCATTTATCAATATTTCTATTACGGATTTAACTATTAACGAATTGGTGGAGCATATTGGAAGCCACCTGCATTCCATAATGCGTTAACACCACGTGAAATCTGTAGTGGAGAACCAGTACCTACCGTACGCTCAAAAGACTCACCATAGTTACCAACTTGTTTAATTACTTGGTAACCCCAGTCATCGCGAATCCCTAAGCTTCCGCCTTTCGGTCCATCTTGGCCAAGAATGCGAAGAACGTTTGGATCGTTAGACTTAAGCATTTCATCAGCATTCTCAGATGTTATACCGTATTCTTCTGCGTTAATCATCGCAAATAGAGTCCATTTAGCAACGTTAAACCATTTGTCATCATCTTGACGGACAACAGGACCTAGAGGCTCTTTAGAAATGATTTCAGGTAATACTTGTGCAGAGTCTGGAGCAGCAAGGTTTAGACGAAGAGCATAAAGACCCGATTGGTCGGTGGTTAGTACGTCACAACGACCAGAATCAAAACCAGCAGAGGTTTGAGCTGATGTATCAAATACGACTGGCTTATAGCTCATACCTTCTTTGCGGAAGTAATCAGCAAGGTTGAGTTCTGTTGTTGTACCAGATTGGATACATACTGACGCACCATCTAGCTCACTTACACTGTTTACACCCAGATCTTTCTTCACCATGAAGCCTTGGCCGTCATAGTAGTTAACACCAACGAAGTTAAGTCCTAACGCCGTATCACGTTGAAGAGTCCAAGTTGTGTTGCGAGACAGTACGTCGATTTCACCTGATTGTAGAGCAGTGAAGCGTTCTTTAGCCGTTAGAGGAACATATTTAACTTTAGTTTTATCACCGAGAACAGCTGCTGCTACTGCTTGGCAGTATTCAACATCAATACCTTCCCATTCACCTTTTGAGTTAGGGTTTGAGAATCCAGGTAAGCCAGTACTTACGCCACAAGAAACAAATCCTTGAGAGAGTACTTTGTCTAACGTTGAATCTGCAGCTGAAGCGCTTGCTGACATCATAGTAGCTGATGCAGCTACAATTGAAGCGATAAGTGTTAATTTTTTAGCCATTATATCCATCCTGTATGTTCTGTATGTTACCAATTTATTTTTGATACAAAATACCTAACGTAGTGGTCAATTAGTTATTTCGGTAACTTGAGTAGCTCCGCTATTCTAGAATGCTTTCTAAAAGCAGTAATGATTAAGTAGTTCACAGTATTTGTGAAAAAAGTATACTTAATAATTAAACCTTAGGATGGCGAATTGTTATTCGAATGTAAATAGTGCAATTGAGGATCATTTTGGTGCAACAGAATGTATTGTTCATCTGACACTTTATGGTTAGAGTTTAACTTTGATTTAAAGTGTTGTTTTGAAGTTTTCAATTGCCTATCGTGAAAAATTTAGATAATTAATTTGAAATACCCCGTGTACCCCTAGTGTATTGCACTGATATTGGTAGGGTTAAATGTGATCAATGTAACGAGAGAGTTAATATTTAATGCGATACTTTTCGATTTTTATGGATATTTGTGAAAAACCAGTGTTGGTGGTAGGTGGCGGCGAGGTAGCAACCCGGAAAGTCGAAGCTTTGATAAAGGCAAATGCCAAAGTGACAATTGTGTCACCGACTATTTCAGAGACCTTACGCTCATTTATTGAATGTAAAAAATGTGAGTGGATTCACGAAAAATATCACAAAAGTCAGCTCTCAAATGAGCTTGTACAGGTATGGGCGACCACTGATGATACCGATCTTAATCACAGAATTTATCACGATGCTCATGAACGTAACCTTCTAGTCAATGTCGTAGATGATCGACCCTATTGCGATTTTATCACTCCTTCAATGATCAGCCGTGGAAGAATCCAGCTCGCTATATCTAGCGGCGGATCATCACCTGTACTTATTCGTAATGTACGCCAAACATTAGAAGCGGTTTTGCCGAAAAATTTGTCATTGCTTGCCGATTTCGCTGCATCTAAACGTGATGACATTAAAACGCGAGTGACTTCCGTGGAGCTACGTCGTCGCTTTTGGGAACGATTCTTTGCCAGTACATTAGTACAAGAAGCGCCTGATCTTGAGGTTTTAGAAGGTTGCTATCATCAGGCGTTGGAGTCCACTGATATATTAATGTCAGACTGTACTGTTATTTTTTATGGGGATGATGTGGAATTACTGCCGATGAAAGCCACTCGTTATATGCAACAATCGGATCTGGTTTTATATGATAAAAAGTGTACAGGAGAATATATAGATTTAAGCCGACGAGACGCTGAAAAAACTCGGTTTGATAGTTTAGAGCAATTACAGGAAAATGCGGCACAGGCTCACCTTGAAAACCTTCGAGTTGTCGTCTTTATTGATCAGGCTGATAAGGAACAATATTCTGGTGCAATAAAAACAAACCGCTGTTTTTCTGTTGCTGAAATGAGTTAGAAGAGATTATGTTAGAAAATTAGCGCTAGACCAACTTACTAGGGATGATTCTGCTTGTATTTAGTTAATTGTCTCGGTATTTTGCCTAACAACGCACGATTTATGTAATGTTGGAGTTTTAATGAGTTTTGAACCAATTGAAAATGAAGATAACCAGATGATACTCGGGCATGTCTTGCCTAGTGAGAACACAGTACAACAAGAGTCATCTCATCTTTATATTTCCTTGTCAGAGTTGATAGCTGATACTATCTTTTATCACCCTAGTGTCGCTGGCTTAAGTATTGACCAGTTAACAGACTCCGATGCTCAAGCTTTGAAAGCAGTTATTGGCGAACAAAGAGCGGATGAGTACTTTGTTGAAACACTGGTTTCAACGATAAAGAATGCCATTGCTTCAGAATCTTATCAGACAGTTCGTTTATGTTTGAGCGATGCAGACAGTTATGAATATAAGGCACTGATTGGTGGAAGCCTTGAGGATGATGAAGTCAATCCTGCGATGGGAATTCGTGGGGTTTCCAGGTTATCATCTGACAGCTATAAACTCGCATTCGAACTTGAATGTGAAGTGATTAAAATATTGCGTAACTCTGGCGTGAACATAGAGATTGTTGTGCCTTTTGTGCGCGCGCTAAGCGATGCAGCCACGGTTATAGACCGTCTAGCAGAGAAAGGTCTACCTCGTGGGTTGAATGGCCTTAAAGTCCTATATTCATGTGATGTGCCTTCTTCGGCCCTTTTGGCCGATAAGTTGTTGCAGTACTTCGACGGTATCGTGTTAAACGTAGAGCATTTAACTCAGTTTACATTAGGTGTAGATAAATATAACGAAGAATTAGACTATCTCTATAAGAGTGATAATGATGCGGTAACTTCGTTGATCACTACTGCAATAAAATCTGCACGCAACGCCAAGAAACCCGCATTGGTTGTTGTTAACGCTATTGAAGAACATCCAAAACTAAAGTTCTTGTTAACTGGTAAATCAAAAGCCGACGTAGTGTTTTCTTTTTAGATACTAGAAGTGAATAGCCACAATGATAAAGGAGGGGATTCCCCTCCTTTTTTTTCAATTACATTTTTAGTTCTCGTTCTGTTAGTGTGATTTTCTCGATATCGACAATTTTGTTGCGACTAAGCACTATCTTCCAGCGATAGTATTCAGGTTCATCAATGTGGTTATCTTCTTTAACTATCAAATTAAATAAGTGCCTTTTTTCAACATTTTCTTTTATGACTTGGTCATTCTTAACCAAATAAATCTTGCCTGAATTTCGGTCGAATAGATTAGAAATTTGTCTAAAATCGATATGTATCATTTCTTTTGTGGCTTCGTAGCCACTCATAAAGCGCGACGTCGACATTGCGGTTTCAGCATGGTAATGAATGATTTTTTCTTCTCGCTGGACAATACGTTTTTTACGGATGCGCTTGATACGATCAGGTAATTTGGACAATTTTTTATAATCAAGCCACTCGGTCTTATGCCCGACTACTTTGTTGGTACTTGGGTCGCTGTACTCTCGTTTCCATTTAGGTTTACCCTTTCGCATCCAACGCCATAGGATATCGCGTAAATCGTCCTTAAATATCTCACGTAATGCATAGACAAAAGACATTAAAATAACAAAAGAAGCGGTAATCTCTCCCCAATAGTCGCGCGCGGTAATCACAGTCATAGTAACAAATACCATAACCAGCCCAGTTGCGAAGCCTTTTACTACTCGCTTGAGGTTGTTTCCGAGTGAAGTAAGACGTTGATTAAGGACGACAGGATGTTCGATGAGCCGGCGTAATAAACGCATCTTATTGCTGAGGCGATTGATATCACCATCGGCCTTTACAGAATTATAGTGGTTAAGGGCTCTGTGCGCTTTTTCGCGCTCGGCTAATATTATGAGTCGTTTTTTTATTTCTTTGTAGTCACCTTCACGATTAAGGTGAGCGATCATGGTTAAGAATTTTTGTTCTGTATACCAGGATAAGTAGTTATCAATATTGGTGTAGTAGCGTTTCAATACCTCGTCATAGGGGATGGTTTTGCGTAGTCGCTTCAATATATCGAGTGACAGCTCAATAACACTATCCACTTGATCGCTGGTAACTGGTTCTCCTTTTTGGATGAGAGACTTTACTTCTTGGCTTAATGCACTGACATATTGGTAAGCAAATAAGCTCAAACTGACACGATATTGAGTAGATGACAGTAAGCCTCTTCGTGCTAAACGACTGTGTACGAGTGGTAATAGGTTTTCTTGACTGTGATAGGCACGCTTTTGAGTGATGCAGTTGTAGTAGAATTCGTTTTCGGAAATGACATCACTCGTAAGTCCGATCTCGCCAGGAATAAATAGAAATAAGTCCAAATTCGATGTTTTTGATTTGGCATTAGTATGGGAGATTTTTAATGTTATCGCGTCATGCTTGTCGACGGTGATCAATTAGGGTCTCCAATATTGGTTTTCTAACAAGAGGTAGAGAAAGCATAACAAAGATAACGTATAATCGCTGTAAATTTGCAGTGAGACATGTTGAATGATCAAAATAGGAAAGGTAAACCGCCTCGAAGTGGTTAAAATAACGGATTTTGGCGTTTTTTTAGACGCTGATGATTATGGTACGACATTATTAAATAAACGGAATTTGAAAGAAAACGTTGCGATTGGCGATAGTGTCGATGTTTTTCTCTATTTTGATTCAGAAAGTCAATTGATGGCAACAACCGCTACTCCTATTGCGCAAGTAGGAGAGTGGGGAGTTATGACGGTGATAAGTGTTAATAGCACTGGTGCATTTGTCAATTGGGGGATAAAAGAGAAAGATCTGCTTATTCCATTTAGTGAGCAACGTTCTCGCTTGGAAGTTGGGCGTAAAATTTTGGTTTATGTATACACGGATAATGCATCAGGGCGTATTGTAGGCACCACTAAATTTAATAAGTGGCTCGATAAAGTACCAGCAAATTATTCGGTCAACCAAAGCGTTGAGATATTAATTGCAGAACGTTCTTCTCTTGGGTTTAAGGCGATTATAAACGGTCAACATTGGGGAATGATTTTCCCTTCAGATGTATTCGGTAAGTTATTTGTCGGCAAAACCTTAACGGGTTACATAAAACAAATCCGAGATGACGGTAAAATTGATTTATCACTGCAAAAAGTGGGGACCGAAAAGTTTGATGACTTAAGCCAAAAAGTCATGACGTTATTGGAGAAGAAGGGCGGTTATTTGCCTTTGTGCGATAAATCGTCCCCAGATGAGATTTTTGCCGCTTTCAGAACAAGTAAAGGTACCTTCAAGAAGACGATCGGTGCACTTTATAAAGGCGGTCATATTACTATTAATAGTGATGGTATTCGTAAAGTTTAAATCGTTAGTCTAGTCTGTATTAGGCGAAAAAGCCCCAAACCACTGATGGCTTGGGGATCGGGGGGATGGCTCAATTGAGCCCGATAAAAGTGTTAGGAAACAAAAATGAACACTGTAAGTGTAGTACAAGATTTGCTGTTGTGTGTTAAATCTCGTTAGAGAATGAGTTCATTTGTTAAAACAAATTCTTATCTTTTACCAACTCCCGAGGTAGGCTGTTTTTTACACGATTTCCCACCCATTTCCCAAGTCCAATTGCCATATTGTTATAGGTCACGATCACTTCTTTTTGTGGCGCCTGGTCAGGGTATACGTCTCTTCCCATAAACCACTCTCGAGCTTGATCTGTGGTAAGTGCTACGGTTTTAGTACCGTTGACATCTGCAAGGCAGGTTGCAACCTGATGCTGCCATTTATAGCCATTTTTGTGGGTTTCAGCGATTTTAATACCCATACGTGCAAATTTAAATTGATTTAATAGTGGTTCTAGTTCTTCAGGAAATAACCACACTTCTTTGTCACGTAACCAGAGCACACCTTGATTGGGCAATTCTATATCAAGTGATGTTTTAAGGGAGTGTGCAATCGATTCAATTTGTTTGTGACTTGCTTTAACAAAGGGAAATTTTCCTAAACGTTTATTAACCTCAGGAAACGCGACCGATGCTTTCTTTTTGATTTTTGCAACAAAAAAGCCTTCGCAATCGTAGGTTTGTGGAAATATATGAAGAAAGCCTTCCTCAGAAACGGACTGATCTGCACTAGGGAATAGCTCAGCTAGTGATTCAAATTCAACAGCTTCTGGGAACTCTTGTTGTAGATAATGACATATATGGTGGTTCTCTTCTTTGCTTAATGTACAAGTCGAATACACCAAGCTACCACCTGGTTTTAGTGCTTGGAATGCACTCACTATTAAGCCACGTTGAACTTCTGCCATGGTATTGATTGCCTCTTTGCTCCAATTTTTCATGGCATCGGGATCTTTACGGACAATCCCTTCGCCAGAGCAGGGAGCATCAATTAATACGGAATCAAATTGCTCTGGTAACCAACCACCAAAGACTCGGCCATCAAATTGACTCAATGCTATGTTTCGAATTCCGCAGCGTTCTATATTTGCATGAAGTGCTTTAATTCGACTGCCAGAATATTCATTAGCAACCAACAGGCCAGTGTTATTCATTTTTGCTGCTATTTGAGTCGACTTCGAACCTGGCGCTGCCGCCATATCTAGAACTCTGTTTGGCACGGTTTTATTATCACTAAATAAGGCAGTAACTGGCATCATCGAACTGGCTTCTTGTATATAAAATAACCCGGCGAGATGTTCAGCACTATTTCCGAGTAATACATCGTTATCTTGTTCTGATAACCAAAATCCTTCGCTACACCAAGGGACCGGGGTGAGGTGTAAATTTAAATTGCGAGCAACTTCATCAAATTCAGCTACGGAAATCTTTAAGGTATTTACTCGAATGCTTTTACGTAGTGGACGCCGACAAGCTGCAATAAAATCGTCCATGTTATGTGTTGAAGGCATGGTTGCGTTAATAGCAGATAAGAATTCTGGAGGAAGATAAACGTTGTCGTGCACGGGTTATACTCATTCGTCGCAAAAAAGCGGATCATATTAAAATAAAAATGCAGCGATATCGCTGCATTTAGTTCGGTATTAGTTTAAATCAAAAGCTAGGGTTTTGGTATCGGTTGCTTCCAATTGTCCCATTCTTTCTTTTTCGTGTTATTGAGATAGTAAACATCCTCATTCTCTGCGACGGGTTTTATTTGAGGTGTCTCTGGGGTTGTGAAAGCGATACCTCCGCTCAATATACTGTCCAGGCTGCCTGTTTTAACTTCTGCTCCTGATAGCCCGACAGAGACATCAATACCAGAGTTGTTCCAAAATATCGTATTTTGTCTGACCAAATAAGCGTATTTATTCTCGATATTGGCAACGATGATGACTCGGTCGGCCAGTTCTCCCAAGTGCACATCGATCACTTTGCCTACCTTCATTCCGCGATAGGTGATAGCGGTGCCGACAGATATTGAATTACGTTTCTCACTTTGTAAAACAACCGTTAAACCGCCCTTAACTTGCGGGGCCGTATTGAGTTGGAACTGATGTCTTGGCTTCCCTGTACCTGGTTCAACGCTTATGGTTTTGACCAATAAACTCTTTAAATTTGATACCTGTTCCACAGGACTAGACGATTGCTGAATCCAATAATAGGCTCCAGATTTGGTCATGGGTTCGACGAACTGTGGGAAAATTTGTGCTTTGATGGTGACAGAACCATCGTTGAAGTTGGGCGTTATTTCTGTCGTTTCACCCACCGTTATGCCTTGATATTGAATTTGAGTACCAGGGGACAATTGATATGACTCGCTGGCAGATAGAGAGATTTCTACACCAGAACGCATTGAGTGTTGGTAGCTATCATATAGTTTCCATTTGCCATCCTGACGTTTACCTTTTTGTGGAGCCGTATCGAATGAGATTCCGCCACGCACAATAGACTCTAGCGAGCCAGTTTGAATATCTACACCGGCGAGTGAGGCATTAATATTGACTCCTGACTGATTCCAAAAAACGGTGTTGTCGTTCACTAAATGTTTGTAACGTTGCTCAATTTGGATTTGAACGTCGACACCATTTTCCGCGAGTCCAAAGTCACTCACTGAGCCCACCGTAATATTGTGATACAGCACAGGACTATTTATTGATATTGAAGGCAACTTGTCCGTAAATAAGTGATATGTCTCTGAGCCACTTTGATTAAATTTAGCAAGCTCGGCGGAGCTATGATCAGGATATAGGTGATAAGTAGATTGAACCTTTTGATCACCTTCACTGATAAAATTGATGGCACCAATAACGAAATCTGCTATCGGTGGCATGTCTAATTTCACGCCACGATCAGTAATGTCCGCTTCCATTCGTCCAGTAACATAAAATTTATTATTACTACGGATTAAGTGAATGTACTCATTTTGAATATAGAGCTCAAACTTGACTTTATCATGATCGAGAGAGATGTCCGTTAATCGCCCGACGGGTACGCCTCGATATTTAACATCGCTACCGACATTGATACCAAAGGTATCTTCACCTTCAAGAATGACTTTAGTCGCATTGGTTTCGAGTTGGTTATAACTTTCTTGATTGATCGCGACGAAGTGTCGAGAAGGTTCGCCTTCACCCGATATCAGTTGTAAAGAGTTTCCAGTAATTAAATTGGAGAGATGCTTTATACCGTGAAACGAAAGTTCAGCTTCTTCGATGATAAATTGGCTATTTTCCTTTAATAGATCGGCAAAGGCTGGTTGAATTGCAGCTGTTGCAATGATGGATTTTCGTTTTTTATCAAATTTAATCCGATTGATCGCGCCAACTTCAATACCGCGATAGTTTATCGTCGAAGAGCTTTCATTAAGGTTATGGTTTTCAGGCAAGATGATGTTTATTAAGATTCCACGTCCTGCAGAATCGATGTTGTCATAAAGTCTAAATATGGCGCTATCTGTTACCCCGTCACCTTCATCAGGAGAGTCAACGGCAATGGCACCATTAATAAGAGCGCTCAAGTCTTCAAATTGTACGTCCACACCAGCCATATTGATTTTTGCGGCAATGCCACTGACGTTCCAAAATCGACTTTTATCGGTGATTATATCTTCGAATTCTGGGTTGATAGAGACTTGTAAATTGACTGATTTTTCACTGGAATCAAGTTGATAGCTATAAACTTCACCAATTGGAATGCGTTTGTAAATGATTGGCGAACCGATATTTATACCACCCAGATCACGAGCTTTGAGTGTGATATTTAAACCGTCACTTTTCCCAACGTCCAGAGGCGCGCTCCTTAGTGCCTTGTAGGATGTTGGCGCGGCTTCACCATCATTTTCACCGGGGAATAAAGCAATATAGTTTCCTGAAATCAATGCATCTAATCCAGAGACGCCAGATAAAGAAGCGGTGGGCTTTACTAACCAGAAACGCGTGCTGCCACTAAGAAGGTATTCAGCTTCGGGGTAAATGTCGGCTTCGACATAAATGTTATCCGATTCTCTTTCAAGCTTGATCTCACGTACCATGCCGATTTCCAAGCCTTGATATTTTATCGGTGTTCGCCCAGCCATAAGTCCCTGAGCGTCTGAGAAGTGAATCTGGATACGCTCACCAGCATCTTGTACTGATTGATAAACTAGCCACCCAGTCAACACCAACGTCACTAGCGGCAACAACCATAAAGGCGACAATGAACGCATGTTTTTTACATTTGGTTCATTGATTTGCGGTGTTTTATTTTGATTATCCATTTTTAGGAGATTCCGTAGTGAGAGCTTTTTCTTGGTTTGCCCACAATGACTTGGGATTAAAACTGTCCGTAGCAAGCATAGTAAAAACAACAACCAAACCGAAAGCGATAGCGCCGGGGCCCGGAGCAAAGTCGAGCACTTGACCTCTGTCGATTAAGGTTAACATGATTGATATAACAAATAAGTCAATCATAGACCATTTACCAATCCACTTAAGAATAAAGTAAATGATCATACGTTGACGTCGAAATCGTATATGTTTGAAGTGAACAGAGATTAATAGATAGCTGAGGCCAATAATTTTAATTGCGGGTACGAGTATACTCGCGACAAAAATGATAATGGCTATTCCAACCATACCGCTATTAATTAGCGCTACAACGCCAGAAAATATCGTATCTTCCGTTCTCTCACCATTAGAAAACAGAATCGAAATAGCAAACCAGTTTGCTGGGATAAAACATATAAGGGCAGAGAGCAGATACGCCCACGTTTTTTGAACGGAAGTGCGCTGAGACGTGTGTTGATCGCCACTTAGAGGATGTAAGCATCGAGCACACTGTTTATTCGCTGGTTGTGACAAATGGCAATGACTACAATGTATTTCTTTAGTTCGAAAGTTGTAGAGTGACTCACCATGCCAACTCTCCCAATAACGACGCACACTGACTCGGCTAACTAGGATAATCGTTAATATTTGTAACAACAGTAAGCCGTAGAGTGGAGGCGAAGTCACGATATCCGCATACTCTTTGAGTTTAAAGCACGAAATCGCGATGCTAACCAAAAAGACATCGACCATAACCCAGTGCTTGAGCAAATGAATCAGTTTTAAACTTTTATCGAATAAGACAAACCACTTTTTATGCAGCGCGTAGTGCGTTGATATCACACATAGGCAGACTAGCAGTGGTGCGATGAAACCGCAAAATAACACCAGGCCTGCCAGAGGTAAGTAATTTTCGCTTATAAGAGCAAGCACTCCTTGGTAGAAAGAGGCATTAATCTCGACACCAAACAGGATAATATGAAGGTAGTTATACAAAAGGCAGGGAATTAAGAGAGCTATACAGGTAATGGCTATTGGTAAGTTGCCAGAAAGAGAAGCAGAACCTGTTTGATACAGTAAGGTGTTACAACGCGGACAGTAGGCACTTTGACGTTTATCGAGCGGTGTCACTGAGACCGATAGGTTACAGTGTTGACAAATACGTATTGGCAAAGGTTTCAAATTACATGACTTCCATCATCGTTGATGCGAAACAACACTACCACATTATTCATCGAAAGGCCTAGCCGTCAAGTGACAGAAATTAGTGGTAAATTATCAACATAGTGTTAATTTTACTATTCTAAGCTGTACATTAAGTATCAGCTCACCTATAAATTGGGTATTGATAAATGAATTCTTTTAGGTTCACATAAGTATCGATTATTTATCGGGAACACATTTAGATATTCATCCCTAAAATACAATGGCAAAGAAGCAATGACTTTATCTGACTACCAACGCTTAACTCGTCAAGCTGCTGCACTTACTGAAGATGAACCTGATTTGATCGCAAATCTTTCTAATATTAGTGCATTGCTAAATTTAGAACTTGAGAATATTAATTGGGTCGGTTTTTACCTATTGCGTGATCAGCAACTCGTTTTAGGTCCATTTCAAGGCAAACCAGCTTGTGTTCGTATCCCATTGGGACGTGGTGTATGTGGGAATGCTTTTGCTCAAGACCAAGTATTACGAGTAGATGATGTAAATCAGTTTCCTGGACATATTGCTTGCGATGCAGAGAGTCAATCTGAAATTGTTATCCCTTTTCGAGTCTCTGGAGAGTTGGCAGGGGTATTGGATATTGATAGCCCAACTTTAGCGAGATTTTCGCAACAAGACGAAATTGGACTCACCGAACTGATGTCTAACATAGAAAAGCTGCTTAAATGATACCCGAATAGGCGAGTTTTTGTTGATTGATAGTGGTTTTTCCTATTTACCCCACTATAATGACGAACATAATTATTGTTATATTTTTTGCGGTTGAACCGCGATGACCAGGAACCAAGATGGAAAATACTGAAAAATTAAAAAACAGCAAAGAAGTGATTGCCTACATTGCTGAATGTTTCCCTAAATGCTTTACATTAGAAGGTGAAGCAAAACCACTAAAAATCGGTATTTTTCAAGACCTTTCTGAACGTTTGGCCGAAGATGAAAAAGTAAGTAAAACTCAACTTCGGGCTGCTCTGCGACAGTATACTTCTTCATGGCGCTATCTACATGGTGTAAAGCCAGGCACTGAACGTGTTGATTTAGATGGAGCAAGCTGTGGCGAAATAGAGCAAGAACACGTTGAACATGCACAAACTACGCTAGCAGAAAGTAAAGCTCGTGTTCAGGCTCGTCGTAAACAACAGCAAGAAGAGAAAAATAAAGAAGCAGCTAAAGCTAACAAGGCTAAGCCAAAAGCGAAGAAGCCTCAAACTCCTCGGTCTACGAAATCTAAGCCACCTAAACAAGAAATTCCTACTCGAGCGCTTACTAAAGATGAACTTAGTGTCGGAAAAGAAGTCAATGTAACCATGGGCAAGGGCAATATGGCTGCGACCATTGTTGAACTTAATAAAGATGATGTACGTATTCGACTCGTCAACGGCTTGCAAATGGTTGTTAAGGCAGAGCACTTACGCGCATAAAGGAGAAGCTCCTACGCATGAAATTCAATTCAAGATTGACGATGATAACTGCCAGCCTTTGGTTGGCAGTTTCGTCTGTTCAGGCTGTCGAGCCAGTGGTGTCAGAAAAACAACTACCAATACTCGCTGCTGAATCTCAACACGCTACCGCGGCCAAGCGGGTCGCATTTCGTTTTACTCGCTTTCATTACCAGCACATCAATCTTAACGATGAATTTTCGCAAAGAATTTTTGAGCGTTATCTAGAGCTTCTTGATTTTAATCGAAATATTTTTACGCAATCTGATATTAATGGTTTTAATAATGATGCCATTTCTCTTGATGATCAGCTTAAAGACGGCAAAAATGATGCAGCATTTGCTGTATACAATTTATCCGTAAAACGTCGCTTTGAACGTTATCAATATGCATTATCTCTGCTAGACAACGAAATTAACTTTGATAGTAAAGAGAGCATGGATCTCGACCGTTCAGAGGCGAATTGGCCTATTGATGAGTCAGAACTTGATGAGCTGTGGCGTAAAAGAGTTAAATATGATGCTCTCAATTTAAAGCTAGCTGGTAAAGAGTGGTCGGAAATTAAAACCACCTTGTCAAAACGTTATAACAACGCGATTCGTCGTTTAACTCAGACCCACAGTGAAGATGTATTTCAACTTTATATGAATGCCTTTGCTCGTGAGGTGGATCCACATACCAGTTACTTATCACCTAGAAATGCAGAGCAGTTCCGCTCAGAGATGAATCTATCTCTAGAAGGCATTGGTGCCGTTTTGCAATTGCAAGACGATTACACTGTGATTAATTCTCTCGTTGCTGGTGGACCGGCTTCTAACAGCAATCAACTAACAGAAGGCGATCGTATTGTCGGCGTTGGTCAAGACGGTGAAGAGATCGTTGATATTATTGGTTGGCGTTTAGATGATATTGTTCAATTAATTAAAGGGCCTAAGGGCACTAAAGTTAATTTACAAATCCTTCCAGAGGGAAATGATGCAAAAAGTCACGTTGTAACAATTGTTCGTGATGAGATTCGCCTTGAAGATCGCGCCGTTAAATCTGAGGTAATTGAGCTTGATGGCCGTAAAGTTGGTGTTCTTGAAGTACCTAGCTTCTATGTCGGTTTAGCTGAAGATACTCACAAGTTAATTGAAGAGCTCAAACAACAGGGTATCGATGGCATTGTTGTTGATTTACGTAACAACGGCGGTGGAGCTTTATCTGAAGCGACCGCGCTTAGTGGGCTATTTATAACTGAAGGGGCTGTTGTCCAAGTTCGTGATAGTTACGGGCGAGTAAATGTAAACAGCGATACTGATGGTGTAGTTAGCTATGACGGGCCAGTTACTGTTCTCATTAACCGCTACAGTGCATCAGCATCTGAAATTTTTGCGGCGGCACTGCAAGATTATGGTCGCGCCATTATTTTGGGAGAAAACTCCTATGGTAAAGGGACTGTTCAACAGCACCGTTCACTGAATAATATTTATGACGTATTCGACAATGAACTGGGCTATGTACAGTACACTATCCAAAAGTTTTATCGTATTGATGGTGGTAGTACCCAAAATAAAGGTGTTAAGCCTGATATAGCTTTCCCTACGCCGATTGATCCGGCCGAAACTGGTGAGAGTGTTGAAGACAATGCGTTGCCTTGGGATAGTATTGAGCATGTTGAATACAACACGCTTAATGATTATCAGACAGTGATTGCTGATTTGACCAGTAAGCATAAAAAACGAATTACATCTGATTTGGAATTTGGCTTTATTGATCAAGATATTGCTGAGTATAAAAAGAACAAAGACAACAATTTAGTTTCATTGAATTTCGCCGAACGAAATAAAGAGATCGAAGATCTGGATGCGAAAAAATTAGAACGTATCAACCTTCGTCGTGAAGCGACTGGTGAAACCTTATTTGCTAACTTGGATGATGTTCCGAAAGACTATGTTGCTCCTGACGCTTATTTAGATGAAGCAGTCGCGATAACTGTCGACATGGCTGATGATGTTGTAAAGTAAGATCTTTAAATTGATGTAAATAAACGAGCCTTAATGGCTCGTTTTTTTTGGCTAATCGATAAATTCAGACAAATTACTCTTATGAGCTAATTATTTCATCGATGCTTGTATAAGTTACCAAATCAATAGGTTAATTAGCATTATATCGGTTGAGGTTTCTTAATCGTTGACCTAAAGTACTAGATATTCTTCGGTGAATATCAACCATTAAAATACCGAATAAACTTATTAGCTCGGATAAGGATTCCCTATGTCACACTCTCCAAAAGCTAAGTATCGTAAAGATTATGTAGCTCCAACTCATCATATTACCAACGTCGATTTGACCTTTGATCTCCATGACACAGAGACAACGGTAGTTGCGATCTCTGAGGTCGAACAGACCGGTAAATCTGACAGTTTAGTTCTTGCTGGTGATAATCTGCAGCTTGTCTCGCTTTCGATCAATGAACAAGAGTGGCACGATTATCAGCGAACCGAAAGCGAGCTGATTATCTCCAACCTACCGAATTCATTCACGATGGTTATCGTGACTCAAATAGCACCAGTTAACAACACTGCTCTCGAAGGATTGTATAAATCGGAAGGCGCGTTTTGCACTCAATGTGAAGCAGAAGGCTTTCGTCGTATAACCTATTATCTTGACCGTCCCGATAACTTAGCGTGTTTTACCACAACAGTCATTGCTGATAAGTCTCTATATCCCTATTTATTGAGCAATGGCAACGAATTGGACCGCGGTGAATTAACCGATGGAAAACATTGGGTTTCATGGGAGGACCCACACCCTAAGCCTGCTTATCTCTTTGCTCTAGTCGCCGGTGATTTTGATGTATTGCGAGATATTTTTATAACAAAAAGCAAACGAGAAGTCGCATTAGAAATCTATGTAGATAAAGGTAACCTAAATCGTGCTCACCATGCGATGGCCTCGCTTATTAATTCGATGAAGTGGGATGAAGAACGATTTGGGTTGGAATATGACCTAGATATTTACATGATAGTCGCAGTCGACTTTTTCAATATGGGTGCAATGGAGAATAAGGGACTTAACGTCTTTAACTCAAAGTTTGTCTTGGCAAATGAGCAAACGGCAACGGATACCGATTACCTAGGTATCGAGGCGGTTATTGGTCACGAGTATTTTCATAACTGGACAGGAAATAGAGTTACGTGTCGCGATTGGTTTCAATTAAGCTTAAAAGAGGGCTTAACGGTATTTAGAGATCAGGAGTTTTCTTCCGACTTAGGCTCACGTGCCGTCAACCGAATTAACAATGTTCGCATAATTCGAGGTCCACAGTTCGCCGAAGATGCTTCGCCAATGTCACACCCAATTCGTCCAGATAAAGTCATTGAAATGAACAACTTTTACACGCTTACAGTGTATGAGAAAGGCAGTGAAGTGATTCGAATGATGCATACTTTGTTGGGAGAAGATGGGTTTCAAAAGGGCATGAAGCTCTATTTTGAAAGGCACGATGGTACTGCAGCGACCTGTGAGAACTTTGTCTCTGCGATGGAAGATGCATCAGGAATTAATTTAACTCAATTTCGTCGATGGTATAGTCAATCGGGGACACCAGAGTTATACGTGACAACAGACTATCTAGCATCAGAAAAACGTTATACTGTCACTATTAAACAATCAACGCCACCAACTAACGACCAGGGTGTTAAAGAACCTTTGCACATTCCGTTTGATGTAGAGTTCTATTACGCGAACGGTGATGTCGTTGAGTTACAGTGTAATGGAAAGTCGATCGGCAATGTACTTAATATCACCGAGGAAGAGCAAACATTTGAGTTTGAAGCGGTTACGTCGCAGCCGATTCCATCAATGTTGAGAGAATTTTCGGCACCGGTAAAATTACATTATGATTATAGCGATGACGAACTTGTCTTTCTTATGGCCAAGTCAAAAAATGATTTTGCTCGGTGGGATGCTGGCCAGTCATTACTTGCAAAGTATATCAAGCGTTTTGTGGCTTCAAATGAAGAAGTTACGTTGCCGGAAAATGTCGTCGATGCTTATCGTGGAGCCTTGTTAGATTCTCAATTAGAACCTGCATTTATTGCTGAAATGCTAACGTTACCTGGTCACAATGAAGTGTCTGGGTGGTATCAAACCGTTGATGTTGACCGTATTGCTCAGGTGCTTAAAGGCATTAAAATTTATTTGGCCAATCAATTACAAGACGAACTGCTGGCTTCGTATCATGTATTGAAACAAACAGCATACAGTATTGAGCATGAGTCTATAGGTAAACGAACGCTACGCAATACCTGTTTAGGGTATCTTGCCTATCTAGAAGTCGGTAATTCGTTGGTTGTTGAGCAATATAACACCAGTAACAATATGACAGATACGATGGCAGCGATGACCGCGGCTAACCAGGCATCGTTATCATGTCGTGAAACCTTATTAGCAGACTACAGTGACAAATGGTCAAATGATGGGTTGGTGATGGATAAATGGTTTATTCTGCAGGGCACGAACCCAGCCGAAAATGCGTTAGAGGTGGTTAAAAATACGTTAACTCATAGTGCATTTACGTTTAAGAATCCGAATCGAATCCGCAGCCTAGTAGGGTCTTTCTTTAACAATAACCCAACCGCTTTTCACTCAATATCTGGAGAAGGTTACCAGTTTGCAGGCGAGGTTTTAGTCAAACTCAATGCAAGCAATCCTCAAGTTGCTTCTCGTTTGATTGATCCTTTGTTGAAATTTAAACGCTATGACGAGAAGCGTCAGAAATTAATGAAGGAACAATTGGAAATGCTTGCAGCTAAAGATGATCTTGCGAGTGATCTTTATGAAAAAGTAACAAAAGCTTTAGAAAGCAAGTAACTTAAACGATCTTGGTAGCAAGAGTGTTTGCTACCAAGATACCTTACCGAAGAGATAAGAATATGAAACAGTATTATTTTACTTTTTCTGTTACTTACCAATCCTATTCGCAATATTACTCTGGTCAGGCATCTAATGTATTGATTGTGACTGAATGTGGCTTAAAACTTCAACTTCCAGCCTCCAGGTTCCGGTCTTTTTTAACCCATACGGGAATCCAAGGTCGGTTTGTACTTACCACCGACGCCAACAATAAATTTGTGAGTTTAACAAAAATTTAACCAAAACTATGACATGTCTCATCTTATTTTAATCTGTCTAGTGGATTATTCGACTATTTCAGTAGTCTACAACTATGATTATTGGAAACCGTTATCACGTTAAGCATTAGTGATTTATTTCAGCAAAAGTGGCGGAGTGTTCTATGGGCTCACTAGATTCTTTCCAACCAGTATTAATCAGTAAAGTTTTTGACTTAATAGAAACTAAGCTGGAATCAACACAACAAGAGCGAGTTAAACAGCTCGCGCAATATTTATTGAATAACATTTCGATGGATGATTTGACAGAAAGGACTGAGTCGGATTTGTACGGTGCGGTCATGAGTCTCTGGCAGCACCTCAATGAAGTGGATCCTGATGAACGATCGGTACGTGCGTTTAATCCATCAGTTAGTGGAAAAGGGTGGCAATCAACTCATACTATCGTCGAGATTATAGTTCCAGATTCCGCGTTTTTAGTCGATTCCATTAAGATGTGTTTGGTGCGGTTGGATCTTAACACGCATATTATGCTTCATGGACCGACCTATCTTGAGCGAGATGCTAAACAACAAGTTGTATCTATCAATGAATCTAAAGGAAACCTTTACTCGATGTTCCACATTGAGGTTGATCGCATTGATGATGCTGAGCAACTAGCCTCACTCCAAGCGGAACTTGAACGAATACTAAAAGACACCGCTCTTGTCGTGAAAGATTGGAAGTTGATGTCAACTCAACTTGAAAAAGTGATCAGCGGTCTTGAGAAACAAACCAAACAAATTCCAATGGATAAAGATCGATTCGACGAGTCATTGGAGTTTTTACGTTGGTTAGGCAACCACAATTTTACGTTTCTTGGGTATAAAGAATATGACCTTGTTGAAGAAAAAGGTGAAACGTACCTGTCGCCAACGAAAACGCCTGGTTTAGGACTTTTTTCGAATAAAGAACGAGTTCGCAAAGTGAATCTTGCTGATTTTTCTGATCTTGCGAGAAAAGAAGCCACCAAACCCTATTTACTGATTTTGACCAAAGGGAATGGGCAATCGCATATCCATCGTCCTGCGTATAACGATTACGTTGGGATTAAAAAATTCGACAAAAATGGAAAAGTGATAGGCGAACACCGATTCACTGGTTTGTATACATCATCGGTCTACAACCAAACCGTTGGTTCTATTCCATTGGTTCGCGAAAAAGTTGGCAGGATTTTAAACTCAAGTGGGTATCTAAAAGGCTCATATGCCTATAAAGCATTCCACAACATTCTTGAAAATTACCCAAGAGATGAATTACTTCAAGCGACTGAAGAAGAGTTATTGGACGTCGGAATGGGCGTTGTTCAAATGCAAGACCGAGATCTTGTCCGTTTGTTCATCCGCCGCGATCCATTTGGTCGCTTTTACAGTTGTATGGTCTATATTGCGAAAGAACGCCATACCACAGAGCTTCGAAGAAACACTCAAGAAATATTGGCGCAATGCCTTGGCTCAAACGATGTTGTTGACTATACCGTTAACTTTTCAGAAGGGTCGTTAGCTCGTACACATTATATCGTCCGTGTCGCGAACAATGATTGTGAATTTGATGCGAAAGAGATCGAACAAAACTTAAAAGAAGCATCGACCAATTGGGATGATCGATTACGCCATGCAATTCACTCGGATGTAGGTGAAACAAAAGGTCTTGTTTTAACCAAGCAATATACCAATGCGTTTCCCCGATCATATAAAGAAGCGATGTTGCCAAGTACCGCTCTTGCCGATATTGAACAGCTAGAGGCGTTGAGTGATGACAATAAACTCGGGATGCTATTTTATCGTCCTCAAGAAGAGAGTGTCGATTCCAAGCTAGTGAAGTTGAAACTCTATCATAAAAGGGAACCTATTCACCTTTCTGATGTGATGCCTATGCTAGAAAACTTAGGCTTGAAAGTTATCGACGAAGCGCCCTATGAGATCGAAAAATCGAACGACGAAAGTTATTGGATCCTCGACTTCTCGATGTTACTTAAAAGTGATCAAGTTCTAGACATAGCCAAATCGCGCGATCGTTTTCAGCAGGCATTTGCCGGGATCTGGAATGGCAGCATAGAGAATGATGGATTTAACCGCTTAGTACTATCGGCAAGTTTATCTGCGCGTGAAGTGACGATTTTGCGGGCGTATGCTCGTTATATGCGTCAGGTGAGGTTTCCATTCAGTCAACAATACATTGAAGATACTCTTTATCATTACCCTAAATTAGCAACGCTTTTGGTTAAGTTATTCAACGCACGTTTTGAACCTGGTTTATCAAAACGAGATGAGTTACAAACGAAGATGCGCAACACTTTGATTGAACAATTCGATCGAGTTGAGAGCCTGGACGACGATCGAATATTACGTCGCTACATGGAAATGATCGACGCATCACTTCGCACTAACTATTTTCAGAATGATTCAATCGGGAACAACAAACCTTGGCTATCGATTAAATTAGATCCAAAGAGTATTCCTGAGATTCCGGCACCCGTGCCGGCATACGAAATTTTCGTTTATTCGCCTGACATTGAAGGTGTTCATTTACGTGGTGGTAAAGTCGCTCGAGGTGGATTACGTTGGTCAGACCGTCAAGAAGATTTCCGTACAGAGGTGTTAGGACTAGTAAAAGCCCAACAAGTTAAGAACACGGTCATTGTTCCGGTTGGGGCTAAAGGTGGATTTGTTTGTAAGAAGCAACCATTGCTGACATCCAGAGATGAAATATTTGCTGAAGGACAACGTTGTTACAAGCAATTTATTCGAGGGTTGTTGGATATTTCCGACAATATTATTGAAGGCGAAGTTGCACCGCCGCTACAAGTGGTGAGACATGATGCTGATGACCCTTATTTGGTTGTTGCCGCCGATAAAGGAACTGCGACTTTTTCAGATTTAGCAAACTCTGTCTCCGAAGAATATAATTTTTGGTTAAGTGATGCCTTTGCTTCTGGTGGATCAAATGGATACGACCACAAAGCAATGGGTATAACGGCCAAAGGTGGTTGGGAATCGGTAAAACGACATTTTCGTGAAATCGGAATTGATTGTCAGACCACGCCATTTACTGCTGCTGGAGTAGGTGATATGGCAGGCGATGTGTTTGGGAATGGCATGTTGTTATCAAAACAAACCTGTCTGGTCGCGGCCTTTAACCATATTAACATATTCCTTGATCCAACCCCGGATCCTGAAAAAAGTTGGGTCGAACGTGACCGTTTGTTCAAGTTGCCGCGATCAAGTTGGGAAGACTATAACAGTAAGTTGATCAGTAAAGGTGGTGGTGTGTTCTCGCGTAAAGCGAAATCCATCCCTCTATCTCCTGAAATTCAAGCGATGCTCGACACTGATGCAAAAACACTCGCGCCGAATGAATTGATAAAGCTTATTTTAAAAATGCGCGTCGACCTGATGTGGAATGGTGGTATCGGCACCTACGTTAAATCCAAAGAAGAAAGCGATTCAGATGTTGGCGACCGAGCCAATGATTCTGTTCGGATTAATGGCGAGGAACTGCGAGCTAAAATCGTTGGTGAAGGTGGAAACCTCGGTTTGACGCAGTTAGGGCGCGTAGAATATGCACTAAATGGTGGCCGAGTGAATACTGACTTTGTCGATAATGTTGGTGGAGTCGATTGTTCAGATAACGAAGTAAATATTAAGATTCTGTTGAATACCATTTTGGCGGCAGGTGATCTCACCTTTAAACAACGTAACGAACTGCTTGAGTCAATGGAAGATGAAGTGGGAGATATCGTATTAGATGATGCTTATCAGCAATCTGAAACCATATCAGTCACAGAGTTGCTCGGCGAGGGGTTAGTTAAAGAACAATTACGCTTTATTCACGCTTTGGAAAAAACGGGCTCACTTGACCGGAACTTAGAATATTTGCCTGATGATGAAACATTATTAGAGCGTGAGAAACGTGGTGTCGGATTGACTCGACCAGAGATTTCCGTTCTTGTCGCATACGGTAAAATGACTCTTAAGGAAATCCTTGCGGTTGACGAGATAGCAGATGATGAGTTCCATCAGGCACACTTAGAACACTATTTCCCAACTAAGTTACGCGGTAACTATTTGGAGCGTTTTAAAGAGCATCCTTTGCGTAAAGAGATTATCGCTACCGCATTGGCAAATCAGATGGTCAATGAAGTAGGGTGTAATTTTGCATCTAGGCTTCAAGAAGAAACTGGCTGTGAAGTGGTGGATATCGTTAATGCTTACAGTGCCGCTCGTGTAATATTTAAACTTGATGAAACCATGGGGATAATTCGTCAGCTTGATAACGTAGCAAGTAGCGATGCACAATACCAAGTCTTTAGTATTTTACGTCGTATGATGCGCCGTGTTACTCGATGGTTACTGAGAAATCATATCGGTAAACATTCCGTTAGCGATATGATCGCATTATATCAAGCAGATGTGCAGACGATCAGCAAGGATCTCGATAGTTACTTAATTCAATCGGAAATTGATGATCATCAAGTCATCGCTGATGATTGGATCGAACAAGGTATGGACCTAGATGTTGCAATATATGTGTCACGGCTATCAAGCCTCTACTCAGCGCTAGATATTAGTGTGGTTGCGAGAGAAAGTAAGATTACCGTCGATCAAACCTCCAGAATCTATTTCTATTTAGGTACAGAGTTGTCATTACATTGGTTCTTGGATCAAATTAATCGTCAAGCTGTAGATAATAACTGGCAAGCACTTGCTCGAGCTGCGTATCGAGAAGATCTCGATTGGCAACAACGGCAGCTGACTGCTCAAGTAATCGGTTGCGGTTGCAATGATCAACTTAAAGATGAAGTATCACTTGTTGCATCGTGGATTGCGAGTAATAAGAGTTCTTTGGAACGATGGGAAAACATACTAAATGAATTCAAAGTAGGTGGAGTCCATCATGAATTTGCTAAATTCTCGGTAGCATTGAGGGAACTCTCACTTTTAAATTTGAATTGTGCCGTAAATAAGTGATAATAATGCCCCGTTTGTACGGGGCTTTTTTTATTTGGAGGCACAATGCTTTACCGCTTAGCTAGGACTGGCTTTTTTCAACTTGATCCTGAAGTTGCACATGAACTTGCGATCAACAATTTCAAACGCTTTAATGGCACGCCATTAGATCTCTTTTATCGTCAACATCTTCCAAATCGATCCGTTGAATGTATGGGATTGACGTTTAAAAACCCAGTTGGGTTGGCGGCAGGCTTAGATAAAAATGGTGAATGTATCGATGCATTCGGTGCAATGGGATTTGGATTTATTGAAGTTGGTACTGTAACTCCACGTCCACAACCAGGTAATGATAAACCAAGATTGTTTCGCTTAGTTGAGGCCGAAGGGTTAATTAACCGTATGGGCTTCAACAATGAAGGCGTTGACCGATTGGTTGAGAATGTTAAGAAAGCTACCTACGATGGTATTCTTGGCATCAACATTGGAAAAAACAAAGACACTCCTCTAGAGAAAGGTGCTGAAGATTACTTAATCTGCATGGAAAAAATATACGAGTATGCGGGATATATCGCGGTAAATATTTCATCGCCGAATACTCCGGGTTTACGTTCACTTCAATATGGTGAAGCTCTAGATCAACTGCTTGCAGAACTAAAAACTAAGCAGGGTGAATTAGCAAAGCAGCATGATAAATATGTACCGATTGCTTTGAAAATTGCTCCGGACTTAAGCAATGATGAAATCGAGCAAATTTGTCAGTCACTACTTAAAAATAATATTGACGGCGTGATAGCAACTAACACCACTTTAGATCGTTCAATTGTAGAAGGAATGAAACATTGCGATGAAGCGGGTGGTTTGAGTGGTCGACCTGTTCAATTACGAAGCACTGAAGTTGTTAAACAACTTTATGCGAATCTGGGTGAGAAAATCCCAATTATCGGTGTCGGTGGTATCGATTCTTATGTTGCCGCGAAAGAAAAAATGCTTGCTGGTGCTAAGTTGGTTCAAGTTTATTCATCATTTATTTACCAAGGACCTGGTCTAGTGAAAAAGATCGTTAAGAACATTTAACGTTATTAGAAATTCTCCATAAAAACCACAATTTATCGAAGAGGAAGTGATTATTCATTTCCTCTTTTTTTTTGCCCAAGCACTTCTAGAATGAACCGTATGCAGTTAGTAACCATGACGTTGTGAGACTAACAGTCGTAAAAACTGATAAGGGAATGAGAACATGCTAAAGCCGAGTGACAAATGGAGTTGGTACTTCTGTGAATCAGAAGGACATCTAATGTTGAACTTGGGTGAAGATTTGGTTTTTCGTACCAACCTTTGCCAGAAGTTACTTGTTGAATGTGCTCATGGCACAACACAGTTTACTGTCGATGATGCGGCAGAATTTCAAACCTTTAAAGAGTCGTTGCATAACCTCAACATAGATGAAGGCTATAAAGCTCAATTAGTGCTTAATTGTGTTGCGGCCAAACGTTTTCATAAGCCAGTTCAACCTAAGAGTTGGTTCTTTAACCGCCAGTCAAATGATGTTTTGCAGCCAAATGTAGGTGATATCATTAGCCTAAGCAATGACTTCAATGACGGCTTATTCATGGTTCTTGAAGTCGGTGAGAATGCGAGCCTTTGCGCTAGAGTTGAATCTAATGATTTCCAATTAACATCAACCAAGAAAATTGGATTTAGTGAGGCTATTAAAGTTATGCACGACCGAATTGCTCACCATCATATTGAAGAAAATTACTACCCGTCATTGGCTATGGTTGGCTAATTAATAACTCAATTTATTTACAATTTCGTTCCTTTGTTGTATTTCCTATCGGCCTATGTGCCGATTTTTTTTGACCTCAAATAAGTGAATCCACAGATGAGCTTCTCTCTTTGGTGAGATATTGGGCACAAAAAGAAATGAATTAGGGAAATTATCAGTCATTTTCCCAACTCATACCATCCGTATATTTTAATAAAGTTCCTCATTTAAGAGCTATTTGTAACTAAATTACCGTTAAATTACCCTCCTGGTATAGACCAATTTATAAGTGAATAAATACTCACTTACGCTTGAGGCTATTAAATACGTAAGGTGTCTAAAATTAATAGATTTACGATTGAACGAAGAGTGAGAAAACATAAGAGAAACGTAATTAACCGTTCCGAAGTGAAAATATTGGCTTTGATTTACAAATTTGTTGGAATCTCAGGTATAATCGCGCGTCACTTTATTCACTTAAAAGAGCATTATGCACCAGTATTTAGCGGTAACTTCCAACGGTCTTGAA
This sequence comes from Vibrio phycocola, assembly GCF_054404255.1. NCBI lineage: Bacteria > Pseudomonadati > Pseudomonadota > Gammaproteobacteria > Vibrionales > Vibrionaceae > Vibrio > Vibrio phycocola. Next base: position 484,825 of record NZ_JBTAMQ010000004.1, read on the forward strand.
AACCTTCTTGCAGACGAGCTTGAACAACTGGGGGTAGAAAACCCAAAAGCGGTTCAAGCAGGGGTGAGATTCAAAGCGTCGAACGAGTTAATGTATCGAGTTTGTTTATGGAGCCGACTTGCTAGCCGCTATGTCCGAGTGTTAAGTGAATTTACCTGTGATAGTGATTTAGATATCTACCTCGCGGCGAGCTCGGTTAACTGGGAAAGCCAGTTTCACAGTGATAAAAAGATCGTGGTGGACTTTAACGGCACTAATAACGCGATACGTAACAGCCAATATGGTGCGATGAAAGTAAAAGATGCCATCGTTGATCAGTTCACTAAAAAGAATCTACCACGTCCATCGATCAGTAAGGATCTTCCTGATCTTAGGGTTCATGTTCGTCTACACCGTGATAAGGCTTTATTAGGTATTGATGTGGTAGGTGGAAGCTTACATGCTCGTGGTTACCGCACACAAAGTGGTGCAGCTCCTCTTAGAGAAACATTAGCAGCAGCACTGATTATTCGCAGTGGCTGGGATAAGAAACAAGCGTTCGTCGATCCTATGTGTGGTTCAGGGACACTTGTTATTGAAGCTGCGATGATGGCCGCCGACGTTGCTGCTGGATTAAAACGTTCATCTTGGAGCTTCACCTCACTTCAAGACTATGATCATGTAGCGTGGTCAAGAATACATGCAGAAGCCAGTGTGAAGGCTAAGCGTGGTATTAAGAACTTAGAAGCGCATTTTTATGGTTATGACAATGACCCTCGAGTTTTGGCTACAGCACAATCTAATGCACGACGTGCAGGATTAGGAGACGTTATTCAGTTTGCTCAACAAGATGCGGCTGAGATGCGCTGTCCAGCGAACGAGAAGGCTGGTGTTATTGTTTGTAACCCACCATATGGTGAGCGTTTGGGAACGGAACCTGGCTTAATTGCATTGTATACTGCGTTTGGTGTTCAAATGAAAACCGAATTTGGCGGCTGGACGGCAACCATCTTCTCTAGTTCTGATGAATTACTCAGCTGTATACGTATGAGAGCTGAGAAACATTATAAATTAAGCAATGGTGCGCTACAGTGTCACCTAAAGAGTTATTCGATATCGGATAGACCGCGTCCTAATGCTGCTGAAGAACAGTACGTCATCGCTCCAGATTTTACTAACCGCTTGAAGAAAAACATCAGTAAGTTGAATAAGTGGGTCAAGAAAGAACAAGTTGACGCTTATCGCATCTATGACGCAGACCTACCAGACTACAATGCAGCCATTGATGTTTATAAAGATTTTATCGTAATTCAAGAATACGCAGCACCGAAAACGATTTCTATTGATAAAAGTAAGCGTCGCTTAACCGATTTGATTACTGCAACTATTCAGGTAACTGGAGTGGATGCGGCACATACGGTACTTAAAGTCCGTGAAAAGCAGAAAGGTAAATCCCAATATGAAAAGTTGGCAAGCCAATCAAGCACAATAGAAATTCAAGAGTACGGGGTTAAGTTAATCGTAAATCTCTACGATTACCTCGATACTGGCTTATTTCTAGATCATCGCCCAATACGCCGAAAGCTTGGTCAAATGGCGAATAATAAAGATTTCCTCAACCTCTTTGCTTACACCGGCTCAGCAACTGTCCACGCCGCCTGTGGTGGAGCAAAATCGACCACAACTGTTGATATGTCGAAAACATATATCGAGTGGGCAAAGCAGAACATGTCACTCAATGGTCAGTCAGGAAAACAACATCGGTTTGAGCAAACTGATTGCTTGCAATGGTTGGAACACACGAACGATGACTATGATTTGATTTTTATTGATCCTCCGACGTTTTCAAATTCAAAGCGTATGACGCAAACATTTGATGTGCAACGTGATCATATTCAATTGTTTGAAAATCTAAAACGCCTGCTACGTAAAGATGGAACGATTGTCTTTTCAAACAATAAACGCCATTTCAAAATGGACTTTGAAAAGCTGTCGGAAATGGGATTGAAAGCGACCAATATATCCAATCAAACGATCCCAATGGACTTTGAAAGGAATAAGCACATACATAATTGTTGGGTGATAGAGCACAATGCGCAATAGCACCCCACAGTTAATTTTATTTTCAACAGAAGGGTGTCATTTGTGTCATGAAGCTGAAAGTTTGTTATCTCAATTAAATTGTCAGTTTCAAACCGTTGATATTGCATACGATGACGAGTTATTTTCTCGTTACGGGGTCACAATTCCCGTAGTCAGATACGCTGAAAGCGAGCTCAACTGGCCATTTACCCTCGAACAACTACAAATTTGGTTAAATAATAATGGCGTTAATTACGATTCATAATGGTTTATTGGCTTTTGGTGATCACCCTTTGTTAGATCACTGTGAGTTCACACTGCAAGAAAATGAACGCGTATGTTTAGTTGGTAGAAATGGTGCCGGTAAATCAACGCTAATGAAAATTATTGCTCGCGATATTGTTCTTGATGATGGCCGTATGGTCGTAACGCAAGATGTTGTTGTTTCGCGCCTAGAGCAAGATCCTCCGAGAGATGAATTAGGCACGGTATATGATTTTGTTGCTGGTGGATTAGCTGAAGTAGGGAAGTTACTAAAACAGTATCAAGACTTGTTAGATCTCGTTGAGAAAGATCCTTCGGAGTCGAATTTGAATCGTTTGGCTCGAGTACAAGAGCAACTCGATCACGCTGATGCATGGCGGTTTGATGATCGAGTTAAAAATGTGATGCTGTCACTTAATCTTGATGGCGCGATGCTTTTATCTGATTTGTCCGGCGGTTGGCAACGTAAGGCGGCACTCGCTCGAGCATTGGTGTGCGATCCCGATGTTCTACTACTTGATGAACCGACCAACCACCTCGATGTGGCCGCAATCGAGTGGTTAGAAAGCTTCTTAAAAGACTTTAAGGGCTCGATTATTTTTATTTCGCACGACCGAACGTTCATTAAGTCGATGGCAACGCGCATCGTCGATCTTGATCGCGGTAAACTAAATTCTTTTCCCGGTGATTATGAAGGTTACTTGTTGGGCAAAGAGGAACTTCTGCGTGTTGAAGAACTTCAAAACGCCGAGTTTGATAAAAAGCTTGCACAAGAAGAAGTGTGGATACGACAAGGAATCAAAGCTCGCCGTACGCGGAATGAAGGCCGTGTACGTGCATTAAAAAAATTACGCCAAGAGCGCAGTCAACGCCGTGAAGTGCAAGGTAAAGTCAACATTGCTGTGGATGATTCCGCACGTTCAGGAAAAATTGTATTCGAGGCTGAGAATATCTCGTTTGCTTACGATGGTGAGGCTCTGGTTAAAAACTTTACCTTTAATATTCAACGTGGTGATCGCATTGCGTTGATCGGACCTAATGGTTGCGGCAAGAGTACCATGCTTAAGCTGCTGCTCGGGAAGCTTGAGCCAGACTCAGGTAAGCTTCATTGTGGTACTAAACTAGAAGTTGCCTATTTTGACCAATACCGAGAACTTCTTGATACAGAAAAAAGTGTGATTGATAATCTTGCCGATGGCAAACAAGAAGTTACAGTAGGTGGGCGTCAACGTCATGCACTTAGCTATCTCCAAGATTTCTTGTTTGCGCCCAAACGGGCAAGAACACCGGTTAAAGCCTTGTCCGGAGGTGAGAAAAACCGCCTGCTGTTAGCTCGAATCTTCCTTAAGTCTAATAACTTGTTAATTCTTGATGAGCCAACTAACGATTTAGATATCGAAACTTTGGAACTTTTAGAGGATTTACTTGCCAACTATCAAGGTACTTTGCTCTTAGTTAGTCATGACCGAGAATTTGTTGATAACACTGTTACTACAAGCTGGATTTTTGAAGGTAATGGCATTATCGATGAATATGTCGGCGGCTATCATGATGCTCAACGACAACGCTCTCAAATTCAGGCTAATCGAAATGAAATTTATGCGGATGTTGTAAAAAAAGAAAACGTGACCGAAGCGTTACCAAAAGCAAAACCGACAGCAAAGAAAACGAAAAAATTATCATATAAACTGCAGCGCGAGTTGGAAGAACTGCCAGAACAACTTGAACAGTTAGAGACTGATATTGACCAGCTACAACAACAATTAAATGACCCTGACTTTTTCGCAAAAGGCGTGGAAGTTACCAAACCTGTTTTGGATACATTGACCAATTTAGAAGCTAAGCTCGAGACGACTTTCGCACGTTGGGAAGAACTTGAAGCGCTACAGCAAGAAACGGAATAAATAATGACGAATAAGATGTTAAAGCTAACGCCTATTTCACTCTCAATTTTTGCGGCATTTAATGTTAATGCTGCTTTGTATCAGATTATCGAAGTGACACCTTCTGGAATTTCGGCAGATTATGAGATTACCACTGGTACAGCGATTCAAGATTCGAGTGCCGGCAGTTGCTTTGATTCGAGTAGTGTTGGTGGTGTGTCGTGTGAGAACTTTGTTCTAGGTGGAGAAACTCGCGCCACGGGGACTATTGCAGGTTCACCTGTTGATGGCGTAAGTTATCGTGAAGAAGCGCCGTTCGCTATGGATAATTCATTTTCATATGTTCAAACATCCTCCGATTTCGAAAATTATTGTGACGCTCAGTTGTTGTATTCTACATGTGAGCCGTGGGGTGACGTGCATTGGGAACAATGGACCAAAGAACTTGATGGTAATAATACCGTCAACTCTGTCGCATTTTTATCTGATGGCTCGTTAACCATTGACGAAAGCAATAATAGCGTGATTAACCAGGTTACCAGTGGTGGAGATGTTGTCGGCATTATCAGTTCACTAGGTGATGAACGTGCCTCGGTAACGGCGGAGTCACCCGTTACTTTTGGTACTGATGAGAAGGATGATAGCGGCGAATACTTCGATAAATCTCGCGCTTGGAAAACAGATGGCATCTACACAGTCGGAAGTGTCTCCTATGATTATGAAAATGACTATGGGGATTATTATTCGTCTAAAGCTGCAATATGGAAGAGTGGCACAGACGTTGTCGCTATTGATTGGCCCAGTGATGATGAAGATGTCAGTGATAAGCTAGCTCAAGGTAGTATTCGAGATTTTGTTATTGTCGGTGGTGTGATTTATGGTGTGGGTTTCAATACCTGGAATGATTCATATAACAATATGAATGCGACAATATTCACCGTCAATGAAGCCGACTACGCTAACTCTGATAATTGGACATCAAATAATATAGATAATGCAAGAGTTCGAATTAGCGGTGACTACACCTATAGTAATACGGTATTAAATTCCGTTAATGACAACTTAGTTGCTATTGGTGAGGCAAAACGAGCAGGGGGTGTACCCGCTGATGGTGCCGCACCAAATCGACCGTTTGTTATTGCTGATGTGAGTGATTCCGATCCGACGGCGATCTACTTTGCGAATAAACTTACTTTTTCTGAAGCCGGTGGTCAAAATATGGCGATCAATAATTACAATGAAATTGTTGGTCAAATTGATACTGAAGACACACGAGAAAATAGCGGTAAGCCTCGACGTAAACGCGGATTTATTTATCCATATGATGGAACGGGAACTGATAATTCGAGGATGAGCATTTTTGATGATCAAGGTTGGTTGATTGATGATCTCACTAATGGTGGCGTATATTCATCTGCTAACAACCAGTATCGCATTCTATCAGCAAACGATATTAATGATGCAGGTGCAATTGCAGCAACGGCAATTAAGTGCGTTGACGGTGAGTATGATGATACGACTCATGATGCGATGTGTGGAGATGGTACAGGTGATGAAACGACTGTAGCTGTTAAGTTAATTCCAATTGTTGGAGCAACAAGTGGTGATATTGAGGAGCGTGGATATGAATCAGCGACTTCTTCTCGTAGTGGTGGTTCGTTAGGGGTTGGCATTATTGGTTTGCTAAGTCTGATGCTATTTGGTCGCCGAAAAGGACTATTTTGTAAATTCTGATCGAACCTCACGAAAATCGTTATCGTGTGAAATCTAACTTGAGTCTGCTGCTTTATTGAGCGACTCTTAACCATGTGGTCATAAAATCGCCACATTGATGTCACAGTTTCACTTAACTAAGATACGGTATGAGGACTTAATTATGAAGAGACAGAAGCGTGATCGCCTTGAACGAGCTCAGTCTCAGGGATACAAAGCTGGTTTGAATGGACGTTCATCCGATGATTGTCCCTATCAACAAATGGAACCAAGATCCTATTGGATGGGAGGCTGGCGTGAAGCGCGTGAGGATCGTACCTCCGGTGTCTACAAATAACTCTCTATCCACATACGCAAAGCCCCATAAATTGGGGCTTTATTATTATGCTCTAACGCACTATAACTAACTATTTTGATGAAAAATTAACGACTCTAGTGAGTCGCTAATTTTAAATTCTTGCTTAGAACGAAGAAGTGTCTTGGAAGAGACCAACTTTAAGATCTTTTGCTACATATATTTCTTTGCCATCAACGAGTACACGCCCATCAGCAAGTCCCATAACTAAGCGACGGTTAACTAAGCGCTTAATATGGATTTCGTAGGTGACTTTTTTCGCGGTAGGTAATATTTGACCCGTGAACTTAACTTCGCCAACACCGAGAGCACGGCCTTTACCTTTACCGCCATTCCAGCCTAAGAAAAAGCCGACGAGCTGCCACATAGCATCAAGTCCAAGACATCCCGGCATGACAGGGTCACCAGGGAAATGACAGTCAAAAAACCATAAGTCTGGAGTGATATCAAGCTCTGCTAGAATGACACCTTTACCAAATTCGCCTTCTGAATCCGACATTTTAGTGATGCGGTCCATCATTAACATATTTGGAGCAGGGAGTTGTGGGTAACCAGGACCAAATAATTCTCCGCGACTAGACGCTAATAGGTCATCACGATTGTAGGATTCTCTTTTATTTTGCATTTATTATTACTCCATTCTGTTAGCGTGCATGTTAGTGAACACGTGTACGCTAAACAACTCCGATCAGTAAGAAAAAAAGATAGATTTCAGTTTTTGCCACATTGTGAGAGGTGCATGATTGCGCTCAATTTCATCAATTCGCTCTGCTATTTTATCAATAACGCTGTTTTCACCTCTAAACGGTTGTTCCATAAGTAATGGAATCGCTTCATCCACGGTTTCTACAGGGTATATGTGAAACATTCCAGATTTGATGCTTTCGACAACTGAATGGTGAAGAGCGAGATTACGTAAGTTACTTTTTGGTAACACCACACCTTGTTGTCCAGTCAAACCTTGATGCAAACATACTTTATAAAAGCCTTCAATTTTTTCGTTCAATCCACCAACAGCTTGGACTCGGCCTGATTGGTCAACAGCGCCAGTGACTGCTATTTCCTGCTTTACTTCTATTCCTGAAAGCGCACTAACCAGTGACGTGACTTCCGCAAGCGAAGCGCTGTCGCCATCCACTTCACTGTAAGATTGCTCGAAAACAATAGAAGCAGCGTAGGGCAGTGGTTCGTTTAGATCAAGAGCACTACTAACAAAAGCCTGCATAATCATCATACCTTTTGCGTGTAAATTGCCGCCTAATTCTGCTTTTCGTTCCACATCCGTGATATCGCCATCACCAAAATGGATCACACAGGAGATTCGTGCGGGCTCACCATAGGAAATGGGATGTCCTGCAATATCGATAACCGTTAATCCATTGACTTGACCAACTTGTTTACCACTGGTTTCAATAACAACTTGGCCATCGAGTATGTCGGTTGACGCACGTTCTGGAAGGTAACTCTCTCGATAGTATTTATTGTCTATCGACGTTTGTATTGCGTGGTGATCAAGAGTACTCCCATTACTTAGCGCAGCAGCTTCCTCTAGTGTTTGGTGCAGCCAAAATAAACATAAAGGAACATATTGTTGATCTTCAGTATTCCGAACACCATATGACATTAAAGTATTGATACCAGTAGAGGTCAGCTCTGGAAATTTGTAATGTTGGCAGAACCATTTTAGGTAGCGCAAATAATCGAACACTGAATGTTCTTCTAGTTTAAGCTCAAGTTCGAGTTCGCTAAATAGACTGAATCCAGATGTAAAGTCATTATCTAGATATTCAAGGTTCGCTAACTGTTCTCGATCACCAACTATCACTAATTTTACATCGTAGGACTTGGCTACGTTGTTGAGCGCGGGTGATTTGCCATCACAATTTATAGCTTGAATCGGCTGTGCTAATAATGCTGCTTTAAGTAACGGCCACATTTTCGGGTTTGCCAGCAGCCAGCTAGGCGATATCACTAAATAGCCACCGTTTGCTTTATCGAGAAGCCCAGGAAACTCTTTGATAATCTCTCCATTTACCACTTGTATTTGAGTAAAGGGTTCTGTTGATGCGAGATTTTCACTGGAAACAACGGGGCTGTTACTGAGTGTTTCGAGTTGTTTAATGATCAATTCACGATAAATCGCGTTATCAGGCGCATTAATAATAAGTGAACGAGATAAGCCTTGGGCATTGCACAGACGTTCTAGCGCCGCAATCAACCTTGGCTGACAGGCGAAAAAATCAGAAGGTTCAAGGGTGGGGTATTGCTCGATCTGTTGAGCGTACTGCGAAAATAGCGGAGAAACGTGACGCCAAATATCTTGATTCATTGAACACATTAGTTGAGAAATTAAGGAGATTGAGTATATAGAAAAAGTGACAAGGTATATAGTTCTGTTTGATTTCAATGATCATTGTCGAATTTTTAAATCAATTGTTTGAACTTCATCATTCTCTGGGTTACGCTGTCACCCTGATAATTGCTTAGACGAATGAAATATAATGAAATATCAACAGTTAGAAAATTTAGAATGTGGCTGGAAATGGCAATATCTAACAAACCGTTGGAAAGCTGGTGAGCAAGTTACGCGGTATGTAGATAAGAGCGAAATTGAGGCTGCACTCACAGAGCTTGCGAATATCGAAAGTGAGCCTACATTGGTTCTGGAGTGGATCGAGAAGCATATGTCTGCCGAGATTGACAATAAGCTGAAGCAGGCAATTCGCGCTAAACGTAAACGCCATTATAATGCGGAACAGATTCATACTCGTAAAAAATCGATTGATCTTGATTATCGTGTATGGGAAAAATTATCTCTTAAAGCGAATGATTTGGGTTGTACTTTATCCGATACGATTGAATATCTGGTTTCAGAGGCTTCACGTACGGAAAAAGTAAATCGTAAAGTCAGTACACTTAAACAAGATTTAAGTAAGCTCTTATCCGAGTAAGAAAAGATGATAATTATAATCGTCATTGGAATACTGCTTGTTGTAGCGTTTTTTATGTTTAATCGCTCGTTGTTCAAGCTTGATTTCAAACAAGGCAAATTAGAAAAACAGTCTGGCAATATTCCAGCGGGTTTTCTCAACGATGTAAAAGATATCTCGGCTCGGTCAAACGTGACAGGGTCTATTAAAGTCGTCAAGCATAAAGGTTCACATCGTTTAATCTTCAGTAACCAAATCCCTGATAATATCCAGCAACGAATTCGTAATATCTATCCATATTCAAATCCAACCGGTCCAAACAACTCCAACAAACGCAAAGGTTAAGTTGTTTATTTACCGCCAATTTTTACTTGTTCTCAATTTAATTAGATGGTGTTACCCAAAAAGACATTCTTGTTTACCGTCGTTCCACAAAGGGTATTGTTTCATGACTTGCCCGTAAAGTTGGCTGTCTAAGTGCGCTCTTAACCAGCGTCCTACGTTTTGATATTCCGATTGAACAAACCATTTCTTCTCGACTCGTACAAACTGACTTACGAAAGGCATAACGGCAAAGTCGGCTAGGCTCGGTGTGTCGCCAAACAGGTAGGTGTGAAGGGTGAGTTTGTGTTCGAGCTCAGATATGAATTTTTCGCAATTGTGTCTGCGTCGTTCACTATCATCATTTCGGTAACGCACTGAAGCACGGTATTTCTCTAAGTGGCCAATAAACTCGTTGTCGTGAGTGTTAATTAGCTGATGGATCAACTCGCTTAAGACGGGATCATCTGACCGCAGAAGATTTTGAGGATCGTTCTGTTGAAGCGCCCAAATCATGATATCTAAGCTTTGTTCAATAATGCCGCCTTTCGGAAGAACAAGAACCGGAACCGTTCCTTTAGGCGAGCTGTCCAATAACTCACTAGGTTTGTCTTTAGTGACAATTTCTCTAAGTAACACTGTTTTCTTAGCTAGGGCGATCCCCATTCTTCCACGCATCGCGTAAGGGCAGCGCCTTAAAGAATAAAGGATTGGTAAATCGTATTTGTTTGGCATGAGAGAGATCATTTAGTTATAAAAGTGTTGTTAGGTGGTAAAGATATCGTGATGTAGGTAGAATACGCGGCTTAAAAATTATAAGTAAGTGAGCGACTTCAAAAATGAGCAGAAAGATTGAATTATTAGCCCCAGGTGGCGATGTTGAAGCAATTAAAGCAGCTATCGTAGCAGGCGCTAATGCAGTTTATTGTGGTTTAGACACCTTCAATGCTCGTAACAGAGCCTCTAACTTGTCGTTAGATGAATTGAATGGCGTTATTCGACTCGCTCATGAATATGGTTGTGAAGTGTTTCTGACTCTTAACGTTGTGCTACTGGAGCACGAAATTAAAAGCATCACCAAACTGCTTAACCAACTGGTGAACACCAAGCTAGACGGCATTATTGTGCAAGATCTTGGTTTGTTCGATTTGGTTAAGAAGCATTTCCCATCGCTCGATATTCACGCGTCTACGCAGTTGACCACGCACAACGAAGGTCAGATTAAGTTCTTATCTAAGATTGGGGCAACACGCGTCAACTTATCTCGTGAATTAAATCTACCTGAAATCAAAATGCTGACGAAAGTAGCACACGATCAAGACGTACTGACTGAAGTGTTTGTGCATGGCGCTTTGTGCATCGCATTCTCAGGTCAATGTTATTCAAGTTCTGTAAGTGTCGGTAACTCCGGTAACCGTGGTCGTTGTAGCCAAGCGTGTCGCGACGAATACGAGATCACCGAAGCCGGCAATAAGTTTCCACTGAATCTGAAAGATAACTCTGCATATTACGACTTACCTGAACTGGTTGACGCTCAAGTTGACTCGTTAAAAGTTGAAGGTCGCATTAAAGGCGCACACTACGTTTACACCGTGATAGATACGTGGCGCAAACAGATTGATAGCTATGTGGAACGTGGTTTGCTTATTGAAGATGATTCGAACCTGCACAAAGTATTCAACCGTGATTTCACTAACTCTTTCCTAAAGGGCAACCTGACGAAAGACATGTTTATTGATAATCCTCGCGACAACAGTTTGAATTATGCCGTTGATGAAGCGAAGAAAGAAAACAATGAAATCTCAGTGGTACAAATTCAAGAAGTGACCAGCGATCTTTACGAAGCGAAAAACGCGCTGGGTAGTGAAATGCGTGAGAAGATTGCGTACCTAGATATCCGTAAAATCGGGGTATCACTTTCGTTCAAGGCTAAATTAGGCCAAGCCTTGACAGTGACGGTCACATCAGACAAAGAAAACTTTGAGGTTCAGTCTAAGTCTCTGTTAGAAGCAGCGGCTGAAACATCGATTACTCAAGAGTTGCTAGAAAAACGTTTCAAGTCACTTAAGAGCGCTGTGCATACGCTAGAAAATTGCAACTTCGACGATCTAGATGCTGGTCTGATTCTTCCTCTAAAAGAAGTGTCTGTTCTAAAAGGTGAAATTGACTTCATTCTTAACGGCTCTGTAGAAGTCATTAAGCACGTCGAAGTACCTGCATTACCGAAGCACCCTAAAGTGAATGTTACACCAACATTATCTATGCTGATTGCAGACGTTGATGATCTACACCTGTGTGATGTCACGGACGCCGACGTTTACTTTAAGTTACCAGAAAGCTTTAAGAAGCGCAGTAATAAGTACATCGACATCTTGGCGGAAAATCCGCGCCTGATTCCTTGGTTCCCTGCGGTATTGATTGGGAAAGATTACGATGAGGCGGTTCGGGTTCTAGAAGAGGTTAAACCTGCTCGTATTGTGACCAACAACACTGGGATTGCTTACAAGGCTTACGAAATGGGTATTGAGTGGGTAGCAGGTCCATTTATGAATACGACCAACTCGCATGCACTTGTTACTCTTAAAGAAGAGCTTAACTGTGCTGGTGCGTTCATTTCGAACGAGATCAATAAAGGTCAAATTCGTCATATCAACCGCCCAGAAAACTTCAAGTTGTTCTACAGCATTTACCACCCAATTTTGATGATGACCAGCCGTCAGTGCTTTTTCCAAAGAACCGTTGGCTGTAATAAACCAAGCATCGAAGCTGGTTGTATGTTGAAATGTGAGAAAGCGACCACGATTACTAACGTGAAGGGGATTTCTTTTGCAGTTGATAAGCAAAAGGGTGGCTATCCTAGCATTTATAATCACGAACAGTTCCTAAACCATGACGCGGTAACGGATTTCTCTGATTTATTCGACGAGTTCTTTATCGACCTAACCAACATCGGTGCTGGCTCGAAGGAAGTACAAGATAAGGTTGAGTTAATCAAACATTTCCAAGGCTTGATTAATGGCGTTGAAGGTTCACAGCAGAACTTAGAGCAAATGGTTAAGGTTCGTACTAATGCTCAGTACGTTCAAGGTCTTTAATCGTATTTTTCCATACGGCTGGCTGAGAAAGTGGTTTATAGATAGAGCCTACAATTTTGTGGGCTTTTTTAATATGAGGTATAAACTCCTCAAAAGTGACCAAATTTCACGTAACGCAATGTTAAGTATCGCGCTCATTAATTATTATATTTAAATGCGCATTATGTATATTATGTTAAATATAATATCGATTAAACTTATTTAATCACTACTTCCTCCTTACTCGGTTTATATTCTTGTATCGTTTGATTATTACCGTTTTACCTTGAGCTTATGAATAAGCCCACTATTGCGTGGGCTTATATTGGATCTTGTATTAGAAGTTACTGTTTCTTTTTATTTGGTGGTCCTGTTGGGGCTTCTTCGAGGCCAATATAACCATCGCCGTTTTTATCTAAATGATTAAATTGAGCTTCTTTTCCTTTAAACTCGGTGCTTGAGACTTTGCCATCTCCATTTTTGTCTAAACGTTGTACGAATCGGTTTACTGTTTTTTGTTTACTTTTTCGCTCAGCGCGTTTTGTGTTTTCACCTACAGTAGTTTGATTAGTATTTGTTTTAAGTGAATGACTGTCAGAATTCTTATATGTGAATGTGTTTTTCTGAGCCGGATTCGAATCTAGCACTCCGCCAGAAACACAGCGAACGTAGTTTTCGACTCTGATCATATCGCCTTGCGGACCTCTAGACATTGCCTCGCCTATTTTCGGGTCGCTACGTTGTGATCCAGCGCCATGCACGTCCATTATTGTTTCGCGCATTTTACCGAGTGCCTTACCAAAACTAACGTAAACAGCCGAGCCTTCAGGGGTTGGCCCATCAAGGTGTGTCGTTGAAGTCCAAAAATACGGGTAATCTTTTTCTCCGCCTTCGTTGGTTATTGATGATATTTGAAAGATTGGATTAATTGCTGCTGAATTTGACGTTTCTGGTGAACGTGAATAATCGACAATACTCTGGAGCTCTTTTGCGTTGGGTAATCGCCAATCACTATTGCCACTTAGGTCGAGATTTTCACAATATTGTAGAGCTTCTTCCCACTGTAATCCTTTAGAGCTATCTGTTTGTTGCCATATCAATCCCGTTGCCGTATCTGCAATACTTCCATCGCCGATATCAGAAAAGTTGTTCTGACCGTAGGTTTCATTATCTCTAACAAATCGGAAGTACATTTTGTTGGCATCTTGAGTTCTAGGGTTGTATTTTGGGTAACCCTTTATTCGACCATCGACAAAGTTAACGCCAAATATAGTGTCATCATTCCTCATTGTCTTGCCGACATATTCAGTACTTGTCCACACTTGAGCATCAATCTCACGTTCACCTGCCGCTTCATTTCCTAACGGTTGAGTAAAATAGTTGGTATCAATAAAAGGTGTGAGTGCTCTTTCGCCTTTTACGGAACCAGAGAATTGAATTAATGAATAGAGTTCTTTGATGTTCGCGATGCGCCAATCTGTATACCCGGCAAGGTTGAAGGTTTTTACTTTTTCTATCGCTTCGTCATACGTTAACTTTTCAGTCAAACCTTGCTGCCACATTAACCCTGTCACGTTATCGATTATTGTGCCATCTTGATTATTGGTATATGACGGTTGATTGATGGTGTAGTTGGCATCTTGACCATAGAAATCGTCACTTGTTGTTGGAGTAGCAATTTCCGAGTCATTGCTATATGCGATAACTTGACCAGTGTCGACAATAGAGTATTGGTTGATTTGTTCTGTCGTGGCTGAATTGCTGCTATTTATAACAGTGCTAAGCAGCATTAAATCTTCACCAAATATCACATTGCCCTTGTAGTTTTTTTGAATCTCTTTGAGGCTGGCATCTATGTCAATATTACCTGGGAGAAAGTGTGTATAGACTAGGTTTTTTACTTCGGACTGTGCAGCAAGTGTGCTGGAATCATCTAAATCTAAGTGCGCTTTGTGTTTACCATTCTTCTTTGTCTTTCTGTCTGAATTTTTTACGCTATTGTTATTCCCTGATTTTTTCTTCTTGCGGTTATTCAGTCCATTTTGCGACATGATCATTCCACCCGAGTCGATGATCATATAGTCGGCATTTTTTGCAAGGGTTGGTAACGAATCAGAATAGGTGAGATCACCGGTAATGACTATAGATTGACCTTCGTAATCAAACCGATACGCAATCGTATGAATGGTGTGAGGCACTTCGATAGTCGATACATTGATGTCATCGATTTTAAATGATTCCCCACCCTCAATATCTTTGACCGTGAAGGCTTTCTTACGAGCTTCTAATGTTCTTTGTGTTTTTCCTAAGCGATACGAGATATCTTCCTCATATAAATCTAGGTATGTTTCGGTAAATTTCTTGGTGTTTGGTGGGCCAACGATACTGATGTCTTCTTTGCCGAGTAAAGAACCGATTAAGATAGGAGCGAATTCTTCATTGTGATCTAAGTGGTGATGGGTAAAGACTAGACTATCCAAATCTCTAGCTTTAAGACCGAGGGTGTTTAAATTAGCTTGAGTACCATTTCCCATATCCACCAGGATATTAGTGTTTCCATTTGAAATGAGCACACTAGCGCTGGAGCGATTTTCATTAAAGATAGGTGAACCAGAACCAACAATGGTCGCAGTAAGCTGTTCTGCATTAACCTTATTGGCAATGAAAACGCTGCATATTAAAAGTGCATTAATCGAATGTTTATTTGTCATGGAATGTACCCTACTTTAAACGAGCACTTAGTATTACGCTTTCATTGTGTTTATTCCACAGTTCGAGGTAGGCCTATACACAAACTTACATTCAGAGTTTGTTGCTATACAAAAATTGACACTTATCGCGAGTCGCTAAATATATTTGCTCAGTATTTTCTGAATGGAAGTGCTCTTGATTGGCTTGATGATCATATCATCCATACCAGCGTCGAGACATGCTTGTCTATTTTCGTTCAGAGTGTGTGCCGTTAACGCAATGATAGGTTTTGTGAAATTATTCTGGCGCATTAGCCTTGTTGCTTGAATTCCATCCATACATGGCATCGATATGTCCATGAGTACGATATCAAATTCATTCTGCCTTTGAACTAGATCTACTGCTTCGACACCGTTGTTTGCAATAGTGACAATGTAACCAAGCCGACTGAGCATTAACTTGATTATCATTTGATTTGTTGTTGTGTCTTCTACTAACAATATATGTTTGCAATCTACAGTTAACGGTTCATTATCTGATGAGAGTGTCGGTTTAATTTGATTTGTTGTAGGCGCAAGCTTTACGACTAACGGTAAAGTGATTGAAAACGTCGTTCCTTTGTTTGGTTCGGTATCGACTTTGATCTTACCGCCCATTAAATCAACCAGGGTTTTTGTTATTGTTAAACCCAACCCTGTCCCACCATAATTACGGGTAATCGAACTATCTGCTTGGATAAACGGGGTAAATAGATGGGCTAACTCTGACTCAACAATGCCAATGCCGGTATCAGAAACTGAGATGATCAACGCGTTTTCTAACGTATAGATATCAATTGTTATTTCGCCAGCCTCGGTGAATTTAATGGCGTTTCCGACTAAATTGAAGATGATTTGGAGAATCCTTACAGGATCAACAAAGTATTCCAGGTTTTTCTCTATATCCGTATTTACACGAAAGTTTAAACCTTTTTCACGCGCGAGCTTTTGATGGTATTCAAATGAATAGGTAAGCTTATCGTGAAGATTCGTCCAATGGCGGCGGAGATTAAAATGACCAGATTCTATTCTGCTAAAGTCGAGTATGTCACTGATGATTACATGAAGTAATTCAGCTGAGTTTTCCATTCTCTCTAATAATTGTTTTTGTGACGTGCCTGTTTCAGTCTGAAGCAATTCAGTAATCCCTAAAACAGCATTTAAAGGAGTTCTTAATTCATGGCTCATCATCGCCAGAAACTTTGATTTGGCTTGGTTTGCCTTTGCTGCAACTTCTTGAGCTTCCACAAGTTCATTCGTTTTTAATTCAACCAGCTTTTCAAGTTTTTCCTTGTGTTCAATATCACTAATTGCTCGTTCAAGAAGAGGGCGAAATCGAAGTAAAATCTTCTTGGTTTTGATATCAAATTGCCCTTTCCTACTACCCAAAAGCAATAAAACCGATTCACTGGTTTGAGTTTTTATGCCGGTTAAGAGAGCATTATGTATTTTTGGACTTAATCGATTTGGAATACGATCAAATTCTTCAAGTGCCATCGGTTCAAACAGTAAAATACACTCTCCTCCTAGCACTCGTTGGAATTTTCTACCGTTAGGCCAGATTTTATCAAATAACATTTCATTTGAAGAAAGGTATGTTTTAAAACTCGATTCGATGTTTTCTCGCGATAGCACAACGAAGTCATCAAAATCAATATACCGACCCAGCCCTCTTTTAAGTTCATCGAAGATTTGCTGTTTATTCTCGGCACGACTTATAGCGGAAAGCGTCGCCAATATAACGCGGTTCTCTTCCGCTAATTTGGTTTCGCGTTCTTTACTTCTCTTTAGCTCTAATAGAGTTTCGTTCAGTTGTTCAAGTTGGTCGGTTGGCAACATAAATTATTCCGAGTCATAGAAAATTACTGATGAAATCATTAGGTTACCGTGAGCATTTTCGCCTCCGGCAAATCGACCTTGTTCACCAAAGGTAAAGGGGCATATAAAAGGCGCACCTTCGAGCTGCTCTACCATTTGAGAGTGAACTTGTGTCATGTCATCTTTGAGTCTTAGCATTGCACCGGCGCAAAATATAGAGATCGCGCCCAATTTCTTAGAAGATGAATAGTTTTTCGCATTGGCTTCATTAATCACTCGTGCAGCTCGGTGTATCAACTGTTCATGAGAGCAAGTCATTAGCGTTACATCTTCTCCCTCATCAACTTGTGCAAATAATTCCAACCCCCCGCTGTCAGTTATGCGCATTGGATGGGTTAATTTATAATACGGTCGATTATCGAATTGTCCTGCTTTTCGCCCTATAGGAAACCGAGTCACATGTTCAAATATATATTCGTCAGAAATTTGAATGTTTGAATGGTCACTCACCCACTCTTTATATATTTCTTTGGCGGGTTCATGATCAATCTCTTCTAAAGTGCGCCCTGTTGCTTTGGTGATTTTCCCTACAAATTCTGTGGGAGAATACCCTGCACTGATTCCGGCTGCTAAGGGCTTAGAAGGAAAAAGTAACTGAAGACTAACGCCCTTATTGGTCCACGTGGAATGGGTCATAATCGTCCATTTACCTTGGATTTTATCATCGGCTGCACTGCCACCGATCATAGGAATGCGAGTACCAAATATGGTGTCGATCGTGTGAATTATCTCTTCTTCATTTCCAGGTGTGGAATGAAGAACAACGAGACTTGGTACTTCACCCTCGCGATCAGCGTTATGTAGCGCTTCATGGATAGCGTGCTCAGTTGCTTCAGCTATGGTTGAATAGTCATCAAACTTTGATAATGCTGCGCCATAACTGCTTATCCCTTCATCGTAAATTGCAATTAAAGCAATAGCATTTTGATTGAAATAGCCTTTATCAGTCATGACACCGTTGCTTGAGCTACAGCCAATAAGTGACGCGTGCGGAAACTGTGAGGTCATCAATTGCCACAAGGTTTCAGGACAATATTCATCTGTATAATAGAAAACAATACTATTTGGCGATGGATTAGGTAAAGTTAAACGAAGCTCATTGAGCGCACTCTTAGGGTCAATGGCACTGGATATACTCGTTACAAAGCGCATATAGCTATAATCATCACTCGTTTATCGATGGTATTCAGTATATACGTTATTTAGCAAATGTTCATAGAAACTAAATCATCTATTAAACATAAATTTTTCAATAGTATAACCGATTATATGTTAAGTCGATTTATTGAATTTTAACATCCAAATAACAGGCTGAAAGCATTGTTTGATAATAAATATAGAATTTATTTTTTGTTTTGGGCATATGATACAAACTAGTGTAAAAGTGCAGCCAACTCAATAATATCACTAGCAACTTAGTGTTTTTTAAGTCTTTATCAAATTATTCAAAGTTCATCTCTTGTAACTCAGTTCAAAGTTTTGAAATAAACAAGCTAAACCTGATACTTAGTAAGGTTACTTCCCTGTCATAAAATTGTTAACTGCAGTATAGTTAGGCGCAGATGACATTGCTTGAATTAACGCTTTGGTTACAATTTCGCCAAAAACAATAAGTGTGGAATGTAATGTTAGTTCTAATGTTGTTTTGCTCGTATCTGAGTAAATATAAAGTGTAGTTAACTTGAATCGGAAGCATGCAAATGAGCCAAGAAATGCAGCTTGAACAGAATTACAACTATACCGTTGTTCGACAATTCACCTTAGTAACCATTCTATGGGGTATTGTTGGCATGGCAGTTGGCGTTTTGATCGCAGCACAATTAGTCTGGCCACAGCTAAATTTTAATACGCCGTGGTTGACCTATAGTCACCTTAGACCGCTCCATACCAATGCCGTTATTTTCGCATTTGGTACGAGTGCCCTTTTTGCTACCTCATATTATGTGGTTCAAAGAACTTGCCAAACTCGATTGTTTGGTGGTGTTTTAGTTCCATTTACGTTTTGGGGTTGGCAAGCCATAATTTTATCCGCCGCTATCACATTACCATTAGGATATACAACATCGAAAGAGTACGCCGAACTCGAATGGCCTATTGATATTGCCATTGCGCTAGTTTGGGTTGCGTATGCAATCGTCTTTTTCGGAACCCTTGTGAAACGAAAAACGTCACACATTTATGTTGCGAACTGGTTCTTTGGGGCGTTTATCCTCACTGTTGCCGTCTTGCATATTGTAAATAGCATGGCCATTCCCCTTTCCTGGAATAAATCGTACTCGGTTTATGGCGGGGCTGTAGATGCGATGGTTCAGTGGTGGTACGGACACAATGCGGTAGGTTTTCTTCTTACTGCGGGTTTCTTGGGTATGATGTACTATTTTGTGCCTAAGCAAGCAGGACGTCCTGTTTATTCCTATCGTTTGTCTATCGTTCACTTTTGGGCGTTAGTTTCTTTGTATATATGGGCTGGTCCTCACCACCTTCATTATACAGCGCTACCAGATTGGACCCAGTCACTTGGTATGGTGATGTCGTTAGTACTATTTGCTCCATCTTGGGGGGGAATGATCAACGGTATCATGACGCTATCAGGTGCTTGGCATAAATTGCGCTATGACCCAATTTTACGTTTCCTAATCGTATCGTTGTCTTTCTATGGAATGTCAACATTCGAAGGTCCAATGATGGCGATCAAGTCGGTTAATGCCCTTTCCCACTACACAGACTGGACTATCGGTCACGTACACTCTGGTGCTTTAGGTTGGGTTGCTATGGTATCAATTGGTTCAATCTACCATTTGGTTCCAAAGCTGTTTAATCAAGAACGTATGTATTCTGTTGGTTTGATCAATGTGCATTTCTGGTTAGCGACTATTGGTACCGTGTTGTATATCGTTGCGATGTGGATTTCTGGTGTTATGCAAGGCTTAATGTGGAGAGCGGTTAACTCAGACGGTACGTTGACGTACAGTTTTGTTGAATCCGTTGAAGCGTCTTATCCGTTTTACGCTGTACGATTCCTTGGTGGGTTGATTTTCTTATCCGGTATGTTCCTTATGGCATATAACACGTATAAAACGGTTACCGCACCTGACGCAAGTCTTAAATCAATTGCACAACCGGCATAATAAGGAGATTAAATAATGAGTTCTAACTCCAACAATCGCCATGAAATTGTCGAACGTAATGTCGGTTTACTTGCGATTCTTGTCATTATTGCTATCAGCTTTGGTGCTTTGGTTGAAATTACTCCGCTAATTTTCCAGAAGCAAACTACAGAGCCATTGGCAAACTTAAGACCACTAAATGCATTAGAAACAGAAGGTCGTGATATTTATGTTCGTGAAGGATGTACGGTTTGTCACAGCCAAATGATTCGTCCTTTCCGTGCGGAAACAGAACGATATGGTCACTATTCTGTTGCTGGTGAGAGTGTTTGGGATCACCCATTTTTATGGGGTTCAAAACGTACTGGTCCAGATTTAGCCCGTGTGGGCGGACGTTATTCTGATGAATGGCACCGTGTTCACTTAATTGACCCTCGTGAGTTAGTGCCAGAGTCAAATATGCCTGCATTCCCATGGCTTGAAACAACGCCTGTGGATGGCAGTTTGACTGCGGAGAAACTTACTCTGTTTCGTGATCACTTCGGTGTTCCTTACACAGATGAAGATATCGCCGGTGCTAAAGCCGCGGTTGAAGGGAAGACTGAGCTCGACGCGCTCGTTGCTTATCTTCAATCCCTTGGCCATGCGATGAAGTAGGAGGCGATATGGATATTGGTACAGTACACAGTATTTGGACCGTTCTACTGTTTGTTAGCTTTATTGGTATTGTCGCTTGGGCATACAGCAAACGTCGTACAACATCGTTTGATGAAGCTGCAAACTTAGTATTTGCGGATGAAGAAAAGCATAACGCATCTCAAAAGCAAGGAGTGAATAAGTAATGACTACATTCTGGAGTCTCTGGATAATTGTTCTTACCCTCACGACATTGTTTGGGTGTGCAGCAGTTCTTATTTGGTGTTTACGCGATAAAATGGGCGTGGAAGAAGGGGCAGATATGGGGCATGAATACGATGGTATTCGTGAACTCAATAACCCTCTTCCTAAATGGTGGGTGTATCTATTTATTAGTACGTTTGTATTTACTGCCATTTATTTAGTGCTCTACCCTGGGATGGGTTCGTTTAAGGGCGTCTTGGGCTGGACAAGCTCTGATCAAACAGTGATATCATTAGAAGAGTCTAAAGCGTCAATCAGCAATTCTCAAAGTAATAAGATACTCGATCAGTATGCTCGAGAGCTTGATGAGGCTGAAACATTCTACGGTCAAGCGTTTAAGCGCTTAGCTTACGTCGAAGGTACAAATGACCTTAAACCTGTTAAAGATATTGCAGCGGACCCTGATGCGGTTAAAGTTGGACAACGTTTGTTTTTACAAAACTGTTCACAGTGTCATGGTTCGGATGCTCGTGGGTTAACAGGCTTTCCTAACTTGACTGATAGCGCTTGGTTGTACGGTGGTGAACCTGAAGCTATCGTAACAACTATTCGTCATGGCCGTATTGGGCAAATGCCGGGTTGGAAAGATGCGTTAGGTGAACAAGGTGTGAAAGAAGTTGTTTCTTATACACTGAGCTTATCTGGTCGTTCTGTAAACGCTCGTGATGCCGCTGCAGGTAAAAAACGATTTATTGTTTGTGCTGCTTGTCATGGTACAGATGGTAAAGGTAACCCTGCTGTTGGTGCTCCTGATTTAACTGATAAAGACTGGTTATTTGGCGATTCACGTGATGCAGTTACTCAAACTGTTTTACATGGACGCTCAGGCGTCATGCCTGCTTGGATTGATATTCTAGGCGAAGACAAAATACAAGTTGTCTCTGCTTATGTTTGGAGTTTAAGCAATAATCAGGCACAATAGCCGCAACAAGTAATGAAGCAGTACGTCAGCGTGCTGCTTCATTTTTCTCAATTCTTCATAAAGAGCATCTCAAATGGAAAAACCCTGGTTTAAACAATTCTGGCCTTGGTTTTTAATCATACTTCCCGGTACTGTGATTATTTGGACCTTGGCTACTGTCGTTGTTTTTTCTCAAAATGCTGTATCCCTTGTTTCAGATGATTATTACAAAGAAGGGAAAGGCATTAACCAAGATATCACTCGGCTTCAAGAAGCAAAAGCGCTAAACCTTAACGCCTCTGTCTACAGTCAGGATCAAACGTTGGTTGTCACTCTTGATAAAGGAAAATTAGAACAGTACCCAGCTTTAAGAGTCAACATTGTTCATCGAACATTAGAAACCCAAGATATTGAACTCATGATTTCTGCTGATGCACAAGGTAACTACCGTATTCAACCCGAAACGGAAATCGTTGGCCCGTGGTTTGTTAAGCTATCTTCGTTTGATAATAAATGGATACTGCAAGGTAAAGTGAATTTTCCATCGACGACGCCTACCATCTTAAATAACAATGGATAAAACGTGTTACCACTGCGGCGAGCCCGTTCCTAACAATAGCCAATTCAACGTAGATATCTTGGGTGAACAACGTCACATGTGTTGCCCAGGGTGTCAGGCTGTAGCGCAAATGATCGTTGATAGTGGTTTAGTCTCCTATTACCAATATCGTACAGAGCTTCCGAGCTCTGTGAATATCGTTCCCGAAGAACTAGACCAGTTCAATAGTTTTGATGATCAAGAATTCCAATCTGACTTTGTTTTCCGCGATGATGAGGTTTGTTCGGCAACGATCACGGTAGAAGGTGTCACGTGTGCCGCTTGCGCCTGGTTGATTGAAAAACGGCTTATGTCTCAGTCTGGGATTGTCTCGGTAATGGTGAATACCACGACTAATCGAGCCAATATTAAGTGGGATGAAAACCAGATGAAATTGAGCACGATTTTGTCTGAAATATTAAAACTTGGGTATAAGGCTGCCCCATTCGATCCGAATCAACAAGAGCAAGATAATGAGCGTGAGCAGAAAACGTACCTCTATCGTTTAGGGATAGCTGGCTTAGCGACCATGCAAGTTATGATGCTTGCCTTCGCACTTTATCTTGAGGTATTTGGTGACCTTGATGATACCTTTAAGGTTTACTTTCGATGGGTCAGTTTAATTTTCGCCACGCCAGTTTTACTCTACTCTGCTCTTCCATTTTATATGAATGCTTGGCGAAGTTTAAAAGGCAAAACCTTGGGGATGGATGTCCCCGTTTCGTTAGCATTATTATTTGCGTATTGCGCCAGTGTTCATGCAACCGTTACTGAACAAGGAGAAGTGTATTTCGAATCCGTTTCAATGTTTACGTTTTTCCTATTAATTGGCCGGTATTTAGAGGCAAAAGCAAAACACAAAGCAGCCACTGCAAGTGGGAACTTAATGAAGCTCGTTCCTTCTACTGCAACATTGGTATCAGGTGAACAAGTTGCGGTGAAATCACTGCGAGATGGCGATGTTATCCGGGTTATGATTGGTGAACACCTTCCAGCAGATGCCATTATTACACTTGGCGAAACTTATGTTGATGAATCGATGCTAACTGGGGAGTCTGAACCAGTAGCAAAACACGTAAATGATGCGGTTTACGCTGGAACGATCAATACCCATGAAACATTTGAATGTCGAGTGACAGCTGAAAAAGGTGAATCTGTTATTGCTCAGATCGTTCGGTTGCATCAACAGGCACAAATGACCAAACCCAAACTTGCGCTTCTTGCCGATGTTATTGCTCGTTACTTTGTAGGGTTTATCCTTGTGATTGCTGGCCTTACTTGGTTTTACTGGAGCGGACATCAACCAGACCAAGCATTTTGGATTATGTTGTCGGTGTTAGTAGCAACATGCCCTTGTGCCCTTTCTCTTGCCACTCCTACCGCAATAACATGCTCAACATCCCTATTTTCTAATGCCGGATTATTGATTCAGTCAGGCGCCGTATTTGAAACCTTGGTCAAAGCCAATCATCTGATTGTGGATAAAACGGGTACCTTAACGACGGGCGAGATTGAAATTACCTCGGTGGAAGTGTATCGAGAATTTGATGAAAGACGTTGTTATGAATTAGCTGCCGCTCTTGAGCAATATGCTAATCACCCGATAGCACAAGCATTTAATAAACATGTGAATTCTGATATTGAGATTGAGCAGCCGAATAATGTCGTTGGATTTGGTATTGAAGGGCTGTATCAAAATCAAATGTTACGAATTGGTTCATTGCGTTTCGTTTCCCCCGGCAGTGATAATAGCCAGGTCCAATTTAGTTCACTTTATCTAAGTTTGAATGGTGAGTTAATAGCGCGTTTCAGTTACCAAGATCCGATTAGAAATGAAGCACAGTCATTTATAGCTGATGCATTGGCATCTGGGATGAAAGTGACCTTGTTAACTGGTGATCATGCTACCACGGCGGAATCCGTTGCCAAAGAGTTAGGCATCGAGAATTGGCAAGCCAGTTGTACCCCTAAAGATAAATTAGATTATGTTGCTTCTTTGTCCAATGACGATGTTACCTTAATGGTGGGTGATGGAATAAATGATGCCCCGGTATTGGCTCAAGCACATGTTTCTATCGCTATGGGGCATGGTACTGATCTGGCAAAAACCTCATCAGATTTGATTCTTCTTAACGATAAATTATCAGCAATCCATACCGCGAGAAAATTAGCACAACGTACTCGCCAGATCATTGCCCAGAATTTACTTTGGGCGCTGGGCTATAATGTTATTGTACTACCCCTTGCTGTTTTCGGTTATGTAGTTCCATATATTGCGGTTGTTGGCATGTCGGTTAGTTCGATTATCGTGGTGACAAATTCGCTTCGTTTGCTGGCACCAAAAAATAATTAAGAGCGGTGTTCGATGGAAAGTATTTACATATTAATTCCCATTGCAATTGTCTTTGTAGCGATCGCTATTGCTATTTTTCTTTGGGCGGTAAAATCGGATCAATTCGATGATTTGGAACGGCATGGCCACAACGTGTTGTTCGATGACGACTCTCCGGACTCGACAAAACAAGACTCACAGGCAAAGCAGAAAGATGATTGATGAATTATTTGCTGCAGCGTTGATCGGTGTTGTCAGTTCAGCTCACTGTTTTGGCATGTGTGGCGGAATTAGTGCGCTACTTGGTTCAACGTGCTCGAATAAACAACAACTTCCTTTTGTTATTGCTTTGTATAATATCGGTCGATTAACAAGTTATACCCTAATGGGAGCATTACTGGGTTCAATAGCGTATTCCTTAATAGAACTTTCACAGCTAAATCAAATGCTAGGATGGATGCGAATACTATCGGGAATAATTTTAATTATGCTCGGGTTATATCTTGCTCGAGCCTGGTTTGGTATTCAAAAAATCGAATCGTTAGGTCAGCATATATGGAAGTTTATCTCCCCAGTTGCACGCCAACTCATTCCACTTAAAAAACCTTGGTACGCTTTACCTCTGGGTTTCTTATGGGGATGGCTACCATGTGGTCTCGTATATTCGATGCTAACTTGGTCGTTAGCTTCAGGAAATGGTCTAAGTGGTGGATTAATTATGCTTTTTTTTGGATTTGGCACGTTACCATCGATGGTTTTAATGGCTAGTAGCACCACGATCATGTCTAAGATATCAGCTTCACCTATCTTTCGTGTTTCGTCCGGATTTATGATCGTTCTCTATGGAGGATACATTTTATATACTTCGCTCTCACTTTTATAATATTTTATATAGATTATTGATTTGGCGAATGTTATTTATCTAGGCATTATTAATAAGCGATGGTAAAATATTGATGTATATCAATATAGTGAAAGGTTGTTATGATTTCAGATAAACAAGCAGCGAAGCGAATTCAATCCGGAGGATGTGCAATTCATTGTCAGGATTGCAGTATTAGCCAACTTTGTATTCCTTTTACGTTAAATGAGACTGAACTAGACCAATTAGATCAGATTATAGAGCGTAAAAAGCCGATTCAAAAGGGACAAGAGTTGTTTAAAGCTGGGGATGATTTGAAATCACTCTATGCTATTCGTTCCGGAACGATCAAAAGCTACACCATCACTGAACAAGGCGATGAGCAAATTACTGCTTTTCATCTCGCTGGTGATCTTGTTGGTTTTGATGCTATTACTGGTGACTCCCACCCAAGCTTTGCACAAGCACTTGAAACATCAATGGTTTGTGAAATTCCATATGAAATCTTAGACGATCTTTCTGGAAAAATGCCTAAGCTACGTCAGCAAATTATGCGTTTGATGAGTAATGAAATCAAAGGCGATCAAGAGATGATTTTGTTATTGTCGAAGAAGAATGCTGAAGAGCGTTTAGCTGCATTTTTATATAACTTATCCGCTCGTTTTTCTCAACGCGGATTTAGTCCAAGAGAATTTCGTTTGACCATGACTCGTGGCGATATTGGTAATTACTTAGGCTTAACCGTAGAAACGATCAGTCGTTTACTAGGACGTTTTCAAAAATCTGAAATTTTGAGCGTAAAAGGTAAGTACATCACTATTCTCGACCAACCTGCTTTGAGCGAACTCGCTGGCGTCTCAGCTGATTCTTAAAATACAGACTTTTGATGTGGCTTGTTTTTGAGCCACATCATAGTTCCCACCTTTTTATTTATACCTCTGATTATTTTTAGTTAATATTTATTTAGGCACCCAAATGTGAGGGAAAGCGCTATGAGTATTTATACTAAGATCTTAGTTGTCGCCGACATCAATCATGATGAACAAATAGCTTTGGATCGAGCTATGCAATTGGCTAAGCAAAGTTCCAAAATAAGCCACATTACTTTATTTCTTACCATTTACGATTTTTCTTATGATATGACATCCATGCTCTCCACTGACGATCGCGAAGCAATGCGTCGAGGAGTGATAAAGCAAAGAAGGTTATGGTTAGAGAAGTTGGCACAGCCCTATTTGATGGAGAATGTCGAACTAGAAGTTAAGGTAGTTTGGCATCATCGACCTTATGAAGCGATTCTTTCTGAGCTGTTTGCTGGGGGGCATGATCTGCTAATCAAAGGGACGCGTAAACATGCGATGTTAGAATCTGTTATATTCACACCAACAGATTGGCACTTGCTACGTAAATGCCCTGCTCCCGTGTTATTGGCAAAACATAGTCAAGGACCGGCCAATGCCAATATCATTGCTTCGATTCACGTTGGAGGCGAAAGTGATGCTCATTCTACTTTAAATGATAAAATTGTTGAGCGTGTACTGAATGTTAGTGAACGCTTTAATGCTAAGCCTTATCTTGTTACCGCTTATCCTCGTACTCCTATGACAATTAGTATCGAGCTTCCAGAGTTTGATCCTAGTGCATATAACGATGCCGTTAAAGCTCATTACACCAAGTCTATGGAAGAACTACGTCAGCAGCATGATATCGATAAGGAACATGTCATCGTAGAGGAAGGCTTACCAGAAGAAGTTATCCCAGAGATTGTAGAAAGACTTGATGCCGCAATGGTTATTTTAGGAACGACCGGACGATCGGGTTTATCTGCAGTGTTTATAGGAAATACGGCTGAGCATGTCATTGATAAGATTAACTGCGATATTCTAGCACTAAAACCAGAAGGTTATATTAGTCCGCTTGATCCCGCTAATTCACGTTAACAAATTAGCATGATTTAAACTAGGCTCCGAGTTTAAGACTTGGGGCCCTTTTTATTTGGGTAAAACGTTTTTCCTTGATGATTTAAATTGGTATCTGACAAAATTATCCGTATCATACGCAGTTTATTTGATTCCCCCTTTCATTGAGTAACAGTATGACAGAGCGTAACCAAGAATTAACACAATCCCAGCGGTACAACTTCAATAAATTAAAGAAACGTTTAAGGCGTTTTACGGGTCAGGCGATCGCTGATTTCAATATGATTGAAGATGGTGATCGTATTATGGTGTGTTTGTCTGGTGGCAAAGATAGTTATACGATGTTAGACATCTTAATGAGTTTGCAAAAGATTGCCCCCGTTTCTTTTTCACTAGTTGCGGTCAATTTGGATCAAAAGCAGCCCGGTTTCCCAGATCATATTCTTCCACAATATCTCGAAGAATTGGGCGTCGAGTATAAGATCGTTGAAGAAGATACTTACTCGATCGTGCAAGATAAGATCCCCGAAGGTAAAACAACCTGTTCGCTCTGTTCGCGCTTACGACGTGGTATTTTGTACCGTACAGCTAAAGAGCTTAACGTTACTAAAATCGCCTTAGGACATCACCGAGATGACATCATTGAAACCATGATGCTAAATATGTTTTATGGTGGGAAGCTAAAAGGGATGCCTCCTAAGTTAGTGTCCGATAATGGTGAGCACGTCGTTATCAGGCCACTCGCTTATTGTCGCGAGAAAGACATTATCAAGTACTCTGATCAACAAGATTTTCCAGTAATCCCGTGTAACCTATGTGGGTCACAACCTAATCTACAAAGACAAAACATTAAACAAATGCTCAATGGTTGGGATAAGCAATTTCCTGGGAGAATTGAGAGTATGTTTCGCGCAATGCAAAATGTTGTCCCGAGTCATTTAGCCGATCATGAGTTGTTTGATTTTAAATCCATCGACCGTGATTCTGGAGTGATTAACGGTGGAGATATTGGTTTTGACAAAGAAGAGTTACCTTCATCAATTGAGATGGTTGATGAAGATATAGTGACAGAAGTGGATCCAAAATTAATATTGGATGTAACAAACATCTAATTACTTTTGTGATGGTAACTTGATTTGTTACACTCTAATCCGTAACCGAGCTACTTAAGCTCATCATTACATTATTAGTCGGGGAGCCAAGGTTGAATAACCTAAGGCTGAGACCATTATTAATGGGACCCGTAGAACCTGATTCAGTTAATACTGACGTAGGGAACTAAAGTCTTTATATCGTTACTATGCGGGCGTAGTTTGCATCGTTTCCGGTTAGCGGCTGTTATTCCTTAACGTTTTGTTGAGGAGCTCAAATGACATTCGAACACACAACCCCAATTGTTCTGACCATCGCAGGCTCAGACAGTGGTGGCGGTGCTGGTATTCAAGCCGATATCAAAGCTATTTCGGCCACTGGAGGTTACGCGTGTTCCGCCATTACAGCTCTTACTGCGCAAAATAGCCTGGGTGTGACGGGTATATATTCTGTCTCAGCAAGCTTCGTAGAACAACAACTCGATGCCCTATTTTCAGATTTCGATATTAAAGCAATCAAAGTGGGAATGTTAAGTGACAGTGTCATTATCAAATCTGTTGCCAGTACACTATCACGCCAATCAGTACAAAATTTAATTATCGATCCAGTGATGGTCGCCACGAGTGGCGATTTATTGTTAGAAAACTCGGCGGTTAATACGCTAATCTCAGATTTGCTTCCCCTAGCCGATTTACTTACGCCTAACTTGGCTGAAGCCGCTGCACTGGTAAATTTGCCTGTTCCGAATGACAAGTTAGAATTGGAACAAATGATTGAGAACTTAAAAACCTTACCGACAAAAGCTGTTCTTCTTAAAGGTGGGCACATCAAACACGAGACCAATGATTGTATTGATTATTTAATTTATGAAAATCAAGTAACAACATTTACGGGGCCTATGATTGATACAAATAATACTCATGGTACCGGTTGTACGCTGTCATCGGCTATTGCTAGCTATATGGCTCAAGGCTTCTCACTGGTCTGCGCTATTCAAAAAGCTAAAGATTACCTCACCCATGCGCTGATTCACGCCGATAAACTCGATATTGGCAAAGGACATGGCCCTGTACATCACTTTCACACAAGTCATGAGCTTCCCTATTAATAACGGAACTTTAGGGTATCTTGATGTTGGTTAATGGCTAAAACTTAAAAAACTCTCCACTTATGACGTTGGAGAGTTTTGGGATGACAAATTACCATATCGATAATTTATGTGACGAAAAACGATGTTGTTCCGAAAAAGAGTTACTTCTGCGGAGATAACACGATCGGTGTGATGTCTTTCGTTTGCTCTGGAAGCGTAATTGTGTCGTTTAAGTCGTAATCGGAAGGAACGATATTTGCTTTGTGATTAATAACTTCGATCTCTTCACCTTGGCTTGTAACTAAAAAACCAGACTCAAATGTCGGGAACTCCAATCGAATGCCATTTACTTCTGGTGTAAACCATTTTCCGATACTGCCACTTAACTGAGTGAGTAAGGTTTGCATCTGTGCGGATAGAGATGATAGGTGTTCAATTGAAACTGCTTCACTAAGTGGTTCTCGTGCCAACACTTTCATTGAAATATCACAAGGCTCATCAGAGACCGAGGTGATGTAAAGTAATGGGTTCAGTTTCTTTAGGTTTGTATCAATAGGCAGTTCTACTTCGCCGGTAGAATACACTTCTATCGTTTCGTTATGTTTTTTATGCTCTAAACGAGCGTTTGCAAGGTGACATGCTTGACGCGTGTCCTGCTCGATAAAAAACAATCCAACTCGAACATCTGGATGATCTAGCTCACTATTGTGCTTTAGCTGATTATAAAAGTTGGAATAATGAAACATGTATACATGCTGGCCTGATATGGCGGGAGCTGAAGAGATAGTCCCACATAAAAGTAATAACCAACCAAGTGTTTTTTTGTTCATTCTGGACTTCTCAATGTATTAATTAAAGGTGCTAATAGAGTGATTATAGTACCCAGTATGGGAGTGTCGTTATGTCACAAAATTGAATGTTTTTTGTGACATAACATAAACCATGTCTAGGGAATACCTTAACGGTCATAGAGCGTTTAGGCGTTAAAAACTTGTGACTTTTCTTGGCTATCCGATTTTGAAACAATCATCAATTTTATACCAAACAGGTTACGATAGATTGTGCCTTTAAGATGCATGTAGAAAGGTAGAATGAAAATTAACCCTATACCACCCGTCATCAAGGCCATCACTAATAAAATAGTCCCAATGGTAAACAAAATACATAAAGGAAAGAGCTTTTTATTGGTCGCTTTAAGTGAAATCAGCAAGGCATTATGTGGCAACACGCGTTTTTCACAGATCAATAATATGGAGTGAGCAAAGGCCAATGAGAAATAAAATGAAAGAGGCCCAAATAGAGAGCTGGAAATAGCCTGTATGATTAGATTGAGCAGCGTTACAATAATAATCGGAACGGTATATTGAAATCCTTTCAATAACGTCGCAAAGCCAGTCTTTAGTCCTGCTGACTGGCTCATTGCCATTAAGCTTATCCCGGCGAAAAGCGGAGAACATATTACTTCAGCGCTAAAAACGGCAATAAAGCAAGCTTCTATCAATTCGATAGTGAGTGCTTCTGGATTCGTTGCGATTAAGGTTATGTCGCTTAATGAATAACCGAGCACATTAAGTGTAATCATAAACGCAATAAACGTTACCGCAATAAAAGTCACAATTGCAGGGGTAAAACCGATGAAGTTTTTGACTGTTAGTGAGAAAGATTCACGTATTACGGCATTTACTTTAAGTTCGCTTTCGCCCTTTAATGCCTTATCAATGCTACCACCGAGAAGGAATTCTTTTTCAATGTTATCTGACATACTTTCCTATCGTGACATTGTCACTACCGATACCGAATTATAAAATTTGGTTAATTATACCGGATTTGGCACTAAGTCTGAATGGAATACTTGTCATTATCGTATTGAGTATTAATTACTTACAAATTGATACGTACTCAGTCGTTGTTAACAAGAGGCCATTTAGGCTGATATACCCAATATTTCATTGACTAACTTAGGTACTTCGATGCTTGCTTTTCCTTGTCGATGTTCGGCAAACTCGCTATCAACTGCGCTAGGTTCAATGTTGATTTCGATAGTGTGTGCCCCGTGCATTCGTGCGTCATGAACGAGTCCAGCTGCGGGATAAACGACACCAGATGTACCGATTGAAACAAACAAGTCGGCGTGTTCGACAGCATCATAAATATCCCCCATTCGTAATGGCATTTCTCCAAACCATACAATGTGTGGGCGCATTAAACTTGGAAATTGACAACAATGACATAAGTCATCTTTATGGATGTCGCCGAGTTGTTCAACAACCTGATTAGATTCACTACAGCGCGACTTTAATAGCTCTCCATGCATATGGACAATATTCTTTGTTCCACCACGCTCGTGTAGGTTATCAATATTCTGTGTAATAACGGTAACGGAGCCATTGAGCTCAGCTTCAAGTTGTCCGAGTGCTATATGGGCAGCGTTGGGTAATATGTCGGGAGATTGGAGTTTATGGCGTCGCTGATTGTAGAACTCGAGCACTAATTCAGGATTCGCTTCGAACCCTTCAGGGGTCGCAACATCTTCTATTCGATGATTTTCCCAAAGTCCATCTTGAGCTCGAAAAGTTTGAATACCAGATTCTGCTGAGATACCAGCACCAGTGAGGATAACGATATTATTGTATTTTTGTTTCATACCTGCATCTCGACGATTTTATTTTAAATTAGCATAACATCGATTATGCATCGTCTGAATGGTAGAACCTTAGACATAAGTCTTAACTTGATAAAAAGTATTGGGGTTTTGTGAGCTCATTAAAAAAGCGAGCATTAAGCTCGCTTTTATTAATGTGGTTGAGTTAATTATTCTTCATTTGTTGCTGATATCTTGTGAATCACAAGATCGGCACCTTTAAACTCTTCTTCTTCTGACATACGAAGACCTGTGAATTTATTCAATATTCCATACACCAGGAAAGCACCAATAAGTGCGACGGCGATGCCTAGGATCGTTCCTAAGATTTGTACGGTGAGGCTAACACCACCCAGTCCACCTAGCGCTTGTTGACCAAAGATTCCGGCAGCAACCCCACCCCATGCACCACATAATCCATGCAATGGCCATACGCCCAATACATCGTCAATTCGGGTTTTATTTTGCAAGAATGTAAATACCCAAACAAACATCGCGCCAGCGACAACACCAGTAATTAATGCGCCTATTGGGTGCATAACATCAGACCCAGCACAAACGGCAACTAGGCCAGCTAATGGGCCGTTGTGAATAAAACCAGGGTCATTTCTGCCGACGATTAGCGCGGTAAGAATACCACCGACCATCGCCATTAATGAGTTCATTGCAACCAAGCCACTAATACCATTTAAGGTTTGAGCCGACATAACATTAAATCCGAACCAACCTACCGATAAAATCCAGGCACCTAGCGCAAGAAACGGAATATTCGATGGTGCGAAGTTAGTATGTTTACCTGCACGAACTCGCCCTTTACGCATCCCCAAAAAGAGAACAGCAACTAGAGCGATCCAACCGCCAACTCCATGAACAACGACCGATCCAGCAAAATCATGGAATCCCGCACCAAAAGAAGATTCAAACCAACTTTGAACACCATAGTTTCCGTTCCAGATGATACCCTCGAAGAAAGGATAGACAAAGCCAACCGTAAATAACGTTGCAAAAAGAATGGGATAAAAACGCGCTCGTTCAGCGATACCGCCAGATACGATTGCTGGTATGGCAGCGGCAAAGGTTAATAGGAAGAAGAATTTAACTAATTCATATCCATTACCTTGCGATAATGTTTCGGCGTCAGCAAAAAAGGTTCCACCATATGCGATCCAGTAGCCAATAAAGAAGTAGGCAATCGCAGACACACCGAAGTCAGCTAATATTTTAACCAATGCGTTAACCTGGTTCTTTTTACGAACCGTACCAACTTCTAAAAATGCAAATCCAGCATGCATTAAAAACACCATAATGGCGCCCAGTAGTAAAAATAGGGTGTCAGAACTTTGCGTTAGCGTCTGTATTGCCCCGTGAACTTGACTTACCTTGTCACTCATTCTCGATGATCTCCAGTGTTTGCACTAATGATGTGCTAAAAAATAAAATTGCCCAATTATGGGGATTAATGTTTTAGTTTTTTGCAATAAAGCAATAATTGATCCAAAAGTGAGTTTTAGAGTTTTGAATTGGCAATTTCAAGTTTAACTTTTTGATAATTAATAATTTAAGGGTTCGTTGGATAGTGCTTTTAGAATGAAGGCTTAGAATCTCTTTTAGATATAAATGCACTAAATTGATGCCTTTTCACGATAATGGAGCAAAGGCTTTCGATTGGTGTGGTTAATTTTTGGTGCAACTGGTGTCAGTTCGAGTTGGTTGGAATAAAGATAGTAAAGGTTGTTTGTTCACTTGTTGACGTCACTTGGATTTCCCCTCCCATTTGATCTATTAGATTCTTAGAAACGGATAATCCTAACCCTGTTCCTTCACTTTTTGTTGTAAAGAATGGGTCAAAGATATGGTTTATATTTTCTTGAGAAATCCCCTGACCTTGATCTGTAATCGCAATTGCGACGCCATTATCGTGGTCATCTTCAATCCAATTAAACGATTGAATGGTGATTTCCCCTATTCCTTGCATCGCTTGAATGGCGTTGACCTGTAGATTGACAAGAACTTGCAACAACTGGTGTCGATTGACACTCACATCATGCTTGGCGTTTAAAGAAAAAGTGAAGGTAATATTACGTTTATTTTCGCCAGTGCGCACAAGAGTGACACTTTCTTCAATGATTGGGTTGATCGATTGAGGGAAACTTCGACTACTCTGAGTTTCGCTCTTCCTACTGTATTGTAGAAGGCTACGTATAATATCGCGTATTCGATCGACTTGTTTTCTAATTGAACGTAACTCGTCATCGAAGTCATTATTTTGCGATGGCAAACTGAGTTTAATAAGATCGGCGTTACCCAATATCACGGCGATTGGGTTGTTTATTTCATGTGCTATTCCCGCCGTAAGTTCACCTAAAGCGGCCAACTTTTCTTGGGCAATGAGTTTATTTCGAGTTTGTTCAAGAAGACGAAGTTGCTGCTCTAATAACAAGTTTTTCTCATTGAGGCTTATTGTTCGTTGATCCACTTGCCGCTCTAAGGATTTAGCAAACTCGATGATTTCTTTCTGCTGTGAATTCAAGATGTCCAGCATTCGGTCGAACTGCAATGCAAGTTGGCTTAGTTCGTTGTCGGAGTTGAGGCCGAGAGATCCGATTCGTGATGCTTTCCCCGTTTGAACGGCATTGACCACTCTCGATATTTGTTCGATTGGGCGGAATAGTGATCGTGCAGAGCGATACACTGCAATTCCTGAGATGCCTAATAGTAAAATAGCAAAAATGCCTATTTCAATAATATGAGTTAAGTAGAGCTTCAGCACTGGCCACATTGGGTAGCCTGTATAAAGCATGCCAATAATGGCGTCGTTATAGTCGTAAAGTGGCTGATAAGCTGTGATAAACCAGCGGTCAATAACGCGAGTGAGATTCACCCATTCTTGTCCTTTTAATACGACGTGTTCATAGACCTCCGGTGATACCTTGGTACCAACCGCTCGCGTATCGTAACCATTTTCTGACGCTAACGAAATATTGGTGCTGACTCGAATATTATCAAGAAAAAAGGTAACCGTGCCATTTGGACGAGTGCTGTCATAATGTGATGGGTAGATTAAGTCTCGGATATTATCGACCAACTGAGATTTGTGATTGAGTAATACTCCGGCATCTAGGTAGCCGATTAACTGGTTTTCATGGCGGTAAATGGGAACCAAGGTTCGAGTAACTAACGCTCGGGTTTCTATTGTATGTTCATCAACTATCTCTATTTGAGCTTGCTGCAAAAGGGCAACGTTCATGTCGGCAAGAGTTCCTGCGTCGAGAACTGAAAAATACGTACCCAGTTGAGCGGTTTGCCCTTGAACGATAGCTTGGGTTTTTGGGTAGTAACGAATGAAGTCAAATTCGCCACGGTTACGAGGTTGTGCAAGCCAACGGTTAATTTCCTCGGTATCTGTGGTTTTATTGAGCAATTCATTTAACTGATACGAGCTAGCCAGAGTATTGAGTTTTAGGTCTTGCTCACTCAATAGAAATGTCACGCTACTTCGAGCCACTCTTAATCGTTCAGATACACTTTGTAAGGTATTCTGCCAAGTGTAGTGAACCGACCAATAAAGGCTGATGATAACCAATGCGACTATCGTAATTAGAATTGGCGCAGATGTAAGTACTAATAAGCGATACCTTACCGTTTGGCGGAATTGTCTTAACCGAATTAAAGCTCTATCCCATTTAGTCACGAGTGTTCTCTTCTTCCGCTTTCCATTCTTTGAATTTTCGTTCTAACGTTTTTCGTGAAACGCCCAATTCGCGAGCTGCTGCTGATTTATTCCCTTCATTAAATTTCATTACTTTCAGTATATGCGCTCGTTCAATATCTTTAAGAGCCCAGTCTTCAGGGTAGCCCACTTCTTGTTGGTTAACGGTTAAATCGGGAGAGTAATCTGCGTGGGACACAGAAAGTACAACACCGTTGTTTGGAATGCCGCGGTTTTGCAAGTCTTGCCAATATTGGCTTGGTGATTTATTGAGTAATAAACATCGTTCGATTAAATTTCGTAGTTCTCGAATATTTCCCGGCCATTCATGGTTTTGCATTTCTTCACTGTATTGGTTAATCCACGGAGGTACAGGAAGGGACAGTTGACAGCACAATAGCTGGGTGAAGTATGGCGTTAGCTCGATAAGGTCGGCTTTTCTCTGCTTTAATGGTGGTGAGTCGATCTTTAGTACCGCTAACCGATAGTAGAGATCGCTGCGAAACTTGTTTGTGTCGATCAAGGTTTGAAGCGAGTTGCTGGTTGCTGCAATAATACGAACATCGATAGCGATATCGATATTGCTTCCCATTGGGCGGATAATCTTTTGTTCTAATACTCGCAACAACAGGCCTTGCAGATCCAATGACATCGAATCGATTTCATCCAAAAACAGCGTTCCGTTGTTCGCGAGTCGGATGAGGCCTTCGTCGACGCCTCCATTCCCAAACAGTTCTTTCTCTAAACTTTGGTTGGGATACATTGAGCAACTTACGGTTACGAATGGTCCATTTCGGCCACTTTTATTGTGTAAAGTGCGAGCAATCAAGGACTTACCTGTTCCCGACTCCCCTTCGATTAAAACTGGTGCTTTCGAAGGAGCATACTGGCTAACAACTTGTTTGAGAGCTTTTGTTTTATCGGAATTTCCAACAATTTCTTGGTTGATATGTTGGTTTATTTCTCTAGATAGTGCTTTACTCTTTCTCTGTTCTAAATGCCGTTTCATGCATCGATCGACCGAAGTAAGAATTTGGTCTAGATTGAAAGGTTTGAGAATAAAGTCTGTTGCGCCGAGCTTTAATGCTGAGATTGCGGTATCTACGGTGGCGTAGCCTGTGATAAAGATAACATCAACAGGTCTACTTTTATTCTCAAACACCTCAACCCACTCAATTCCTGAACGACCCGGTAAGTTGATGTCCAATATGACCAGATCATAATGTTGATGGTTGCGAAGTGCTTCCCCTTCTTCTACTGAGCCAGCACAATCGACGCGGGTAAAATATAAACTGAGTGCTTTTCGCAGAATATGTTGCATGTCTTTTTCGTCATCAACGATTAAGACAGAAAAGGTATTGTATTGGCCTGGTTCTATTGAATTTGACATAATTCGCTTCGGTTAGCCGTCAATATGCGACATTTTGTCTCAGTGAGTATTTTTTGTCACTATATTCCTAAAATATTGCTATGCATTACGTGATTATTTGTTATAAATGCTCGCCAAATATCTCGACTATTCGCGTCTAGGAGAAAGTATTGATAAGTGATAAACCACAAAGTATAACGTGGGTTATTTTAGCTGGTGGTAGAGGCCAGAGAATGTCTGGGCAAGACAAAGGATTACTGCAGGTCGGTGACTCTTGTTTAGTTGAACTAATTGTTAATGAGTTACAAAGACAGATCTTGGCAGAAAATCGCAGTGAGTATTTGTTAATTAATGCCAATCGAAATATTGCCACCTATCAAAAATATGCTGAAGTTGTGACGGATTTAAATGATCAGTTTCAAGGGCCGTTGTCTGGGATGCTTGCTGCATTAATGCATACTAAAACGGAGTGGATTGCCGTTATACCCTGTGATAGTCCTAACATTCCTCTTCAGTATGTGGAGAAGATGGTGTCCGCAACAGACACAGAATCAGATGTGTTGGTGGCGTTCGATGGCGAACATGTTCAACCTGTTTTTTGCTTAATTAGACGTTCGATTCAATCTAAATTGGAAGAGTTTTTACGTCAAGGAGAACGTAAAGTGGGTTTATTTTTCCGTAACATGCAAGCGGATCGGATAGATTTTAGTGACAATCCTGAGTTGTTTGTTAACATCAACCACCCAGAAGATTTGGCTCAATTTGTTGCCTCACGATCGCCCTTTTCTCGTTAATTTCGTATTCAATCAAGGTACTCATTTATGGCTCGCGTAATTACTTACATATATAAAGAAGAAGCAAAAACCCTGACTTTTTCTTATCAGCAACATCTCAATATACATGAAGCAGTGGCCGAAGCAGAAGGCATTGATATCTCCGATTTCCTCGCCATGGAACAGCAAATAGAAGCGGTCTCTGATACGAAATCAGTAAGAAACTATCGTGATAACTATTTTAAAAAGCTTGGTTTTTCTGAGCTAAAATTATTACCAAAGGAAAATAAAGGTATTGGTGAAAAATAACCAACAACTGTAATGCCTCTGTCTTTTTCATAGAAATAAAAAACCGACCATAAAGTCGGTTTTTTAGTAAATGCGAAACAATCTTTTACTTAGATATTGAGAAATGCCGCACCACGAACACCACCGGAGTCGCCATATTTTGCTTTCAGAATTTGCGGGCATTTTGCTATAGGAAGTAGGTATTTAGGCACTCGTTTAGGAAGCTCAGTGTAAAGTGCTTCAAAATTTGATAGTCCGCCGCCTAAAACGACAACGTGAGGATCGTTTCCTGTAAACAAGTTTCCAAAACACGCAGCTAAGAATTCAAGAAACAGATCGACAAACTCACTCGCTTTATCTTCACCACTTTGATAGCCCTGGATAATATCAACGGCTTTGCGCGCTTCGCCATAGCGATGTTGATATAACAATTCAAAACCTCGACCCGATAGATAGTTATCAAGGCATCCTTGTTTGCCACATCCACACTGTAAATAGGGTGGTGTGTCGCCTAAAAGCATCCATGCATCGATTGGTACGCGCATATGCCCGAGTTCGCCCGCAACATGATTTCGGCCAGAAAAAACTTTACCATTATAAATTAAACCACCGCCAAACCCCGTTCCTAAGATCAGTCCCATGACTGAAGGAGAATCCTTAAGCTGTTCATCCCAGGCTTCAGAAAGTGCAAAGCAGTTGGCATCATTTTCGAGCTTCACCTCGCGACCAAGTCGTTTTTCTAAATCGCGGCGAAGATATTGACCGTTTGCGCAAGGGATATTAACAGTAAGCACCTTAGAGTCTTGTGCATCCTCCATTCCAGGAAAGCCAATCCCGACTTTGCCACAGGTATTAAGTTCACGGTCATACTTTTCTACAAGGGAAACAATGGTCTCAAGCAACGTTGTGTAATCATCTGATGGCGTCGCCGTTCGTTCTGTTGCTACGCGGGCCAAATCATTGTCAAAAGCACCAAATTCTATTTTGGTTCCTCCGACATCAAAACCATAGTACATATCAGTCTCCTGTGAAAAACATATTTATCGTCGCAAAATAACATTGTTTATAATCATACAAAAGGAAGTGCATTCACCCTAAAACCAATACGTTAAAGCGTGATGTAGCGCCAATTAATACGTTAGTGCTTAGGTGTTATCTAGGGTTTCATTGAAATTAATCAGTTTTGTCAGAGCAGATCGACCTTGGTCACCCTCTCCTCGGCTTTTCGAGAGTTGATACGCTTCTCTAAACGCTTCGAACCAGTGGATAAGCGCATCTGACTCTGGATTCAGCCCAACATTTTTTAGAGCTAATGCGGTGACTTCCGCTGTAGAAAGGTGGTTTTCATTTTCTGACTTACGTAATAAATATTGTGAAAGATGCGTCGGAGTAATTGAAATCACGGGTAACGCATTGAGATACGGAGACTTTCTAAACATGCGACGAGCTTCTCGCCAACTCCCATCTAACAAAATTAGGAGTAATGTTTTATCTGAAGGTACTAACGCGTCTGCAGATAAAATACGACGGCTATCTTCAATGTATTCTTGGGGGAATAGAATAACTGGAAAATACTTTGGGTCGCTAAGTAGCGCTAATAGGTTTGGATCTGGTTCCGTTCTATTCCATTGAAAAGCGTGTG
This sequence comes from Vibrio phycocola, assembly GCF_054404255.1. NCBI lineage: Bacteria > Pseudomonadati > Pseudomonadota > Gammaproteobacteria > Vibrionales > Vibrionaceae > Vibrio > Vibrio phycocola. The sequence continues at coordinate 525,256 of NZ_JBTAMQ010000004.1, forward strand.
TGTCTGTGACAATGTCAGCTACTAATCGCCCTGTATTACTTGGTTTTAGTACTTCATTATCAGACAGTAACAAAAGTACCGCGACACGGTCAGAGGTTCGAGGGCGAGCGTGGCATATGCAATAAGGCTTTGCAGTCTGACAAACGCTACATCGTTTAGTTCGTCCGCCACGTGCTTGAAATGGTTTGGTTGAGTTTTCAATGCGACTTTGATGAAGGCGTTGAAAGGAGTTAAGGGTCATGAAATGGTTTTTAGTGGCGAATTGGTGAGGCGATTGTAATTTGTCTAATGAATTTAGCAATACGTAAGAGAAATAAGCTTTAAATTATACCTAACAATCATGGTTACAGAGCGATCGACCTCCTTATCAATCAAACTCGATGCTATCTTTAATCGTATTTTGTTACAGCAGAATCAAATAAGTTTTTCACCAATCCAATGAATTCGTCTAGAAATTCGACCTGTTGATTGGTTGCTTTACTTTGCCAGCACCCAGCTAAAACCTCCGCGAGATCGGCAAAAACAAAATCGACTTCTTTTAACAGGCGGAAGCGAACGCTTGAATGCATTTCTGGGTTTTGAGCGAACAGCGCCATAATATTACTGGTCACCATATCGGATACAATATCTTCAATGCTCTCTTCGCCTGTATCACCATTCGACGTAAAGATGCTTAAATTCTCAGAAAGGTGCTCAATTAACGCTAAATATCCATCTGTATCAACAACCATTAGAATCACCACTCATACTTCTACATATCTTTAAATTATATCTAATTATATTGAATTCACATTAGCGATACAAATTTACTTTAGTTTTTGTGTGGTTTTATGATTTTGATCTTGTTTTGTGTAGGTAGTCTCCGATTGAGATCAAAGATCTCACTAAATGATTCAGATAAATAGAATAAATGTTATTGAAGAAAATAATTTTTGATAAAAAATGTGAAAACTATGCACTATGTACAAAGATTGTACAGCTGAATGCCTTACACTTAACGTAGGTATTTCGATTAGAGGTGACTCAGTTATGTGGCAAGTTATATCTAAACAGATTTCCAGCGTCATTGATCAAGACTTTTTTCCTCATCATAAGTTAGAGCTTGATGGCGGCGATATTAACCAATCATTTCGAATCAGTGATGACTCACTGCACTTTTTTGTCAAAACTAACGAAAAAGAATGTTTACCTATGTTGGTGGCTGAGGCTGATGGTTTGGAGGCATTAGCGAAAGCTCAAGCTTTGACTGTGCCGAATGTCATTGCTCTCGGCACAACGAAAAGCAACAGCTATTTAGTATTAGAATTCTTGCCAATGACGCCGATTGAAAGCGCAACCAGTTATGCTCTAGGTGTTGATTTAGCTAGGCAACATCAGTGGGGCGAACAAGGAGAATATGGTTTCGATCTTGATAACTACATCGGCTATTCGATTCAACCAAACGGTTGGCATAAAAAATGGTCTCGATTTTTTGCTGAACAACGGATTGGTTGGCAGCTTCAACTGTTACGAGAAAAAGGGATAGAATTGGTTGATATTGACCAATTCGTGGATTTGATTGCGATGAAACTAGCACATCATCACCCTAAGCCTTCCCTACTTCACGGCGATTTATGGTCAGGGAACATTGGCCGTATTGGTCGAGGCGCTGTTGCGTTTGATCCAGCGTGTTATTGGGGAGATCGTGAGTGTGATATTGCGATGACGGAATTATTCAATCGTTTTGATGAAGAGTTTTATCGTGGATATAACGATATATATCCACTTGATGTCCACTATCCAATGCGTCGAGATATTTACAATTTATATCACATCCTTAATCATTGTAATTGCTTTGCAGGTCACTATATTGGTGAAGCTCAGAACCGAATCAACCGTATAATGATACTTTAACAAAGCGTTATATTAGATTATTGACGTTGTGATAGAACTCTTTCGACGGTATCAACTATCGCCTGAGTTTGCGGATCAATTTCTACATTGATCCGGTCGCCTACTTCTCGCGTTCCAAATAGCGTTTTTTGTAATGTTTCAGGAATGAAGCTTACACTAAACCGATTTTCTTCCACATTTGAGATGGTTAGCGAACATCCATCTAAACCAATATACCCTTTGGTTAACACATATTTTGCGATATGTTCGTCAAGTGAGAACCACACGGTGAGATTATTGGTCTGTGGAATTAATTCAACGATGGTAGTCGTTTGCATTATATGACCAGACATATTGTGTCCACCAATCTCATCGCCAAATTTTGCAGCACGTTCGACGTTGACGAAATCTCCCTGCATTAAGTCGCCTAAATTGGTTAGAGATAATGTCATTTGCATGAGATCGAAGCTCACCAAATTGTCGTTGATTTCAGTGATGGTTAAACAACATCCATTATGGGCAATTGAAGCACCAATGGTTAAGTTGTCACACAGATCATTAGGCAAACGCAGGGTGTGAGTTTGTAAGCCAGTTTTACGCTCAATGGAGACAACCTCTGCTTTGCCTTGAACAATCCCAGTAAACATTATTATTCCTCATAAATTCGTAGCAGAAATACCAACAATTCTCTATCATTGCGGCCTCATTGCACTGTAACATTTTTTACAGATAAAAAGTCTGCCATTGGGAGCATTTTGTGCACCGGTATCGAATCGAAATTAAAAAGTTAATAAAATTAGCGACCCCTGTTTTGGTCGCCTCAGTCGCACAAACAGGAATGGGCTTTGTTGATACTGTCATGGCGGGAGGAGTGTCAGCTCTTGATATGGCCGCGGTCTCTATCGCAGCGAGTATTTGGTTCCCGACGATCATATTTGGGACTGGTGTATTAATGGCGTTGGTTCCCGTGATCGCTCAATTAAGTGGGGCGCGTAAGCTAGAACAAATTCCTTTTCAAATTCAACAAGGTTTATTAGCGGCATTGCTTCTTTTGATTCCGACAATTCTTGTGTTGATGCAAACCAATACCATACTCGAGTTTATGGATGTCGATCCTGAATTGTCCGCTATGACCAATGGTTATATTCATACCATGTTATTTGCAGCACCGGCGTTTCTTTTGTTTCAAGCGTTGCGAAGTTTTACCGATGGAATGTCTGATACTCGAATTTCGATGATCATTGGCTTTTGCGGTTTGGTATTAAATGTGCCGGTAAATTACATTTTCGTTTATGGTAAGTTCGGTGCTCCTGCGCTAGGAGGCGTTGGATGTGGTGTGGCTACCGCTATTGTATATTGGTCAATGTTTGCCATGCTGCTGTTTTATATTGTTACGTCAAAACGATTGGCTCACGTTCCTATTTTTGCGCAGTTCTACCGACCAAATGTTAAGGAGCTAATTAGCTTCTTTCGGCTAGGGCTTCCTTTAGCGACGGCCATCTTTTGTGAAGTAAGTTTGTTCTCAGTGGTGTCTATTATTATTGCCCCTTTAGGCGCTCAAATAGTGGCTTCGCATCAAGTTGCATTGAACTACTCTTCGCTAATATTTATGATTCCGATGAGTATTGCCGCCGCGGTCTGTATCCGAATAGGGAACTTTATCGGTGAAGAAAAACCGTTGGACGCGATTGTTGCAGCGAAAACAGCGCTATTTCTTGGTTTTACTACCGCTCTTGTAACGGCAACGTTTACCGTGTTGTTTGCGCAACATATTAGTGAACTTTATACCCACGATGTAGACGTTCAAAACCTAGCGGTTGGCTTACTTTTCCTTGCTGCGATATACCAGTGCACCGATTCCATTCAAGTGATTTGTGGTGGCGTTTTGCGCGGTTACAAAGATATGAAAGCAATATTAGTGCGAACCTTGGTGTCGTATTGGGTATTTGGTCTTCCGAGCGGATACATACTTGGTATGACCGATTGGATCGTCCCGCATATGGGCGCGTTTGGCTTTTGGATTGGCTTTGTAATCGGGTTATCGGTATCTGCAATATTGTTGGGATTGCGTTTAAAAGAAATCTTCAAGCGACAATTAGCAATGAACATTAGTGCCTAATAATCTATAACAGTCGCGAAAGTAAAACGCTTTGCTACCGCTGTTACTCTTTGAAGCGAACTCTAAGAAATCGGGCAAACCGTGGTTTTCCTTTCTGGGTTAAATTTTGATAGCGATAGGTAATTTGAGAGCCTATCTCGGGTGGTGTTAGGCGAAGTTTGTCGCTTAACCCACTGCCTATCGCAAACTCTACGTTATTGCTATCTCGTACGATTAATGAACCTACTAACCCAGTGTACTTTCCTTTCCCCGCTCGGTAGCCGATTACCGTCGCTTCCGCATCTTGGTACGGTTTTAACTTGAGCATGCCTTGCTGGCGGCCGTTGATCGAAGTCGTATCAGGATCCCGCAGTATCAGTCCCTCACCGCCTCGGGTTATGACCTCGTTAAATAATCGATTCAGTTGTGTTGTATCTGAAACCTTATGGTGTGATACAAGTCGTAAATGGTCTTTTAATCGTATGCCTGAAAACCATTGTTCTAAATTTTTATATCGAACGGCAAAAGGTTGCTGAGTGTCTGGACGATCAAAGATGTGGTACTGAATTGACTGCCACATGTTGTCATTCGGTTGCAAAGTTAATACTGTTGATTGAATCTCTTCAAAACTTAGGTTTGACGCCCATAACTCCCCATCTAAAGCAAAAGGTGGTAGGTCTTGAGTAAACCAACTCGGCGCTATGATTGGATTACCGCGACGTGTTATTAATCCTTGGCCTGTCCATATTGCACGAATCCCATCGAGCTTTTCACTAACAAGGTAGTTGATATTTACTTGAGCTGATTGGTTATAAGTCACGGCGAGAGGTATGGGAATTGGCGTATAGGTGGTGGCGAAAATTGGTGATGCATGGAGCCCAATAGCCATACTGACTATAAGAAGGTGCTTGGCAAATGGATGATTGGCAGAGAAAGACATGAGAGTCTCCAGTGTAATAACGGAAAGCGTTCTATTTTGAAAAAAACAGTGAGTGTAGAACGGCTGTATGACGATTACGCTACGTGATATCAAATCGCCTTCAACCTGAACTAAATAATAATGGGACTCTGTATTTACATTTTGCTTCGTATTTGACTTAAATCTTCACTCAAAACGTCGCTCTTGCCGAAAAAATGGCGACTAAATATTCATGTCGGTTAGTGACTAAGTCCTGTTATTTTTTGTACCTTCAGCACCTGTTGTTGCATCTCGTGGGCAATAGTGTGTAGTGATTGAAGTTCATCATCGGTAAATGGATGAATTAATATGGATTCGGCACCCTTGTGTCCAACAACCGTCGGCAGTGATAAAACCACATCACTGAGTCCATATTCGCCTCTTAATAGTGTGCCGATTGGAAGTACCGATCGTTCATTAATCATAATTGCCTGAATGATCCGAAACACACTGGCGGCGATCCCGTGTGTCGTATTATATTTCAGTTTTAGGATTTCGTATCCTGCTTGTTTCACCGAGTCGAGGAGTTCATCTGCATCAATTCTCGGTAACTTGTTTTGGTCACAATAGTAGTCAGCTGGTTGACCTGCGATGGTAATCAAGCTTTTTGGAGTAAAGCAGTTGTAGCCGTGTTCACCTAAGACATAACCAAATACGTTTTTAGGATCCAGGTTTACACGTGAAGCGACAATTGACATTAGACGGGCAGTATCGATAAGGCAACCAGCACTGATAATTTGCGAAGGTGCGTATCCAGTATTCGCAACAATAAAATGAGCCACGATATCACACGGATTGGTTGCGACGATAATGATGGCATTGGGTGCGACTTTTTCGACTCCTTTCGCAATATCGACGATAATTTGTGTATTGATTTCAGCTAAATCCAAGCGGCTTTGATGAGGTTGAATTTGTGCTCCAGCGGTGATGACAACAACATCGGATCCCGTCATTTCAAAATAGTCGTTTGTCGCGGTGATTCGGGTGTTTTTGCTAAAGGTTAAAGCAGCAGTATGGCGAAAGTCGTACACTTCTCCTTGTGCTTTTTCGAGAGTGCGATTAAACAAAACTAATTCACTAGCGCTGCCTAAACTGAGTACATAGTTACATACACCAACACCGACAGATCCTGCTCCAATAACACTCACTTTCATACTCACCCCTTATTACGATATAAAACACAGCGAACAATAGTATTACACGCAAGCAATTTCTATTCCTTAATAAACTGCATTGCCCTAGGTAATTTAGAATAATGTTCTGAATTTTATTGCACCAATTTGATGTCGAATTAGGCGCATATGCATAATCTCTGTGCAGGTTATCGAGAAAATTAGGGTCATTATATCGACATAAAACGTTCACTCTTTTGAAACTCAAGATACATGTAACTGTCACATCTCCATTTCATTATTGGTCGAAGGAAACCAACGTAAATTCGAACGAAACCTTTAAAAGGAACGGAATCAATGAACAAATTCATGTTGTCAGGTTTAGTGGCGGTAATGGCGTCAACACCAACGTGGGCAAAAACAGAAGTAACATGGTGGCATGCAATGGCAGGTCAACTGGGCGAGACAGTCAATAAAATCGCTTCTGATTTTAATGCCTCACAAGACAATTACGAAATAACACCAGTTTACAAAGGCACATACACAGAAACGTTAACGGCGGGCATCGCAGCTTTTCGTGCGAAACAATCGCCGAATATTTTGCAAGTCTTTGATGCCGGTGCAGCAACTATTATGAATGCGCCAGGTGTGGCTACGCCAGTCCAAGATGTTCTTGTTGACGCTGGTTACCCATTTAATAGTCAAGATTACCTTGAAGGTGTGCGTAATTTCTATGCTAATACCGAAGGCAAAATGATTGGCATGCCATTCAACAGTTCTACACCCGTACTTTACTACAACAAAGATCTGTTGAGCAAAGCAGGTGTAGAAGCGCCAAAAACCTATGAAGAATTTGAAGTGGCGGCGAAAAAACTGAAGCAGAACAATATTACTGCCCTCGCCCAATCTCATACCCCTTGGATCATGTTCGAAAACTTTAAAGCCCGTCATGATCTGCCTTTCTCTGACCAAGACAATGGGTTTTCTGGCTTGTCGACCAAAATCAACATTAATACCTCTGATATGGTGATGCATGTTGAAAAATTAAAAGAGTGGTCGGACAAAGGTTACTACCAGTACTTTGGTAGCGATTGGGATGCTAACCAGAAGCCATTTGAACGTGGTGAAGTTGCAATGTGGTTAGGCTCTTCAGGTTCATTTGGTGGCTTGCTTCAACGTGTGGAATTCGAAATGGGTACGACGTATTTGCCGTATTGGGAAAAATTGCACAAAGAAGGCGTTCATACCTTTATCGGTGGTGCGGCATTGTTTGCGATGAATGGTCATGATCAAGAAGAGAATAAGGCGGTTGCGGCATTCTTTGATTACCTAACCAAAGCAGACGTTCAAATGTACTGGCACAAGACGACTGGTTATGTACCTGTAACCAATGCAGCTTACGATCTCACTAAACAAAGTGGTTACTACAATGAATCACCTGATGCAGAAGTAGGTGTTAAGCAGTTGAGTCTGGCGTCCGGTCAATGGAACAAAGGCTATCGAGTAGGATTTTACCCACAAATTCGTGAAGTTATGAATCGTGAATTCGACAACATCTTCGCGGGAACAAAAGAGGTTAAACCTGCTCTTGATGCGGTTGAAGCGGAAAGCAGTAAATTGCTTAAACGTTTTTCTCGTACCGTAAAATAACGCCGTTTGACTTCCCCCATCACGGCATCGTGGTGGGGGATTTTTTGTTTTAAGGATCGATTGTGTCTCAACAACGTATGTTTCAACATAGCGCGCTGCCATATTTATTACTGGCGCCTCAAATCTTGATTATTGCCCTTTTCTTTATCTATCCGGCGGCACAAGCAATTTATCTCTCGTTCACGCTCGAAGACCCTTGGGGGTTGTCGAGTGAGTTTGTGTGGTTTGATAATTATGTCGAACTCTTTCAATCGACAGATTATCTAGCGTCATTAGGTTTTACTCTAATGTTCTCTTTTATTGTGGCGGCTTTGTCTCTTGGATTGGCATTGGTGTTAGCGGTGAAGGCGAATAATGTCATTCATGGTAAAAGTGGTTATCGCATAATTTTAACGTGGGTTTACGCCGTTGCCCCTGCTGTCGCGGGTTTAATTGGTGGGTTTCTTTTTGCACCACATATTGGGCCATTAAATCAACTCGCTCATCATTTAGGTTGGGAATTCAGCCTACAAACCAATCCCACAGATGCCATTATCGCACTTGTACTCGTCGCCGTCTGGAAGCAGGTATCGATCAACTTTATCTATTTCCTTGCTGGGCTGCAGTCAATTTCGAAAGGTGTAAACGAAGCCGCACTTTTAGATTGTGAAAGTGGTACTCGTCGTTTTTGGACGATCACCTTTCCACTGCTTGCCCCAACAGCGTTCTTTTTGGTTGTCATTAATCTCACTTACGCATTTTTTGAAACATTTGGAATTATCGACACATTAACCAATGGCGGTCCTGGTGGAAGCACCACCTCTTTAGTTTACAAAGTCTACCGAGATGGGTTTGTCGGTGCCGATTTAGGTGGAAGTTCGGCGCAATCGGTTGTGCTTCTGGTCATGGTTCTATTTCTTACGTATTTACAGTTCAGATTTATTGAACGACGTGTCCATTACTAATTTGGTATCGAGAGAGTTTAGATAATGAAAAAACATCAAGTATTCGACCAGTTAGTCGATCATGCAGTGCTGATCATTGGCGGCGCATTATTGCTTTTCCCAATCTGGTTAATTTTCGCAAGCTCCACTCATGAAGCGACCACCATTATGAAAGATGGGTTGCAATGGCTGCCTGGAGATCAGGTTGGCGACATTTATCGCGAAGCTTGGGGAACGGCTCAAGGTTTTACTGGGCAAGTGACGGCTCAGTCGATGATTATTAACTCGTTAATCATGGGGTTAGGGTTTTCCATTGGTAAAATAATTATCTCAATGATGGCCGCGTATGCGCTAGTGTATTTCCGCCTTCCCTACGCCGAATTTTGGTTTTGGTTAATTTTTGTAACGTTACTACTACCCCTTGAGGTTCGGATTATTCCGAGTTATGAGGTAGTCGCAAATTTAGGCATGCTAAACAGTTATTCTGGTCTGATCTTACCTTTGATTGCGTCCGCAACGGCGACATTCTTTTTTCGTCAGTTTTTTAAAACCATACCCAATGAATTGCTTGAAGCTGCTCAGCTTGATAATGCAGGGCCGGTTCGTTTTTTGGTCGATATATTAATTCCTCTTTCACGAACCATGATGGCAGCAATCTTCATCATTATGTTCATTGTTGGCTGGAACCAGTATTTATGGCCAATCATGATGACGACCGATGAGTCATATAACACGATTGTGATGGGTATAAAGCAAATTCTAAACAGTATTAATGAAAGCTCTACACCGCGATACGACTATGCATTGGCACTTGTCATTTTAGCCATGCTGCCACCGATTTTGGTCGTCGTAATCTTTCAGCGCTGGTTTGTTAAAGGGTTAGTTGAAAGTGAAAAGTAATTTAAATTTAAAACAGGAAGTCGTAAATATGCAAAGTGGAATCGCCCTAGAGCTGAATTCAGTCGTCAAGACCTATGAAAACGGTCATCAAGCCGTCAAAAACATTTCGCTCTCTTTTAATAGCGGTGAGTTTATTGTGCTAGTTGGCCCTTCGGGTTGTGGCAAGTCATCGCTGTTGCGCTGTATTGCAGGACTGGAAGATTTAAACTCGGGGCAAGTTTTTCTTCATGGAACCCGAGTGGATAATATTAAACCCGCTAAGCGTGATATCGCAATGGTGTTCCAAAACTATGCGCTTTATCCACATATGTCGGTATACGATAATTTGGCTTACGGTTTAAAAAATCGTGGTGTCAGTAAAGACGATATTGATAGCAAAATCGCTGATGTGGCGAAGATCCTAAAGATAGAAGACTATTTACAGCGCAAGCCGGCAAAGCTGTCGGGTGGCCAGCGTCAGCGTGTTGCTATGGGACGAGCCATTGTCCGCGATCCTCAACTGTTTTTATTTGATGAGCCGCTGTCAAACTTAGACGCTGCACTTCGCACTCACATGCGCCTTGAAATAAAAAAACTGCATAAGAAGCTAGGAGTGACGAGTGTTTACGTCACTCATGATCAGGTTGAAGCGTTGACTCTCGCCGATCAAATTGTGGTGTTAAATCAGGGGAATGTTGAGCAAGTCGGTACACCTATGGAAGTGTATCGCAACCCGAAAACCAAATTTGTCGCCAGTTTTATCGGTAGCCCAGCCATGAACTTTATTGATGTGGAATTGGATCAAACGTGCTTATCGGTTGGCAATCAATCGATATTGCCATCGAGCCCATTTTACAGTCCATCGGCTCAAGCAATGACAATGGGAATTAGGCCGGAAGATTGCTCTGTTACTGGCACGGCAAGTGATCTTCAGCTTGATATTGTTCCTGAGGTCATTGAGCCTCTTGGGTCGCATTATTTAGTTCATGCACGATGCTTCGGCCAACTGCTTAGCTTTACAATGACAGAGCAACTTCCTGAATTAGATAAACGGGTTACCCTATATGTAAACCCCAATTCACTTTATTTATTTGACCAAAATGACCAACGGGTTTATGCGGCGCAGGAGGTCATGCCTGATTCGCGTAACGCATCAGAGTTGGCTCAGTTTAGTTCGTTAGCTGGGTAATATATCTGGTGAAAATAAGGTCGTTTTCTATGATGGATACAATCTACGGATTATTGTTATTTTGTGTTGTGGCCATATCAAATCATGGAAAATGACCTATTATTTACATCTTAATATGCAAATTATAGTCAACCGATCATAGATCGGAGATATCGGAGTCGTCTTGTTGTTGATCGTTTTAATTGAGAACGTTATGCTCCCCCAACTTATGGGATATCAACGGCAATGCACGACTGCTTTTGAGATTGTGATGCCCATTAAATTCTAAGAATTGTGTCGACAATTCATTATTAAATATAACGACGGTTAATAGGTATTTTATGAAACCACGCATAGTTGGTCATAGAGGCGCATCGGGCTCACACCCGGAAAATACTCGAGCGAGTATTATGGCTGCCATAGAGATGGGCGTTAATTGGGTAGAAATCGATGTGCAACCAACGAAAGATAATGTGTTAGTGATTTGTCACGATCACACGATTGATCGTTGTAGTGATGGTCACGGCCGGGTCGACCAATTTACTTATGGTGAATTATTACAATTTGATTTTGGGGCATGGTTCGACAAAAAGTTTGTCCACGAACGTATTATGACGCTCGAACAACTGCTTATTTTGGCTTTAGAAGACAACTTCTGTATTAACATTGAAGTCAAGATCGATGATTTTCACGATAAAAAAGCAATCGTTGCGAACTTAACTCAATTACTAGAGCGCTATCCTGATATCTATAAAAACATTGTAATTACCAGCTTTAATGCTGAGATTACCCGTTTGATTGCCGCTTCAATCCCACAAGCGAAAATCGGAATCTTAACGGAAACATTGAGTCAGGATGATATCGATCTGATTAAAGAAATCGATGCGTTCAGTTGTCATATAAATTATCGACACCTTAACAAAGAAGATCTTACTCAATTGAAAGATCTGGGTGTCGAAACGTGGTGCTTTACCGTGAATCGTCCAAGCACATTTCCGCTGCTTGACCAAGTCGAATCCATTTTTACCGATTTTCCAAATCACTTTATGCAACCAGAAACATGCTAGTGAGCAGTTTTTCGATTTGCACTAATTGATTAGCGTTTCGTTATAAGAAGAATGAACAAAACGGCCGAGGAGATAAAAGTCTCCTCGGCCGTTTTTTACTTTTAGATTCGTATTAGGAAAGTTGAAACGAAACCTACTTACAACCCCATTTGCTCGGTTAGCGATTGAATTTGCTTTAAGTCCATCTGGTGAACACGAATAAGTTGGTTTATCTCACTTAGACGAGCACTGGTTTCATCTTGACGGATACACGCGTCATCGTTTCCTTGGTAGTTTTCTCCGGTTAAATAATCATCACATTTCTTCGTGTAATTTTGTAGCTTACTTGCTAAGTTTTCTTTTTCACTTTCCAATCGGCTCAATTCTTGGCTGATGGTCAATTCGCGTTGAAATACTTGCCGTGAACGGTCGAGTATTGAACTTTGTAAGTCAGCTTGATTATTTAATCGCTGGTTTTGTTGTTTTACTTTTTCGATTTGGCCTGTCTGGGTTTCAATCTGTTCTAGCAGGTTTTCATTTTGTTTTACGAGTAGTGACACCTGCTCTTCCAATGATTCAACCTGCTGTAATCCGATTTCTTGCTGTTGCTTGAGTTTCGAGTTGAACTCTTCTTGCAACTGTTCGAACTGACTGCGCTGTTGATCTTCGGTTAATATCGTTCTATTCGCGACGATATTTTCTAGCTTTTCATTTTTCTCTTGCAGCGTGTGATACGCACTTTCCCATTGACCTGATGTCAGAGTACTGCCAAGTAATCCCCCCATGGCAATACCCAACACCCCGGTTATAGCTATATAGATATAAGTACGTTTATCTCGCTGTTCAATTACAACAACATCATCTTCAAGTTGTTCCGACTTACTCAACGTTAACTCCACATATTTGGTGTGTTAGTGAAACAGTTCGCTAACGACAACATAAACTACATATAACGCAAATGAACTTAGTAGTGCGATTACGACGCCTTTTTGCATCTTTTGATTGGCTCGATACTTTACTAACATAAAGACGATTCCAATTAATGCGGCAATTACAATCAATCTTGTCATGGTCATTTCCCTATTTATTATTATGAAACGATTTAGGTCGGGATTATGTAGAATACGCCTATGTTTGAAATTACCAAACGTTGTTATCTCATAAAACCGCAAGCGTCAGAAAAATAGCACATTAGTTGTAATCAACTTAGTTACTGCAATTCTTGTTCCGACTTTTTATTAATTAAGAGTGGATTTGAATAATTTACGATTTGATATCACAAAAATGAATACACCGAGACGACTATTTGTCTCGGTGTAATGATATTTTGACGTTGTTCGTTCTAATTGAATTCGTTCTAAATGAGAGAGTTAACGGCGTTCTAGCAGCAACTTAATACCAAGTGCGACTAATACAAACCCTGTAACACCTTCCATCCACCGCATAAATGACGCGTTCTTTAGTAGTGCCTTTGCCTTACTGAGCGCACCTGCCAACCCACATTGCCACACCATAGCAATAACAAAGTGAATCGCTGCCATTAATAGCGACTGTCCAAGTAACGAGTAATTTGGATCAACAAATTGAGGCAAGAAAGCTAGGTAAAACACCGCTGTTTTAGGGTTTAACACGTTAGAAAGGAAGCCTTCACGTAATGACCGTTTCATACTCAGCGTGTTAGCAAGCGAACTGTCAACGTTTAGAGCGCCATTTTGATTGGCTCGTAACGCCCATAAGCTCGATATACCCAACCAAATTAAATAGGCTGCCCCAATCGATTTTATGATTTGAAATAGCTCTGCTGATTGCGCCAAAATGGCCGAGACACCGATCGCTGAAAACGTCGCATGGAGAAATAAGCCGGAACATATTCCAAAACTGGTAACACTGCCATCGACAAAGCCACCACGTGAGGTATTGCGAATAACCAGAGCGGTATCAAGCCCTGGGGTTAAGGTCAAAATGGTAATCGCAATAAGAAAGGCTTCGAAATTAATAATATGCATGAAGAAAACTCAAAATAAAACACACTATTTTTATACCGCACTACGTGTAATTTGTCTCGCACAAATGCAATCTCATTCTTTATTACGTGACACTGTAGCGTAACGCGCTGCTTCGAATTATTATCTTCACAGCCCTATCGTTAATATTGGCTTGGTGTGTACCTCAGAGCTTGATAAGCTAATGAAAACGATAAAAATAGGATCCAGTTAATGAACGCGATTGATAAGTTAGTTGCTCACAGTAAAAAGGTATCACATTACCAACATCTTTCTGCCATTTGTGGTTGGGATCAAGCTGCTGTCATGCCATCGGGCGGAGCTGAAGCTCGTGCTGGCGCGATGGCAGAGTTACATGTGCATATTCACCAGTTAATGACTAAACCAGAATTGGCTGATTGGATAGCTCAGGCTGAGCACGAGTCATTAAATACCGAGCAGTCTTCTGTGTTACGGGAATTCAAACGTCAGTACCGTAACGCTAACGTATTACCAAGCGATTTGGTTGAGGCGAAATCACTCGCTGGCGCAAAGTGTGAACACGCGTGGCGGACACAGCGTAAAGAAAATGATTGGCAAGGGTTTGAAAAGAACTGGGCTGAAGTGGTCAATTTATCTCAGCAAGAAGCTCAAATTCGTGCCGATGCGGCAGGAACCACAGCTTATGACGCGATGTTGGACTTATACGAGCCCGACACTACCACAGCTCAGCTAGATGTTGTATTTAGCGATGTAAAAACTTGGCTGCCCGATCTGGTGAATCAAGTTATCGATAAACAAGCCTCTCAATCGCTAATCTTGCCAAATGGTCACTACCCGAGTTCGCAACAGAAATTGTTGGGTCAAGATGTGATGAAACTGCTGCAATTCGATTTCAACCATGGTCGGCTAGATGAAAGCGTGCATCCTTTTTGCGGTGGCGTTCCCACTGATGTACGTATTACCACGCGTTATAGTGAATCGGAATTTGTTCAATCATTGATGGGCATCGTTCACGAAACTGGCCATGCGCGTTATGAACAAGGTCTTCCTAAATCACTGGCTGGTTTATCGGCAGGCGAAGCACGTTCGATGGGTATTCACGAATCTCAATCTTTGTTCTTTGAAATGCAAGTTGGCCGCAGTGCAGAATTTGTTGCCCATCTATCGAAGTTGGCCGGTCAATATTTCTCTGACGATCCGCAAGCATCGAGCTTATTTACACCAGATAACCTTCAGCGTTTGTACACCCAAGTTGAGAAGGGCTACATTCGAGTTGATGCCGATGAACTCACCTATCCTGCTCACGTGATTTTGCGATATGAAATCGAACGTGATCTGATTAATGGAAAAATTTCGCATCGTGATGTGCCTGAGTTATGGGATGCGAAAATGCAAGCATCGCTGAATCTATCAACCAAAGGCAACTTCCAAAATGGTTGTATGCAAGATATTCACTGGACCGATGGCGCCTTTGGGTATTTTCCTTCTTACACATTAGGCGCTATGTATGCGGCGCAGTTTATGGCATCTATGAAGCAAACTGTCGATGTGGAAGCGGCGATTCAGAGTGGCGATCTTTCTCCTATTTTCTCTTGGTTATCAGAGAATATCTGGAGCAAAGGCAGCACATTAACCACCGGCGAGTTGGTCAAAGCGGCTACAGGTGAAACCTTGAATTCCGCGCACTTTCAAGCGCATTTGAGAAGTCGTTATTTATAGGCTCAAATTGCGAGTAGCTAAACGTTACTCGCTTTTCATTCAAAAAAGCAAACTTGTTGCCAAGCCACTTCCTATGCCAATCAATAACGTTAGGAAATGTCACCTTCAGATTCGTATCATCCACCTCAAAAACTTTTTCATACAGCTTTGTTAAAAGGATTGCTTCAACGTCATCCATTTCATCAGAATCCATGATGCCTAGCTTATTAGCCAGTACTTTGCCTTGTGACCCGTTTTCGTATCGTGTTTCTGATGAATCGAGTTCGTATCTATTCATAGCTTGAGATTCTCCTGCTTGGATGCATCTGATACAACAAAACCTAATGCCTTATATCCCCTGTTCCGTTTTGAATGAATCAAGAAAATCGTTTTCTAAACTCTCGTGGAGATAACCCGACAATACTAATGAACACCTTTCGAAATGCGCTGATATCTTCGTACCCTACCTGATTACATATCCATTCGAATGAATGCGGAGTACTTTCTAAGTAGTCACATGCTTTTTGTACTCTAAGATGCTGCAAATATTGATTCGGATTATAACCTGTCGCTTTTAAAAACCTTCGTTGCATTGTACGTTCGACAAGATTCGCTTGCTTGGCTAATTGTTTTATATACATCGGTTCTGAATAGTTTTTATGCATGATTTGTTGAACCGAAACAATTGCGATATCACCATGACAGAACGATGGATTAAATTGTTGATAGTAACTCTGTTCTCTCTGTGCGGTATCGATAACTAGCGTTTTACCAAGTTGACGTACAACACTTGGCGCTGCATATTTGGCAATTAATTCAAATCCAAGATCCAACCACGACATCATCCCACCGGCGGTGATTAAATCACCATGATTTACCATTATTTTGTTGCTATTCAGCTCTACCCTAGGGAAACGCTCAGAAAGTTGGTCTCCCAACGCCCAATGGGTTGTGGTTTCTCTTCCGTCCATCAATTCGGTTGCGGCAAGAATAAACACTCCTGCACATGCTGATGCGAGAACGGCACCTTTCAAGTAGTGTTCTTTTAACCATTGAATAAATGCATCTTCCGGTGCTAAGTAGTAATCATCGGTTGAAGCTGGAGGTAATAAAATAACTGTTAAATTTTGAGTTATTAGATCAGTATGCGGAATCAATATGGGTTCAAATACGACTTCAAGTCCTTGTTCCTTACAAATTCTGTTGGCAAGCAAAAACATTTCTTCAAGACCATAAACGGATGACTTCAATACAGAAGGATATTCGCATATTCCTATACTTATCTTTGTCATATCTATTCTCACGTGTCGTTTATGACCTGTTTTATGTCATTTTAGCCTCTAAAGATCATACAGCAAATAACACATAATCTTCTGGATTAAATTTCATTAACTAGGAGTCGAAAATGAGTAAAAAAGCCTTACTTGTCATTGATGTACAAAATGACTATTTCTGTGGAGGTAAATTTCCATTGTGGAATACTGAGAAGATCTTGTGCAATATTAAGCAATTGATCAGTCACGCCAATGCAGAGCATGTTCCAGTTATCCTTGTGCAACATATATCTCCAACACAAAAGAAGATGGCCAGTTTTTTTGAAGAAGGCAGTGACGGAGCCAATATTCATCCAGAAGTGTTATCGATATGCCCCAAATCTGAGGTGGTTATTAAGACGCACGCTGATAGTTTTCATCAAACTAATCTGGAAGGAACACTAAATAAACTCGAGATTGATGAATTGTTGATTTGTGGAATGATGACTCAAAATTGCGTTACGCATACCGCTATTTCTAAAGCAGCCGAAAAGTATAAGGTGTCCATTATCAAAGATTGCTGTACGACTACCGACAAAATGATTCATAACATTGCGTTAAATGCGGTATCAACGCGAGTTACCCTATTAGCTTTATCTGAGGCATTATAAACGTATACGTCGTTAAAGATGTGGAGAGAATTCATGTGGAGCAAATGCCCATGGGTTCTCGGCTTAAGAAGGTATTGGACAGAAATGAGTTTGGCACGTATCAAATCTTAGCAATATATGTTGAAGCCTTACGCAATTGTTATGTTTGTGGTTTTCAATCCCACGAAACAGACATTTTGAAGTACGCTACATCTGATTTGTAAAACTCTTCGCCTTCGACACGCAACCCAAACTTC